>NZ_JBDQQP010000008.1:0-398585 GCF_039888735.1 Streptomyces sp. CAU 1734
GGGGTTAAGGCTCCCAGTAGACGACTGGGTTGATAGGCCGGATCTGGAAGGCGGGTAACCGCTGGAGGTGACCGGTACTAATAGGCCGAGGGCTTGTCCTCAGTTGCTCGCGTCCACTGTGTTGGTTCTGAAACCATGAACAACCATTTTGCTGGTTGATTGTTTCATAGTGTTTCGGTGGTTATAGCGTTAGGGAAACGCCCGGTTACATTCCGAACCCGGAAGCTAAGCCTTTCAGCGCCGATGGTACTGCAGGGGGGACCCTGTGGGAGAGTAGGACGCCGCCGAACAATTTTTGAGAGAGGGCCCCATGCCTTAGGTGTGGGGTCCTTTCGCATGCCCGAAAACAACTGCCCCCAGAGCTTCGGTGGCCCGCCGGCGAGTGGGCCCCGGACCGGCGCGGCCGGCCTCCGTACGCCCTGGGCCCCGCCGTCGCGGCGGCGGCCGGCAGTGCAGGGCAGCCGGCCGTCCTGAGCTCGGATTCTTTCGCGGGAGTGGTTCAAAGCAGCCCCTGGATGAGGGTATGCTTTACCTCGTTGAACAGCGTAAGCGAAGCAACAAGGCCCCAATAGCTCAGTCGGTAGAGCGTCTCCATGGTAAGGAGAAGGTCTACGGTTCGATTCCGTATTGGGGCTCATGAAAGAAGGCCCCCGCCATTCGGCGGGGGCCTTCTCTGTGTTCAGGACTTCTGTGGTTGCGGGATGCGCATCGCGAGGATGGCCATGTCGTCCGAGGCCGGCTCGGCCGCGAAGCGTTCCACCGCGCGGAGCACCCGGGCGGCGACCGCGCCGGCGGTGAGGCCGGTGCAGTGGCGGAGAACCTCGGCCAGGCCCTCGTCGCCCAGCATCCTCGTGCCCTCCCGGCGCTCCGTGATGCCGTCCGTGACACAGAGCAGGACATCGCCCGGATCCAGCGTCACCATCTGCTCGTACAGCTCCAGATCCTCGATCACCCCCAGCAGCGGCTGCGGCTCCGCGGCCGGCTCCACCGTGCCGTCCGGGCGCAGCCGCAGGGGCAGCGGATGGCCGGCGCAGACGACCTTGAGGAGAGCGCTGCCGTCCTCCTGGGGCCAGAGCTCGCCGTAGAGCAGGGTGAGGAAGCGGCTGCGGGCACCCTCGTCCAGAATGGCCGCGTTGAGACGCTCCAGCACCGCCGGGCCGCCGAAGCCCTCCCGGGCCAGCAGCCGCAGCGCGTGGCGGGCCAGACCGGTGACGGCCGCCGCCTCCGGGCCCGTACCGCAGACATCGCCGATGGCGAAGCCGTACGCGCCGTCCCGGATCGGGAAGACGTCGTAGAAGTCGCCGCCCACCTCATTGCCCTCACCGGCGGCGCGGTAGATGACCTCGACCTCGACACCGGGGATCGCCGGGCTCTCCGGGGGCAGCAGACTGCGCTGGAGGGACTGGCTGATCGAGACGCGCTCCGAGTACAGCCGGGCATTGTCCAGCGCGAGGGCGGCCCGGCGGGAGAGGTCCTCGGCCAGCTCCAGGATCTCCTGGCGGAAGTGGTCGTCGGACGGCTTGCCGAGGGTCAGCATGCCGATCACGCGGTTCCGGGCCACCAGGGGGAGTACGACCGTCTCTCCGCCGACCGCGGCGGCCGTCGCCAGCGTCGTACCGATGCCGGGGGAGACCGGGGAGGTGACACCGAGGCCGAGCTCCTGCCTGGAGGCCAGTACGGCGGCCTTCTGGGCCGCCTCCGACGGGGCGCCCCACACGCGGGCGCCCGGGGTCGTCACCGGCTCGGGTGGGGCGATCTTGGAGAGCAGGGCCTTGAGGCCGTCGATGCGGTCCTCGTCCTCGTGCAGCACAAAGCTCAGATACGGATCCGACGCCGGATCGGCGATCGTGTACACCGCGCACCAGGTCGCCAGGGTCGGGACCGTCATCTGTGCCATCAGGGCCAGCGTCTGGTCCCGGTCGAGGGTTCCGGCCAGCAGATCGGACGCCTCCACGAGGAAGGAGAGCGAACCGCGCCGGAGGCGTTCGAGCTCGCCCAGCCGGGCGGACTCCACGGCCAGCGCGATCCGGTCGGCGGCGAACTGGAGCCGCAGGGCCTCCTCGTTGGAGTAGCGGCCGGGGGACTCCGCCGCCACCCCGAGAGAGCCGGTGAGCCGGCCCTCCACCTTGAGCGGCACGGTCACCACGGAACGCATACCGGTGGAACTGAGCAGCGGCACCGCGCCCGGAACCGCCGTCAGATCGTCGTGAACCGCCGGCATCCTCGCCGAGCCGTACCGGCCCGTGCCCGCCTCGACGGGGACCCGGGCGAACCGCTGGCGGGCCGAGGGAAGGCCGGTGCTGGCCCGTACCTCCAGCTCCGTCTCGTCATCGGTGGCGAGCAGCAGAAAGGCGGCGTCGCCGTCGAGCATGTCACGGGCGCGCTCCACGGTGCGCTGGAGGAGCCCGTCCAGATCGTCGGGGGCGGGGGAGCCGATGAAGACCTCGAACGGGTCGGTGCTGTGGCTCTCGGTGCCCGATTCGGAGACCGGGACGCGCTGCGGGGTCTGGAGGACCGCCCGCTCCTCGTCCCGCACCAGCAGACAGACGGTCGACGGCTCGCCCCGGCTGTCGCGTACCCGCAGATGGGAGGCGTACACGGGGATGACCCGGCCGTCGGTGCCCCGGATGCCGTAACTGCCCTCCCAGCGGGAGAGCTGGAGCGCCTCGGCGAAACCGGTGCCGATGCCGGGGGTCTGCGGCCAGGCGGCGAGGTCGGCCAGGGGTTTGCCGATGACCTGCTCGGCGGCGTAACCGAAGACGTGCTCGGCGTCCTCGTTCCAGACCGAGATGGCGCCGGCGCGGTCGATCTGGGTGACGGCGACCCTCACCCGCTCGTCGGCGACCGGGAGCATCGCGGTCGGGAGAACGGGGCCCGCGGAGCGGGTGCCGACCGGGCGCTGCGGCAGATCGAGCTGGAACCACACCTGCTTGTTGGTGGGGGTGTATTCGACACCCCAGCGGGAGGCGAGGGCCGAACACAGCATCAGGCCGCGGCCGTTCTCGCTGTCGAGATTGCCGAAGGAGTGCCCGGCGGCCTGGATCGGCACCTCGCGTTCGGGATAGCGGTCGCCGACTTCGATACGGACACTGTCCCCCAGCCGCAGGCAGAGCACGTCCGCCGATGTTCCGGCGTGGATGACCGCATTGGTGACCAGTTCACTGGTGAGGACGACGGCGTCATCGACGACTTCGCTGTAGCCCCACCCCTGGAGGGTGTCGCGGACAAAAGCCCGTGCGGTCGCCACGGACCGCCCGACCGGATCGAAGGTGGCAGCCGCCCGCGCGGTGATCACAGAACTCCTTGTACGCGTCTCGACGCCCGGCTCCGCCATGTTCGGCCTGCCCCTCCCGGTGCCCGGTGGTAGTTCTCTCGCCCACTTCGACCCGACCGGGCGGACCGGGGCGGTTGGACAGCCGGATGCCAGGTTACTTACCTTCGCTGTCCGAGCGGATGCAGGTTGCCGCTGTTTCCGCCCTCCGGGTGCGGGGACGCCGAGCGATGCTGCCGAACTGTTATGGCCTGGTTCCGCTTGGGTGAAACACTGGGCAGGCTTCCTGATACACCCGGAGCAGTACGGCCAACCCCTGCGGGAGGGACACGGTGGAGTCTGGCGTGGCAACGCGTGGCACAAGCACGCGTGCGAAAGGCGGACGAGCCCGGAGCAATGCGACCACGGAGGTCGACACAGCGGCGCTGAACAAGCTGCTGGCGGCTCTGGAGTCGATGCGCGATGGCAATTTCCGTAAGCGGCTGACCGTGTCGGGCGACGATCTGATGGCCGAGATCGCGGCCGTCTACAACCAGGTCGCCGACCGCAATGTGCATCTCACCGGAGAGCTGGCGCGGGTGCGCAGGGTCGCCGGGCGGGAGGGAAAGCTCACAGAACGGCTGGAGACGGGTGCCTGTGAGGGCTCCTGGGCCTCGGCCATCGACGCCTCGAACGCCCTGGTGGACGATTTGTCCCGGCCGCTCTCCGAGGTGAGCCGGGTGCTCTCCGCGGTCGCCGAGGGCGATCTCCAGCAGCGGATGGAGCTGCGTTCGCACGGCGCGGACGAGAGCGTACGACCGCTGCGCGGTGAGTCGCTGAAGGTCGCGCGGACGGTGAACAGCCTGGTGGATCAGCTCTCGGTGTTCACCGACGAGGTGACCCGGGTGGCGCTGGAGGTCGGTACGGCGGGCAAGCTCGGCGGCCAGGCCCAGGTCCGCGGCATGTCCGGTTCATGGCGTGATGTGACGGACTCCGTGAACACCATGGCGGACCGGCTGACGGCCCAGGTGCGGGACATCGCGCTGGTCACCACGGCGGTCGCCAAGGGCGATCTGTCACAGAAGGTCACCGTCCATGTCGACGGGGAGATGCTGGAGCTGAAGAACACCGTCAACACGATGGTGGACCAGCTCCAGGCGCTCGGCTCCGAGGTGACCCGGGTGGCCCGCGAGGTCGGGACCGAGGGGGAGCTCGGCGGTCAGGCCGAGGTGCCCGGGGTGGCCGGCGTCTGGAAGGACCTCGCCGACTCCGTCAACACCATGGCCGGCAATCTCACCTCGCAGGTGCGCGGCATCGCCGAGGTGACCACCGCGGTGGCCAACGGCGATCTGTCGCAGAAGGTGACCGTCAGCGCGCGCGGCGAGGTCGCGCAGCTCGCCGAGACGATCAACCAGATGACCGAGACGCTCCGCACCTTCGCGGACGAGGTGACCCGGGTCGCCAGCGAGGTCGGCGCGGAGGGGCTGCTCGGCGGTCAGGCGCAGGTGCCGGGTGCGGCGGGTACGTGGAAGGACCTGACCGATTCGGTGAACACGGCGTTCCGGAATCTGACGGGTCAGGTGCGGGACATCGCGCAGGTGACGACCGCGGTCGCGAACGGCGATCTGTCGCAGAAGGTCACGGTGGATGTGGCCGGGGAGATGCTGGAGCTGAAGAACACCGTCAATACGATGGTGGCGCAGCTCTCCTCCTTCGGTTCCGAGGTGACCCGGGTGGCCCGGGAGGTCGGTGTCGAGGGCCGGCTGGGCGGTCAGGCGCAGGTGCCGGGTGCGGCGGGTACGTGGAAGGACCTGACCGATTCGGTGAACACGGCGTTCCGGAATCTGACGGGTCAGGTGCGGGACATCGCGCAGGTGACGACCGCGGTGGCGCGGGGCGATCTGTCGCAGAAGGTCACGGTGGATGTGGCCGGGGAGATGCTGGAGCTGAAGAACACCGTCAATACGATGGTGGCGCAGCTCTCCTCCTTCGCCGATCAGGTGACCCGGATGGCGCGGGACGTGGGCACCGAGGGCCGGCTCGGCGGCCAGGCCCGGGTGGACGGCGTCAGCGGCACCTGGAAGGAGCTCACCGACTCCGTCAACTTCATGGCCGGGAACCTGACCTCTCAGGTCCGGCAGATCGCCCAGGTGACGACGGCGGTGGCGCGGGGTGATCTGTCGCAGAAGATCGATGTGGACGCGCGGGGCGAGATCCTTGAGCTGAAGAACACCATCAACACGATGGTCGACCAGCTCTCCGCCTTCGCCGACCAGGTCACCAGGGTGGCCCGTGAGGTGGGTACGGACGGCCGGCTGGGCGGTCAGGCGCAGGTGCCCGGGGTGGCCGGGGTCTGGCGCGATCTGACCGACTCGGTGAACTCGATGGCGTCCAATCTGACCGGCCAGGTCCGCAGCATCGCGCAGGTCGCCACGGCGGTGGCGCGGGGTGATCTGTCGCAGAAGATCGATGTGGACGCGCGGGGCGAGATCCTTGAGCTGAAGAACACGCTCAACACCATGGTCGACCAGCTCTCCAACTTCGCGGAGCAGGTCACCAGGGTGGCGCGCGAGGTGGGCACCGAGGGCATTCTGGGCGGCCAGGCGGAGGTGCAGGGTGTCAGCGGCACCTGGAAGGACCTCACCCAGTCCGTCAATTTCATGGCGAACAACCTCACCTCCCAGGTGCGCAATATCGCCGAGGTGACCACCGCGGTGGCCAAGGGCGATCTGTCGAAGAAGATCACCGTGGACGCCAAGGGCGAGATCCTCGAACTGGTGACGACCGTGAACACCATGGTCGACCAGCTGCTGGACTTCGCCGACGAGGTGACCCGGGTGGCGCGCGAGGTGGGCACCGAGGGCGTACTGGGCGGCCAGGCGCGGGTGCGCGGGGTCACCGGTATCTGGAAGGACCTCAGCGACAACGTCAATCTGATGGCCAACAACCTGACCAATCAGGTGCGGAACATCGCGCGGGTCTCGGCGGCGGTGGCCAACGGCGATCTGACCAAGAAGGTGACGGTCGAGGCGCGCGGCGAGGTCGCGGAGCTGGCCGACACGGTCAATACGATGGTGACGACGCTGTCGTCGTTCGCCGACGAGGTGACCCGGGTCGCGCGCGAGGTGGGCACGGACGGCCGGCTCGGCGGGCAGGCGCGGGTGCCGGGTGTCTCGGGCACCTGGAAGGACCTCACCGAGTCGGTGAACTCGATGGCGTCCAATCTGACCGGTCAGGTGCGGCAGATCGCCACCGTCACCACCGCCATCGCCACCGGTGACCTCACCCGGAAGATCGACATCGACGCGCGGGGCGAGATCCTGGAGCTGAAGACCACGATCAACACCATGGTCGATCAGCTGTCGTCGTTCGCCGGGGAGGTCACCCGGGTGGCCCGTGAGGTGGGTACGGACGGGCAGCTGGGCGGTCAGGCCCGGGTCCGTGACGTGGACGGCACCTGGCGCGATCTCACCGAGTCGGTGAACGAGATGGCCGGGAACCTCACCCGTCAGGTGCGCGCCATCGCGGCCGTGGCGACGGCGGTGACCCGCGGTGATCTCAATCTCAAGATCGATGTGGATGCCGCCGGCGAGATCCAGGTCCTCCAGGACAACATCAACACCATGATCGCGAATCTGCGCGACACCACGCTCGCCAATGAGGAGCAGGACTGGCTGAAGGGCAATCTGGCCCGGATCTCCGGTCTGATGCAGGGGCGGCGCGATCTGGACGACGTGGCCTCGCTGATCATGAGTGAGCTGACGCCGGTCGTCTCGGCGCAGCACGGTGCCTTCTTCCTGGCGACCCAGGTGGGCGGGCCGGATGTGGTGGGCAGTGGCCAGGACGGCTCGTACGAGCTGTGCATGCGGGCCAGTTACGGCTACTCGGCCGGGCTGATGCCCACCTCCTTCCGTCCCGGCGAAACGCTGATCGGCACGGCGGCCGAGGAGAAGCGCACGATTCAGGTGAATGTGCCGCCGGGGTATCTGAAGATCTCCTCGGGGCTCGGGGAGGCGTCCCCGGCGCATGTGATCGTGCTGCCGGTGCTCTTCGAGGGGAAGGTGCTCGGGGTGATCGAGCTGGCGTCCTTCCAGCCGTTCACCCAGATCCAGCGGGACTTCCTCAACCAGATCGCGGAGATGATCGCGACCAGTGTGAACACCATCAGTGTCAACTCCAAGACGGAGGTGCTGCTGAAGCAGTCGCAGGAGCTGACCGAGCAGCTGCGGGAGCGCTCCGCGGAGCTGGAGAACCGGCAGAAGGCGCTTCAGGAGTCCAATCTGGAGCTGGAGGAGAAGGCGGAGCTGCTGGCCCAGCAGAACCGCGACATCGAGGTGAAGAACACCGAGATCGAAGAGGCCCGGCAGGTGCTGGAGGAGCGGGCCGAGCAGCTCGCGGTGTCGATGCGGTACAAGAGCGAGTTCCTCGCCAATATGTCGCACGAGCTGCGGACTCCGCTGAACTCGCTGCTGATTCTGGCGAAGCTGCTGGCGGACAACGCGGAGCGCAATCTCTCGCCGAAGCAGGTGGAGTTCGCGGAAACGATCCATGGTGCCGGTTCGGATCTGCTCCAGCTGATCAACGACATCCTCGATCTGTCGAAGGTCGAGGCGGGCAAGATGGATGTCAGCCCGACCCGGATCGCGCTGGTGCAGCTGGTCGACTACGTGGAGGCGACCTTCCGGCCGCTGACGGCGGAGAAGGGTCTCGATTTCTCCGTACGGGTCTCGCCGGAGCTGCCCGCGACGCTGCACACGGATGAGCAGCGGCTTCTCCAGGTGCTGCGCAATCTGCTCTCGAACGCGGTGAAGTTCACCGATTCGGGTGCGGTGGAGCTGGTGATCCGTCCGGCCGGGGCCGATGTGCCGCAGGCGATCCGCGAGCAGCTGCTGGAGGTCGGTTCGCTGCGGGATCCGGAGTCCGGGCTGATCGCGTTCTCGGTGACGGACACCGGGATCGGGATCGCGGCGGGCAAGATGCGGGTGATCTTCGAGGCGTTCAAGCAGGCCGACGGGACGACCAGCCGCAAGTACGGCGGTACGGGTCTGGGGCTGTCGATCAGCCGGGAGATCGCCCGGCTGCTGCGCGGTGAGATCCACGCGGCGAGTGAGCCGGGGCGGGGCTCGACCTTCACGCTCTATCTGCCGCTGCACCCCACCGAGCCGATGGGGCCGGGGCACGGCACGGGCGAGGACGAGCACGGTGCGGCGGATGGATTCCCGCAGCTGGAGCGGCCGGTGCAGCCGGAGCCGCACAGCGGTCCCGCGGCGCTCTTCCGGCGCCGGCGCAAGGCGATCGGGGCGATGGAGGAGCGGTCGGCACTGCCCGCCTCTCCGACGCCGTCCGGCTCGCCGGCGGGTTCCGGATCCGGCTACCGTCCGGAGACGGGCGCCGAGGAGACCGCCGAGCCGCAGGAGCCGCGTCGCACCTTCGCCTTCGACAATGAGAAGGTGCTGATCGTCGACGACGACATCCGCAATGTGTTCGCGCTCACCAGCGTGCTGGAGCAGCACGGACTCTCGGTGCTGTACGCGGAGAACGGCCGGGAGGGCATCGAGGTGCTGGAGCAGCACGACGATGTGACGGTT
This sequence comes from Streptomyces sp. CAU 1734, assembly GCF_039888735.1. NCBI lineage: Bacteria > Bacillati > Actinomycetota > Actinomycetes > Kitasatosporales > Streptomycetaceae > Streptomyces > Streptomyces sp. CAU 1734. Next base: position 8,839 of record NZ_JBDQQP010000008.1, read on the forward strand.
GTTCTGATGGACATCATGATGCCGGAGATGGACGGTTACGCGACGACGAGCGCGATCCGCAGGATGCCGCAGTTCGCCGGGCTGCCGATCATCGCGCTCACGGCGAAGGCGATGAAGGGCGACCGGGAGAAGGCGATCGAGTCGGGTGCTTCGGACTATGTCACCAAACCAGTCGATCCCGATCACTTGCTGTCAGTGATGGAGCAGTGGATGCATCAGAGGTGAGCGAATTACGTTCGGATCTTGGGCAGTTCATGACTGACGGTGGCCAGGAGGGTGTGAGAGGGCGTTATACGGGGAACCTTTTGGACTCCCGTTACGTTTCTGCTATGTGCACAGTGACATCGTGGTGACAGGGTGTGGCGATGGGTGGGGTGCGGCTACCATGACCGGCACAAGGACGGGCGACACAAGTGAGTCGTCCCCTGGGGCGGCGCCCGGTGCGTCCCCCGGCTCATGGAGCCGGGGAGACCCCAAGCCGGGGCGAGGAGGACGGGGCATGGTGCAGAAGGCCAAGATCCTCCTGGTCGATGACCGGCCGGAGAATCTGCTGGCGCTGGAGGCCATTCTCTCCGCGCTCGATCAGACACTGGTGCGGGCATCGTCGGGAGAGGAAGCGCTCAAGGCGCTGCTGACAGATGACTTCGCGGTCATCCTGCTGGACGTTCAGATGCCCGGCATGGATGGATTCGAGACCGCCGCGCACATCAAGCGGAGAGAGCGGACCCGGGACATCCCGATCATCTTTCTCACCGCGATCAACCACGGTCCGCACCACACCTTCCGGGGATACGCGGCGGGTGCGGTCGACTACATCTCCAAGCCGTTCGACCCCTGGGTGCTGCGGGCGAAGGTCTCGGTCTTCGTCGAGCTGTACATGAAGAACTGCCAGCTGCGGGAGCAGGCGGCGCTGCTGCGTCTCCAGCTCGAAAGCGGCGGGCAGACTCCCGCCGCGGCCGCCGGGTCGTCGGCCGGCGCGGCCGGCGGACCGCTGGGTCCGTCCATCGGCGGCCGGGAGGCCGCGGGGCTGCTCGCCGAGCTGTCCGCGCGGCTCGCGGCGGTCGAGGAACAGGCGGAGGCGCTCACCAAACAGCTGGACGACGAATCGGCCGACGGCGCCGCGGTCGCCACCGCCGCCCATCTCGAACGCAAACTCACGGGTTTGCGCCGTGCCCTGGACGCCCTGGAACCGGGCACCGGCGGCAACACCCCGCCCGCGCCGCACTGACCCGCTCCGGACCGGAACAACCGGTCCGGGCGGGTTTTCGGCGTCGGCCCGCCGGCCTCCGGCGGAGCGGGCGCACGGTACGGAGGTTGACTCCCCGCGCCCCGCTCCCGCTTGAGCAGACGTCACTCCGGAGCGGTCATCGGCGACACGAACGGGTGAAGGGGTGGGCACACGTGTCCACCGCCGCTCACACCGGTAACCTCACCACCATGGCCCCACGTACGTCCGGCAAGAGTTCCCAGGACGCGGCGAGTACCGCGAAGCCGCGCGCGGGCCGTACGAGCGGTGGTGCGGGGGCGGCGGGCAGCGGGCGGTCCCCGGGCTCCGCCGGTGCGGCAGGCGCGGCGGGTGCGGCGAAGAAGGTGGCGCCCGCGCGGAAACCCGCTGCCAAGAAGGCCGCGGCCCCGAAGCGCGTCCCGGCCGGGAAAGCACCCGCCGGGAAGGCCCCGGCCCGGAAGCCCGCCGGGAAGAAGGCCGTTGCCAGGAAGCCCGTGCCCAAACCGGCGCCCTCACCCACCGGGGGTGTGTACCGGCTGGTGCGCGCCCTCTGGCTGGGGCTCGCGCATGCCGTGGGTGCCCTCTTCCGGGGCATAGGGCGGGGCGCGAAGGGGCTCGACCCGGCGCACCGCAAGGACGGCCTCGCGCTGCTGCTCCTCGGGCTGGCCCTGATCGTCGCCGCCGGCACCTGGTCCAATCTGCGCGGCCCGGTCGGCGATCTGGTCGAGATGCTGGTGACCGGAGCCTTCGGCCGGCTCGATCTGCTGGTTCCGATACTGCTGGGTGTCGTCGCCGCCCGGCTGATCCGCCACCCGGAGAAACCCGAGGCGAACGGCCGGATCGTGATCGGCCTCTCGGCGCTGCTGATCGGGGTGCTCGGCCAGGTGCACATCGCCTGCGGCGCCCCCGAGCGCAGCCGTACGGAGGCGGTGCAGGACGCCGGCGGGCTGATCGGCTGGGGCGCGTCCGAGCCGCTGATCTTCGCGCTGGGCGAGGTGCTCGCCGTACCCCTGCTGCTCCTGCTCACCGTCTTCGGGCTGCTGGTCGTCACCGCGACCCCCGTCAACGCCATCCCGCAGCGGCTGCGGCTCCTCGGCACCCGGCTGGGCCTCATCGCCCCGCTGCCGGAGCCGGAGGAGGCCGACGAGGACGATCAGCGGTACGAGGAGCAGTGGCGCGACACCGTTCAGGGACGCGGCGGACGGCCCGGCGCGCGCCGTCGCGGCGCGCCGCCGGCGTACGCCCCCGGTGACGCGGACGACGCCGAGCCGGAGGCGCCCGGCCGCCGCCGGGGCGCCCGGGGCGGGGGAGAGGATATCATCTCCCCGCTGGGCCGCCCCATGGACGCCGTCGATGTGGCCGCCGCCGCTGCCGCCGCGCTCGACGGAGCGGTCTACAACGGCCTTCCGCCCTCGCCGCTCGTCGCCGACCTCACCCGGGATCTCACCGCGGAGCGGCAGCGGGCCGTCTCCCGGCAGGCACCGGGCGCCGCGCCCGCCGGCCCCGCCGCCGAGCGGGAGCGGCCCGGGAGCGCCGAGCGGACCGCACCGGCCGGGAGGGGCGGGGCCGTACCGGATCTCACCAAGCCGGCGCCCGAGCCCCAGCCGCTGCCGGCCCGTGCCGAACAGCTCCAGCTCTCCGGTGACATCACCTACTCGCTGCCCGCGCTCGATCTGCTGGAGCGCGGCGGGCCCGGCAAGACCCGCAGCGCCGCCAATGACACCGTGGTCGCCTCGCTGACCAATGTCTTCATGGAGTTCAAGGTCGACGCGGCCGTCACCGGCTTCACCCGGGGCCCGACGGTGACCCGGTACGAGGTCGAGCTCGGCCCGGCCGTGAAGGTCGAGCGGATCACCGCGCTGACCAAGAACATCGCCTATGCCGTCGCCAGCCCGGATGTGCGGATCATCTCGCCGATTCCCGGCAAGTCCGCGGTCGGCATCGAGATCCCCAACACCGACCGCGAGATGGTCAACCTCGGCGATGTACTGCGGCTCGCGGACGCGGCGGAGGACGATCATCCGATGCTGGTCGCGCTCGGCAAGGATGTCGAGGGCGGCTATGTGATGGCGAATCTCGCCAAGATGCCGCACATCCTGGTCGCCGGAGCGACCGGCTCCGGAAAGTCGTCGTGCATCAACTGCCTCATCACGTCGGTGATGATAAGGGCGACTCCGGAGGATGTGCGCATGGTGCTTGTCGACCCCAAGCGGGTCGAACTCACCGCGTACGAGGGCATTCCCCATCTGATCACCCCGATCATCACCAACCCCAAACGGGCCGCCGAGGCGCTCCAGTGGGTCGTGCGCGAGATGGATCTGCGGTACGACGACCTCGCCGCGTACGGCTACCGGCACATCGACGACTTCAACCAGGCGGTGCGCCAGGGCAAGGTCAAGCCGCCGGAGGGAAGCGAGCGGGAGCTTCAGCCCTACCCGTATCTGCTGGTCATCGTGGATGAGCTGGCGGATCTCATGATGGTCGCGCCGCGTGACGTGGAGGACGCGATCGTCCGCATCACCCAGCTGGCGCGTGCGGCCGGGATCCATCTGGTGCTCGCCACCCAGCGGCCCTCCGTCGATGTCGTCACCGGTCTGATCAAGGCGAATGTGCCGTCCCGGCTCGCCTTCGCGACCTCCTCGCTCGCCGACAGCCGCGTCATCCTCGACCAGGCGGGTGCCGAGAAGCTGATCGGCAAGGGCGACGGACTCTTTCTGCCGATGGGGGCCAACAAGCCGACCCGGATGCAGGGCGCCTTCGTCACCGAGGCGGAGGTCGCGGCCGTCGTCCAGCACTGCAAGGACCAGATGGCCCCCGTCTTCCGGGAGGACGTGGTCGTCGGCTCCCGGCAGAAGAAGGAGATCGACGAGGAGATCGGCGACGATCTGGATCTGCTCTGCCAGGCGGCCGAACTGGTCGTCTCCACGCAGTTCGGGTCCACCTCCATGCTCCAGCGGAAGCTGCGGGTCGGCTTCGCCAAGGCGGGCCGGCTGATGGACCTGATGGAGTCGCGGAACATCGTGGGGCCGAGCGAGGGCTCCAAGGCACGTGACGTTCTGGTGAAACCCGAGGAGCTGGACGGCGTGCTCGCGGTGATCCGGGGAGAGCCTCACCCATAAGGGTTCGGCTCGCGCGGCGTTGGGTGGGCAACCGTTTCCACCGGTCATACGTCAAGTTGGAGAGAGGGGCGGGAAACCGGCCCGCCGGCGGGAAGGTCACCGGGCCATTCCGATGGCGTACAGATCCCGGTCGCCCGGTTGCCCCACCCTTTCGTACCAGTCATACACTGAACCTCCAGCAGGTGGTTACACGCTCGAAAGGCGCCCCCGTGTCCATCGGCAACTCCCCCGAAGACGACCGGCCTTCCCCCGAGGAGGAGCCGCCCTCGATCGGCCGAGTCCTCCACCAGGCCAGGATCGGATCCGGCCTGACCTTCGACGAGGTCAGTGCCTCCACACGGGTGCGCGTCCCGATCATCCAGGCGATCGAGCACGACGATTTCACCCGCAGCGGCGGCGATGTCTACGCCCGCGGGCACATCCGCATGATCGCGCAGGCGGTGGGGCTCGACCCCGCCCCGCTGGTGGCGCGGTACGACTCCGAGCGCGGCGGACGGCCCGCGCCGACCCCGGCCGCACCCCTGTTCGAGGCCGAGCGCATCCGGCCGGAACCGCGCCGTCCCAACTGGACCGCGGCCATGGTCGCGGCGATCGTCGCCGTCGTCGGATTCGTCGGTTTCACCCTCTTCAGCGACGGTGAGGAGCCGCGCCGGACCACCCAGGTGGCGGAGGGACCGGCCGGCGCCGACGAGGGGTCGGCCACACCGCAGCCGTCCCGCGAGAAGCCCGCCGACCCCAAGCCCGATCCCTCGGACAGCGCCATCGCGGCGGTGCCGAAGGACAAGGTGACGGTCAGGCTCACGGTGATCGAGGACAAGAGCTGGATCTCGGCCAAGGCCGCCAACGGCAAGATCTTCTTCGACGGCACCCTGAACAAGGGTGATTCCAAGACCTTCCAGGACGACGAGCGGGTCGATCTGATCCTGGGGAACGCCGGCGTGATCGAGCTCTATGTGAACGGCAAGCTGGTCGAGAACGAGTTCCAGCCGGGCCAGGTGCAGCGGCTCTCGTACACGGAGGGCGACCCCGAGGCGGGCTGACCGGCGCGGTGCGCCGGTACGCGTGCCGTCCGCGTACGCCCCCGCCGTCCCTCCCCGGAGGGACGGCGCGACGGCGGCTTCCGTGACCGGATCGGCCCCCGATGGGGACACAGGCGGACAGAACCGCCCACCGGGGGCCGGAACCTCGCGGCAGGGACGTGGGCCAGGACAAAGTAGTCTTGAGCTCATGCCCGAACGCCGTACCGTCGCCCTTGTCACTCTTGGCTGCGCCCGTAACGAGGTGGACTCGGAGGAGCTGGCAGGCCGCTTGGCAGCAGACGGCTGGCAGCTCGTCGAGGAAGCCGCCGACGCGGATGTCGCCGTCGTCAACACCTGCGGATTCGTCGAAGCCGCCAAGAAGGACTCCGTCGACGCCCTGCTCGAAGCCAATGATCTCAAGGACCACGGCAGAACCCAGGCCGTGGTCGCGGTCGGCTGCATGGCCGAGCGGTACGGCAAGGAGCTGGCCGAAGCGCTGCCCGAGGCCGACGGTGTGCTCGGATTCGACGACTACGCCGACATCTCCGACCGGCTCCAGACCATCCTCAACGGCGGCATCCACGCCTCGCACACCCCGCGCGACCGCCGCAAGCTGCTCCCGCTGAGCCCCGCCGAACGGCAGGGGGCCACCGGTGTGGCGCTGCCGGGTCACGGCGCGCCCGCCGAGCCGCCCGCGGAGCCCGCTCCGGCCGATCTGCCGGACGGTGTCGCACCCGTCTCCGGCCCGCGCGCGCCGCTCCGCCGCCGGCTGGGCACCAGCCCCGTCGCCTCGGTGAAGCTCGCCTCAGGCTGCGACCGGCGCTGCTCCTTCTGCGCCATCCCCTCCTTCCGGGGCTCCTTCATCTCCCGCCGGCCCTCCGACGTTCTCGGTGAGACGCGCTGGCTGGCCGAGCAGGGTGTCAAGGAGGTCATGCTGGTCTCCGAGAACAACACCTCGTACGGCAAGGACCTCGGCGACATCCGGCTGCTGGAGACCCTGCTGCCCGAGCTGGCCGAGGTCGACGGCATCGAGCGGGTGCGCGTCAGCTATCTCCAGCCCGCCGAGATGCGGCCGGGGCTGATCGACGTCCTGACCTCCACCCCCAAGGTCGTGCCGTACTTCGACCTCTCCTTCCAGCACTCCGCGCCCGCCGTGCTCCGCTCGATGCGGCGCTTCGGCGACACCGACCGGTTCCTGGAGCTGCTGGAGACCATCCGCGGCAAGGCCCCGCAGGCCGGTGCCCGCTCCAACTTCATCGTCGGCTTCCCCGGCGAGACCGAGGCCGACTTCGCCGAGCTGGAACGCTTCATCACCCATGCCCGGCTCGACGCCATCGGTGTGTTCGGCTACTCCGACGAGGACGGCACGGAAGCGGCCGGCTACGAGCACAAACTCGACGCCGAGGTGATCGCCGAGCGGCTCGCGCATCTGTCGCGGCTCGCCGAGGAGCTGACCGCGCAGCGTGCCGAGGAGCGGCTCGGGGAGAGCCTTGAGGTGCTCATCGAGTCGGTGGACGGCGACGCCGGCCACGACGGCGAGTGGGCGGCCGTGGGCCGTGCGGCGCACCAGGCGCCCGAGACGGACGGCCAGGTGGTCTTCACGGAGGGCGAGGGTCTGGCCGTCGGCCGTATCGTCACGGCGAAGGCGGTGGACACGCTCGGTGTCGATCTGATCGCCGAGTACAGCGATGTCACGGCCGACCGGTACAGCGAGGTCACGGCCGGCCTGATCCCGGGCGAGGAGGCGGCCAGATGACCGGAGTGCCGGCATCCGCGGGGGGCGGCACCGGAAGGCATGCACCCGGCGGGAAGCTGGGTGCTGCCGCCGTCAATCAGGCCAGCCTCTGGAACATCGCCAACATCCTCACCATGGTGCGGCTGCTCCTGGTCCCCGCGTTTGTTTTTCTGCTGCTCCAGGACGGCGGATACGACCCGGTCTGGCGCGCCTGGGCCTGGGCGGCGTTCGCGGTCGCCATGATCACCGATGTTTTCGACGGGCATTTGGCCCGCGCGTACAACCTGGTCACGGATTTCGGGAAAATCGCCGACCCGATCGCCGACAAAGCGATCATGGCCGCCGGACTGATCTGTCTCTCGGCGCTCGGTGATCTTCCGTGGTGGGTCACCGCGCTGATCCTCTTCCGCGAGCTGGGAATCACCCTGATGCGGTTCTGGGTGATCCGTCACGGAGTGATTCCGGCCAGTCGCGGCGGCAAGCTGAAGACGCTGGCGCAGGGCACGGCGGTCGGCATGTACGTCCTGGCGCTCACCGGGCCGCTGGCGACCATGCGCTTCTGGGTGATGGCCCTCGCGGTCGCGCTGACGGTGATCACCGGCCTCGACTACGTACGGCAGGCGATTCTGCTGCGGCGCCGGGGTCTGGCCAAGGAGCGCGGAACCGCCGGGGTGACCGACCGGTGACCACCTCCGGGGCGGACGCCACCGCGGCACGGATTCTCGCGCTTCTCACCGAACGCGGCGAGACGGTCGCGGCGGCCGAGTCCCTCACCGGCGGTCTGGTGGCCGCCGAGCTGACCGGTGTGCCCGGAGCCTCGGCCTCCTTCCGCGGATCGGTGACGGCCTATGCCACCGATGTGAAGCGGGATGTCCTGGGGGTCGACGGAACCCTCCTGGCCCAGCGCGGGGCCGTGGATTCCGCCGTCGCCGCGCAGATGGCGGCGGGTGCGCGCACCGTGCTCGGCGCGGACTGGGGCATCGCGACCACGGGTGTGGCGGGGCCCGGTCCGCAGGACGGAAATCCGGTCGGCACGGTCCATGTGGCTGTAGCCGGACTGAACGGAACCGGGAAAACTGCTGTGCTGAGGTTGAACGGCACCCGTGCGGAAATCCGTAGAGAGAGTGTACGGAGCGTGCTCGCCCTGCTGCTGGGTGAACTCCTGGAAACGGCGCGGGCAAAGGATACGGAACAGAACGGGGGGAATTGATGTTTGCAGCCCTGAGTGAACACGACATCGCTCCCCGCACGGCCGCAGCGCGAGGCGGTACGGTGGGGCGTGAAGGATGCGGCTACGCGGTCCGAGGAGGGAGCCACCGATGATTCTGCTCCGTCGCCTGCTGGGTGACGTGCTGCGTCGGCAGCGCCAGCGCCAGGGCCGTACTCTGCGCGAAGTCTCCTCGTCCGCCCGAGTTTCGCTCGGCTATCTCTCCGAGGTGGAGCGGGGGCAGAAGGAGGCTTCCTCCGAGCTGCTCTCCGCGATTTGCGACGCGCTTGACGTACGGATGTCCGAGCTCATGCGTGAAGTGAGCGACGAGCTGTCCCTGGCCGAGCTGGCACGGTCGGCAGCGGCAAGCGAACCGGTGCCCGCACCGGTGCGGTCGATGCTGAATTCCGTCTCCGTGACGTCCGTGGCCGGTGTGCCGACGGAACGGGTGACGATCAAGACGCCGGCGGAGGCCGTCGACGTTGTCGCTGCGTGATGCGTACGGCGCGGTCGCGTGCGGTGCGGTATGGCACCGGGCGGTACGGAGACGACCCGTACGGCTTCGGTGAGGAACGGTGCGAGCTTGAGCCCCGGTCGCTGCCCTCAGGGCGGTGAGCCGGGGCTTCTGCGTAGGGTTTCGTGCTTTCTTCTTCTCGGTTCGTGCTTTCTCGCTCCGCGCCGGCGGGCTGCTTGCCTCTCGCTCCTTCTCCGGGTGGTCCGGGTCACGGTGGATTGCGGTGACTGGGCGCGCGGGAGCGGGGTAGGCGCGCTGCTGAGTACGGAACGGGGCGGATCCGGTCGGTACCGGGAGCCGGGCCAAGGGCCCGGACGGAGGCTCGGGAGCGGGCTTCGGGTGGAGTGAGGGCCGTCCGAATGTCTTGTTCGAGTGCCTATGTCATGGTGGAAAACACCGACAACCGAGTGGAGGACATGCATGTCTGTCGTCAAGAGCCCACTGTCCGAGGCCGACCTCAAGGCGGTCGGTGACGCCCTGCGCGGTGCGCTGGTGGATCTGGTGGATCTTTCGCTGGTGGCCAAGCAGGTGCACTGGAATGTGGTCGGTCCGCGCTTCCGGTCCGTGCATTTGCAGCTCGACGAGGTGGTCGACACCGCCCGGCTGCACTCGGACACCGTGGCCGAGCGGTCCTCCGCCATCGGTGTCACGCCGGACGGGCGGGCCGCGACCGTGGCGTCGCAGAGCGCCATCGGCGCCGTGCCGGAGGGGTGGATCAAGGATGTTGACGCGGTACAGGTGCTGGTGAAGGCCCTCGACGCGGTGATCGTACGGATGCGGGAGCGCATCGCGACGACCGGGGATCCGGACCCGGTGAGCCAGGACATCCTCATCGGTCTCACCGGTGATCTGGAGAAGCACGCGTGGATGTTCCAGGCGGAGAGCGCGTAGGGCCGCCGGTCCTGCCGTACCGCCGGGTTCTGTGACCGGTTCCGCTGCCGGTCCCGCCGCTTCCGTCACCGGTACTGAGGGCCGCCCGGTTCCGTCCGGGCAGCCCGGCGGTCCGGACCGGGCGGAATCCCGGAGATCCGGACGAGGCGGCTCAGAGTGAACTCAGCCGGGCGGATTGCCCCGTGCGGGCACAGCTCGGCCATTTCCCCCACCTCGCGGCCCCCGTGGCGCCACACTGTGGCTACGGGGGTTCCGCCGGGGCGGTCGGCGGGGCGGATCCGCGCCTGAGGGGAAGACGAAGCCATGTCCCTGTATCAGATCTCCTGTCCCGGCAGGGTCCTGTTCCGCGAGGACGAGCTGGCCTCCCTCGCCCGGCTGGAGGGCGGCTTCGAACTCAGCCGGCGCCTCTACTGCGCCCTCGAGACGGGGCATGAGGGCGTGCACTGCGTGATTGCGCAGGGAGTGAGCGGTACCGAGGAGATCCCGCCGTGGAATATGTGGATCCGCTGGCCCGAAGGTGATGAATACGGCCCCGGGCGGGAGATGCTGCGGCTGGAGGACTGCCCCGCGAATTTCCTGACGGGGACGGTGCAGGAGGAGGGCTGTCACCTGCCGATGGGGCACTGGGGGCGGCACGGATACGAATTCGGGCCACCGCTGACGGACTCCGATGTCATGCCGGAATGGCTGTTCCGGCGATTTGGCTGATGAGCGGCCGGCCGGCGGCGGGGAAAGGGCTTTCTTCCGATGGTGATGTGCTCGCGGAGAAGTTGCGGCGTTCCGGAGCTTCGGTTTTGATCACAGAAGAACCGCGGAATGTCCGGTATCGGGAGGAACCGCGGAACCCCCGGACATCCCGGCCGGGGAAATGCCCGGAAAAGTTTTGGCGCACCGGTGGAGAAGACGTCTTTCGGCCGCCTGATACCGGAGCCGGGCGAAAAGTCGCTGGAGAGCCGCACGAGAAGTGCTGGAGGTGCGCTGGAGGCCGCGGTGCGGCGGCGGGCGGGCCGCGAGGATCGCGCACGTTTGCGATTGCACTGGCGAACCTCACCGAGTGTGATGTGCGGACGGGCGGTGCGCGGAGCGCGCCGAGGCCGGTACGCGGATCGGTTCCCCGGTCCGCCGGGATCGTTTCGGGAGAGTTCCGGCTCGGATGATCGCGCCGGTCCCGGGTGGACCTGAGGGAGGCGGCCATGCCGCGACGCGGGATCGGCTTCGGCCGCACGGCCGTGCTGCTGGCCGGAGCGCTGTGGTGGTGGGCCGTGCTGCGGCTGGTGCTCGTCCCCGAGCGCGCCGGACTCGTCGAGGGGGCGGTCGCCGCCGGCGGCTGGGGGCTGAGCCTGCTTCCGGTCCATGTGACGGCGTACCGAGGACGTATGGCCACCCGGGAGATCACCAGGACATGGCCGCGCCGCCGTTCGGACGGCTGATCCGGCCGGTGGTCAACGCCGCGCCGGTGAGAAGTGCGGTGCACCCGGTGAGGCCGTACGCCCTGAGTGGCGTGGCGGGACCGCACGACCAGATCTGACGGGGTGTCAATGACTGTGCCGGTGGAACAGCGGGTGTTCACGGGCCGGCCGGGCCCGACTGGCAGCCGGGGCACCAGTAGCTGACACGCTCACCCCTGCTGTCGTCCTGCCCGGCCCTGCGGATGGCGGCCCCGCACCGCAGACAGGGCCGGCCCGCGCGCCCGTACACATGGAGCCGGGGCCGGTTCGGTGCCCCCGGTCCGGTGGTCCGGCGGTCGAAGGTGTCCTTGTTCGCCTCCAGGAGCCGGTGAGCGGTGGCCACCAGCCGTTCGGGAACACCGTCGGGCAGTTCACCCACCGGGAGCCAGGGGGTGACCCGGGCCAGGAAGGCCAGTTCGGACTTGTAGACATTGCCGATCCCGGCGAGATTGCGCTGATCCAGGAGGGCTTCGCCAAGCGGCCGGGACGGGTCGGCGGACAGCCGGGCGGTGGCGGTGGCGGCAGCGGTGCCGTCCCAGCCGGGGCTGAGCAGATCGGGCCCGAGGTGGCCGACGGCCGCCGACTCGTCCTCGGTGCGCAGCAGTTCGAGGACGGGGAGGCGGTAGCCGACGGCGGTCTGCCGGGTGTTGCCGAGGACGGCACGGATCTGATGTCCGGGGCCGCCGTGCCAGCGCTCGCCCGCGTCGAAGACCCGCCAGGAACCGTCCATCCTGAGATGGGAGTGGAGGGTCGCACCGCCTTCGATCCGGGTGAGGAGGTGCTTGCCGCGCGGCGTGACATCGAGCACGGTCCGGCCGGTGAGATCGGCGGTGGCGAAACGCGGCACCCGCAGATCGAACCGGGTCAGCTCCCGCCCGGCGAGGGCGGCGTGCAGCCGCTTCGCGGTCAGCCAGACAGTGTCTCCTTCGGGCATGCCCTCCATGATGCGCCGACCGCGGCCCCGGTGGGTCCACGGCGGTACCGGAGCCGCCCGCGTGTTCCGTCAGGGGCGTATGCGCAGCCCCCGGGGTGTGGCATGGAAGCCCGCCGCCTCCAGGACGGGAGCGAGCGGGGAGGTCAGCGCCGGGGAGCCGTTCACCCGCTCCACGGTGACGGTGCCCAGGGTGCCCGCCCGAGCCGCGCCGGCCAGTGCCTCCACCGCGGCCGGCAGCGCCGGATCGCCGGGGGCGGTCGCCCAGACGAGGAGGGTGCGCCCGCCTCGTTCCATGTAGACCGCCGGTTCACCGCCGACCAGGATCACCAGGGAACCCGCCTTGCGGCCCGGCTTGTGGCTCGCGCCCTCCGGGGGCTCGGGCCAGGGGAGCGCCGCGCCATAGGCATTGGCGGGGTCGGCGGCAGCCAGGACCACCGCTCCGGCAGGAGCCGTGACATCCGCGCGCTCCCGCGCCCCGGCGGCGGCCCGCAGCCGGTCCACCGCGCCGTCCACCGCGAACTGCGCCGCGCCCAGGCCCTCCACCACATAGCCGCGGCGCGCCTTGCCGCTGTCCTCGAATGCCGACAGCACCCGGTACACGGCCGAGAATCCGCCCTGCACCCCCTCGGCCGCCACCGCTCCCCGGGTCACCACGCCGTACCGGTCCAGCAGGGTGCGGGCCAGAGCGTGGGCGCGGTGGGTGGCATCGGGCTCCCGCGCCGGAAGCAGCGACCAGCGGCCGCTCACGGTCGGCGGTCCGCCGCGGGAGACCGGGCGGGCTGCTCCCGTCAGGCTTCCGTACCGGCCTCGGGGCACGGTCCGCCGGGCGCGGTGGGCGGTGGCTCCGGCGGTGCGGCCCGAGCCGAGCAGGGAGCGGAGCGGAGCGAGCGTGTCATTGGTGAGCCGGCCGGACCAGGCCAGATCCCACACCGCGTCGGCCAGTTGCGGATCCGTCGCATCCGGGTGGGTGGTGGCGCGGACTTGGTCGGCGATCTGGCGGAAGAAGAGCCCGAACCCGGGGGCCAGGACGGTGAGCACCGATTCGTGGAGCGCGGTCAGCTCCAGCGGATGCGGCTCGGGGAGCAGCAGGGGCGCGGTGTCGGCGGGATAGAGGGAGATCCAGCCGTCCTTCCCGGGAAGTGCGCCCGCACCGGCCCAGAGGACCTCGCCGGTCGTGGTCAGTTCGTCCAGCAGCCCGGGGGCGTAGCCGTGGACACGGGACGGCAGGATCAGCTTCTCCAGCGCGGAGGCGGGCACCGCGGCACCCTGAAGCTGTTCGATCGCGCGGGCGAGGCCGTCGATACCGCGCAGATCCCTGCCGTTCAGATGCTGCCACTGGGGGAGGAACGCGGCGAGGGCGGCCGGTGCCACCGGCTCCAGCTCGTGCCGGAGCGCGGCCAGCGAACGGCGGCGCAGCCTGCGCAGCACATTCGCGTCGCACCACTCCTGGCCGAGGAGCGGATCCACGGAGCGGGCCCCGGAATCCTCGGAAGAGGTCGATGGGGTGTGCGGGGGCCGGAACTCGCCCCGGACCACGCGCCCGTCCGCCGCCAGGCGCTGGAGGGCGCCATCGGTCACCGCCGGTCCCAGACCGAACCGGTCGGCGGCCTGCTGCGAGGTGAAGGGGCCATGGGTGCGCGCGAAACGGGCGAGCAGGTCACCGAGCGGATCCCTGACCGGCTCGGTGAACGCCTCCGGAACACCCACCGGCAGGGCCGTGCCCAGCGCGTCCCGCAGCCGGCCCGCGTCCTCGATCGCGGCCCAGTGGTCCGTCCCCGCGATCCTGACCCGGATGGCGCGCCGGGAGGCCGCCAGCTCCGCGGCCCACCCGGGGTCGGCACCGCGCTCCGCCAACTCCGCCTCGGTGAGCGGCCCGAGGACGCGCAGCAGATCGGCGACTCCCTCGCCGTCCTTGACCCGCCGGTCCTCGGTGAGCCACCGCAGCTCCCGCTCCAGCTCGGTGAGGACATCCGGGTCGAGGAGCTCCCGCAGCTCCGCCTGGCCCAGCAGCTCCGCCAGCAGCCGCGAGTCGAGGGAGAGGGCGGCGGCCCGCCGCTCGGCGAGCGGTGAGTCGCCCTCGTACAGGAACTGGGCGACATAGCCGAAGAGCAGGGAGCGGGCGAAGGGCGAGGGCTCGGGGGTGGTCACCTCGACCAGCCGGACCCGCCGGGACTCGATGTCCCCCATCAGCTCGGTCAGCCCAGGGACGTCGAAGACGTCCTGAAGGCATTCCCGGACCGCTTCCAGCACGATCGGGAACGATCCGAACTCGCTCGCCACCTGGAGCAGCTGAGCGGCCCGCTGGCGCTGCTGCCACAGGGGGGTGCGCTTGCCCGGGCTGCGGCGCGGCAGCAGCAGGGCCCGCGCCGCGCACTCGCGGAACCGGGAGGCGAACAGCGCCGAGCCGCCCACCTGGTCGGTGACGATCCGCTCGACCTCATCCTTCTCGAAGACGGTGTCCGCCGCGCCGACCGGGCTCTGCTCGCCGTCGAAGGCCGCGCCGGGATGCGCCGGATCGCCGTCCAGCAGATCCAGCCCCATCAGATCGGCGTCCGGCAGCCGCAGCACAATGCCGTCGTCGGCATGCATCACCTGGGCGTCCATGCCGTACCGCTCGGCGAGCCGGGCACCGAGCGCCAGGGCCCAGGGCGCGTGCACCTGCGCGCCGAACGGGGAATGGATCACCACCCGCCAGTCGCCCAGCTCGTCCCGGAACCGCTCCACGAGGATGGTGCGGTCATCGGGCACATGGCCGCAGGCCCGGCGCTGCTCGTCGAGATAGGCGAGGACATTCTCCGCCGCCCAGTTGTCCAGCCCCGCCGCCAGCAGCCGCAGCCGGGCATCCTCGGGGGAGAGGGCGCCGACCTCGCGCAGAAACGCTCCCACCGCCCGGCCCAGCTCGAGCGGGCGGCCCAGCTGGTCGCCCTTCCAGAACGGCAGTCTGCCCGGCACCCCGGGGGCGGGGGTGACCAGCACCCGGTCCCGGGTGATGTCCTCGATCCGCCAGGACGTGGTGCCGAGGGTGAACACATCGCCGACCCGCGACTCGTACACCATCTCCTCGTCCAGTTCGCCGACCCGGCCGCCGCCCTTCTTCGGGTCGGCGCCCGCGAGGAAGACCCCGAAGAGCCCCCGGTCGGGAATCGTGCCGCCGGAGGTGACGGCGAGGCGCTGCGCGCCGGGCCGGCCCGTGACCGTGCCCCCGACGCGGTCCCAGACCACGCGCGGACGCAGCTCGGCGAAGGCGTCGGAGGGGTAGCGCCCGGCGAGCATGTCCAGAACGGCGGTGAACGCGGACTCCGGCAGTGCGGAGAACGAGGCCGCCCGGCGGACGAGCGCCAGCAGGTCATCGGCCTGCCAGGGATCCATGGCGACCATCGCCACCAGCTGCTGGGCCAGTACGTCCAGCGGATTGGACGGGATCCGGAGCGCCTCGATGGAACCGGTGCGCATCCGCTCGGTGACCACGGCGGCCTGCACCAGGTCGCCGCGGTACTTGGGGAAGACCACTCCGGTGGAGACCGCGCCCACCTGATGCCCGGCACGGCCGACCCGCTGGAGCCCCGAGGCGACCGAGGGCGGGGACTCGACCTGGACGACGAGATCGACCGCGCCCATGTCGATGCCCAGCTCCAGGCTGGAGGTGGCCACGACGGCGGGCAGCCGGCCCGCCTTCAGATCCTCCTCCACCTGGGCGCGCTGTTCCTTGGAGACCGAGCCGTGGTGGGCGCGGGCCAGCAGCGGCGGCGCGCCCTGTGCCGCCCCGGACTGGGCCATGATCTCGGCCGGCGGTGCCTTCTCCGGGAAGGGTTCACCGGTGGCGCGCTCATGGGCGATCTCGTTGAGGCGGTTGCACAGCCGCTCCGCCAGCCGCCGTGAATTGGCGAAGACGATGGTGGACCGGTGCGCCTGGACCAGGTCGGCGATCCGCTCCTCCACATGCGGCCAGATCGACGGCCCTTCCCGCCGGCCGTGTGAGCCGCCCGGGGAGCCGCCGGGGAGCGGGGGTTCGAAGGGCACGGCGGCGGAGCCGTCCCGTCCCGAGTCCTCCGGGGCCCGGGCCGCGCGCGGCTCGTCCAGATTCTCCACCGGGACGACCACGGAGAGATCGAATTCCTTGCCCGAGGGCGGCTGGACGATCTCCACCTTCCGCTGCGGTGAGAGATAGCGGGCCACCTCGCCCACCGGGCGGACCGTCGCCGACAGCCCGATCCGGCGGGCGGGACGGGGCAGCAGCTGATCCAGCCGCTCCAGCGAGAGCGCGAGATGGGCCCCCCGCTTGGTGCCGGCGACCGCGTGGACCTCGTCCAGGATCACCGTCTCCACGCCGGCCAGGGCATCCCTGGCCGCTGAGGTGAGCATCAGGAAGAGCGACTCGGGCGTGGTGATCAGGATGTCCGGCGGTCTGCTGATCATCGACCGGCGCTCGGCGGGCGGGGTGTCGCCCGAGCGGATGCCGACCCGCACCTCCGGCTCGGGCAGCCCCAGCCGTACCGACTCCCGGGTGATTCCGGTCAGCGGGCTGCGAAGATTGCGCTCCACATCGACGGCGAGGGCTTTGAGCGGGGAGATGTACAGCACCCGGCAGCGCTTCCTCGCCTCGGCGGGCGGGGGGACGGACGCCAGCCGGTCCAGCGCGGCGAGGAACGCGGCGAGGGTCTTTCCCGAGCCCGTCGGCGCCACGACCAGGACATCCGATCCCTCGCCGATGGCGTGCCACGCCCCCTCCTGCGCGGCGGTGGGCGCACTGAAGGCTCCCGCGAACCAGCTCCGGGTCGCGGGGGAGAAGGAGTCGAGCGCAGTCCTGGCCATGTCCCCCATCGTGCACCGCGCCACTGACAATCGGCCTCCACAGCCGGATCCGTGTCCACTCCTCGCCACATCCGGACTCGCTTGCCCCGGTTTCCTCGATTCCGGATACTCGCCCGGCCTTCCCCGGGCCCGCCCGCCCGGACCGGTACCGCCGAGGTCATCGGCGTGCTCCGGCGGCCCGCGCGGCCCGCCGGAGCGCGGTCCGGAGGACAATGGGCGGTATGGGGGAGCCGCAGCGGGGCGAGTGGGCCAGGCACTGGAGATTTGAGGAGCTGCCGGGCCTCGATCTGCTGCGCGCCCGGTATGTCCGGCACACCTTCCGCCGCCACAGCCATGAAGGATTCACCCTCGGCGCGGTCAGCGGCGGTGTGGAGGACGTACAGCTGCCCGAGGGCCTGATCCGGGCCCGCCCCGGCACCGTTGTCATGATCAACCCGGAGGTGCCGCACTCCGCGCGGGCCGGTGATCCCGACGGCTGGACCTACTCCACCCTCTATCCGTCGGTCGGCCTGATCGCGGCGATAGCGGACGAGGTCAGCACCCTGCGCGGCACTCCGGTGTTCGGCGAGACGATCGTCGAGGACCCGCAGGCCGCCGAACTGATCAAGGGAGTGCACCGGGCCGCGGAAGCGGGAAACGCGCTCGCGGCGGACAGCCTGCTCAGGGTCGCCGTCGCCCGACTCCTCGGCCGTCACGGCAGCCGTCTGCCGCCCCGCGGCGCCCGGCCGGACTCCGGGTCGCGCACGGCGGCGCTGGCCAGGGCCGTACTGGAGGAGCGCATGGCCGATCCGCCGTCGCTGGAACGGCTCGCCGGGGAGCTGGGCACCAGTCCGTTCGCCCTGCTGCGCGCCTTTCGGAGGGCGTACGGCATGCCGCCGCACACCTGGCTCACCGACGCCCGGGTGCGCCGGGCCCGCCGGCTCCTGGATTCCGGCGGCACCCCGGCCGAGGCGGCCGTCGCCGTGGGCTTCACCGACCAGCCGCATCTCAACCGTCATTTCACCCGGATCGTGGGGGTGCCCCCGGGCGCGTACCGCAGAGAACGCGCCGGGCGGCTCCCCGCATCCCGGGAGGACGGGCCCGCCGGGGAGCGTCCCCCGGCCCCTGCCCCGGATACGGAGGGAACGGCTCCGACGGGAGAGGCGGGCAGCGGTGCCCGCACCCCGGCGCCCGCCGCGCCGAGACTCTCCGCGCCGTCGCGGACAACCCCGCCGGGCGGAGCCCGCAAGAACGTACAAGACCGCTGATCACAGCCCCGCGTAACGTCCCTGGGGTGGCAGAACAGACAACCCAACCCGCAAGCCGTCCACCGGCACACCCCCGGATACCCGGCCCCGCCGCGCCCGCCGGTGCCGCCGAATCCACCGACGGCACCGCCAAGCCGGACTCCGCGGTCGTCCGGGACTCACTCGGCGTCGGCATCGCCGTCGGCCTGTCCGGTTTCGCCTTCGGCGTCACCTCCGCCGGATCCGGGCTCACTCTTCTCCAGACCTGTGCGCTCAGCCTGCTGGTCTTCACCGGCGCCTCCCAGTTCGCGCTGGTCGGCGCCCTCGCTGCGGGCGGCAATCCGTACACCGCCGCCGCGGGTGCCTTCTTCCTCGGCATCCGGAACGCCTTCTACGGGCTGCGGCTCTCCCAGTTGCTCGCCCTGCCCCGCGCCGTGCGTCCGTTCGCCGCCCAGTGGGTGATCGACGAGACCGCCGCCGTCGCCCTGGCCCAGCCGAACCGGCGGGCCGCCCGCCTCGGGTTCACCGTCACCGGGCTGTCGCTCTACGTCCTGTGGAACCTGACCACCCTCTTGGGCGCGCTCGGCGCGGAGGCCATCGGCGACACCGGCGCCTGGGGCCTGGACGCCGCCGGCCCGGCCGTCTTCCTGGCGCTGCTGGCCCCGATGCTGCGCACGGCGACCGAGCGGCTGACCGCCGGGCTCGCGGTCGTGCTCGGGCTGGGCCTGCTGCCCGTACTGCCCGCCGGAGTACCGGTCCTGGTGGCCGCGCTGGCCGCCCCCGCCGTCCTCTGGCTGAAGGGCCGGCGCATGACCGGCCCGCCGGACGCCGCCGGGGCGGCGAAGCCGGCGGCCCCGCCGGACACCGCCGGCACCGCTCCGGAGGAAAGCACCCACCAGAAGGAAGGGGAGAGCCGATGAGTGTCTGGATCGCGATCGCGGCGACCGCCGTCGGCTGCTATCTCGTCAAACTGGCCGGTCTGCTGGTCCCCGCCAACGCCCTGGAGCGCCCGGTCGTCCAGCGGCTCGCGGCCCTGCTGCCCGTCGCCCTGCTGGCCGCCCTCACCGCTCAGCAGACCTTCAGCGCGAACGGCGCCCTCGTCCTCGACGCGCGCGTCGCCGGAGTCGCCGCGGCGGCGCTCGCGCTCGTTCTGCGGGCCCCCTTCCTCGTGGTGATCGGTGCGGCTGTCCTGGTCACCGCCGGGGTGCGGGCGGTCACCGGCTGACCGCACAAGGACAAGGGCCGGGACCGGGATCCGGAGCGGGAGCGGGAGCCGCCGGGCCGTGGCCTCAGCCGATGGCCCGCCCGTACGCCCGCAGGGTCCGCAGTGCCTCGACCGTCACGATCGGCCGGGCCTCCAGCGACGTACCCGGCGCCCATGGACGCCAGGTGACCGGCCAGCCGCCGTCCTCCTCCTGCGCGCTCTCCAGATGGTCGAGCGAGCGGGCCATCTCCTCGTCCGTGAACCATCGCCGCGCCGGGGACCGGGGCGTACGGGCGTAGTCGTACGGAAAGTGGTGCTCACCGGGTGCGTACCCGTCGGCGACCGGGTACCGGTCCCGCTTCCCGGGGTCGAGCACCACCAGCCGCCGCTCCCGGACCAGCCGCCCCAGCCGGTCCGCCGCCGCCTCGGCCCGCGCCCGGTCCGGGACGCCCTCCAGAAAGGCGACGGCCGCCTCGATCTCGTACGGATGGGAGTGCTCCAGCGCGTCGACGGCGGCCCAGCAGAAGTCCGTGGCGCGAAAGAGCCAGGCATGCCAGACCTGGTTGCCGTGCAGCAGCCCGACCACCGGACCCGTCGCCAGCAGTTCACCCGGGGGGTCGTCGACGACCGGGATGAAGGGCGCGGCCGGATAGCCGCGCTGGGAGGGAAGGACGGCGGGCAGCGCTCCGTCCGCCGTCGACGCCCGGGTGAAGTACTGGCACATCCGTTCCACCCGCAGTCCGCCGCAGCGGCCGATGGAATCCAGGACCCGCAGGGCGTGGCCGGTGTGCAGGGGCTGACTGACAGGGCCGCGGAGATCCGGTTCGAGGGCGTGGCCGTACCCGCCGTCCCCGTTGAGATAGGCGGTCAGGGCGGTTTCCACGGCATCGGAGGCGCCGCCGAGGAAGTGATACGCGAAACGCCGCTGTTCGAGCACCCGGGCGGTGAGCCAGATGAACCGCTCCGCGCGGGCGAGGGGTGACGAGGGGGAGAGTGCGGTGCCTGCTCCGGTTCCAGCCATGTCACCGACCGTAGGGGGGAAAGATCCGGCCGTATACGGAACGTGCGGCACCGCAACCCGGTGGCGGGATACTGAGGGCATGCGGTTGACGATTTTCTGGGAAAGAATGGCTGATCATTTCGGCGGGTCCTATGCCGATTCCTTCGCCCGCGATCATGTGATGGCCGACTTGGGCGGACGCACGGTCCACGAGGCGCTGAACGAGGGCTGGGAAGCGAAAGAGGTGTGGCGGGTGGTCTGCGCGGCCGTCGACATCCCCGCCGACAAGCGCTGATCCGGCCGGTGCGCCGGGGCCGGCGGTCGGCTCCGGCGCACCCGGAGGGCCGGCGGGTAGGCCACACTTGGCCCGTGGCTCCGAAGACCGACAGAAATGACCAGCACGGATCCGATGGATCCGACACCACGGGCGGAAGGAAGAATTCCGGCCGGGCGGTGCCAGGGCAGGCCGGCGGCCCCCGGTCCACCGGTGCGCCCGGAGGCGCGACTCCGCCGGACACACCGCCGCCCGGATCCGAGACCGGTGTCCTTCCCGCCCGCATGCCCCGCTGGCTGCCGCGCGCCATGGTGCTGGCCCTTGCCCTCTATGCCTGTTTCCAGCTCGGCAACTGGGCCTTCCACCAGCTCATCGGATTGCTGATCAACATCCTGATCGCCTTCTTCCTGGCGCTGGCGATCGAGCCCGCCGTGGGGCGGATGGCGGCGCGCGGCATGCGCCGGGGACTCGCCACCTTCCTGGTCTTCTTCGGTGTCCTGGCGGCGGCCGTCGGCTTCGTGGTGCTTCTCGGCTCGATGCTCGCGGATCAGATCGTGACCATGGTCGAGGACTTCCCCAAGTACCTCGACTCGGTCATCAGCTGGATCAACCAGACCTTCCACACGGAGCTGTCGCGGCTGGAGGTCCAGAAGAATGTCCTGGAATCGGACTGGCTGCGGAAATACGTGCAGAACAGTGCGAGCGGTGTGCTCGACATCTCCGCAACTGTTCTCGGCGGGCTCTTCAAGCTGCTGACGATCTTCCTCTTCTCGTTCTACTTCGCGGCCGACGGGCCCCGGCTGCGCAGGGCGCTCTGTTCCGTTCTGCCCCCGGCCAAGCAGGCCGAGGTGCTGCGCGCCTGGGAGATCGCCGTCGACAAGACCGGCGGCTATCTCTACTCACGGGGGCTGATGGCGCTGATCTCCGGCACCGCGCACTTCGTGCTGCTGGAGATTCTGGGGGTGCCCTACGCTCCGGCGCTGGCCGTCTGGGTCGGCCTCGTGTCGCAGTTCATCCCGACGATCGGCACCTATCTGGCGGGCGCGCTGCCGATGCTGATCGCCTTCACCGTGAACCCCTGGTACGCGGTGTGGGTGCTCGGCTTCGTGGTGGTGTACCAGCAGTTCGAGAACTATGTGCTCCAGCCCAAGCTCACGGCCCGGACCGTCGACATCCATCCGGCCGTGGCCTTCGGCTCCGTCATCGTCGGCACGGCGCTGATGGGCGCGGTCGGCGCGCTGATCGCGATTCCGGCGGTCGCCACCCTCCAGGCGTTCCTCGGCGCCTATGTGCGGCGCTACGACGTGACCGACGATCCCCGGGTGCAGGGGCACCGCCGGCGGGACGGGCGGCTGCTGCGGAGGATGGGCACGGTGCTGGGCGGCCGGCGGCGCGAGGCCGGGGCGGACGACTCCGCCTGACCGGGTGAGCGGTGACGGGGGGGTGCTCCAGGGCGGAGCGCCCCCCGTTCCGTTCCCCCCGGCCGTTTCCCGGGCGGCTCGCGGCCCGGAGTCCGCCGCCCTCCCGGGAATCCTTCACCGGTCGGGGACACTGGGGTCAGAGGTACTTCGCGGCACGCCGGGGAGTGCGCTTGACACCAAAATCGAACATCCGTTCTCATGAGATTCCGGCCACCGATCTCATGGAGTTATCCACAGGCGGACGGGACGCCGGGGCCCATTGTCAGTGGCAGGGGTTAGCGTCTGTGACGTGAAGCGATCGACACAAGCAAATCGGGTGGAACCCATGGCAGGAACCGACCGCGAGAAGGCGCTGGACGCCGCGCTCGCACAGATTGAACGGCAATTCGGCAAGGGCGCGGTGATGCGCCTGGGCGAGCGGCCGAATGAGCCCATCGAGGTCATCCCCACCGGGTCGACCGCGCTCGACGTCGCCCTCGGCGTCGGCGGGCTGCCGCGCGGCCGCGTGGTGGAGGTGTACGGCCCGGAATCCTCCGGCAAGACGACCCTGACCCTGCACGCGGTGGCCAACGCCCAGAAGGCGGGCGGCGCGGTGGCCTTTGTGGACGCCGAGCACGCTCTCGACCCGGAGTACGCGAAGAAGCTGGGCGTCGACATCGACTCCCTGATCCTGTCCCAGCCGGACAACGGCGAGCAGGCCCTGGAGATCGTGGACATGCTCGTCCGCTCCGGCGCGCTCGACCTGATCGTGATCGACTCCGTCGCGGCGCTGGTGCCCCGCGCGGAGATCGAGGGCGAGATGGGTGATTCGCACGTCGGCCTCCAGGCGCGGCTGATGAGCCAGGCGCTCCGGAAGATCACCAGTGCGCTCAACCAGTCGAAGACCACGGCGATCTTCATCAACCAGCTCCGCGAGAAGATCGGTGTGATGTTCGGCTCGCCGGAGACCACCACCGGTGGCCGCGCGCTGAAGTTCTACGCCTCGGTCCGGCTGGACATCCGGCGTATCGAGACCCTCAAGGACGGCACGGACGCGGTGGGCAACCGCACCCGTGTCAAGGTCGTCAAGAACAAGGTTGCGCCGCCCTTCAAGCAGGCCGAGTTCGACATCCTGTACGGGCACGGGATCAGCCGCGAGGGCGGTCTGATCGACATGGGCGTCGAGCACGGCTTCGTGCGCAAGGCGGGTGCCTGGTACACGTACGAGGGTGACCAGCTCGGCCAGGGCAAGGAGAACGCCCGCAACTTCCTGAAGGACAATCCCGATCTCGCCGACGAGATCGAGAAGAAGATCAAGGACAAGCTGGGCGTCGGGGTCAGGCCGGAGGCACCGGGCAGCGAGCCGGCGGCGGAGGCGCCGAGCGCCGCTGCGGCTCCCGCCGACGAGGCCGCCAAGTCCGTGCCCGCACCCGCGGGCAAGGCGAAGACGGCCAGGACCGCGGCGGCCAAGAGCTAGTCCGGTCATGGCTTTCTCAGCGAAGCGGCCGCCCTCTGGGCAGGGTGGCAGCACTGACCCGTCGAGGGCCGGGAAAGTGCTGCCACCCGGACCGGCCGACCCCGCCGAGCGGGCACGGGCGATCTGTCTGCGCCTGCTCACCGGCAATCCGCTCACCCGAAAACAGCTCGCGGACGCGCTCCGGAAGCGGGAGATCCCCGACGAGGTGGCCGAGGAGGTGCTCTCCCGCTTCGAGGATGTGGGCCTCATCAATGACGCGGCCTTCGCGGGTGCCTGGGTGGAGTCCCGGCACCATGGTCGGGGGCTCGCCCGGCGCGCACTGGCACGGGAGCTGCGGACCAAGGGGGTCGATTCCGCCCTGATCGACGAGGCGGTGGGGCAGCTCGACTCGGATCAGGAGGAGGCGACCGCGCGGGAGCTGGTCGCCCGCAGACTCCGCTCCACCCGGGGACTGGACCGCGACCGGCGGCTGCGCCGCCTCGCGGGAATGCTCGCCCGCAAGGGATACGGAGAGGGGATGGCGCTCCGCGTGGTCCGGCGGGCGCTGGAGGAAGAGGGAGAGGACGTGGAGGATCTGGACGAGATCCTCTGATCGGCATCGGCATCGGCATCGGCATCTCGCATCGGCAGCGGTACGGAAGCCGAAGCGGCTCCGGTGCCGGCTTCGGCGGAGCCGGTCGTACGGGCGGCGTGACGGGCACCCGGCGGTCGGCGGAACGGCAGGCCGGCGGAGGCCGGTGAGGAGCCCGGGCCCGCAGGGCAGGGGCTCCTCGGGCTCAGGGGAAGGTGAGCAGTACGGCGGAATTCCGCCCTCGCTCGCCCTTCTCCTCCCCGGGCCGCCGCTCCGTGCTCACTCCGCTCCGCTCATCGGTCCGCCCGGTCCACCGGCAGCCCTGCGGCCTTCCACGCCTGGAAGCCGCCGATCAGATCCGTCGCCCGGTGCAGCCCGAGTTGGCGCAGCGAGGCCGCGGCCAGCGACGAGGCGTACCCCTCATTGCAGATCACCACGATCCGCAGCTCATGGCTGTCCGCCTCGGGCACCCGGTGGCTGCCCTGGGGATCGAGCCGCCACTCCAGCTCATTCCGCTCCACGATCAGCGCACCGGGAATCAACCCGTCACGCTCGCGCAGTGCCGCATAGCGGATGTCCACCAGCAGCGCACCGGCCGAGGCTTCCCCGAAAGCCCGCTCCGGGCCGATCCGGTCCAGATCCGCCCGGACCTTCTCCAGCAGCTCGTCTATCCCGATCGGCCCCTCCGGACCGCCCGGCCCCGTCGCCCCGTCGCCCGAGGTCTCCCGGCCGCTCACTGCCAGTCCTCCGGACGTTCGACCTGCTCCAGACGGAGCACCGGTCCGGTCCGGCTGAAGCGGCGGATCAGCGGCAGCGGCGGGTAGTAGGCGTGGACCGACACGGCATGCTCGGTCGCGGACGGGTTCAGCACCTCGTGCACATGGTGCGTTCCGAACGCCCGGCCCTGGCCTTCCGCCAGCCGCCGTTCCCGGTCGAGTCCCTCGTGTAGTTCCAGGGTCTTCCAGCCGTCCGACGGAAGCCGTACGGAGAGGGAGTTCTCCGTCAGCTGACCTGCCGCCGTGGCGAAGGCACCCAGGGAATCCGCGTGGTCGTGCCAGCCGGTTCCGGTGCCCGGGGGCCAGCCGATCAGCCATGCCTCGCTCCCGCGGGGCCCGTCCAGCCGGACCCAGGTACGGCCTTCCGGATCGAGCGGAAGCGTCGCGATCAGCTCGCTGTCGGCAGCGGCCCGCCGGACGAAGTCGAGCAGTTCGGCCGAGGTGGGACCACCTCGGCCCACCCGCCCGTAAGCAGCGTGCCGGACGGTGCCGGCGGAGGAGCGGGCGGTGGGGGAGAGCGGCGGGGAGAAGACCGGGGCGGACCCGGGTGGAGACTGGGACACGGAAACCGTCCTGAGAGTTCGCTGGAACGCACACCGGGCATCGACCCACGGCGCGCGGAGGGAAGGCGAGTTCAGCAGGACGGTCGACACACGCAGCCCGCGTAGCGGACGAGGTCCATATGGACCCTCCGCCACAGGCGCACATCGGTGTCGGTCACATTTCGGAGTAGACCATGGTGACCCCCATGGGTCAATTGATGTCCGCAGTGCGGTCGCTGGGTGTCTCAGCGGGTGCGCCGCCCCGGACCGCGTCCGCCGCCGCGTACAGCTCGGCCGGGCGCACCCCGGAGAAAGCCGCCACCAGATGGCCGTCCGGCCGCACCAGCAGGACCCAGTGCGCCGAGGCACCCGGATAGCCCTCCGTCACCAGCAGTTCGGCCCGTATCGGAAGCGCGCTCACCGCGGCCGCCAGCCGGGGCATCAGCCCCGCGCTCTGCCAGTGCCTGCGGTCCCACACCCCGGTACCGGGCGCCACCAGGACCACCAGCGCCCGTCCCTGCCCCAGCCGGTCGCGCAGCCGCGCGCTCGTGCCGTCCGGCGCCGTCACCCGGACATCCGCGACCGGTGCCCCCGCCGCCGTACCGACGGAGATCCGGGCCGGGGTGTGCTCGGGCGCGAGGGGGGAGTGCGCGTACACCGGGAGAGATCCGAGTGTCCCCTGCCCCACATGGCCGTCGCTCAGGAGGGTGTCCTGCCCGCGCGCGGCGCCGGGCAGACGGCCGCGCAGCGGGTTGCTCCCGCGCAGCCCCGACAGGGCCTGGTCGGCGGCGCGCAGCCGGGCGGCGACGGCGGTCCTGCGCTCGGCCTGATAGCTGTCCAGCAGGGCGTCGGACGGGCCGTGGTGCCAGACCTGCGCCAGCTTCCAGGCGAGATTCCCGGCGTCCCGCAGCCCCTCGTCGACGCCCTGCGTGCCGAGCGCGCCGAGCAGATGCGCCGCGTCGCCCGCGAGAAACGCCCGGTCCACGCGCCAGCGCCGGGCCAGCCGGTGGTGAACGGTGTGGACGCCGGTGTCGATGAGCTCGTACGGAGGTGTCTCCCCGCACCAGCCCGCCAGGGTGTCCCGGACGCGGGCCACCAGGGTGTCCGGGGTGACCAGTTCGCCACTCGGCGGAAGCAGCCAGTCCAGCCGCCAGGTGTCGTCCCGCAGCGGGCGGGCGGTGATCTCCGGGCCGCCGGACCGCCAGGGCGGCAGACGGTGCGACACGGCCTCGTCGGGCCAGGGGAGTTCGGCGCGGAGGGTGGCGACCGCATGCCGTTCCACGGCGGTGCGCCCGGGGAAGCGGATGTCGAGGAGTTTGCGGACCGTGGAGCGCGCGCCGTCGCAGCCCACCAGATGACTGCCGCGCCACCAGGTCGCCGCCGGGCCCCGGGTGTGCACGGTGACACCGTCCGCGTCCTGCTCCAGTGCGTCCATATGACTCTCGGTCACCACGGTGACCAGCGGCTGGGCACCGGCGGCCTCGCGCAGCCCGCGGGTGAGCGCATGCTGGGGAATGTGCAGGGGGGACGGCGGCGCGTCCTCGTCGTCGGCGCCGCCCAGCGGTAGTTGCCTGACCTGCTGTTTGCGCCGCATGGAGCGCCAGCCGGACCAGTGCGCGCCCTCGTCGCGGATGGTGGCGCAACCGAGCCGCTCGGCCATGGCGGCGGTATCGGAACGGAGCACGACGGTGCGCGCGGGACGCGGCTCTTCGCCGCCGTCGCTCTCGTCCAGCACGACGGACGGAACACTCTGCCGCGCGAGCGCGAGCGCGAGCGCCAGCCCGACCGGTCCCGCGCCGACAATGATCACCGGGTCCACGGCACGACTCCCCGGGCTTGCAGGGTCGGGCCGGCATAGGCGGTGGTGGTCCGGTACGTGATCACAGAACGTATGCAACCGATTGGGGGTTCCTGCGTCAAGTGACAGGAGAACGACATGGCCCGCACTGTTCGGCCGGATGCCGCAGCGGGTGGTTCCCGCACGGAGGGGGACCGCGCGGGGGCCGGGCCGCGGGCCGCGTACCGCACTGTACGAGGGCAAGGGAGAGGGGCGGTGGCACCGCCGCGCCACCGCCCCTCTCCCATCGGCGTACGGGTCAGACCCCGCCGCCGAGTCCTGCGTCGATCTTCTTGATGTCGACCACTGCCCCCGTGCTCTTCTTGGTCCGGCGGCTGCGGCTCTCGAGCCGGCCCGCCAGGCTGGTGAGCGCGAAATTGAGGACGACGTAGATCAGCGCGATGACCGTGAGCGTGGCGATGGTGTTGGCGCCGTAGTTCGCGGTGATCGGGCGGTTCTGGTAGAGCAGTTCGGAGAAGCCGAGGATCACGCCGCCCAGCGCGGTGTCCTTGACGATCACCACCAGCTGGCTGACCAGGGCCGGGAGCATGGCCGTGACCGCCTGCGGCAGCAGCACGAAGGCCATGCTCTGCCACTTGCGCATACCGATCGCCTTCGCGGCGTCCGTCTGCCCGTTCGGGAGGGAGAGGATTCCCGCCCGTACGATCTCGGCGATCACCGAGGCGTTGTAGAGCACCAGGCCGGTGATCACGGCGTACATCGGCCGGATGTCCGACTCGATGTCGGTGAACTGCACGAACGCGGCGCTCGCGAACACCATCAGCAGCAGCACCGGGATCGCGCGGAAGAACTCGACCACGATTCCGGCGGGCACCCGTACCCAGGCGTGATCGGAGAGCCGTCCGATGCCCAGAACCGCGCCGAGCGGCAGGGCGATCACCACGGCGATCGCGGCCGCCTTGACCGTCTCCCAGAGTCCGGGGAGCAGGAAGGTGGTCCATACCTGGGAGTCCGTGACGAACGGGCTCCATTTCTCCGCGGTCAGCTGCTCCTTCTCGGCCATGGTGGCGAGAACCCACCAGGCCGCGAGCCCGAGAAGGACGAGAAAGACGCCGGTGTAGAGCAGATTGCGCCGCTTGGCCCGGGGGCCGGGGGCGTCATAGAGAACGGAAGTCATCGCTTCACCGCCACGCGCTTGGCCACCCAGCCGAGGATCAGCCCGGTGGGCAGGGTGAGAACGATGAACCCGAAGGCGAAGAGCGCGAAGACGGCGAAGAGCGCCTGGGCCTCGTTCTCGACCATTTCCTTCATGAGCAGGGACGCCTCCGCGACGCCGATCGCCGCCGCCACCGTGGTGTTCTTCGTGAGGGCGATCAGTACATTCGCCAGCGGAGCCACGACGGAGCGGAACGCCTGGGGGAGGACTATGAGCGTGAGCACCTGGAAGAAGCTCAGCCCCAGCGCGCGGGCCGCCTCGGCCTGGCCGACCGGGACGGTGTTGATGCCCGAGCGCAGCGCCTCACAGACGAAGGTGCCGGTGTAGGCGATCAGGCCGAGCACTGCCAGCCGGAAGCCGGTGTCCTTGGAGTTGTCGCCGCCGAGTTCGAAGCCCAGTGTCTGAAAGAGGCACAGTGAGCAGGCGACGACGATCACGGTCAGCGGGATGTTGCGGACCACATTCACATAGGCGGTCCCGAAGGCCCGCATCATCGGTACGGGGCCGACCCGCATTCCGGCCAGCAGTGTTCCCCATATCAGGGAGCCCACGGCCGAGTAGAAGGCGAGTTGGACCGTCGTCCAGAACGCGCCGAGCAGGTCGTACTGCCCGGAATCAAGGAAGTCGAACACGTTGACCCGCGATCTCTCCTGGTTGGATCGTGGCGCGTGCCACCGGCCGGGGCCGGTGGCACGTCACCGCCGGCTTCAGCTGGTCTCGGTGATCTTCGGTGCCGGGTCGTTCTTGTAGTTGGCCGGGCCGAAGTTGGCCGAGACGAACTTCTCCCAGGAGCCGTCGGACTGCATCTTCTCCAGGGCCTTGTTGATCTTGTCCCGGAGCTCCTTGTCGCCCTTCTTGAGGCCGATGCCGTACGGCTCGTCGCTCATCTTCAGGCCGGCGAGCTTGAACTTGCCCTGGTGCTCCTTCTGCGCGGCGAAACCGGCAAGGATGGAGTCGTCCGTGGTCAGCGCGTCAACAGCCTTGTTCTCCAGGCCGGTCAGGCACTCCGAGTACCCGCCGAACTCCTGAAGGTCCGCCTTGGGCGCCAGCTTCTCCTTGACGTTCTGCGCCGAGGTCGAGCCGGTGACCGAGCACAGCTTCTTGCTGTTGAGGTCCTCGGGCTTGGTGATGCCCGTCTCGTCGGTGCGGACCAGCAGGTCCTGGTGGGCGAGGAAGTACGGTCCGGCGAAGTCGACCTCCGCCTTGCGCTTGTCGTTGATCGTGTACGTCGCCGCCACGAAGTCGACATCACCGTTGCGGATCAGGTTCTCGCGCTCCGCGCTGGGGGCCTGCTTCCAGACGATGTCCTTGGCCTCGTACCCGAGCTCCTTGGCGACATACGTGGCGACGTCGACGTCGAAGCCGGTGTACTTGCCCTCGGGCGTCTTCAGGCCGAGACCGGGCTGGTCGAACTTGATGCCAACGGTGATCTTGTCTTTGCCGCCGCCACTGTCGGAACCACTGTCACCGCCGCACGCGGCGAGGGTGAGCGAGAGGGTGAGCCCCGTGGCGATGGCCACGGATACCTTGCGGAGCTTCATGGTGAACATCCCTTACGTCGTGATTCGTCGGTCGTCAGTGGTGCAGGATCTTCGACAGGAAGTCCTTGGCCCGGTCGCTGCGCGGGTTGTTGAAGAACTCATCGGGCGCGGCCTCTTCGACGATCCTGCCGTCGGCCATGAAGACCACCCGGTTCGCGGCGGAGCGGGCGAAACCCATCTCGTGGGTGACGACGACCATCGTCATCCCGTCCCTCGCCAGCTGCTGCATGACTTCGAGGACCTCGTTGATCATCTCCGGGTCGAGAGCCGAGGTCGGCTCGTCGAAGAGGATGACCTTGGGGTCCATGGCCAGCGCACGGGCGATCGCGACGCGCTGCTGCTGACCGCCGGAGAGCTGGGCCGGGTACTTGTCGCACTGCGACCCCACGCCGACCCGGTCGAGAAGCCGGCGCGCCTTCTGCTCGGCGGCCTTCTTCTCCGTCCTGCGGACCTTGACCTGGCCCAGCATCACGTTCTCCAGCACAGTCTTGTGTGCGAAGAGGTTGAACGACTGGAAGACCATGCCGACATCGGCGCGGAGCCGGGCCAGCTCTCTGCCCTCCTGGGGCAGCGGCTTGCCGTCGATCGAGATCGCACCGGAGTCGATCGTCTCCAGGCGGTTGATGGTGCGGCACAGTGTGGACTTGCCGGACCCGGAGGGTCCGATGACGACCACGACCTCGCCGCGGGCGATGGTCAGGTCGATGTCCTGGAGCACGTGCAGCGCGCCGAAGTGCTTGTTGACGTTGTTCAGTACGACCAGGTCACCGCCGGCCGCCGGCACAGCGTCTGCGGCACCCTTGGTTACTGATACTCCGCTCATCGGCTTGTCGCTCCGTCCTCCTCGGTTGGGAGGACATTAGTGACGTGGTGCGACCAGCGTCATTACATCTGAGCGGAAATTGAGCATAACGATATGGCTTCAGGCGGACACTATGGGTGAAGGAGGTGACGTCCGGCGTACCGGGTGGATAACGGAAACCGGCTGGTGGGGAAATGCCACTTGACTCCCCGGCGGGGATCGGGATTGATGCCGTGGTGCGCCGCGCGCCGCGGCACCCGACGTACCGTGCGCCGGAGCCCGGCCGGGACCGCACACTGGAACCCGTGAACCGGACCCGGGCGAGCCCGGCGCCGCGCGCGGGACCGTGCACCGCGCAGGTTCGCACCGCGGCTCACGCCCGCCCGGCCGGGAGTGCCGGTGCCGATCGGGAGCCGGTGCCGATCCGGGGCCGTACGACCGCGCACCACCGACCGCACCACCCGGCCGCCGGCCGAATCGCATGACCGAAGGGGGTCCATGAGGCTGCTGCTCGTCGAGGACGACAACCATGTCGCCGCCGCGCTCTCCGCAGTGCTCGCACGGCACGGCTTCGACGTGGTCCACGCCCGCAACGGCGAGGAGGCGCTGCACTCCGTGCTGCCCGCCTCCCACCCCGGCAAGCCGCCGTTCGGCGTGATCCTGCTCGACCTCGGGCTGCCCGATCTGGACGGTTATCAGGTGTGCGGCAGGCTCCGCAAGATCACCTCGACACCGGTGATCATGGTGACCGCCCGCTCCGACATAAGGTCCCGGATCCACGGGCTCAACCTCGGCGCCGACGACTATGTGGTCAAGCCGTACGACACCGGGGAACTCCTCGCCCGTATCCACGCCGTCAGCAGGCGCAATCCCTCCGCCGACGATCTCGCGGGCGAGGTGGGCAACGCCCTGACGCTCGGCACGGTCACCATCGAGCTGCCCACGCGCCGCGTCAGCGTCGGCGGTGAATCCGTACAGCTCACCCGGAAGGAATTCGACCTGCTGGCGCTGCTCGCCCAGCGGCCGGGAGTGGTCTTCCGCCGCGAGCAGATCATCAGCGAGGTCTGGCACACCAGCTGGGAGGGGACCGGCCGCACCCTTGAGGTGCATGTCGCCTCCCTGCGCTCCAAGCTCCGCATGCCCGCCCTGATCGAGACCGTCCGAGGCGTCGGCTACCGGCTCGTGGCCCCGACTGCCTGATCCTCCTGTGCGCACTCGACTCCTTCCCCTCCTCATCGTCCTGATGGCGGGCGTACTGCTCGCCCTCGGCTTTCCGCTCGCCGTCAGCCTCGCCGCGGCCCAGCAGCAGCGGGTCGTCGTGGACCGGATCGACGACACCGTGCGGTTCGCGGCGCTGGCTCAGTTCGTCACCGACTCGGGCAGCGTGGACGGCCGGCGCTCCACCCTGCGCGAGCAGCTCAACCGCTACAACGCCACCTACTCGATCAGCGTCGGCATCTTCTACCGCGACGAGACGGCCATGGCCCTCGCCCCCGAGGGCTGGTCCCTCCCGGCCCGGGGCACCGCGGGGTACCAGGCGTTCAAGGAGGCCCTGACGGGGCGGCGGAGCCAGGATCCGCCCCAGGTCTGGCCCTGGCAGGACAAGGCCCGGCTGGTGGTCGCCTCGCCGGTGGTGCGCGACGGCGATGTGGTCGCCGTGGTGCTCACCGAATCCCCCACCGGGCAGCTGCGCGCCCGGGTCCTGGAGGGCTGGCTGCTGATCGCGGCGGGCGAGGGCGCGGCGATGCTGCTCGCCGTCGGCGCCGCCTTCCGCCTCACCGGCTGGGTGCTGCGCCCCGTGCGGATCCTGGACGCGGCCACCCACGACATCGCCACCGGCCGGATGAACTCCCGGGTCGCGGCGGCCGGCGGCCCGCCGGAACTGCGCCGGCTGGCGCGCTCCTTCAACGAGATGGCCGACAACGTGGAGGAGGTGCTGGAACAGCAGCGGGCCTTTGTCGCCGACGCCTCCCACCAACTGCGCAACCCGCTCGCCGCACTGCTGCTCCGTATCGAACTCCTCGCTCTCGAACTGCCCGAGGACAACCAGGAGATCGCCTCGGTCCGGACCGAGGGCAAACGCCTCTCCCAGGTCCTCGACGACCTGCTCGATCTGGCACTGGCCGAACACACCTCCGCCTCCCTCGAAATCGTCGACATCGGCGAACTCGCCGCCGAGCGCATAGCCGCCTGGAGCCCGCTCGCCGATGAGAAGGGTGTCCGCCTCACCGGGCGGCTGACGGCGATCACCGCCTGGGCCGACCCCATCGCCCTCTCCAGCGCCCTGGACGCCGTGATCGACAACGCGCTCAAGTTCACGCCGAGAGGGGAGGAGGTCACTGTCTCGGTGGCCTCGGAAGGCAACAGCTGCACCATCGTGACCACGGACGGCGGCCCGGGTCTGACCGATGAGGAACTGGCCCGCATCGGTGACCGCTTCTGGCGCAGCGGCCGCCACCAGAACATCAAGGGCTCGGGTCTCGGGCTCTCGATCTCCCGCGCACTCCTCTCGGCGGGCGGCGGGCGCATCTCCTACGCCCACCACACCCCCCAGGGCCTCAGGGTGACCGTCACCCTGCCGCGTACCGCCCCGGGAGCGGCGTGAGGCCATGAGCCGGGAGACCGCCGGGCACCGCCTCGCAGGGGCGAGCTCTTCCCGATGACCGCGGTCTCCGTCGGCGAGGCCGGACGCCCGGACCCGGACGCCCGGACCCCGGACAGGAATGGGCGGAGTGGGGCGGGTGACAGCGGTACGGACGGGGATGCGGAGAGGGATGACGAGCGAACGTCAGGGCTTCTCCGAGACGTAGTAGCCCTGCGCCCCTTCGTGCAGTGGCAGCGGATCCGTGTAAATCGCCGTTCTCAGGTCCACCAGCTGGGCCGGATGGACCGTGTTGCCTATGCGATCCCGGCTCTTGATCACGGTGCGGGTGAACCCCTCCACCATCGCCTTCTCCACCCCCTCCGTGGTCACCAGCAGATTCGCCACCGCCATCGTCGGCACCGGCACATTGTTCTGAGCGCGCGGGTAGGCGTCCGCCGGCATCACCGCGAGGCGGTAGTAGCCCGTCACATCGCTGGAGGCGTGGACCCGGTCGACGAGTGCCGGCTTCAGCGGCACCAGCCGTACCTCCATCTGCTCGGACAGCTTCCGCACCGCTCCGGTCGGCAGACCGCCCGACCAGAAGAAGGCGTCGAGCTCCCCGAGCTCCAGGAGCCCGGGCACGGTGTCTATCCCGGCGGGCACCGGTGTGATGTCCGAAGCCGGATCCAGCCCGGACGCCGCCAGCAGCCGATCGGCCACCAGCCGCACCCCCGACCCCTCCGGCCCGACCCCCACCTTCCTGCCGCGCAGATCCTCCACCCCGCGCACGGAGGAGCCCCGGGGAACCACCAGCTGCACATAGTCGTCGTAGAGCCGGGCACACCCGCGCAGACGCTCCGCGCCCGGTTTGCCGTCCCGTATGTACTTCGCGACCGCGTCGGCCGTGGCGATGGTGAAATCCGCCTCGCCCGAGGCCACCCGCGCGAGATTCTGCTGGGATCCCTCGCTCAGCCGCAGCTGTATCTCGACATCGGGCATGTCCCTGGCCAGGGCGTCCTTCAGCATGGCGCCGTACCGCTGATAGACACCGGTCTGCAAGCCCGTACTGAAGGTGATCGACCCCTGTGGCCGGGACTCGCCGAGGGGCAGCAGCCACCAGAACACCACTCCGAGCAGCACCACCAGGGCCGTCGACGCCTGGACGGCGCGACGGCGGCTGATACGGAATGTGGCCTGGAACATGTTTGCGATCCTGCCAGGTGACTCCCTGTAATGACCAGGCCCTGGCGAGTGGACGCCACAAGCGGAACCGCTCCTCCCGGCGATCACGGCCCCGCACGGCCCTCGGCGGACCGCGGGCTCCCGGGCATGAGCTGCCCCGGTCACCGCCTACCCTTGTCACATGACCAGCAGCGACCGGAGCCAGGCAGTGGACGTTCAGCGCAGTTATGAGATCCGCACCTACGGGTGCCAGATGAACGTCCATGACTCCGAACGGCTGTCCGGACTGCTGGAGCGGGCCGGCTATGTGCGCGCCCCCGCGAACGCCGACGGCGACGCCGATGTCGTCGTCTTCAACACCTGCGCGGTCCGGGAGAACGCGGACAACAAGCTCTACGGCAACCTCGGCCGCCTCGCGCCGATGAAGACCCGGCGCCCCGGAATGCAGATCGCCGTCGGCGGCTGTCTCGCCCAGAAGGACCGCGACACTATCGTCACCAGGGCTCCCTGGGTCGATGTCGTCTTCGGCACGCACAACATCGGCAAGCTGCCCGTCCTGCTGGAGCGCGCCCGCGTCCAGGAAGAGGCGCAGGTGGAGATCGCGGAATCGCTGGAGGCGTTCCCCTCCACCCTCCCGACGCGCCGCGAGTCCGCCTACGCCGCCTGGGTCTCGATCTCCGTCGGCTGCAACAACACCTGCACCTTCTGCATCGTGCCCGCCCTGCGCGGCAAGGAGAAGGACCGCAGGCCCGGCGACATTCTCGCGGAGATCGAGGCGCTCGTCTCCGAAGGCGTATCCGAGATCACCCTGCTCGGCCAGAACGTCAACGCCTACGGCTCCGACATCGGCGACCGCGAGGCATTCAGCAAGCTGCTGCGCGCCTGCGGGCGGATCGAGGGCCTGGAGCGCGTCCGGTTCACCTCCCCGCACCCCCGCGACTTCACCGACGACGTGATCGCCGCGATGGCGGAGACGCCCAATGTGATGCCGCAGCTGCACATGCCCCTGCAGTCCGGCTCGGACACCGTCCTGAAGGCGATGCGCCGTTCCTACCGGCAGGAGCGGTTCCTCGGGATCATCGAGAAGGTGCGCGCCGCGATCCCGCACGCCGCCATCTCCACCGACATCATCGTGGGCTTCCCCGGCGAGACCGAGGAGGACTTCGAGCAGACGATGCACACGGTCCGCGAGGCGCGGTTCGCCAACGCCTTCACCTTCCAGTACTCCAAGCGCCCCGGCACCCCCGCCGCGACCATGGACGGACAGATCCCGAAGGCCGTCGTCCAGGCCCGTTACGAGCGGCTGGTCGCCCTCCAGGAGGAGATCTCCTGGGCCGAGAACAAGAAGCAGGTCGGCCGGACCCTGGAGATCATGGTCGCCGAGGGCGAGGGCCGCAAGGACGGTGCCACCCACCGGCTCTCGGGCCGTGCCCCGGACAATCGCCTGGTCCACTTCACCAAGCCGGACGGCGAGGTCCGCCCCGGTGACGTGGTGACCGTCGAGATCACCTACGCCGCCCCCCACCATCTGCTCGCCGAGGGGCCGGTCGCCGCCGTGCGCCGCACCAGCGCGGGTGACGCCTGGGAGAAGCGCAATGCCAAGCCCGCCGAACCGGCCGGTGTGATGCTCGGTCTGCCGAAGATCGGTGTCCCGGAGCCGCTGCCGGCCGCCGCGGCGCCCGCCTGCGGTCTGGGCTGACCCGGCCGCGCCCGTCCGGTCCCCGGACCGCGGCCCGGTACGCACTAGGCTGCCGATCATGCTTGTCGCCGCCGCAGTCTGTCCCTGCCCGCCGCTGCTGGTGCCCGAGGTCGCCGCGGGCGCCGCAGCCGAACTCGACGCCGCGCGGACCGCGTGTGCCGACGCGGTCGGAGTCCTCGCGGCCGCCCGGCCCGGTCTCCTGGTGGTGGTCGGACCCGCCGACGAGGACGGCCGGGGCGTCCACCGTGCCGGCGCGGCCGGCTCCTTCCGCGGCTTCGGGGTCGACACCGGCGTACACCTCGGTGTCGGGCCCGCCCAGGAACGCCCGCTTCCGCACTCCCTGTCCGTCGGGGCCTGGCTGCTCGGCCGGGCGCGCTGGGCCGCGTCCCCGGTGGAGGGGCTCGGTGTCGGCGAGGACTCGGCACCGGCGTCGGCCCTGGCCGCCGGGCGCGATCTGGCCGCCCGGGCGGACCGGGTGGCCCTGCTGGTGATGGGCGACGGCAGCGCATGCCGCACCCTGAAGGCGCCGGGCTATCTGGACGAACGGGCCGAGGGCTTCGACACCGAGGTGGCCCGGGCGCTCGGCGACGCGGATACCGCCGCCCTGGCCGCGCTGGACGCGTCACTGTCGTACGAGCTCAAGGCGGCCGGCCGCGCCCCCTGGCAGGTGCTCGCGGGCGCCGCGGAGGGCGCCGGTCTCGGCGGGCGCCTGCTGTACGAGGACGCTCCGTACGGCGTCGGTTACCACGTCGCGACCTGGTCCTGACCCGTCCGCACGGAACGGCACCGCGAGGACAGCACGGAACGGCACCGCAAAGACAGACAGGCAGACGAACAAACAAACAAACAGACGGACGGCCGCGGAGCGAGATGCTCCGCGGCCGTCCGCCGTTGAAATCCACCGGATTCCGGAAGCCGGCGGGCTCCCGGGGTCCGATCAGGACGTGGGCGGCTTCGGCGGGTTGCCGCCGTCATCCTTGTGCGCGATCCGGTCCAGGGCCTCTTTGGCCTTGCCGGTGCCGGTCACGATCTTGTCGCTGTACTTGCCCTTGGTCCGTGCGTCGACCGCGTGCGCGGCCTTGTCCAGACCCTGCTCGATCTTGTCCCCGTGCTGCTGCGCCAAGTCGGAGACCTTCTCCTTGGCGGGGGCGAGCTTGGCCTTCAGGTTGTCCAGGAGACCCATGGGGCACCTTTCGTCGTGGGACTGCGTGCGACTGTGTGAACTTATTTGCGGGCGCCCTCGCCGGCCTCGCGGTCCGCGGCCTCCCCGGCCGACTGCTGCCGGGGAATCTCCACACTCTCCGCGACCGTATCCGCTGCCTTCGCTTCCTCCGCCGTACCGGCTTCGGTCACCTCGGCCGCCGCCTTCTCCGCGCCGTCCGCGGGCTCGGCGCTCTCCGTGCCCGCACCGCCCTCAATATCCTGCGGAGCGGCCTGCCGCACCGCGTCCGCCGTGTCCTTCGAGCTCTCGGTCCGCTCCGTCCCGGCGGTATCCGCGGTATCCCGCGCGGCCGGGTCCGCGGACCCGGCCGTGTCCTCCCGTCCGGCCCCGGGCTCCGCCGCCAGGGTATCCGCGCCCGCTTCCCCGGCCGGGGAAGCCTGCGTGTCCGTGACGTCCCCGGATCCCTTGGACCGGCGAAGGAACCATGCAAAAACGCCCATATTTTCTCCATAGCGTACTCGGGTGGGTGAAGATCCGCGCTGCCCTGAGCCCTCTGCTGCCGGTGCCCCCGGGCAGTCGGCGGGGAGACCGGTGTTCGGAATCCCGCAACAGGCAACGAAGCCCCGAGCGGGGCGTCACCTCGCTCATTCGGGGACATCGGCCGGAGTTTGCGAGACTGGGGCGGTGAGTAGCTCAGCTCCCGCACCGCGGGTCATCACCGTTGTCGGTCCCACCGCGGCCGGAAAGTCCGATCTGGGGGTCTTCCTGGCCCGCCGGCTGGACGGGGAAGTCGTCAATGCCGACTCCATGCAGCTGTACCGGGGGATGGACATCGGCACCGCGAAACTGACGGTGGAGGAGCGCGGGGGAGTCCCCCACCATCTGCTCGACGTCTGGGACGTCACCGAGACCGCCAATGTCGCCGACTACCAGAAGCTCGCCCGGGCCGAGATCGACCGGCTGCTCGCCGAGGGCCGTACCCCGGTCCTGGTCGGAGGGTCCGGGCTCTATGTGCGCGGAGCCGTCGACGCCCTCGACTTCCCCGGCACCGACCCCGCGATCCGCGCCCGGCTGGAAGAGGAACTGGCCGCCTCGGGCCCGGGCCCGCTGCATGCCCGGCTCGCCGCCGCCGATCCCGGCGCGGGCCGCGCCATCCTCCCCGGGAACGGCCGCCGGATCGTCCGGGCGCTCGAAGTGATCGAGATCACCGGCAAGCCCTTCACGGCCAATCTGCCCGGCCCCGACAGCGTCTACGACACCGTCCAGATCGGTGTCGACGTGGCCCGCCCGGAGCTTGACGAGCGCATCGCGGACCGGGTGGACAGGATGTGGGAGGCCGGACTGATCGACGAGGTGCGCGCACTGGAGGCGCAGGGGTTGCGCGAGGGGCTCACGGCGTCACGCGCCCTGGGCTACCAGCAGATCCTCCGGTCGTTCGCGGGCGAGTGCACCGAACAGGAGGCGCGCGACGAGACCGTGCGTGCCACCAAACGCTTCGCGCGCCGTCAGGATTCATGGTTCAGAAGAGATCCGAGGGTGCATTGGCTCAGTGGCGCCGCCGCCGACCGCGGGGAACTTCCCCAGCGGGCGCTGGCGTTGATCGAACGAGCGGTTACAGCCTGATCACGTGATGGCATCGGGACGCCCTGCCTGTCATTTCGGCGCCCCCGGCCGTGCCATCATCGAGCATCGATCGACTGTGGAGTCCGAGTGGGGAGGGCGGGTGGCGATGGAGGCCGGCCCTCATGACACCGACCGGCAACGGCGGGACGCCGTCGCCGGCGCACCCGGTCTGAGCCCCGACGGTCCCGACGAGAGTCTTCTGGCGGACGAGGTCGAGGTCGAGCTCCGGCCCGCCCGCCGGCTGCGGATCTGGCAGCTCGCCCCCATCGTCGCCCTGGCGGCGATCGGATCCCTGATGTTCGGCTTCCCCCTGGCCTTCAGCACGAGCGGCGGCGCCGTCGTCGCCATGCTCGGACTGCTGATCAGCTGCTGTGCCGCCGGCTGGGGAGTGATGGCCGCCCGCCGGGTCGGCCACACCTGGCCCGGACTGCCGCCGCGCGGCTCCGGCGAACGCCCCGACTGGCGGGTGATCGCCCTGTACGTCGGTGTCGGCGCCCTGCTGGTCGCGCTCGCCGTCTGGCGCGTCGCGCGCCTGCGCTGACGGCTCCGCCCCTCCGGCGGAGGCGTGGCCGCGCCCCTCGCGCACCGGCATTCCGTCCCGTACCGCACGGCCGCCGTGCACCCGTGTCCCACCCGCGCCGGGGCGGCCGCGGAGCCGGGTGTCGTACCCCCCTCGTACGATGGACCATGTGAGCACCGCACCGCCTCCGGCATCCGCATCGAAGCCGCCCGTCGCCTTCCTCAAGGGCCATGGCACGGAGAACGACTTCGTCATCATCCCCGACCCCGGCAATGAGCTGGAGCTGTCCGCCCCGGCGGTGGCGCGGCTCTGC
Source organism: Streptomyces sp. CAU 1734 (assembly GCF_039888735.1). Classification (NCBI taxonomy): domain Bacteria; kingdom Bacillati; phylum Actinomycetota; class Actinomycetes; order Kitasatosporales; family Streptomycetaceae; genus Streptomyces; species Streptomyces sp. CAU 1734. The sequence goes on from NZ_JBDQQP010000008.1 coordinate 48,653, forward strand.
GACCGGCGTGCCGGGATCGGCGGGGACGGCGTGCTGCATGTCGTGCGGTCCGCCGCCCACCCCGAGGCCAGGGCCATGGCGGACCGGGCCGAGTGGTTCATGGACTACCGCAATGCCGACGGCTCGATCGCCGAGATGTGCGGCAATGGCGTCCGTGTCTTCGCCCGGTATCTCCAGAGCGCGGGGCATGCGGAGGCGGGCGAGTTCCCGGTGGCGACCCGCGGCGGGGTCAAGACCGTGCACATCGCCAAGTCCGGGCCCGGCGGCGAGGCGGGCGACATCACCGTCCACATGGGCCGTGCCGTGCTCCCGGCGGAGTCCGTCACCGTCACCGTGGACGGCCGGGTCTGGCCCGCCCGCAATGTGAGCATGGGCAACCCCCACGCGGTGGCCTTCGTCGACGACCTCCGGCACGCGGGCGACCTCTTCACCGAGCCGGCGTACACCCCGGCCGGCGCGTATCCCGACGGGGTGAACATCGAGTTCGTCGCCGACCGGGGGGAGCGCCATGTGGCCATGCGCGTCCATGAGCGCGGCTCCGGCGAGACCCGCTCGTGCGGCACCGGCGCCTGCGCCGTCGCGGTCGCGGCGGCCCGCAGGGATGGCGTCGATCCCTCGGTCACCGGACTCCCCGTCACCTACACCGTGGATCTTCCCGGCGGACGGCTGCTCATCACCGAACGGCCGGACGGCGAGATCGAAATGACCGGCCCCGCGGTGATTGTGGCAGAGGGCCGCATAGCGCCTTCGCTCCTCGTACACTCGGACACCACAACCGGATAGAGCTTCGCTCGAATGGGTGATCCGGTTCACGCTCGGCGAGAGCCGGACTGCTCCACGTGGTGGGCTCGGTAGCATCAAGCACCGGCCCGGAGGGCGTTCCCGCCCTTTCTCTCGCCGGTCGAATGCCGCCCGGAGGTGCCCCCATGAGTGCAGAGGCCGTCAACCCTGGTGCCCACAGCCGCAGACGCGGCCGTCCCAGGATCGACCTCCGCAGGCTGGGCCGGGCGGCTCTGCTCGGACCGGCCGGGCGCGACCGGCTGCCCGACGCCATCGGGCATGTCGCCGACGCCCACCGGGCCCACCACCCCGAAGCCGAACTGGCCATCCTGCACCGGGCGTACGTGCTCGCCGAGTCGTCCCACCGCGGCCAGTTCCGCAAGAGCGGCGAGCCCTACATCACCCATCCGCTTGCCGTCACCCTGATCCTCGCCGAACTGGGCGCGGAGACCACCACCTTGACCGCCTCCCTGCTCCACGACACCGTCGAGGACACCGAGGTGACCCTCGATCAGGTGCGCAAGGGCTTCGGCGCCGAAGTCGCCTATCTCGTCGACGGCGTGACCAAACTGGAGAAGGTCGACTACGGCGCGGCGGCCGAGCCCGAGACCTTCCGCAAGATGCTCGTCGCCACCGGCAACGACGTGCGGGTCATGTCGATCAAGCTCGCCGACCGGCTGCACAATATGCGCACCCTGGGGGTGATGCGCCCCGAGAAACAGGTCCGCATCGCCAAAGTCACCCAGGACGTGCTCATTCCGCTCGCCGAACGGCTCGGTGTGCAGGCGCTCAAGACCGAGCTGGAGGATCTGGTCTTCGCCATCCTCCAGCCCGAGGAGTACGAGCGGACCCGCGCCCTGATCGCGGAGAACGCCACCGCCGGTGCCGCCCTGGACGCCATGTCCGAGCGTTTCCGGGCCGTACTGCGCGAGGCGGGCATCCCCGCCGAAGTCCACATCAGGCCGCGCCACTTCGTCTCCGTCCACCGCACCCGCGCCAAACGCGGCGAGCTGCGCGGCACCGACTTCGGCCGGCTGCTCGTCCTCGTCGGCGAGGACGCCGACTGCTACGGAGTCCTCGGCGAGCTGCACACCTGCTTCACCCCGGTGATCTCGGAGTTCAAGGACTTCATCGCGGCACCCAAGTTCAACCTCTACCAATCGCTGCACACGGCCGTCGCGGGGCCCCGGGGGGCGGTGACCGAAGTCCTCATCCGCACCCACCGGATGCACAAGGTCGCCGAAGCCGGGGTGATCGCGCTGGGCAACCCCCATCTCCCCTCCGAGCACACCGCGACCGCGCCGGGCGCCGCCGAACCCGCCGACGGCGAGCGCGCCGATCCCACCAGGCCCGGCTGGCTCTCCCGGCTCCTGGAATGGCAGGAATCCACACCGGACTCCGACACCTTCTGGTCCTCCCTCCGCGCCGATCTGGCACAGGACCGGGAGATCACGGTCTTCCGCGCGGACGGCGGCATCCTGGGGCTCCCGGTGGGCGCCACCTGTGTGGACGCCGCGTACGCCCAGTACGGCGAACAGGCCCATGCCTGTATCGGGGCCAGGGTCAACGGCCGCCTCGCCACCCTGAGCACCGTGCTCAGCGACGGCGACACCGTGCAACTCCTTCTCGCCCATGACGCGGACGGCGGCCCCGGGACGGCGGCGGACAGCCGGGAGACCCCCGACCGCCATGCGCCGGCGGAGGCCTGCACGGACACCGATCCCCGGGACGCCGATCCCCGGGACACCGATCCCCGGGACACCGATCCCCGGGACACCGGCGCCGCGCGCCGCGACGGCATCGCGGCGTTCGACGGCACCCACCGGGACCAGGGCAGCCGCGACAGCGTCTTCGGCCCCTCCCCGGAATGGCTCGACCACGCCCGTACGCCCGCCGCGCGCATCGCCATCACCGCCTGGCTGGACGCGCACCCCGAAGGGACACCGGCCCCGGAGGCGGTGGTCCGGGGCCGGGCACCCGTCGCCGCCGAGGCCGACCGGCTGCCCGCCGCGAATGCCGTCGTCGATCTGCCGGACGCCACCGTACGGCTCGCCGGCTGCTGTACACCGGTGCCGCCCGACGCCGTCACCGGCTTCACCGTGCGCGGCGGTGTGGTGACCGTGCACCGGGAGGAGTGCTCCGCCGTCACCCGGATGAAGGCCCGCGACCGCCGGCCGATCCCGGTCCGCTGGGGCGACGCCGCCGGATGCCGGGTCACCCTGGTCGCCGAGTCCTTCGGCCGCCCCCGGCTCCTCGCGGACCTCACCGAGGCCATCGCCGTGGAGGGCGCCGCCATCGTGTCGGCCACCGTCGAACCGCCGAGCGAACAGCGCGTACGCCACACCTACACCCTGCAACTCCCCGACGCCGCCGGACTTCCGGCGCTCATGCGGGCGATGCGCGATGTACCGGGTGTGTACGACGTCAGCCGTGCCCAGCATCCGGCGGCCACCGGCTGACCTCATTCGGGTGGTCCGGCGCGCGCCGCCGCACACCCCGCCGGATGCGCTGATAGCCGTAGGGCATGCCGTCCATTTCCACGGACCCGCGCGGGCCCGCCGCGGTCCGCGCACCGCGTTCCTCCCGGTTCCCCGCGTCCTCCCCCGGTCGCCGACGCCTGCGCGCGGTACTGCTGGCCGCCGCCTCGGCCACCCTGGTCGCCGCGGCCCTGCCGCCGCCCGCCCCGGTTCCGCTGGGCATCGGTGACCCGCTCTTCCCGCACCTCGGGAACCCCGGGTACGACGTACAGAGCTATGACATCGCCTTCACCTACCGCGGCAGCAACACCGCCCCGCTGGACGCCGTCACCACGATCGACGCCCGGACGACCGGACAACTGGAGCGGGTCAATCTCGACTTCACCCACGGCACGGTGAGCGCGGTGGAGGTCAACGGCCTCCCGGCGGAGTTCGCCGCCGCCGGCGAGGACCTGGTCGTCCAGCCCGCGCTGCCCCTGCCGGCCGGTTCCCGGCTGCGGATCACCGTGCGGCACACCAGCGACCCCCGGGGTGCCGCCGCCGGCGGCTGGGTGCGCACCGGGGACGGGCTGGCGATGGCGAACCAGGCCGATGCCGGGCACCGGGTCTTCCCCTCCAACGACCATCCGTCCGACAAGGCCCACTTCACCTTCCGGATCACCGCGCCCAGCGAGCTCACCGCGGTCGCCAACGGCCTGCGGACCGGCAGGGAGGTCAACGGCGCCACCACCACCTGGGCGTATCGGACCGTGCACCCCATGGCGACCGAGCTGGCACAGGTCTCGATCGGCGACTCCGCGGTGCCCACCCGGGAGGGCCCCCGCGGGCTGCCGGTGCGCGATGTGGTGCCCGCCGCCGACCGCGACGAACTGGAGCCCTGGCTGCGGAAGACCCCCGGCCAGATCGCGTGGATGGAGGGGAAGGTCGGCCCGTACCCCTTCGAGAACTACGGTGTGCTGATCGCGGATGCCGACACCGGCTTCGAGCTGGAGACACAGACACTCTCGCTCTTCGAACGCCGGATCTTCGCCGGCGGGCTCTTCCCCGAGTGGTACGTCGACTCGATCATGGTCCACGAACTGGCCCACCAGTGGTTCGGCGACAGTGTCTCGCCCCGCGCCTGGTCCGATCTCTGGCTGAACGAAGGGCACGCCACCTGGTACGAAGCCCTCTACGCCGAGGAGACGTCCGGGCACACGCTGGAGAAGCGGATGCGCCAGGCGTATCGGCGCTCCGACGCGTGGCGGGCGGACGGCGGCCCGCCGGCCGCACCGGAGCCCCCGGCTCCCGGGGAGAAGATCAGCCTCTTCCGGCCGGTGGTGTACGACGGCAGCGCACTGGTGCTGTACGCCCTGCGGCAGACGATCGGCGCGGACGCCTTCGACCAGCTCCAGCGGGCCTGGGTGCGGACCCACCGGGACTCCACGGCGACCACCGCGGACTTCACCGCGCTGGCCGCGCGGATCGCGGGGCGCGATCTGGACGACTTCTTCCGGGGCTGGCTGTACGCGGAGAAGACGCCGCCGATGCCGGGGCACCCCGACTGGACGGTGGTGCCGACGAGCACCCCGGTACGCGGCTGACGCCCGCGGAGCCCGGGTCGGGCCCGGCGCCGGGTGTCCGGGGCCCGGCGGCCGGGGTTCGGGAAACCGGTGGAAACCCGGATGACGCCCCGGTCGGCACCGTGGGAACATCGACGGGTCGACGACGGAGCCGGGACCGGACCCGAATCGGTGATCCGCAGGGGAATCATCCGAGCCCGTCACCCGTTGTGACTGTGAGAGGCCGTCCCGGATCCGTCCGGCGGCCCCTGAGAACCATCCTCATCAACGTAAGGATCCAATGACCTCCTCTTCATCCCCTTCCCAGGACGAGCAGCGCTCCGAGAAGCAGAGCCGCGCCGGCTCCGCGGAGACTGACGCCGAGACGCGTTTTGAGAGCCTTCGGGCCGATGCCCTGATGGAAGAGGACGTCGCCTGGAGCCACGAGATCGACGGAGAGCGGGACGGCGATCAGTTCGACCGCTCCGAGCGGGCCGCGCTGCGGCGAGTCGCGGGCCTCTCCACCGAGCTGGAAGACGTCACCGAGGTCGAGTACCGGCAGCTGCGCCTGGAGCGTGTGGTGCTGGTCGGTGTCTGGACCTCGGGCACCGTGCAGGACGCGGACAATTCCCTCGCGGAGCTGGCGGCTCTCGCCGAGACGGCGGGCGCGCTGGTGCTCGACGGTGTGACCCAGCGCCGTGACAAGCCCGACCCGGCCACCTACATCGGATCGGGCAAGGCACAGGAGCTTCGGGACATCGTGCTCGAGACCGGTGCGGACACCGTCGTGTGCGACGGTGAGCTGAGCCCCGGGCAGCTGATCCATCTCGAGGATGTCGTCAAGGTCAAGGTGGTCGACCGGACCGCCCTGATCCTCGACATCTTCGCCCAGCACGCCAAGTCCCGTGAGGGCAAGGCGCAGGTGGCCCTGGCGCAGATGCAGTACATGCTGCCGAGGCTGCGCGGCTGGGGACAGTCGCTCTCCCGGCAGATGGGTGGCGGCGGCGGTGGCGGCATGGCCACCCGAGGCCCCGGTGAGACCAAGATCGAGACGGACCGGCGCCGGATCCGCGAGAAGATGGCGAAGATGCGCCGGGAGATCGCGGAGATGAAGACCGGCCGTGAGATCAAGCGGCAGGAGCGGCGCCGCAACAAGGTGCCCTCGGTCGCCATCGCCGGATACACCAATGCCGGAAAGTCCTCGCTGCTCAACCGCCTCACCGGCGCCGGAGTCCTGGTGGAGAACTCCCTCTTCGCCACCCTGGATCCGACCGTCCGCCGGTCCGAGACGCCGAGCGGCCGGATCTACACCCTGGCCGACACCGTCGGATTCGTACGGCATCTGCCGCACCACCTCGTCGAGGCGTTCCGTTCCACCATGGAGGAGGTCGGCGAATCCGATCTGATCCTTCATGTGGTGGACGGATCACACCCGGCGCCGGAGGAGCAGCTGGCCGCCGTGCGCGAGGTGATCCGCGATGTGGGCGCGCTCGACGTGCCCGAGATCGTGGTGATCAACAAGGCCGACGCGGCCGATCCGGTGGTGCTCCAGCGGCTGCTCCGCATCGAGCGGCACGCGATTGCCGTATCGGCCCGGACCGGTGCGGGCATCGAGGAGCTGCTGGCGCTCATCGACGCAGAGCTGCCCCGGCCCGAGGTGGAGATCGAGGCGCTGCTGCCCTACACCGAGGGCGGTCTCGTCTCGCGGGTGCACGCCGACGGCGAGGTTCTCTCCGAGGAGCACACCTCGGAAGGCACCCTGCTCAGGGCCCGTGTCCATGAGGAGCTGGCGGCGGCCCTCGCGCCGTATGTGCCGGTGCCTCACTAGATTCGCCCACCGGTCTCCGTGACCGGGCGCCATCGGCGCCCGTGACCGGAGCCGGCGACGGAAGTGCCCGTCCCTCCGCGTGAGGGGCGGGCACTTCTCCGTTTCCTCTTCCTCCGAGGTCCCGCGCCGGATCGCCGGCCCGGTCCGGCTGCTGTTCCCCGCCCCGCCCGGTCCTCCGCTCGTTCCCCGGCCCGGTCCTCCGCAGGTTCCCCGGCCCGGTTTTCCGACAGCCCCGGTCCCCCTGCCGGGTCCGGTCGCGGTCCCCGCCGGCGTCCCCGTTCCGGCGGGGGCGTTTCCGCCCGCCCGGGCCGGGTCACCCGCCCGCGTACTTCTCGCTGACCGCCGTGTAGATCCGCCGCGCCCCCTCGTCGAGCCGCGGCCCCGCGAGCCAGCCGGCGGTGTCGGAGGAGATGGAGGTGTTCGAGACCAGGACCGACCGGCCGTCCGGCCCTCCGGCGAACCAGCCGCCGCCGGAGGAGCCGCCGGTCATGGTGCAGCCGATGCGCCACATCGTCGGCGCGCCGGGGGCGAGGGAGAGCCGCCCCGGCCGGTCGATGCACTTGTGCATGATCGCGCCGTTGAAGGGATGAGCGGCCGGATAGCCCCAGGCCCCGATGGAGGGGATGTGCCGGGCGGCCGGAGCGTCGAAGTCGACATCGAGGGCGGCACCGACGGTCTCCTCCAGGGACTTGGTGCCCTCCTTCGGCCGTACATGCATGACCGCGTAGTCGTACGGGGCCCCGGCGCCCCCGTCCGGGCCGCCGAGACCGATCCACTCGGCCGAGGTCGACACCCAGTCCGCCCAGTAGACGCCGTAGGGCGTGACCTCGTGCGGCCGGGCCGACCCCAGTGAATCGGGGGTCAGGCCATGGTCGTTGTAGGCCGGTACGAAGGCGATGTTGCGGTACCACCCACCGTCCCGCCCGGCGTGGACACAGTGGCCCGCGGTCCAGACCAGATTCGACCTGCCGGGGCTCCGCGGGTCCTTCACGACCGTCGCCGAGCAGACCATCGGCCCGGCCGGGCCGTCGAAGAAGACCTTGCCGACCGGAGCGGCGTTCCGGTGGTACGGCCTGGCCTCCTCCTCCGCGGCGACCGGCCGCGGCTCCGGGTCGGTGACCCCCTGGTCACCGGGGGCGTCGCTCTCCGCGAGCGTCTGGGGTGGCGGCTGTGCCGCGTTCATCCGCTCCGGCCGCCACAGATCCTCGATCACGGGATTGGTGAAGTCCTGGGCCTCCCGGCGCCAGCCGTCCTTGTCCCAGTTCCGCCAGTCACCGTCCCGCCCGCCGTCCGCGCCGAAGCCGCCGTTCCCGCCACCGGCCGGCCCACCGGTGACATCCCCGGCCGTACCGGCCGACGCCGGCGCGGCGGGGACCGGATCGCCCGGGGCTGTCACTCCGCAGGCGCCGATGGCCGCCGCCATCGCCAGGGCGACGACGGCGGTGGCCGGCGAAGAACGCTTGGATCGCATGGGTGCGAGCCCCCTCCGGGTCTTCTCTACCGCCCGGGGGAGCTCCCGCTGCCCACCGCCGGTCCGGAACTACCGTCCGGCGAACTTCTCACTCACGGCGTTGTACACGGCTTCCGCCTCTTCGCCCAGCCTGGGGCCGGCCAGCCAGCCGGCCGAGACCGGGCCGATCGAGGTGTTGGACACCAGCGCGGGCCGGCCGTCCCGGCCGGCGGCGACCCAGCCGCCCCCGGAGGAACCGCCGGTCATGGTGCAGCCGATGCGGTACATCGTCGGCTCCTCGGCCCTGACGGAGAGCCGGCCGGGGGCGTCCGCGCACTGGAACATCCGCTCACCGTCGAACGGCGCCGCCGCCGGATAGCCGGTGGCCGTCATTCCGCTGATCTCCGGGGCCGCCGGGGCGCTGAACTCCACCGGGAGCGCCGAACCCACCGTCTCCTCCAGCGACTTGCCCTTGCCGCCCTTCTCCGGGGTCACATGGATCACCGCGAAGTCGTACGGAGCCCCCTGGCCACCGGTTTTCGCCCCCCGGGCGATCCACTGGTCCGAGGTCTGCACCCAGTCACCCCACCAGACGCCGTGCGGGGCGATCTCCGCCTTCGGCGTGCCCTCCAGCTCCGACGACGGCTTCGCGCCGTCGTTGTAGGCAGGCACGAAGGCGATGTTGCGGTACCAGCCGCCCTTCTTGCCCGCGTGAACACAGTGACCGGCCGTCCACACCAGATTCGACCTGCCGGGGTTGGCCGGGTCCTTCACGACCGTCGCCGAGCAGACCATCGAACCACCCGGGCCGTCGAAGAAGACCTTGCCCGCCTCGGCGGCGTTCGCACGGTACGGGGCGTTCACCGCCCGCGCCTTCACCGGCGCGGGCGCCGGGTCGGTGACACCCTCGTCGCCCGGGATGTCCCGGTCGATCGGCTGCTCCGGCGGCTTCTCCGCCTCACGCATCCGGTCCGGGTCCCACAAGTCCTCGATGATCGGATTGACATAGTCCTTCGCCTCGCGAAGCCACTTGTCCCTGTCCCAGTTCCTCCACTCGCCGCCGCGCCACGCGTCCAGATCGATACCGTGCTCCTTGAGCCGGTTCCTGAGCTCCTCCGGGATGGTTATCCCGCCCTCCGGCCCCTGGCCGGCGGGGGTGCTCGGAGCGTCGGCCGCGGTGTCCCCGCCCGGCCCGCAGGCGGTGAGGGCCAGCGCGAGCACGGCGGATATCGCGGCAACAGCCGGCTTCGGGCGAATGGGTCGCATCTCGTGATCCCCCTGGGACTTCGTGCTTCGGTACATGTGAACCGCGGAACCGGACCACCGTGCCGCCGAGTTGCGCCGCGCCGGGCTCCGGGGAACCCGAAGCGGCGCGGCCGCGGCGGACCCGATCCCTCCCCGGAACGCGGACCAGACTATGCCGGTGCCGTGGGGGACGGCACGCGGCCGGTCCGCGGTTCCGCGGGCGCAAGGATCTTCGCGCCGCCCGTGATCCCCGCCCCGGGAGGTCGTTGGTGTGGGTGGGAGCACGGACGGGCACGGCCGGCGGACACCGTGCCGCCGGCCGCCGCGGCACACCGGCGCGGCGGGATCTCCCGGACGGGCCCCGGCCGCCCCGACGATCTCGGGGCGGCCCGGCCGCACCGCCGGCCCCCGGTGGGACACCCCGCGAGAAAGCCGGGAACAATCCCCGGAGCCACCCGCGCGGCCCCCGGGCCGGGCCGGGGAACTCCCCTGTGAACCAGGGTCCCGGCCCGCCCGCCTCGTCCGCAGCACCCCGCCCCCGCCCCGCTCAGCCCCGAGGAGCCATGTGATCCCCCACCCCGGAACCGGCGCCCCCCGCACCCGCGAGGACGGCGCCGGCCATGTCGCGGACGCCCGTACGCCGGATCTCCCGCATCCCGGCGCCGAGCCGGCCGTCCCCCGCCAGTACCGGGGGCACCGGAACATCCGGCAGCCGTTACCGGCGACCACCGCGGCCGGCGCCTCCGCCGTCCCGCCGTCCCCCGATCCGCTCGACGGACCCGACCCCGAACGCGCCGCGGACACCGCGACGGCCGAGAATCTGCTGCGCTGCTGGGTACGGGAGAACGACATCGGCATGCCCCCGGGCCCGGTGCTGCGCATTCCCCTGCCCGCCAGCGGCACCGCGCTGCTCGTCCCGGTCCGCTACTGGTCAACCACCGGATGGCACCGCTTCGCGCCGCCTGCCCTGGAACACTCGCGGGCCGGTGCCGGGCCGGCCGACGCCGTGACCGTCGCCGCCCTGCTGAGCCGGGAGGCCGGTCCCGCCGGGGCCGGCCGCGATCTGGTGGGGCGGGTCGCCGACTCCGTACGCCGTACCGCGCTCTTCATCGCCGAGCGCCGGGCCCACCCGGACCCCGCCCCCGGGGCGGATCTCTTCCTCACCGCCGAGCAGTCCCTGACGCTCGGCCATCCCCTCCATCCGAGCCCCAAGAGCCGCGAGGAATTCACCCCGGCCGAGAACCGCCGCTGGTCGCCGGAGTCGTACGGATCCTTCCGGCTGCACTGGATGGCTGTCGACCGGTCGGTCCTGGCCGCGGATTCGGCCTGGACCGAACGCGGCCGGCTCGTCCCCGCCGACCGTCTGGCCGCGCGGTTCCTGGACGGCCCCGCCCTCCCCGAGCACACCGCCGCCCTTCCCCTGCACCCCTGGCAGGCCCGTGAGGTGACCCACCGCCCCGCCGTCGCCGCGCTGCTCGACGCCGGCCTGCTCCGCGATCTGGGACCGCGCGGCGCCCACTGGCACCCCACCTCCTCCCTCCGGACCGTGTACCGCCCGGGCGCCGAGGCCATGCTCAAGCTCTCGCTCGGCGTGCGCATCACCAACTCCCGCCGCGAGCACCTCCGCAAGGAGCTCCACCGGGGGGTGGAGGTCCACCGGCTGCTGCGAACCGGCCTCGCGGAACAGTGGCGGGCGGCCGACCCGGGGTTCGACATTGTGCGCGACCCCGCGTGGCTCGCTGTCGACGGCCCCGACGGCACACCCGTGGCCGGGCTCGACGCCGTACTGCGCCACAATCCCTTCGGCCCCGGCGACGACGCCGTCTGCGTGGCGGGCCTCACCGCACCGCGCCCGCGCCCCGGCCATCGCGGGATGGTCTCCCGGCTCGGGGACATCGTGCACCGGCTGGCCGCGCGCACCGGCCGGCCCGCCGGCGCGGTGGCCGGCGAGTGGTTCCTCCGCTATCTCGATCACTGCGTCCGCCCCGTGCTCCGGCTGGACGCCATCGCCGGGATCGCCCTCGAAGCGCATCAGCAGAACACCCTGGTCGTCCTCGACCCCGACGGCTGGCCCGCCGGAGGCCGGTACCGGGACAATCAGGGGTACTACTTCCGTGAGTCACGGCGGACCGAGCTGGATCACCGGCTCCCGGGGGTCGGCGTCGCGAGCGACACCTTTGTCGCGGACGGCGTGGTGGACGAGCGATTCGTCTACTACCTCGGGATCAACAACATTCTCGGTCTGATCGGAGCCTTCGGGGCCCAGCGCCTGGCAGACGAGCGGGTGCTGCTCGCCGCCCTCCGGCGGTTCCTGGCCTCCGCCGCGTCCATCGGTTCGTCCCTGCCCGCGAGGCTGCTGGAATCGCCCACCCTGCGCACGAAGGCGAATCTCCTCACCCGGCTGCACGGCCTCGACGAACTGATCGGTCCCGTCGACACCCAGTCCGTCTATGTCACCATCACCAACCCGCTCGCCCCCTGACGCATGAGGGGCCGTGTCGCCGGGCGTGGCCCGGCCGCCGGGGCCCGCCTGCGGAAGGTGCTATTCCGTAACCCTCGCGGGGGCGGATTCCGAGGGGAACGGAGCGCGGTGTCAGTGTCGGGCCTTAGGGTGGTCGGCCTATGACGAAGCCATCCCTCCCCGAGCTCCTCCATGCCGCCGTCTCCGCCGTCGGAGGTGTGGAAAGACCTGGTCAGATCGCCATGGCGGAGGCCGTGGCGCAGGCGGTGGACGACGGTTCCCATCTGCTGGTCCAGGCGGGCACCGGCACCGGGAAGTCGCTGGGCTATCTGGTCCCGTCGGTGGCTCACGGGGAGCGGGTGATCATCGCCACCGCGACGCTCGCCCTCCAGCGCCAGCTGGTCGAGCGCGATCTGCCGCGTACGGTCGACGCGCTCCATCCGCTGCTGCGCCGCCGTCCCGAGTTCGCGATGCTCAAGGGGCGGTCGAATTACCTCTGTCTGCACCGGCTGCACGAGGGGGTGCCGCAGGAGGAGGAAGACGGCCTCTTCGACCCGTTCGAGTCGGCCACCCCGACGAGCAAGCTCGGCAAGGACCTGCTGCGGCTGCGGGACTGGGCCGACGAGACCGAGACGGGCGACCGCGACGCCCTGACGCCGGGTGTCTCGGACCGCGCCTGGTCCCAGGTCTCCGTGACCTCCCGGGAGTGCCTGGGGGCGTCGAAGTGCGCGTACGGCGCGGAATGCTTCGCCGAGATGGCCCGGGAGCGGGCGAAGCTCTCGGATGTGGTCGTCACCAACCACGCGCTGCTCGCCATCGACGCCATCGAGGGCGCCCCCGTGCTGCCGCCGCATGAGGTCCTGGTCATCGACGAGGCGCATGAGCTGGTCTCCAGGGTCACCGGAGCGGCCACCGGCGAGCTCACCCCCGGCCAGGTCAACCGTGCCGTCCGCAGGGCGGCCAAGCTCGTCAATGAGAAGGCCGCGGATTCGCTGCAGACCGCCGCCGAGACATTCGAGCGGCTGATGGAGCTGGCCCTGCCGGGCCGGCTGGTGGAGATCCCCGAGGATCTGGGCTATGCCCTGCTCTCCCTGCGGGACGCCTCGCGCACCGTGATCTCCGCACTGGGCGCCACCCGTGACAAGTCCGTCCAGGACGAGGACGCCGTGCGCAAGCAGGCCCTGGCCTCGGTGGAGTCCATCCACGGAGTGGCGGAGCGGATCACCCAGGGCTCCGAGTACGACGTCGTCTGGTACGAGCGCCACGACCGCTTCGGCGCCTCGCTCAGGGTGGCGCCGATGAATGTCTCGGGGCTGCTGCGGGAGAAGCTCTTCACCGACCGGTCGGTGGTGCTGACCTCGGCCACCCTCAAGCTCGGCGGCGATTTCAACGGCGTGGGCGCCTCGCTGGGCCTCTCGCCGGAGGGGACCGAGAGGGAGGATGTTCCGCAGTGGAAGGGACTCGACGTCGGTTCGCCCTTCGACTATCCGAAGCAGGGCATTCTCTATGTCGCCCGGCATCTGGCGACCCCGGGGCGTGAGGGATCACGGGGCGACATGATGGACGAGCTCGCCGAGCTGGTGGAGGCCGCGGGCGGGCGCACGCTGGGGCTCTTCTCCTCGATGAGGGCCGCGCAGGCGGCGGCGGAGGAGCTGCGCGGCAGGCTCGACAAGCCGATTCTGCTCCAGGGCGAGGAGACCCTCGGCGAGCTGATCAAGAACTTCGCGGCTGATCCCGAGACCTGCCTCTTCGGCACGCTCTCGCTCTGGCAGGGGGTGGACGTCCCCGGCCCGAGCTGCCAGCTGGTGGTGATGGACCGTATTCCGTTCCCGCGCCCGGACGATCCGCTGATGAGCGCCCGGCAGAAGGCGGTGGAGGACGCGGGCGGCAATGGATTCATGGCGGTCGCGGCGACCCATGCGGCCCTTCTGATGGCTCAGGGCGCGGGCCGTCTGGTCCGGGCCACCGGGGACCGGGGTGTGGTCGCCGTGCTGGACCCGCGTTTGGCCAATGCGCGGTACGGCAGTTTCCTCCGGGCGTCACTGCCTGATTTCTGGTACACGACGGACCGTAACCAGGTGCGGCGGTCCCTGGCCGCTATTGACGCGACCGCGAAGGCGGACGGGGCGTAATCCGCGGCGGTGTGCCGCCGCAATCCTTTGGGGCGGCACACACTTTGGTGTGGCCAACAAACGACGGCGCCATTACCGGGACCGGCAGATGGCGCCGGTGATGCGGGTATTGCGCGGCGGTGCGGGATTGGCCGGTGGCCGTATGGCCGGGGCACACAATTTGTGCGGGGCGCGGGGGTGCGCGGTGTGGCATTTCGCGGATGCCGATGCGCCCCCGCAATGGTGTGCGGGGGCGCATCGGCCTGGCGCGTGTGCGAGAGGGAAGGGCGAACCGAACCGGGTCACAACCCCCGGGGGAGTTCCGGGGCGGCGAATCGCGGCTTGGCGGGCCGGGAGCTTCGCCGGCTCTGTGGCTGTGTACGGGGCCCCGGGACCGGCGCAGTGGGTCCCGGGGCCCCGGTCGGGGGCGGCGGGTGGTCAGACCCGCCGCAGGACCGCGACGACCTTGCCGAGGATGGTGGCGTCGTCTCCGGGGATCGGCTGGTAGGCGGCATTGTGGGGGAGGAGCCACACATGCCCGTTCTCCCGCTTGAAGCGCTTGACGGTGGCTTCGCCGTCGAGCATCGCGGCGACGATGTCGCCGTTCTCCGCGACGGGCTGGCGGCGCACGGTCACCCAGTCCCCGTCGCAGATGGCCGCTTCGATCATCGAATCGCCGACGACCTTGAGGACGAACAGCTCGCCGTCGCCGACGAGCTGCCGGGGGAGCGGGAAGACGTCCTCGACGGATTCCTCGGCCAGGATGGGGCCGCCGGCCGCGATGCGCCCGACCAGTGGAACGTAGGAGGCGGCCGGCTTCCCGGTGGTGTCGGTGGGCTGGGTGCTCGGCTGATCGGAGCCGCGCACCTCATACGCCCGGGGCCGGTGCGGGTCGCGCCGCAGAAAGCCCTTCCGCTCCAGCGCCATGAGCTGGTGGGCGACGGAGGAGGTGCTGGAGAGCCCCACGGCCTGGCCGATCTCGCGCATCGACGGCGGATATCCGCGACGCTGCACGGAGTCACGGATCACCTCGATGACGCGCCGCTGCCGATCCGTGAGTCCGGAACTGTCCGCCCTGATACCCGGAGGTCGGCCGGGCATCGATCGAGCGGCCCGGGAAGGCTCTGCCCCATCGGGGGGCGTGGCTGCGTCGTTCATGGCATGCACCGGCTCGAATCGGTTATGGGAGCGGTCCTGGGCAGTGATGGTGGCACTGTCTGCGGTGGTGGTCACGTCGGCCCCTCTCGAATGGTCTCCCTAGCTGGACAACGGTAGTTGGTTTCGAAAGGTTGCGCCAAACACACGTTCGAGTGAAAAATTAAGGATTGCCTTACGTGCGTCTGCGTTTGGGTGTATGTCCAAGCGGTCGCTTCACCGGGGGCTCCGATAGCGGCGCCCCCGAGGCAATTCACGTCCATTACGGTAAGGCTTCTCGGCCGTCGCGGCGCGGGCGGGTGCGCCCAGTCTCGCATTCGCCGCCCCGGAATCCGGGGAACCGGACCGCAATGCCGGATGCCGTGCCTTTCCCGTACTCTCATGGCGGCGCCTCCGCCCCGGCATCCCGGGGCACCGGCCGAGGGCGGTGATGTCACCCGCCGCGGCGCGGCGACCGCGCACCGTGCGAGCCGCGCCCGCCGCCGGGACGGGCGGGGCGATGCGGGGCGGCGCCGGTTCCGTACCGCCGTGTCACGGCCCGTACGCCCTCCGCGAGCGGCGGCCCTCCGAACGACACGCGGTTGGGGTGGAAACCGCGGTCAAACCCCAGATCTAGTGGTTGGATTGTGGCTGCTGCCCAGAACTAGTGGTCCCTGTGCTCCGGGGGTGCGGCCATCGCCTATGCTGGGGGCTGCTTCGAGAGGCTCCACGGCCGGTCGGGGCAATTCGGTCATGTCATCAGAAAGGGTTGGGATCCATGCACTGCCCCTTCTGCAGGCACCCGGACAGCCGAGTGGTCGACAGTCGCACCACCGACGACGGCACGTCGATCCGGCGCCGTCGGCAGTGCCCCGACTGCTCGCGCAGGTTCACGACGGTGGAAACCGCGTCGCTCATGGTGATCAAGCGCAGCGGCGTGACCGAGCCCTTCAGCCGCACCAAGGTCATCTCCGGCGTGCGCAAGGCATGCCAGGGGCGGCCGGTCACGGAGGACGCGCTCGCCCAGCTCGGCCAGCGGGTCGAGGAAGCGGTGCGCGCGACCGGAAGCGCCGAGCTCACCACGCACGACGTGGGTCTGGCCATACTCGGCCCCCTGCAGGAACTCGACCTCGTCGCCTACCTGCGCTTCGCGTCCGTGTACCGGGCGTTCAATTCACTTGAGGACTTCGAGGCGGCCATCGCGGAGCTCCGCGACCACCGGCTGCCCGCGGGGAAGAGCGGAACGCCGGAGGCCCCAGCGGTCCGCGTCCCCGCCCCCGCCGCCGACTGAGCGACGCCGCGCGGAGCGGTTCGCGCCCGCGGGCCCGGACGACCGGTCCCGCGGCGGGGCGGCGACAAGATCTGCCATGGGTGCCGTGTGCGCCCATGTCATCAGAACAGAGACTGTGCCCTGGGAAGATCTCGGCACTTCAGGGCGTTTTTGCCCGTATATGGGAGGCGGCATGACAGAGACGACGAGCGGCCCGGCACGAGGGTCCCGCACCAAGGGGATCAAGACGGCCAAGGGTCTGCGCATCGACCGCATCCACACCACCCCCGGCGTGCATCCGTACGACGAGGTGGTCTGGGAGCGCCGTGACGTCGTCATGACCAATTGGCGCGACGGCTCGGTCAACTTCGAGCAGCGTGGCGTCGAGTTCCCCGACTTCTGGTCGGTGAACGCGGTCAACATCGTCACCAGCAAGTACTTCCGCGGGGCTGTCGGCACTCCCCAGCGCGAGACCGGTCTGCGGCAGCTGATCGACCGGATCGTGAAGACGTACCGGAAGGCCGGCGAGGACCACAAGTACTTCGCCTCCCCCGCCGACGCCGAGATCTTCGAGCACGAGCTGGCGTACGCCCTGCTCCACCAGATCTTCAGCTTCAACTCCCCGGTCTGGTTCAACGTCGGCACGCCCCAGCCGCAGCAGGTCTCCGCCTGCTTCATCCTGGCCGTCGACGACTCCATGGAGTCGATCCTCGACTGGTACAAGGAAGAGGGCATGATCTTCAAGGGCGGCTCCGGAGCTGGCCTGAACCTCTCCCGGATCCGTTCCTCCAAGGAGCTCCTCTCCTCCGGTGGCAATGCCTCCGGCCCGGTCTCCTTCATGCGCGGAGCCGACGCCTCCGCCGGAACGATCAAGTCCGGCGGCGCCACCCGCCGTGCGGCCAAGATGGTCATCCTCGATGTCGACCACCCGGACATCGAGAGCTTCATCGAGACCAAGGTGAAGGAAGAGGAGAAGATCCGCGCCCTGCGCGACGCGGGCTTCGACATGGACCTGGGCGGCGACGACATCACGTCCGTCCAGTACCAGAACGCCAACAACTCGGTCCGGGTGAACGACGAGTTCATGAAGGCCGTCGAGTCCGGTTCCTCCTTCGGCCTCCGGGCCCGTATGACCGGCGAGGTCATCGAGGAGGTCGACGCCAAGTCGCTCTTCCGCAAGATGGCGGAGGCCGCCTGGGCCTGTGCCGACCCGGGTATCCAGTACGACGACACCATCAACCACTGGCACACCTGTCCCGAGTCCGGCCGGATCAACGGCTCGAACCCGTGCAGCGAGTACATGCACCTGGACAACACGTCCTGCAACCTCGCCTCGCTCAACCTGATGAAGTTCCTCAAGGACGACGGCGAGGGCAACCAGTCCTTCGACGTCGAGCGCTTCGCCAAGGTCGTCGAGCTGGTCATCACCGCGATGGACATCTCCATCTGCTTCGCCGACTTCCCGACCGAGAAGATCGGCGAGAACACCCGCGCCTTCCGGCAGCTGGGCATCGGCTACGCCAACCTCGGCGCGCTGCTGATGGCCACGGGCCACGCCTACGACAGCGACGGCGGACGTGCCCTCGCGGGTGCCATCACCTCCCTGATGACGGGAACCTCCTACAAGCGCTCGGCCGAGCTGGCCGCCGTGGTGGGGCCCTACGACGGCTACGCCCGCAACGCCGCTCCGCACAACCGCGTCATGCGGCAGCACGCCGACGCCAACGCCACGGCCGTCCGGGTGGACGACCTGGACAGCACGGTCTGGGCGGCGGCCACCGAAGCCTGGCAGGACGTGATCCGCCTCGGCGAGCGGAACGGATTCCGCAACGCCCAGGCGTCCGTCATCGCCCCGACCGGCACCATCGGTCTGGCGATGTCCTGCGACACCACCGGCCTTGAGCCCGACCTCGCCCTGGTCAAGTTCAAGAAGCTGGTCGGCGGCGGCTCGATGCAGATCGTCAACGGCACGGTGCCGCAGGCGCTGCGCCGCCTCGGCTACCAGCCCGAGCAGATCGACGCGATCGTCGCCCACATCGCCGACAACGGCAATGTGATCGGCGCGCCGGCCCTGAAGACCGAGCACTACGAGGTCTTCGACTGCGCCATGGGCGAGCGGTCCATCTCCGCGATGGGTCACGTCCGGATGATGGCCGCGATCCAGCCCTGGATCTCCGGCGCCCTCTCCAAGACGGTGAACATGCCGGAGTCGGCGACCGTCGAAGAGGTCGAGGAGATCTACTTCAAGGCGTGGAAGATGGGCGTCAAGGCGCTCGCGATCTACCGCGACAACTGCAAGGTCGGCCAGCCGCTCTCCGCCAAGACCAAGGAAGCGGAGAAGACGGAGATCACCGAGAAGGCCGAGGACACGATCCGTGCCGCGGTCGAGAAGGTCGTCGAGTACCGTCCGGTCCGCAAGCGCCTCCCGAAGGGCCGCCCCGGCATCACCACCTCCTTCACCGTGGGTGGAGCCGAGGGGTACATGACGGCCAACTCCTACCCGGACGACGGTCTCGGTGAGGTCTTCCTGAAGATGTCCAAGCAGGGGTCCACCCTGGCGGGCATGATGGACGCCTTCTCGATCGCCGTCTCGGTCGGCCTCCAGTACGGCGTGCCCCTGGAGACCTATGTCTCGAAGTTCACCAATATGCGGTTCGAGCCGGCCGGAATGACCGACGACCCGGACGTCCGCATGGCGCAGTCGATCGTCGACTACATCTTCCGCCGCCTGGCGCTGGACTTCCTGCCCTTCGAGACCCGCTCCGCGCTCGGAATCCACTCGGCCGACGAGCGTCAGCGTCACCTGGAGACCGGTTCGTACGAGCCCTCCGACGAAGAGCTCGCGCTCGATGTCGCGGGCCTGGCCCAGTCGGCGCCGCTCCGCCAGGAGCCGGCCCCGGTCGCCGCCCCCCAGGCGGCGGTCCCCGCGCCGCAGCAGGCCCACACCTCCGCCGAACTGGTGGAGATGCAGCTGGGCATCAGCGCGGACGCGCCGCTCTGCTTCTCCTGCGGTACCAAGATGCAGCGGGCGGGCTCCTGCTACATCTGTGAGGGCTGCGGCTCGACCAGCGGTTGCAGCTGATCCCTCACGCCGGCCCGGCGTGACGGGGTGACTCGGGTGGTGGTGCCGGTGGCCGGCGCCACCACCCCGGTCTTTTCACTGGCCGTGCTCTCCCCGGCCGCCCATCAGCGGAACGAACTCCTGCGGATCGGCGTCGAAGCCGCGCAGCACCTCCCGGTAGCTCCAGATTCCGCCCTCGTCACGGACGAACTCCGCGACGACCGCCGCCGTGGACCCCGCCACTGCCGAGAAATCGGTCTTCCACAGCTCGGTGTGCCCCTCATTCACCTTGGCGTGTGTGTTCGCGACATCACCGAATACGCATCGGCCGTCACGCTGCTGTACGACCACGCCCACCACGACCCGGCCGTACACCGGTGCCAGCCGCTCGAACTCCAGGGACATGACCTCGTCGAAGCCGAAACCCTGCCCTGTCCTGCTCTCCCGGGCGAGAGTGATGGTGCCGTCGGGCGAACGGCTGTCGAAGTGCACGACATACGCCGGCTGTCCGTGCGGGTCGTCCCCTCGGTAGGTCGCCGCGACTATGTCCAGGTCATGCGGGTCGGCACCCATCGGGCTCGGATCCCACCGGAGGCTCACCTCCGCCTTGCGGACGCCCTTGCTCAGGCTGCTCACCCAATACCCCTTCCCCGTAACCGCCAGTTCTGCTCCGTTCATTGACCGTATCGGCTCCGCACCGGTCACGGCGAGGAGTTGGCTGCTGTACGCCGCATCCGGCATCGCGTATTCCGGTAAGGGCGCTCCGACGGCACCGCGCTGCGCCCGGAGAGCACCTTTCGCGGACAGTGACCGCGGCCACGCTCCGGGCCGTACGATGGCGCGGTGCTGGTCAAGTGGATTCGCTGCACCGTGGTGGACCGTCGTGGGTTCGAGCGGGGACAGCGGAAATGGGCGGGGCTGCCGGGCGAGCCGGGATTCCGGGGGCAGGGCGGCGGGTGGAGCAAGGGACGGCCGAATGTCGCTCATGTGTTCGCCTTCTGGGAGAGCCGTGCCTTCTACGACTCCTTCATGGCGCGCTCGCACGATCGCCTGGCGGCCGGCCAGTCCGGCACCTACCGGGATCTTCAGGCGAAGCTGTTCGACTACCGATTCGATGTGAAGACCGGGTTCGAGCCGCGGTTCACCGGTGTTGACGTGGTGCGGATCGCGCATTGCAAGGTCCACGCGGACCGGGTGGAGCACTACGCCCTGATGCAGGAGAAGGTGTGGAATCCGGCGATGGCCGGTTCACCGGGGATGGTGCGCGGCCTCTTCGGCGAGGCGCCGGAGAACGAGTTCCTGGTCATGTCGATGTGGCGGTCCGAGGCCGAGCACGGAAAGTACCGGCGGGAGCGCGTGGAGCGACTGCTGCTGCGGACCCAGACGGAGGCGGACATCGCGTCCCTCGCCGGGGACGTGGTGCAGCTCGAACCCTCCTGGACGGTCTGACCCGGGACCCGGGGTCCTGAGTCCGGCGGTCTCGAATCCGGCGGTCGCGGATCGTGCGGGCCCGGACCGGAGCGGTGCGGATTCCGTCCGGAGGACCCCTGCCGGTGCCGGCCCGCCCCGGCCCGACCGCCCGTCCGCGGCCGGACCGATCTAGTGTCGGAGACATGGCACGACCACGACGCATCGTCCTCGTCCGGCACGGCGAGTCGGAGGGGAACATCGACGACACCGTGTACGAGCGCGAGCCCGATCACGCACTGCGGCTGACCGCCAGGGGAGAGGCCCAGGCCAGAGCCGCCGGTGTGCGGCTGCGGGAGCTCTTCGGACCGGAGCGGGTCAGTGTCTATGTCTCGCCCTACCGGCGCACCCATGAAACCTTCCGGGCCTTCGACCTCGACCCGGGCCGGGTGCGCATACGGGAGGAGCCGCGCCTGCGTGAGCAGGACTGGGGAAACTGGCAGGACCGGGACGACGTGCGGTTGCAGAAGGCGTATCGGGACGCGTACGGGCACTTCTTCTACCGGTTCGCCCAGGGAGAGTCCGGGGCGGATGTCTACGACCGGGTCGGGGCCTTCCTGGAGAGTCTGTACCGGAGCTTCGAGGCCCCCGACCATCCGCCGAACGTCCTGCTGGTGACCCACGGGCTGACGATGCGGCTCTTCTGCATGCGCTGGTTCCACTGGACCGTCGCCGACTTCGAGTCGCTGTCCAATCCCGGCAACGGCGAGATCCGGGTCCTGGAGCTCCGCGAGGACGGCCGCTACAGCCTTGACCGGCCCTTCGAGCGCTGGCGGACCCCGGAACCGTACGGGGCCACCGGCTAGAGTTGGCAGGAAGATGACCGCTGACTTCTCTCTGCACCAGCGCTTTGAAAGCGCCCTGAACAGCCTGCGCGGACTCGCCGTGGGAGACGCCCTGGGCTCCCAGTTCTTCGTACCCGCCAACTATCCGCTGCTGAAGCGCCGTGAACTGCCGTCCGGTGGCTGGCAGTGGACCGACGACACCGAGATGGCGTGCTCGGTGCTCGCCGTCCTCGCCGGCCACGGCCGGGTGGACCAGGACGCACTGGCCCGCTCCTTCGCCGACCACCACGACTTCGACCGCGGGTACGGCCCCGCCGTGAACCGTATGCTCCGGCTCATCCGAGAGGGCGGCGACTGGCGAGAACTCGCCGCGGGCCTGTTCAACGGCCAGGGCTCGTGGGGTAATGGTTCGGCGATGCGCATCGCCCCGCTGGGCGCGTGGTACGCGGACGACCCGGAGCAGGCCACCCACCAGGCCGAGATCTCCTCGTACACCACCCATCAGCACCGCGAGGCGGTCGTCGGCGCGATGGCCGTGGCCGCCGCCGCGTCGATCGCCGCCGATCCGGCCGGGCCGCCCAGCCCGCGCGTCCTGCTGGAGGGTGTGATCGCGCTGGTACCGCGCAGTGCGGTCGGGGCCGGTCTGCGTCGCGCGCTGGACATGCTCGATTACGACGATCCCGCCACCGTCGCCGCAGTCCTCGGCAGCGGACGGCGGACGAGTGCCCATGACACGGTGCCGTTCGCGCTGTGGTCGGCGGCCCGTTCGCTCGGCGACTTCGAGCGGGCGTTCTGGACCACCGCTCAGGTGGGCGGTGATGTGGACACCACCTGCGCGATCGTGGGCGGTGTGGTCGCCGGCTCCGGGAGTGCGGGCCGGCCTCCGGCCGCCTGGCTGGACCGTACGGAGGAACTGCCGGACTGGCTTCCCCGCACCGCGCGCTGACCCGCCGGGCGAGCCGGTGCCCGGCGGCCGGGATCGGGGTGCGCCCATCCCCGGCTGCCGAGTGTCACGGTCTTGATCCAGCCAATGGCCGTCCGCTGTAGGGCTGATGGCGCGCGGTTAGCCTGTCCGTCACGCGCGCCGGACCGGTCGGCACTCCGCTCCGGCGCCGGTGCGAGCAGTCGAGGATGCCGGGTCGCGGGGGCCTGCCGCCGTGCGGGACGACCCGGTCGGGAGGGGGACCCATGTCCGGAAACCAGCCGGCGGAGACCGGCCCGGAGGACACCACGCCGGAAAGCGCCACACCGGCGGCCACCCGGGGAGAGGCGACCGGGCCGGGAGCAGTCCCGGGGGAGGCATCCGCGCCGGAAGCCGTCGAGGGGAGATCTCCCGCGCCGGGGCCCGCCCCGGCCAAGGCGGCCGGGCCGGGACCCGTGCGCTCCCGTGCCGCCGCCGAGGGATCGACGGCGGGGCGATGGCGCAAGGGCGAACAGGAACCCTGGGCGATGCGCGTACGCCCCCGTCCTCCCGCCGCCGTACGGCCGGCCACGCTGTGGTCGGCTCTGGCGACCGGTCTGCTGAGCGCGGCACTGCTCGGCGACGGCGCCGGGCCGAATCTGCTCATCGTGGCCGTGAGTGCCGCCCTCGCCGCGTCCTTCGCCGCCCGGACGGCCGGCCGTCTGCCGCGTCCCTGGACCTGGGTGTGGGCCGCCGGCGGGCTCGTCCTGCTGGTCGTGCCCGCGCTGCGGGACTCGAACTGGCCCTCCTCGCTCGCCGTCGTCGCGGCGTTCGGCGCCGGGGCGCTGGCGCTGCACGGCGGCCGTACCTGGCCCGGGCTTCTCCTCGGCCCGCTGGGAATCCCGGCCGCGGTCGTCCCCGCCATCGGCTGGGCCCGGCAGGGTGTGGCCGAACGCGTGGGCCGGTCGCGCGGACGCTGGGGCCCGGTGCTGCGGACCACCGGCATCGCCGCCGGCCTGCTGCTGGTCTTCGGCGCGCTCTTCGCGAGTGCCGACGCGGCCTTCGCGGATCTGCTCGGCGGGCTCATACCGGATGTCCCGGTGGCGGACGGGCCCTGGCGCTTCCTTCTCTTCCTGCTGGGCCTGACCGGCGCGCTCGCCGCGGCCAGGGCCGCCGCCGCGCCGCTCCGCTGGGACCGGCTCGCCTTCCGCGCCGGGAAGGCCCGCCCCCGCTGGGAATGGGCGCTGCCGCTCATCGTCCTCGATCTGCTGGTCGCCGCCTTCATCGCCGTCCAGCTGGCGGTTCTCTTCGGCGGGTACGACAAGGTGCTGGAGGAGACCGGGCTGACGTACGCGCAGTACGCACGCCAGGGCTTCTGGCAGCTGCTCTGGGCGACCCTGCTCACCCTGGTCGTGATCGCGCTCGCGCTGCGCTGGGCCCCGCGCTCCGGCCCCCGGGACCGCGCCCTGGTGCGCGGAGTGCTCGGCACCCTCTGCCTGCTCACCCTGGTGGTGGTGGCCTCCGCCCTGCGGAGGATGGATCTCTATGTCGACGCGTACGGGCTGACCCGGCTGCGGGTGTCGGTCGCGGCCATGGAGCTATGGCTGGGCCTCGTGATCGTACTGATCATGGCGGCCGGGGTGTTCGGGGCGGCCTGGCTGCCCCGGGCCGTCGGCGCCAGTGCCGTCGCCGCGGTGCTGGCCTTCGGGCTGATGTCCCCGGACGGCGTGGTCGCCGAGCGGAACGTGGCACGGTACGAGCGGACCGGCAAGATCGATGTCGACTACTTCCCGGCCCTCTCGGCTGACGCCGTACCCGCACTCGACGGGCTGCCGGAACCCCTGCGCTCCTGTGCGCTGGAGCGGTTGGCCCGGAACCTCGAAGCGGACAGGGGGAAACCCTGGTACGCCACCAGCTGGTCGGAGCACCGGGCGCGGCGGATCATCGCCGAGCGCCCGGTCGACGCCACGGGCTCGCAGTGCGGTGAGTACGGGCGGATGCGCGGGGAGGGGGACGAGTACGACGGGGGCGCCACCCCCGGGCGGTAGCCCGCAGTCGAATGGTTTGCCGGAGCAATGATCGGGCCGGGTGGCCTCTGCGGCTTCCGGGGCGGTATCGCGGTGTGGTGGGCCCTCGCACTCTCATCGCCTCTCTCCACCTGCTCTCCGTGTGCCGGCCGGAGTCCGCGAAGTGGTCGGCCACCGCTGTCCCGAGGTCATGGGCGGGCCCTTCATGTGTGTGCGTGAGCGAACGACTGCGTGTCCCGAGCGGGAACTCTCCGTCATGCCGGCCGGGGGTCCGGCCGCTCCGCCCGGACCGTGCCGCGGTGCCCGGACGGGAACACCCGGACGTGAGACGAACTGAGACCGGAATCCGGTTGTCATCCCGGGGGGCGAGCGGCGTAACCTTGCTGGCGCCATGCCGTACGAACCACCCACACACACAGTCGAGCGCTCGATCCGGGCCACCACCGGCGCCAAGGTCATTGCCGGTGTCGACGAGGTCGGACGCGGGGCCTGGGCCGGTCCCGTCACGGTGTGCGCCGCGATCACCGGTCTGCGCAGACCCCCCGCCGGACTCACCGACTCCAAGCTGATCAGCCCCAGACGCCGTACCGAGCTCTCCGCCGAACTGGAGAAATGGGTCACGGCCCATGCGCTCGGCCACGCCTCGCCCGAGGAGATCGACCTGCTCGGGATGACCGCAGCACTGCGGCTCGCCGCCGGCCGGGCGCTGGAAGCCCTGCCGGTGCGGCCCGATGCCGTCATCCTCGACGGCAAGCACGACTACCTCGGCGCCCCCTGGCAGGTCCGGACGGTCATCAAGGGCGACCAGTCCTGTATCGCGGTCGCCGCGGCATCGGTGCTCGCCAAGGTCCACCGCGACGCGATGATGGCCGAACTCCCCGGGCAGTACGCGGACTTCGCCTTCGGCTCCAACGCCGGGTACCCCTCACCCGTGCACAAGGCGGCCCTCGAGGAATGCGGCCCCACCCCGTACCACCGGCTCTCCTGGGCCTACCTCGACGCAATGCCCCGGTGGCGCCACCTCAAGAAGGTCCGCGTCCCCGCCGGAGCCGCGGAACGGGAGAGCGGGGGTCAGCTCGGTTTCGATTTCTGAACCACCCCGTCCACCGGGCGGCGGCACTCAGGTGCCCACCCACCGATGCCGTTCGAACCGGCATTTGATAGACATCCACCCATGCCTCTCCCTCCCGAGGAGCCTCAGATTCACGAGAGCGCCCAGGGTCCCCGCGCCACTCCGGCCACCAGCCGTACCGCGCCGACCCCTCGTCCCGTACCCGGTCCGCGTTCCATGACCTCCCCGCGCCCCGGAAGCCCCGGGCCCGGTGCCGTCAAGCCCGCCCCGCCGGCGCAGCGCACGAATCCCGCCACCGGACAGCCGCCGGTCTCCCCGGCGCCGCGACCCGCCGAGCCGCAGGTCCAGCTCATTCCCGCCTCCGCCGAGGGCGCGCTCGACGCCGCCGAGGAGACGGTGGACCTGCTCCTCGACTCGGGCCGGGCACCCGGTGACGTCCTGGTGCTCACCACGGGGGAACAGCACCCGTGGGCCGCACACGAGCTGTCCTTCGGCGAAGCCGCCTACTGGTCCCAGCAGGACGCGGGCGACGATGTCTTCTACGCCGACGCCTCGGCGGCCGAGCGGGCCGCCGCCCGTCCGGTGGTCGTGGTGGCGCTCAACGGCGGTGCCGACACCGACGCCCGGGCGCTCCCCGCGGCCAGGGCGAAGGCCGGCGCGCTGCTGATCGTCTGCGGTGATCCCCAGCGGGTCGGCGCGGTTCTCGGCGCGAGCGTCTGAGCCACTGGCCCGGGCCCATCCGTACGGCACGGGCCGCCGCCCGGCCGGATGCTTCACCGGCTGCCCGTCGCGCGGGCAGCCGGACGGGCACGGTGATTGCCTCGCGCTGCCGCTCCGCCTCCTGCCGCAGGGCCGCCGGTCAGGACTCGGCACCCGGCTCACCGGCACGGGGCATGCCCGACCGGCGACGCGGCAGGGCGGGAGTTCCCGGGCCTGCCCGGCCCGGGAACATCAGCGAGCGGCCGTACGGCGGAGGGCCTCCGGCGCCCCGCTGGCCGTACGCAGCTCCAGCGGCTCGACGGTGGCCGAGATCTCGGCCAGATCGCTCGGTTCGGAGGTGGAGCTCGGTCTGCGACCGCCCCGGCCCTCACCGAGCACCTGCCACCCCCCGCGGGTCAGCGTGATGTACGCACCGCACCGCAGGCCGTGCAGGGTGCAGGCGTCCCGGAGGCCCCACATCCAGGCGCCGTCCTCCTCCGTCCACCGCTCGTCGCCCTCGCGGCAGTAGAGCAGAACGGCGGTGCGCACCGGAGTCCGGCGGCGCAGGTCGTGCGGGATCACCCGGCGCAGATGGGAGAGGAGCGCATTGCGGAACTCCCAGCCGTCGGCGGGCACGGAACGGCGGACGAATGAGGCACTCGCCGCGAGGCGTTCCTCGGGGTCGAGCACCGCGACGACCGCCGTCGTCGGTATCGGCCGGTGGCGGGCGTGGAGCCCGCTCACCACCTCACGGGGATTGCGCAGCAGCGGGATGCCCGCCGCCGCCCACTCGGCGGGTTCCAGCATCCTGGCGAGGCGGCTGGCGGAATTGGCGGAGTTACTGATCGAGGTGGCTGCGGACGAAGCGAATCCGAAGGTCACAGTCCTCCCTTCGCATACGCGCCCACAGTGCGGGCAGGGTCGGGTGAGGGCGCGCCGAGACACAGCCGTTGCGAACCGCGAACAGGCCGTGCGGGGAGCATTCCAATTCTTGCTGTCCCGCCGTCATGCGGCAACGAGCAATTTGGCACACCGGCGGGAATCAGTGGGTATGACGTACTTATCCCGTCCTATCGGAGGTCTCGCGGAGCCCTTCAGCGCTCCTCACGGCTCACCCCTGAACCGCGAGGACCAGCGGGAACACTCCTTTCGCTCCGGACCTGCGCAGCAGCCGGGCCGCAACGGCGAGAGTCCAGCCACTGTCCGAAAGGTCGTCAACCAGCAGTACGGGTCCTTCGGCCGCGGCCAGCGCCGCCGCGAGCTCGGCCGGAACCGAGAACGCCTCGTGCAGTGCCCGCACCCGCTGAGCGCTGTTGGTGCGTGACGCGCGGAGCCCCTCGGCCTCGGGGGTGTACTCCACCGATCCCAGCAGCGGCATCCGGCCGACCTCGGCGATTCCGGCCCCGAGCGACTCCACCAGACGGGGCCTGGCGCGGGACGCGACGGTGACGACACCCACGGGCCGGGCGGGCGCGCCGGGCGCACCGGACGCCCAGCCGCCGGGCCCCCTCGCCCAGTCGGTGAGCACGGTCACCACCGCGCCGGCCACATCGTCGGGCACGGGGGCGTCGGGGGACTGCGGTCCCAGCATCGGCCGCAGCCGGTTGCCCCAGCCGATGTCGGAGAGCCTGCCGAGCGCCCTGCCCGCGAACGCCTGCTCGCCCTCGGGGATCCGGCCCTTCAGGCCGACACCCACCGCCGCCAGACCGGTCGGCCACATCTTGCGCGGCTCGACCTCCACGCCCGGCCTGCTCAGCTCCCCGCGCGCGGCGTCCAGCGCCGAATCGGAGACCTTCCCGCTGAACCGGCTTCCCGCGCAGTTGTCACAGCGCCCGCAGGGCACCGCCTCCGGGTCGTCCAGCTGCCGCCGCAGAAACTCCATCCGGCAGCCCGTCGACCGGGCGTACTCCCGCATGGCCTGCTGTTCCGCCTCCCGCTGCCGGGCGACACGGGCATAGCGCTCGGAGTCGTACACCCAGGGGGTGCCGGTGCTGGTCCAGCCGCCCTTCACACGGTGTACGGCGCCGTCCACGTCGAGCACCTTGAGCATGGTCTCCAGCCGGGTGCGGCGCAGCTCGACGAGGGGCTCAAGGGCGGGCAGCGACAGCGGCCGGTCCGCGTGCGCCAGCACGTCCAGGGTGCGCCGCACCAGCTCCTCCGGCGGGAAGGCCACCGAGGCGAAGTACTGCCAGATCGCCTCGTCCTCCCGGCCCGGCAGCAGCAGCACCTCGGCATGGTCCACACCGCGGCCCGCCCGGCCCACCTGCTGGTAATAGGCGATCGGCGAGGAGGGGGAGCCGAGGTGGATCACGAAGCCCAGATCGGGCTTGTCGAAACCCATTCCGAGCGCTGACGTGGCCACCAGCGCCTTGACCCGGTTGGCGAGCAGATCCTCCTCGGCCTGCTGTCGGTCGGCGTTCTCCGTGCGACCGGTGTAGGAGGCCACGGTGTGCCCGCACTGCCGCAGATGCGCGGTGACCTCCTCGGCCGCTGCGACGGTCAGCGTGTAGATGATTCCCGAGCCCGGCAGCTCCCCGAGGTGATCGGCGAGCCAGGCGAGCCGGGTCGCGGCGTCGGGGAGCGAGAGGACCCCGAGCGAAAGGCTCTCCCGGTCGAGCGGCCCGCGCAGGACCAGGGCGTCCGAACCGGCGCCGGTGCCGAGCTGGTCCGCCACATCGGCGGTCACCCGGGCATTGGCCGTGGCGGTGGTCGCCAGCACCGGCACCCGCGCGGGCAGCTCCGCCAGCATGGTGCGCAGCCGGCGGTAGTCCGGGCGGAAGTCATGGCCCCAGTCGGAGATGCAGTGCGCCTCGTCCACCACGAGCAGACCGGTGGCGGCTGCCAGCCGCGGCAGCACCTGATCGCGGAAATCCGGATTGTTCAGCCGCTCCGGACTGACCAGCAGGACATCCACCTCGCCCGAGGTGATCTCCTGCTGGACCGTCTCCCACTCCTCGGGGTTGGAGGAGTTGATCGTGCGTGCGCGGATGCCCGCCCGGGCGGCGGCCTCCACCTGGTTGCGCATGAGAGCCAGCAGGGGAGAGACGATCACGGTCGGTCCGCTGCCGCGCCGGCGGAGCAGCGAGGTGGCGACGAAATACACCGCCGACTTGCCCCAGCCGGTCCGCTGCACGACCAGCGCCCGGCGTTTGTCGGCGACGAGCGCCTCGATCGCCCGCCACTGGTCCTCGCGCAGCCGTGCGGTACCGGTGTCGTCCGAGACGAGACGGGTGAGCACGGCATCGGCTTCCGCTCTGAGGCCGGCGCGGTCGGCGGGATCGGTGTGCTCTGCGTTGGTCATACCCCCATGCAACCCGATGGGACCGACAACACGCGAAACGAGCGCCTCAGCCTGTGGATAACGTTATCCACAGGGGTCGACGGGTCCGCTGTGCTCAGGAGACCGTCGATGCCATGAACAAGCACCAGGAATCCATGGGCCATGCCGATGAACCGCAGATCACCCTGCGGGGCCCCGCCGAACTCGCCGACGCGCTTCCGTACATGCTCGGGTACCACCCGACCGATTCCGTCGTCATGGTCGCCCTGCACGGCAGCCGGGGCCGCTTCGGCGGGCGCGCCCGGCTCGGTATCCCGGCCTCGGAGCGGGAATGGCCGCCCGTCGCCCGTCAGCTCGCCGAATCACTGATCGAGGGGAGCGAGCGCCGGGGTGCCCGGCCCGACGGCATCGTCGTCTTCCTCTGCCAGGACCCCGCCCGGGGCGAGAGCGGAAACCAGGTGATGGAGCGGCTCCGCCCGCTGGCGCAGCGGCTGCGGACCGCCTGCGGAGAGCTCGACGTGCCCGTTTACGAGGCGCTGTGCATCTCGGACGGACGCTACTGGTCCTACTGCTGTCCCGATGAGCGCTGCTGTCCGCCGGAGGGCAGTGCCATGGCCGTCCCCGGCACCTCGGTGATGGCCGCCGCCGCGGCTTATGCCGGAATCCGGGTCCGCGGATCACTCCGCGAGCTGGAGGCGAGGCTGGAGCCGTCCGTCCTGGTCTCCGTCAAGGACCAGGAGACGGCGCTGGACAAGGCATGCGCGCGCCTGGTGCCGAGGCTGCTGAGCAGCGTGGACCGCGCCGGCATCGGGGAGGAGACCATCGCGCTCTCCCGGTCCCTCATCGAGCGCCTCGCCGGCGCCGAGCGCACCCCGGAGACCTGGGACGTCGACGGAGCCGACGATCTGCTCATCACCGACGACGAGGCGGCCGCCGTCATTCTGGGAATGCAGGACCGGGAGACCCGGGACCGGGCCGCCGCCTGGATGGAGGGGCCGGACACCAGGCCTGCCCTGCGGCTCTGGCGGGCGCTGGCGCGCCGCTGTGTCGGTGCCTACTCCGAACACGCGGCCGCGCCGCTCACCCTCGCCGCCTGGGTCGCCTGGTCCACCGGCGACGAGACGGGCGCGCGGGTCGCCCTCGGGCTGGCGCTGCGGAAGGACCCGGAGTACGTGTTCGCCCGGCTGCTGCACGAGGCGTGCAATGAGGGGCTCGACCCGGAGGAGCTGCGTGCGTGCTTCCGGCGGGAGCGGGGCCCGGGGGAGGCCGGACGGGAGATCCCGGAGACGGTGCCGGAGATTCCGGAGGGGTTGGACATGCCCGGCGCCCCGGAGGCCGGCGACCGGCCGGCCGCGCCGCACGATCACCGGGGAGCGGCCGGTCCGGCGCGGGTCCGCAGGACGCGCCCGCCCGGTGCGGCGAGGACACCCCGGCCGCCGGCCGGGAAGCCGGTGCGGCCCGCCGGGAGCGGTCCGGTGAAGGCCGTCCGCAACCGCCGCCGGGCCGAGAGCCGGTCACAGGAGGAGGGGGAAGCGCGCCGGTGAGCCGCCTCCGTCCCGGTCGCGCCGCGTCTCCCGGGGCCCTGGGCGCACGAGGGCGGCCGGGCTCCGGGGGCGGTACGGCCGGAGGGGACCGGCCCCTCGCGACAGCCGCGGCGGGCCGCGCGAAAACCCCGGGCCGGGGGAGGGGAAAGGAGTGTTTATCGTCAGGCAGACGACTATGATCACGGCATGTCTCCCTACGACCCGTCGGCCTTTCCCCCCTTCGCTGTCACCGTCGACCTGGTCGTGCTCACCGTGCGGCGCCACGCGCTCTGTGCGCTGGTCGTACGCCGCGGGGAGCCGCCCTTCCAGGGCCGGTGGGCGCTGCCCGGCGGCTTTGTACGGGGGGACGAGGACCTGGCGGCGGCGGCCGGCCGTGAGCTGGCGGAGGAGACCGGGCTCACCGCGCACGACCCGGCCTCCCAGGCATCCGGCAACGGCGCCCATCTGGAGCAGCTCGCCACCTATGGAGACCCCGGGCGGGACCCCCGAATGAGGGTGGTCAGCGTCGCCCATCTGGTGCTCGCCCCCGATCTGCCCGCCCCCCGGGCGGGTGGTGACGCCAACAGCGCACGGTGGGCGTCCGTCGACGATCTGCTCGGTCAGGAGGGCGGGTTCGGGCGGGACGAGGAGCACTCGGGCCCCCTGGCGTTCGATCACGCGCGGATCCTGGCGGACGGTGTGGAGCGCGCCCGGTCCAAGATCGAGTACTCCTCCCTGGCCACCGCCTTCTGCCCGCCGGAATTCACCGTCGGCGAGCTGCGGCGGGTGTACGAGGCGGTGTGGGGCGTGGCGCTCGACCCGAGGAATTTCCACCGGAAGGTGACCGGCACCCCCGGCTTCCTGGTTCCCTCGGGCGGGACGACCACCCGTCAGGGCGGCCGGCCCGCACAGCTCTTCCGGGCCGGCGGGGCCACGGTGCTCAACCCGCCGATGCTGCGGCCCGACGTCTGACGGGTCCGTCGCGGCCCGGGTGGGCCGGATCGGGGTGGTTGGCGGCGGGCGGCAGCGCGGTGCACGGAAATGGGCTGAAGGTCGCGTTATCTTCCGCGATATTCCTTCTGTTGCCGAGCCGCCCCCCTACGCCGTTCCCCGAGAGAAACGATGCTCCAGGCCATCGGACTGACCAGCACGCACCGGCGAGCCGGCCCGCCCGCCGTCGACGACCTGAGCTTCGACGCCCCGCCCGGCCGGGTCACCGTGCTGCTCGGCCCGGCCGGTTCCGGGAAGACGACCGCGCTGCGCCTGATCCTGGGAATCGAATCGGGCCGGGGGATCACCCGCTTCCGGGGAAACCTCCTGGACCGAGTCGCCAACCCCGCACGCGAGGTGGGCGCGCTCCTCGGAGACGTACCCGGCCATCCCGCGCGGACGGCCCGGGGGCAGCTCCGGATGCTCTGCGCCGCCGCCGGAGTGCCGTCGGCCCGCGCGGACGAAGCGCTGGCGGCGGTCGGCCTCACGGCACTCGGATCTCACCGGCTCGGCACCCTTCCCCTCGGCGCGGACCGCAGGCTCGGCCTGGCCGCCGCGCTGCTGGCCGACCCCCGGACGCTCGTTCTCGACGAGCCGCTGACCGGCCTCTCCCCGGGCGAGCGGGGCTGGTGGTACGCCGCGCTGCGCGACCAGGCGGCCCGGAGCCGGGCGGTGCTGTGCACCGGTGAGGACCCCAAGGAGGCCGTCCGTCTCGCGGACCGGGTCGTCACCATCGACAGCGGGCGGCTCGTCGCGGACCAGGACGCCGGGGATTTCGCCCGCACCAGGCTGCGCCCCAGGGTGGCCGTGAGCACCCCGCACGCCGCCCGGCTCGCCGCCCTGCTCCAGCGGGAGGCGCGGGCCGCACACCGCTCCGTAGAGGCCGTGGCGGAGCACGGCAGCCTGCTCTCCGTGTACGGCAGCAGCTGTGCGGAGGTCGGCGAGACGGCCTTCCGGCACGGTGTGCTCGTACACCGGCTCGCGGAGGAGAGCGGGGACGGCGCCGCAGCCCGGCCGGGGGCCTTCGCGGCCGGGCGGCCCCCGGAGCGCGGGGAGGCCGGCCGGGGCCGCGCCGTCCGGCAATCCGAGGGCCCGTCCGTGAGCCGGCCCGTTCCCGTGACCCCGATCGCGAGCCCGGCCGCCGGCCCGGGTTCGCTGCCTTCCCCGGTGCCGGACCCGGACCCGGCTCCGGACTCGGCCTCGCGCCCGAATGCGGACTCGGACCCGCCCTCGGGCCCGAACCCGGAGCCCGTGTCGTCAGCCTCCCCGGTACCGGGACCGGCGGCCCCCGGCACGGAGCCGCAGACACTCCCGGACTCGAACCCCCACCCCCACCCCGAGCCCGGTGGTGCCGGCGGGCGCGCCTCATCGGCGGTCGCCCCCGCCCCCCCTCCCGCCCCCTCCCGTACCGCAGCCCTCGCGGGCGTCTCCGGTCTCCGAAGGCCCACCGCTCCCGAGAGCCCCGCCAACCCGGAGAGTCCCATCACCCCCAAGAGGTCCACCGCCTCCGGGGCGACACCCTCCCGCCGCGCCGCAGCACCCCGCCCCCGGCCGGGCCGGGCCGCCGGCCCCGTACGGCCGGTGCGGTACGAGCTGCACCGGCTGTTCGGGGTGCGCACCCCCGCCGTCGTCCTGGCCGTCACCGCGCTCGCGTCCGTCGTGATCTGTCTGCTGATGGCGCGTTCCCGGGCCACCCCCGTGCCCGTCGCGCTCGCCGCCTGGCCGGAGTATCTGCCGCTGCCGCCCGCCGCCCTCGGCGCCGGGCTCATCGGGGCGCTCTCCTTCGGCGACGAGTACCGCTATCCGGCGCTCGCCGCCGCCCGCGGTGCCGTTCCCCGCAGGCTCGGCCTGCTCCTCGCCAAGCTCGTGGTGACCGCCGCCGTCGTCGTGCCGGCCGCCCTGGCCGTCGTGGCGGCCGACGCCCTCGCGCTCCATCTCGTCTACGGCACCGGAGCCGACGCGCTGCCCCGGAACCCGGCCAGCCCGCTCGCCGGCTGGTGCGCCCTCACGGCCGGCTGCGCCTGGGCCGGACTGCTGGCCGCCGGGGTCTTCCGGGTCACGTCCGCCGGGGTCGCCGCGGTCCTCGCCGTACCGGTGGTCGTCGCACCGCTCCTCCAGCAGGCGCTGGTCGTGCCCTCGGCGCGTTCGATCGCCGGATTCCCCGGCAGACTCCGGGAAATCGGCTGGGTGTGGCTGCCGAGGGCGGCCGACGGAGCGCCGGCGGCGGTGCTGCGGCTGTCAGCACAACCGGTCGGCCTGGCACTGATGTTGTCGCTGACTGTTCTGATCTGCGTGTATTTGTTCACCGGCCTTCGCCGTGAGACCCCTTGGTGATCATGATCGATCGAGGTGTGGCGATCTGTCGGCAACTCCCTTGAGTGCGCCCGTTTCTCTCCCTTAAAGCGTCAATTGTGGGGGAAGCGGCGATCACCCTTTCGTGTGCTTTTCAGCAAAGACCTCAAGGGCCGTCGAAGGCGGGCCGACAAAGGATGCGTGAGTACCCTTGCGCACACCATGATGACCGCCGCCCGCCCCGCCGATTCCGGCCTCGCCGGCCCGGGCGAACTCGACCGATACCCGTACGCGGAGTCGCCCGGCCCCGACCGCGTCTCCCCGCCCGCCTGGGACAGCTCCGAAACCGAGCTGGGCCGGGTCGGCCGCCGCACGGCGGGCAGCCGCGGCCGAGGTCTGCACGGCCAACTCGTCCAGCAGCTCGGCCAGATGATCGTCTCCGGCGATCTGGGCGCCGACCGCCCGCTCGTCCCCGAGGAGATCGGCCAGCGATTCGAGGTCTCCCGCACCGTCGTGCGCGAATCCCTCCGCGTCCTGGAGGCCAAGGGCCTGGTCAGCGCCCGCCCCAATGTCGGCACCCGGGTCCGTCCGGTCAGTGACTGGAATCTGCTCGACCCCGACATCATCGAGTGGCGCGCCTTCGGTCCGCAGCGCGACGACCAGCGCCGCGAGCTGTTCGAGCTGCGCTGGACCATCGAGCCCCTCGCCGCCCGCCTCGCCGCCGGGCACAGCCGGGAGGACATCCAGCAGCGTGTCGCCGACATGGTCGAGATCATGGGGCACGCCCTCGCGCAGAACGACGGGATCACCTTCTCCCGCGCCGACACGGAGTTCCACGCGCTGCTCATCCAGCTCGCGGGCAACCGCATGCTCGAACACCTCTCGGGGATCGTCTCCGCCGCGCTCCAGGTCTCCGGCGGGCCCGTCACCGGCTGTGACCGCCCCAATGAGGTCTCCCTCGCGCACCACGCCCGGATCGCCGACGCCCTCGCGGCGGGCGACGCGCATGCCGCCGAATCCGCCATGCGCCAGCTGCTCACCGTGCACCCGGAGGTGGAGCGCGTCGTGCCCGCGCCGCGCGAGCACTGACCGGCACGGCCGCGCGGCCGGGAGTGCCGAGGCGTGCGCACCGAGTGCCGCCGGACTCCATGGGGGTCCGGCGGCACGGTTATGCGCTAATCAGCCGATATGGCTGTTTCGTCGCAGATGGAGTGTGACTCGGGCCACGCGGATTGGGCGTAACACTCCTCGAAACAGGGCGATGACCTAAGAGGTGACAGCCTAGGAGGGAATACGGCAGCCGTTCGCGGCGCTGTTCAGTTTCACCCGAGGTTCCGCCCGCGCCACCGGCACATCCGCAGCCCGGTGGTCGTCGGTCCCTGCCCGATCATGGGCGGGACCGGAACTCGTTTCCATCGTTCCGAGAGGTTGTTCGTGTCGGCCAGCACATCCCGTACGCTCCCGCCGGAGATCGCCGAGTCCGAGTCTGTGATGGCGCTCATCGAGCGGGGAAAGGCTGATGGGCAGATCGCCGGCGATGACGTGCGTCGCGCCTTCGAGGCCGACCAGATTCCGCCAACCCAGTGGAAGAATGTTCTGCGCAGCCTCAACCAGATCCTCGAGGAAGAGGGTGTGACGCTGATGGTCAGTGCCGCGGAATCGCCCAAACGCTCGCGCAAGAGCGTCGCCGCGAAGAGCCCGGCGAAGCGCACCGCCACCAGGGCCGTCGCCGCCAAGACGACGACCGTCAGGACCGTCGCCGCCGGTACGGCCTCCGCCGCCGGCTCCGAGAGCGACGACCCGGCGGCCACGCCCGCCAAGAAGGCCGCCGCGAAGAAGACGGCCGCGAAGAAGACCGTCGCGAAGAAGACCGTCGCCAAGAAGACGGCCGCGAAGAAGACGACCGCCAAGAAGGACGCCGACGAGCCGGGCGACGGCGAAGAGCTGCTCGATGAGGTCCAGCCCGGCGCCAAGGGCGACGAGGAAGAGGCCGAGGGCGAGAACAAGGGCTTCGTACTCTCCGACGAGGACGAGGACGACGCTCCCGCGCAGCAGGTCGCCGTGGCCGGTGCCACCGCCGACCCGGTCAAGGACTACCTCAAGCAGATCGGAAAGGTGCCCCTGCTCAACGCCGAGCAGGAGGTCGAGCTGGCCAAGCGCATCGAGGCCGGTCTCTTCGCCGAGGACAAGCTGGCGAACTCCGACAAGCTGGCGCCGAAGCTCAAGCGCGAGCTGGAGATCATCGCCGAGGACGGCCGCCGCGCCAAGAACCACCTGCTGGAGGCCAACCTCCGGCTCGTCGTCTCGCTGGCCAAGCGCTACACCGGCCGCGGCATGCTCTTCCTGGACCTGATCCAGGAGGGCAACCTCGGTCTGATCCGCGCCGTCGAGAAGTTCGACTACACCAAGGGCTACAAGTTCTCCACGTACGCCACCTGGTGGATCCGGCAGGCCATCACCCGCGCCATGGCCGACCAGGCCCGCACCATCCGTATCCCGGTGCACATGGTCGAGGTCATCAACAAGCTCGCGCGGGTGCAGCGCCAGATGCTCCAGGACCTGGGCCGTGAGCCCACCCCGGAGGAGCTGGCCAAGGAGCTCGACATGACCCCCGAGAAGGTCATCGAGGTCCAGAAGTACGGCCGTGAGCCGATCTCCCTGCACACCCCGCTCGGCGAGGACGGCGACAGCGAGTTCGGTGACCTCATCGAGGACTCCGAGGCGGTCGTCCCGGCCGACGCGGTCAGCTTCACCCTGCTCCAGGAGCAGCTGCACTCGGTGCTCGACACGCTCTCCGAGCGCGAGGCGGGCGTGGTCTCCATGCGCTTCGGCCTGACCGACGGACAGCCGAAGACCCTGGACGAGATCGGCAAGGTCTACGGCGTGACGCGCGAGCGCATCCGCCAGATCGAGTCCAAGACCATGTCGAAGCTGCGCCACCCGTCGCGCTCGCAGGTGCTGCGCGACTACCTCGACTAGGAGCGGCCTCCGCACCGCCGCGGCCTGCCATCGGAAGTGGCGCCACGACAGTACGGAATGAGACGTTCGAGGGCCCGGATTCCGCCAGGAATCCGGGCCCTCGCCGTGTCCGCAGGTGCGAAGGGCCGTACGTTGCATGACTCTGAGTGGGCCCAATTCACACAGAGTCAGGAGTAGTTATGCGCCGTCCGTTCGTCCGAGCGCTGACCGGGGCACTCGCCCTGCTTCCCGCGGGCGCCCTGCTGCCCCTGGCCGCCCCGGGGCAGGCCGCGGCCGACAGCATTGTGGTGGGCGGCTCGCCGGCGCGGGCCGCCCAGAGCCCCTGGGTGGTCGCGCTCGCCAGCCGTGACCGGTTCGGGGGAACGCGGTCGGGACAGTTCTGCGGGGGAGTCGTGGTGGCACCCACCCGGGTGATGACCGCCGCGCACTGTCTCGGCCGGTCGGTACTGGGCCGGGAGGTGGACGAGGTGCCGGATCTGCGGGTCATCGTCGGGCGCACGGAGCTGTCGGGCGGCGAGGGCCGGGAGGTCGCGGTGGCCGGCAGCTGGGTCTCGCCCCAGTACGACCCGGGCACCAGCAACGCCGATCTGGCGGTGCTGACCCTCGCGGAGGCGCTGCCGCAGTCCCAGGTGATCGAGGTGGCCCCCGCCGGGGATCCCCGCTACCGGCCGGGAGCGGCGGCCACCGTCTACGGCTGGGGCGACACCAGCGGTACGGGGACCTATGCCAGGTCGCTGCATGCCGCCGAGGTGAGCGTGCTCTCGGACCGGGCCTGTGAGGCCGCGTACCCGGGGGGCCTGGGGGGCCGCTACCGGGCCGCCACGATGCTCTGCGCCGGAGACCCCAGGGGAGGGCGGGACGCCTGCCAGGGGGACAGCGGGGGGCCTCTGGTGGCCAGTGGGAGGCTCATCGGCCTGGTGTCCTGGGGCAGTGGCTGCGGACGGGCCGACAGCCCCGGTGTCTACACACGGGTCGCCGCGATCGCCGGACCGTAGCCGCCGTGCGGTTCCGCCCGCGGCCCGGGCCGCGGGCGGAACCGCACGGCGGGCGGCGGGAGAGGGTGACCCGGGTGCGTTCCGGACCGTCCGTGAGCGGGGCGGTACGGAACGCGGGTGCGGGAGTGGCGCGGTACGAGAGCGGGCGGGCACCCCTGAATCGTCAGGGTTGCCCGCCCGTCGGCCGGTCCGGGGGGACCGACCGTCGCTCGTCGTGGATAAGAGGTTCAGTGCCCCTCTTCACCGGCTCCGGCCGGTACGGCCGTCAGTCGGTCGGTCTCATCCTGTATTTCCGCGGCGATCTTCTTGAGTTCCGGCTCGAACTTGCGTCCGTGATGGGCGCAGAAGAGCAGTTCACCGCCGCTGCTCAGAACGACGCGCAGGTACGCCTGGGCGCCGCAGCGGTCGCAGCGGTCAGCGGCCGTCAACGGGCTCGCAGGGGTCAGAACAGTAGTCACGTCGCCTCTTCTCTAGCTCGACGAGCTGTCGTACCAGGGTCAACATCCAACCAGTCCCAAAACGTTCCCGCTCGGGACTTTTCCCTGAACTTTCTTCTCAAGGAGGCTGACTGCTTCCGGGTGGCGGCGAATGAGCCGTATTGCTGTGCTTTACGGATTTCGCGTTGCTTGTCTCATTTGGCCCTCCCGGCCGGCTTGCCGGTTGTTGTTGAGGACGTGCCCGGAGCCTAAATGGTTCATGCCTCAAAGGGAACGTGATGTTTGCTTCACTCCATCGAGGGATCGAACGAGCGTACGAGGCTGGACTAGCATGACGGAGACACGAGGGTGGCGTTACACCGGCTCTACCAGGCATCGGTACCCTCTGAGCCGGTGACCGACGCCGGGCCTTACCCCCTTGGGCCACTTCCGAAATTCAGCGAGGAGCGAACCGCGTGACCGCCGAAACGTCCGTGCCGTCCACAGCGCTGCTGACCGCAGAGCGTGACGGCTCCAACTACACCGCGCGGCACCTGCTCGTCCTTGAAGGTCTCGAAGCGGTCCGCAAGCGCCCGGGCATGTACATCGGGTCCACGGACAGCCGTGGTCTGATGCACTGCCTCTGGGAGATCATCGACAATTCCGTCGATGAGGCCCTGGGCGGCTACTGTGATCACATCGAGGTCATCCTCCACGAGGACGGCTCCGTCGAGGTGCAGGACAACGGCCGGGGCATCCCGGTCGACGTCGAGCCCAAGACCGGCCTCTCCGGGGTCGAGGTCGTCATGACCAAGCTCCACGCGGGCGGCAAGTTCGGCGGCGGCTCCTATGCCGCCTCGGGCGGCCTCCACGGCGTGGGAGCCTCCGTGGTGAACGCCCTCTCGGCCCGGCTGGACGTCGAGGTGGACCGCAACAGCGCCACCCACACGATCAGCTTCCGCCGAGGCGTCCCCGGGATGTTCACCGAGCAGGGCCCCGACGCCCCCTTCGACCCGGCGAACGGCCTCCTCAAGGGCAAGCGCGTACCCCGCAACCGCACCGGCACCCGTGTGCGGTACTGGGCCGACCGCCAGATCTTCCTCAAAGAGGCCAAGCTCAATCTGGAGACGCTGCACCAGCGCGCCCGCCAGACCGCCTTCCTGGTGCCCGGCCTGACCATCGTGGTCCGCGACGAGCGGGATCTGGCGGGCGAGGGCAAGAGCCAGGAGATCTTCCGGTTCGACGGCGGGATCAGCGAATTCTGCGAGTACCTGGCCCAGGACAAGGCCGTCTGCGACGTGCTGCGGCTCACCGGGCAGGGCACCTTCAAGGAGACCGTGCCCGTTCTCGACGACCGCGGACACATGACCCCCACCGAGGTCACCCGGGAGCTCGGTGTCGACATCGCCCTGCGCTGGGGCACCGGCTACGACACCAATGTCCGGTCCTTCGTCAACATCATCGCCACCCCCAAGGGCGGCACCCATGTGAGCGGTTTCGAGCGCTCGCTCACCAAGACGGTCAATGAGGTCCTGCGCTCCGCCAAGCTGCTGCGCGTCGCCGAGGACGACGTCGTGAAGGACGACGCCCTGGAGGGACTGACCGCCGTGGTCACCGTCCGGCTGGCCGAGCCGCAGTTCGAGGGGCAGACCAAGGAGGTGCTCGGCACCTCGGCGGCCAACAGAATCGTGGCCAATGTGGTCGCCAAGGAGCTGAAGGCGTTCCTGACCTCCACCAAGCGCGATGCCAAGGCCCAGGCGCGCGCGGTGCTGGAGAAGGCGGTCGCCGCCGCCCGCACCCGTATCGCCGCACGCCAGCACAAGGAGGCGCAGCGCCGGAAGACGGCGCTGGAGTCCTCCACGCTCCCCGCCAAGCTCGCCGACTGCCGCAGCGACGACGTCGAGCGCAGCGAGCTCTTCATCGTGGAGGGCGACTCCGCGCTCGGCACCGCCAAGCTCGCCCGGAACAGCGAATTCCAGGCACTGCTGCCGATCCGCGGAAAGATCCTCAACGTCCAGAAGTCGTCCGTCTCGGACATGCTCAAGAACGCCGAGTGCGGCGCGATCATCCAGGTCATAGGAGCCGGCTCGGGCCGGACCTTCGACATCGACGCCGCCCGCTACGGCAAGATCGTGCTGCTGGTGGACGCCGATGTCGACGGCGCCCACATCCGGTGTCTCCTGCTGACGCTCTTCCAGCGCTACATGCGCCCGATGGTGGAGGCGGGGCGGGTCTTCGCCGCCGTGCCGCCGCTGCACCGGATCGAGCTGGTCCAGCCCAAGAAGGGCCAGGACAAGTACGTCTACACCTACTCGGACAACGAACTGCGCCAGACGCTGCTGGAGTACCAGCGCAAGGGAGTCCGCTACAAGGACGCGATCCAGCGCTACAAGGGCCTCGGCGAGATGGACGCCGACCAGCTGGCGGAGACGACGATGGATCCGCGCCACCGCACCCTGCGGCGGATCAACATCGGTGATCTGGAATCGGCCGAGCAGGTCTTCGATCTGCTCATGGGCAATGAGGTCGCTCCCCGCAAGGAGTTCATCACCAGCTCGGCGGCGACCCTGGACCGCTCGCGGATCGACGCCTGACGCGGCGGCGGGCCGGGGGGTCCCCCCGGCCCGCATGGCCGGCTCCCGGGGCCCCTGACCGGGCTCCGGGGGCAGCACCCCGGCGTCAGGGGCTCGCGGACCAGAGGTAGCGGTGCTCGGGACGGCCCGTCTCGCCGTACTTCAGACTGAGACGGACCCGGTTGGTGCGCTCCAGCAGTTTCAGATAGCGCTGGGCGGTCTGACGGCTCACCCCCGCCCGGTCGGCGATCTCCTGAGTGGAGAGCGCCCCCTCCGCGGCCAGCAGCACCTGGCGCACCACCTCGGCCGTCGTGGGGGAGTGGCCCTTGGGCAGGTCGGGAGTGACCGAGCCGGCCGACAGCGCGCCGAAGATCCGGTCCACCTCGGCCTGCTCCGCCTCACCGCCCCCGCAGAGCGTGCGGCGCAGCCCCGCGTACGCCTCCAGCTTGGCGCGCAGTCCGGCGAAATTGAACGGCTTCACCAGGTACTGGAGCGCGCCGTGCCGCATCGCGGCCTGGACGGTGGCCACATCGCGCGCGGCCGTCACCATGATCACATCGGTCTGGTGGCCGAGTCTGCGCAGTTCGCGCACCACCGCGAGGCCGTTGCCGTCCGGCAGATAGTGGTCCATCAGCACCAGATCGGCCGG
Source organism: Streptomyces sp. CAU 1734 (assembly GCF_039888735.1). Taxonomy (NCBI): domain Bacteria; kingdom Bacillati; phylum Actinomycetota; class Actinomycetes; order Kitasatosporales; family Streptomycetaceae; genus Streptomyces; species Streptomyces sp. CAU 1734. The sequence continues at coordinate 90,659 of NZ_JBDQQP010000008.1, forward strand.
TGAATCGGCGATCCGGGCCAGTGCCCCGGCCGCGGAGTGGGCCGTGGCACAGACCCGGAAACCGGGCACCTTGGCCACATAGGCCGCGTTGATGCCCGCGACCCTGACATCGTCGTCCACGACGAGAACATCGATCACACCGGGGATCCGGCCGGTGCCGCCCATGCTGTTCATCGCGCCTCCGCCTCCAGCTCTCCGCCGGCCGCCGGTACGGACTCCGGCTCGGACTCACCGGGCAGTTCGTTCAGCGCCTCCGGGAGCACGACGACGAATTCCGCGCCGCCGCCGTCCGCGTCCCGCACCCGGGCGCTGCCGCCCTGCCGTTCCGCCAGCCGGCGGACCATGGCGAGTCCGAGCCCGCGCTTGCCGTGGAAGGGGAGTTCCTTGGTGCTCCAGCCCTCGGTGAAGATCAGCTCGCGGTGTTCGTCCGGGACGCCCGGACCGGTGTCGGTGATCCTGATCACCGCCGTGCGGCCCTGTGAGTACAGCTCGACCTCGATGCGCGGGCTCTCCGCCCCGGCGGCGGCGTCCATCGCGTTGTCGACCAGATTGCCGACGATCGTGACCAGTCCGCGCGGGTCCACCACCCGGTCCGGGAGCAGGGTCTCGGGCGCGATCCACAGCGAGACGCCCCGCTCCGCCGCCACCGTCGCCTTGCCCACCAGCAGCGAGGCGAGCAGCGGGTCGTGGATCTTCTCGGTCACCTGCTCCGCGGTGGCCCGGTGCACCCCGACGACCTCGGTGACGAAGTCGACCGCCTCGTCGTGCATCTCCAGCTCCAGCAGGCCGAGCAGGGTGTGCATGCGGTTGGCGTGCTCATGGTCCTGAGCGCGGAGGGCGTCGATCAGACCCCGGGTGGAGTCCAGTTCCCGGCCGAGCTGTTCCAGCTCGGTGCGGTCGCGCAGGGTGGCCACCGCGCCGCCGTCGTCGGTCGGCATCCGGTTGGCTATCAGGACCCGGTGTCCGCGCACGGTCAGCAGATCCTCGCCGGTGACCCGCCCCGCGAGCACATCGGTGGTGCGGCCCTCGCCGAGCAGCTGGGCGAGGCCGAGGCCCTTGCCGTCGGACTCCAGGCCGAGAAGCCGCTGGGCCTCGTCGTTCATCAGGCGTATCCGGCCCTTGGCGTCCAGGGCCACGACTCCCTCGCGGATGCCGTGGAGCATCGCCTCGCGCTCCGCCAGCAGTGCGGAGATATCGGAGAAGGCCAGGTCATGGGTCTGCCGCTGAAGTCTGCGGGAGATCAGATAGGCGGCCAGCGCCCCCGCTGCCAGCGCCCCTCCCGCATAGAGCAGCAGACCGGGGATGGCCGAGAAGAGACGGTCGCGGACACTGTCGTACTCGATGCCGACCGACACCCCGCCGATGATCCGGCCGTCGGCGTCGCGGAGCGGGACCTTGCCCCGGGCGGAGCGGCCGAGCGTGCCGTCGTCGATCTCCATGACCTCCAGGCCGGCCAGGGCGGCGCTGGGATCGGTGGAGACGACCCGGCCGATCTGCTCGGTCGAGGTGTGCGACCAGCGCACCCCTCCCATGTCCATGATCACGACATACTCGGCGCCGGTGGCCTTGCGGATCCGCTCCGCCTCGGCCTGGACGGGGCCGTCGGGCGTCGGACTGGTGGCCAGCAGATCCCGGGCGACATCGCCGGAGGCGGTGGTCTGCGCGATCGCGAGCGCCCTGCGCATCGCCTGGTCGTCCAGCTGGGCGCTCAGCGGCGCCAGAAAGAAGCCCGTGGCCAGCACGGTGACTCCGGTGGCGATGGCCAGCTGCATCAGCAGGACCTGGGAGAAGACCCGCTGCGGCCAGCCGAACCGCCGTCGTCTGGCGGAGGTGCTCGGTTCGGGGCTCATGTCTGAGAACGGTAAACGGCGAATGTGGCTTTCCGAAATTCACACTGCCGGGACGGCGAAATCCCCGGGCTGTCCGGAAGGGCGCCGGACCGCCCGCCAGGGCCTCGCGGGCCCGGCCGCTCAGGGCAGGGGCAGCGGGGGCCGGGGGCCCGTGTAATGGCCGCTGGGGCGGAGCCGGAGCGACCCTTCCCCGTACTCCTCCAGGGCATGGGCGATCCACCCCGCCGTGCGCCCCACCGCGAAGATCGTCTCGCTCGCGTCGGCCGGCATCCCCGAGGCCACCGTCAGCACCGCGAGGGCGAGATCGACATTGGCCTTCAGATCGAGCCCGCGGGCCGCCGCCGACTCCACCTCCAGGGCCGTCTCCAGCGCCGGACCGGCCGCCGGGATCCGCCCCAGCGCCTCGAAGAGCGCCTCCGCGCGCGGATCGCGGCCCCGGTAGAGCCGGTGCCCGAGGCCGGGGACGGAGCGGCCGGCCCGCAGATGGTCCGCCACCACCGGCGCCGCGCCGCCGCGCTCCAGCGCCTCCGCGAGCATCCGGTGGGCCAGTCCGCCGGCCGCCCCGTGCAGCGGGCCGTCGAGCGCGCCGAGACCGGCCGAGACAGCGGCGTAGGGATGGGCCCGGGTCGACGCCGCGACCCGCACGGCGAGGGTGGAGGCGGCCAGATCGTGATCGATGAGCAGCGAGAGCGCCATGTCCAGGGTCCGCAGCGACTCCGCGTCGGCCGGCCGCGCGGTCAGCCGGGACCAGAGCCGCAGCGCCAGCGGATCCCGCTCGCCGGAACCGCCCGGCCCGGCCGGCGGCAGCGCGTCCACCAGGGTGGGGATGAGGATCCTGGCGCTGCCGAGCACCGCGTCCCGGTCGAGGTCGAATCTGACCGGGTCGGTGACGGCCGCGGCGATCGCCGCCGCCCGGAGCCGGTCCGCCGAGCCGCTCTCCGCGGGCAGCGCCGCCACCGCCCGCCGCCCCGCCGCGAGCGCCCCCGGCGGGGCGGTGAAGCGGATTCCGGGCCGCAGGGTGCCCGTCCAGAGCCAGTCGGCGATCTCCTCGTAGTGGTACCGGCGCGCCAGCTCCGCGGCGTCGACGCCGCGGAACCAGTAGCGGTCCCGCTCGATCAGGGTGATGCCGGTACGGATCCGCTGGGTGGGATCGCCGCCCGCCGATGGGTCCCGGCGGCCCCGGCGCGCCAGTGTCTCCACCTCCGCGGCGTCGAAGGTGCTGCCGCGCCCGCCCGGATCCCGGCGGCTGGCGAGCTGGCCCCGGCTGACATACGCGTACACCGTCTCGGGCTTCACCCCGAGCCGGTCGGCCGCCTCGCGGGTGGTCAGCCGCCCCGCGTCCGCTGAGTGATCCGTCATGGGAACACCGTACACACTCCATGTACACATTGATTCAATCAATATTGACAAGGATTGAATCAAGCATGGACAGTCGAATCATGTCCGAGGAGGAGACCATGCATCCCACCCCCACCCCCACCCCCGTACCGCGCGGACTCGCGGGTGTCGTTGTCACCGACACCGAGCTCGGAGATGTGCGCGGACGCGAGGGCTTCTACCACTACCGCCAGTACTCGGCGGTGGAGCTCGCCCGCACCAGGACATTCGAGGACGTCTGGCAGCTGATGTTCGACGGGCGGCTCCCGGACGCCGCCGGGCGCACCGCCTTCCTGGCGCACACCGCGCCGCTGCGCCGGCTCCCCGGCGAGGTGTCGGCCGCGCTGCCCGCCATCGCCCGCGCCGGTGCCCCCTCCGGCCCGCTCACCGGGCTGCGGACCGCGCTCTCCCTGCTCGGGGCCTCGGCCGGGATGCGCCCGGTGTACGACCTCGCCCCCGAGGAGCGCCGCGCGGACGCGCTCCGGGCGGTCGCCGCCGTACCCACCCTGCTCACCGCGCTGCACCGGCTCGGCCGGGGCCTGGAGCCGGTCGAACCGCGCGACGATCTGCCGTACGCGGCCAACTACCTGTACATGCTCACCGGCACCGAACCGGCGGCGGACCGGGTCCGGGCCGTCGAGCAGTACCTCGTCTCCACCGTCGACCACGGCTTCAACGCCTCCACCTTCACCGGCCGGGTGATCGCCTCCACCGGCGCCGATGTCGTCGCCGCCCTGACCGGTGCGGTGGGCGCGCTCTCCGGGCCGCTGCACGGCGGTGCGCCGAGCCGGGCGCTCGACACCCTCGACGCCATCGGGACCCCGGAGCGCATCGGCCCCTGGATCCGGGAGCGGGTGCTCGCGGGCGACCGGATCATGGGCTTCGGCCACCCCGTCTACCGCACCGAGGACCCGCGCTCCCGGCTGCTGCGCTCCATCGCGGAGAGCTTCGGCGGGCCGCTGGTGGAACTGGCCGTCCGGGTCGAGAAGGAGGTGGTGGAGATCCTGGCGGAGCTGAAGCCGGGCCGGGAGCTGCACACCAATGTCGAGTTCTGGGCCGGAGTGGTCATGGAGCTGTGCGGTCTGCCGCGCGAGATGTTCACCCCCACCTTCTGCGCCGCCCGGGTGGTCGGCTGGAGCGCCAATATCCTGGAGCAGTCGGCGGACTCGAAGATCATCCGCCCGGCGGCCCGCTACGCCGGGCCGCCCCCGCCGCAGCCCGTGCCCGCAGTCTGAGAAAGGTCCCAGGTGAGCCCGTCCACCCCGCCGCCGAGCAGGCAAATTCCCGTCATCGTCCTCGCGGGCTTCCTCGGATCGGGCAAGACCACCTTGCTCAACCATCTGCTCAGAGCGGGCCGGGGCACCCGGATCGGGGCCATCGTCAATGACTTCGGATCGATCGAGATCGACGCCATGACGGTGGCCGGCCAGCTCGGCGACTCCACCGTCTCCCTCGGCAACGGCTGCCTCTGCTGCGCCGTCGACGCGAGCGAGCTCGATGTCTTTCTCGAAAAGCTGGCCCGGCCCGCCGCCCGGCTCGATGTGATCGTGATCGAGGCGAGCGGCCTCGCCGAACCGCAGGAACTGGTCCGCATGCTGCTGGCCAGCGAGAACGAGCGGATTGTGTACGGGGGGCTGGTGGAGGTCGTCGACGCGGCCGAGTTCGAGTCCACCCGGGAACGCCACCCCGAGATCGACCGCCATCTCGCCATCGCCGATCTGGTCGTGCTCAACAAGACGGACCGGATCGACGCGGCGGAGCTCACCCGGCTGCGCTCCGCGCTCGGCGGCACGGCGGCGCTGGTCGAGTCCGTGTACGGGCGGGTCGACCCCGAACTCTTCTTCGACCGCAGACCGGCCGGGGAGCGGGTCGGCCAGCTCGCCTTCGAGGACCTGCTGGACGACGACACCGCGGCGGACGGCGGGCAGGGCGCGGACGGCGGGTGCGCTGCCGGGGAGTGCGGGGAGGCCGGCCACCGGCACACCGGACATCTGCACTCCGGTTACACCGGCGTGGACTTCACCGCCCGGGAGCCCCTGCATCCGCGCAGGCTGATCGAATTCCTGGACTCCAGGCCCGGCGGGCTCTACCGGATCAAGGGATTCATCGACTTCGGCACCGCCGATCCGCGCAACCGGTACGCCGTGCACGCGGTCGGCCGTTTTCTGCGCTTCTACCCGGAACCCTGGCCGGGCGGTGCGGAACCCCTCACCGAACTGGTGCTCATCGGGTCCGGCATCGACGGCCCCGCCCTGCGCGGGGAGCTCGACGCCACCAGGGTGACCGGGGCGTCCGATCTGCCCGACGAGCGGAGCATGTGGGGCGTACTGCGCTATGTGCGGCGGCCGGACGACGAGACCGGCGCGCCGGACTCCGCCGAAGCCGAAGCCGAAGCCGAAGCCTGGCCCGACCCGGATCCGGCGGGCGGCGAGTGGGACGCGGAGTGAGAGAACCGGCCGGCCCGGAGACATGCTCCGGACCGGCCGGTCCCTTCATGAGCGATACGGGTGGTGCGAGCCGTGGGGGCGGTACGGGCGTCCGCTGCCCGGCACCCCCGGTGGCCCGGCCCGGCACCCCCGGCGGTACGGGACCCGCCCGCATCCCCCGGTGATCAGCCCGCCGGGCCCGCGAGGACCGCGATCGCCGAGGCGGGCGGCGTACCCGAGCCGTCCCTGCGCGGATCGGGCTCCGGCAGCACGGCCGCCATGCCGTTGGCCTGGGCCGCGCGGGCCGGGGCCGGCCCCGCCCACGCCAGCAGCAGCACATCCTCACCGCGCAGGAAGCGCTGGCAGCGCACTCCGCCGGTCGCCCGGCCCTTCCGCGGGTACTGGTCGAACGGTGTCAGCTTCACCGTGGTGACGGAGTCGTCCAGCGCGCCGGTGGATCCCGCCGCGGTGAAGACCACCGCATCGCCCGCCGGGTCGACCGCCGTGAAGGAGATCACCCTGGCGCCGTCCGCCAGCTTGATGCCGGCCATACCGCCCGCCGCCCGGCCCTGCGGACGGACCTGCGCCGCCTGATAGCGGAGCAACTGGGCATCGGAGGTGATGAAGACCAGATCCTCCTCCCCGGTGCGCAGCTCTGCCCCGCCGATGATCCGGTCACCGTCCTTGAGGGTGATGACCTCCAACTCGTCCTTGTTCGACGGATAGTCGGGGACCACGCGCTTCACCACCCCCTGAAGGGTGCCCAGCGCCAGCCCCGGCGAGGACTCGTCCAGGGTGGTGAGACAGACCACCGACTCGCCCGTCTCCAGGGAGAGGAACTCCGAGAGAGGCGCGCCGCCGGAGAGATTCGGCGCGGTGGCCGTCTGCGGCAGCTGTGGCAGGTCGATCACCGCGAGGCGCAGCAGCCGGCCCGCCGAGGTCACCGCCCCCACATCGCCGCGCGCGGTGGCGGGCACCGCCGAGACGATCAGATCGTGCTTGGCGCGCTTGGCCGCGGGCTCCGACGGCGGCTCGTCCGTCGCGGTGCGCGCGAGCAGCCCGGTGGAGGAGAGCAGGACCCGGCAGGGATCGTCCGCGACCTCCAGGGCCACCGCGGCGACCGGGGTCCCCGCCGACTCCAGGAGCACGGTGCGGCGCTCGGTGGCGAACTTCTTCGCCACCGCGGCCAGTTCGCCGGAGACCAGCTTGCGCAGCTCGCTGTCCGAATCCAGGATCCGGGTCAGCTCCTCGATCTCACCGGTGAGCCGGTCGCGCTCGGACTCCAGCTCGATCCGGTCGAACCGGGTGAGCCTGCGCAGCGGGGTGTCCAGGATGTACTGGGTCTGCACATCGCTCAGCGAGAAGCGCTCGATCAGCCGCTCCTTCGCCTGCGCCGAATTCTCGCTGGAGCGGATCAGCCGGATGACCTCGTCGATGTCGATCAGGGCCACCAGCAGGCCCTCGACCAGATGCAGCCGGTCGCGCCGCTTGCCGCGCCGGAACTCGCTGCGCCGGCGGACCACGGTGAACCGGTGGTCGAGATAGACCTCCAGCAGCTCCTTGAGCCCCAGGGTCAGGGGCTGGCCGTCCACCAGGGCCACATTGTTGATGCCGAAGGACTCCTCCATCGGCGTGAGCTTGTAGAGCTGCTCCAGCACGGCCTCCGGAACGAAGCCGTTCTTGATCTCGATGACCAGCCGCAGGCCGTGGGCGCGGTCGGTCAGATCCTTCACATCGGCGATGCCCTGGAGCTTCTTCGAGCCGACCAGGTCCTTGATCTTGGCGATCACCTTCTCCGGGCCGACCGAGAACGGCAGCTCGGTGACGACCAGGCCCTTGCGGCGGGGGGTGACGTCCTCCACCGTGACCGTGGCGCGGATCTTGAAGGTGCCGCGGCCCGTCGCATAGGCGTCCCTGATGCCGGAGAGCCCCACGATCCGCCCGCCGGTGGGCAGATCCGGGCCCGGCACATGGCGCATCAGCGCCTCCAGATCCGCGTGGGGATAGCGGATCAGATGGCGGGCCGCGGCGATGACCTCGCCCAGATTGTGCGGCGCCATGTTGGTCGCCATCCCGACCGCGATCCCGGACGAGCCGTTGACCAGCAGATTCGGATAGGCGGCCGGGAGGGCGACGGGCTCCCGCTCCTGCCCGTCGTAGTTCGGCGAGAAGTCGACGGTGTCCTCGTCGATCGACTCGGTCATCAGCGAGGTCGCGTCGGCCATCCGGCACTCGGTGTACCGCATGGCGGCCGGCGGGTCGTCATTGCCCAGCGAGCCGAAGTTGCCGTGGCCGTCGACCAGCGGCAAGCGCATCGAGAACGGCTGCGCCATCCGCACCAGGGCGTCGTAGATCGAGGCGTCGCCGTGCGGGTGCAGCTTGCCCATGACCTCCCCGACGACCCGGGCGCACTTCACATAGCCCCGGTCCGGCCGGAGCCCCATCTCGTTCATCTGGTAGACGATCCGGCGCTGGACCGGCTTCATGCCGTCCCTCGCGTCCGGCAGGGCCCGGGAGTAGATCACCGAGTAGGCGTACTCGAGGAAGGAGCCCTGCATCTCGTCGACGACGTCGATGTCGAGGATCCGCTCCTCGAAATCGTCGGGCGGCGGCGGGGTCTTCGTGCTGCGGCGGGCCATCGCGGCTGCTGCTCCTTCACGTACCGGGTCGGGTTCTGATGCCGACCATTGTGGACCGTCCCACTGACAACACGGACCGCGACCCGGTCGAAGAGAGCGCACCGGCCCCGGAAAGCCACTCGCGGCGGGTGTGTTCACCACCCCGGCCGGCCCTCCCGCGTACCGTACGGGAGCCGCGCCGCGGCCCCGCGGGACCGCTGCCGGAGCCGGTCCCGACGCCGGCCGCCCCCGGTCCCGGTCCCGGCCGGACCCGCCGCGGACCCGGCGTCGCCGCGCGCGGGAACTTCGCCAGGTGTCAGCGCGCTTGCATACAGTGGCAGTGCGGGGAAAACGCCACACGCGGCAAACACAGTGAACGCAGCATCGCGATCGAAGGGACGTACATGCCCATGGGTCACACGGCCACAGCGCAGGCCGGTTCGGGCGGCCTGACAGCGACGGAGCACCGGCTGGCCAATGGCCTGCGCGTGGTGCTCTCAGAGGACCATCTGACCCCGGTCGCCGCGGTCTGCCTCTGGTACGACGTCGGCTCGCGCCACGAGGTCAAGGGCCGTACGGGACTCGCCCACCTCTTCGAGCACCTGATGTTCCAGGGTTCCAAGCAGGTGCTCGGCAATGGCCACTTCGAGCTGGTGCAGGGCGCCGGCGGTTCGCTCAACGGCACCACCAGCTTCGAGCGCACCAACTACTTCGAGACCATGCCCACCCATCAGCTGGAGCTGGCGCTCTGGCTGGAGGCGGACCGCATGGGCTCCCTCCTCACCGCCCTCGACGAGGAGTCGATGGAGAATCAGCGGGACGTCGTCAAGAACGAGCGCCGCCAGCGGTACGACAATGTCCCCTACGGCACCGCCTTCGAGCGGCTGACCGCCCTCGCCTATCCGGAGGGCCATCCGTACCATCACACCCCGATCGGATCGATGGCCGATCTGGACGCCGCCACCCTCGACGACGCGCGCGCGTTCTTCCGCACCTACTACGCGCCGAACAACGCCGTGCTCTCCGTCGTCGGCGACATCGACCCGGAGCGGACCCTCGCCTGGGTCGAGAAGTACTTCGGCTCCATTCCCTCCCACGACGGCAAGCAGCCCCCGCGCGACGGCTCCCTCCCGGAGAACATCGGCGAACAGCTGCGCCATGTCATCGAGGAGGAGGTGCCGGCCCGCGCCCTGATGGCCGCCTACCGGCTGCCGCACGACGGCACCCGGGAGTCGGACGCCGCCGACCTGGCGCTCACCGTGCTCGGCGGCGGCGAGTCCTCCCGGCTGCACAACCGCCTGGTGCGCCGCGACCGGACGGCGGTGGCCGCCGGATTCGGGCTGCTCAGGCTCTCCGGGGCGCCGTCCCTGGGGTGGCTGGACGTCAAGACCTCGGCCGGGGTCGAGATTCCGCAGATCGAGGCCGCGGTCGACGAGGAGCTGGCCCGGTTCGCCGCGGAGGGTCCCACCGAGGAGGAGATGGAGCGGGCCCAGGCCCAGCTGGAGCGCGAGTGGCTGGACCGGCTCGGCACCGTCGCGGGCCGCGCCGACGAGCTCTGCCGGTACGCGGTCCTCTTCGGGGACCCGCAGCTGGCGCTGACCGCCGTGGAACGCGTGCTCGACGTCACCGCGGAGGAGGTGCGGGCGGTCGCCGCGGCCAGGCTGCACCCCGACAACCGCGCCGTGCTGGTCTATGAGCCGCTCCCGGCCGCGGCCGGTGACGGCGATGGCGACGACGCCGGCAACCACAGCGACAGCGACGACAACGAAGAAGGGGCGGGCCAGTGACCGACACCGCCGAGCCGTTGACCACCATGGAGTTCCACCCGCAGCCGCAGGCCGGGGAAGCCAGGCCCTGGGCGTTTCCCGCCCCCGAGCGCGGCACCCTGGGCAATGGCCTGACCGTACTGCGCTGCCACCGGCCCGGACAGCAGGTCGTCGCGGTCGAGATCAATCTGGAGGCACCGCTCGAAGCGGAGCCCGCCGGTCTCGACGGGGTCGCCACCATCATGGCGCGCGCCCTCTCCGAGGGGACCGACAAGCGGTCCGCCGAGGAGTTCGCCGCCGAGCTGGAGCGCTGTGGCGCCACCCTGGGCGCACACGCCGACCACCCCGGTGTCCGGGTCTCGCTGGAGGTGCCGGTCTCCCGGCTCCCCAAGGCGCTCGGCCTGCTCGCCGAGGCGCTGCGCGCCCCCGCGTTCCTGGACGGCGAGATCGAGCGGCTGGTGCGCAACCGGCTGGACGAGATCCCGCACGAGATGGCCAACCCGGGGCGCCGCGCCGCCAAGGAGCTGTACCGCCAGCTCTTCCCCGGCTCCCTGCGCATGTCCCGCCCCCGCCAGGGGACCGAGGAGACCGTGGCGCGGATCGACTCCGCCGCCGTGCGCGCCTTCTTCGACGCCCATGTCCGGCCGGCCACCGCCACCGCGGTGATCGTGGGCGATCTCACCGGGGTCGACCTCGACGCGGTGCTCGCCGAGACCCTCGGCGACTGGACGGGAAACACCGCCCCGGCCCGTCCCATCCCGCCGATCACCGCCGATGACACCGGCCGGGTCGTCATCGTGGACCGCCCCGGAGCCGTGCAGACCCAGCTGCTGATCGGCCGGGTCGGTCCCGACCGGCACGACAGCGTCTGGCCCGCACAGGTGCTCGGCACCTACTGCCTCGGCGGCACCCTCACCTCCCGGCTCGACCGGGTGCTGCGGGAGGAGAAGGGATACACCTACGGCGTCCGCGCCTACGGCCAGGTGCTGCGCTCCGGTCCGGACGGCTCGGGCCGCTCGCTGCTGGCCATCAGCGGCTCGGTGGACACCCCCAACACCGGTCCGGCCCTGGACGACCTCTGGAAGGTGCTCCGCACCCTGGCCGAGGGCGGGCTCACCGACGCCGAGCGGGATGTCGCCGTACAGAATCTGGTCGGTGTCGCGCCGCTGAAGTACGAGACCGCCGCATCGGTCGCGGGCACCCTGGCGGACCAGGTCGAGCAGCATCTGCCCGACGACTACCAGGCCCGGCTGTACGCGCGGCTGGCGGAGACCGGCACGGTGGAGGCGACCGCGGCGGCCGTCAGCGCCTTCCCGCAGGACCGCCTGGTCACCGTGCTCGTCGGCGACGCGGCGCAGATCGCCGAGCCGGTCAAGGCGCTCGGTATCGGCGAAGTGACCGTGGTCACCGGCTGATTGAGCCGCCGCCGGGCGGATCGCCCCGGATCGCCCGGGAAACCGGGCCCGGGAATCCGGTCCACCGGAGGGAACCCCGGCATCACATGGATGCCGGGGTTCTCGCTTATGTCCTATTTGGTGGATTGTTATGGGGTACTCACCCGTCTGCCTTGTGGCATGCGCAACAAAAATCGATCTCTGTTTGGTGATCGAAAGGCCGCGCGCTTAGCGTCGGTCCGGCTGTTCGCCCGCAGTACGCCGCATCCGCGGCACGGACAGTCATCGCCGAGTCCCCGTCCGGCGCGAGCCAGGGGAGCCGGGGATCCATATCCCCCGGGGTGAATCGGGCCCGTCCGCGGCAGCGCGGAGACGCCCGTAGGAGACCTTCCTGCTCCGAACCCGTCAGCTAACCCGGTAGGCGAGAAGGAAGGAAAGGACCGCCCCCTTCATGGCGTTCGACCGCCCCACCGGGAAGCACCGTGCCCCGAGCCGGATGACACGCAGAGGCGCGGGCTTCGCGGGTGTCGCCACCCTCGCCACCGGTGTGTGCACCGGTCTCACCACCACGGCGGTGGCCGCCGAGACCGGTACGGCCGCTCCCGACGACACCGGGATGACGCTGATCCTCGCCGCCGACCCGGACACGCTCTCCGACGAGGTCGCCGGCCAGGCCGTCGCGCAGAAGCAGGAGGCCGTGGCCGCGGCCCGGCAGGCCGAGGAGGCCAGGCGCAAGGCCGAGGCGCGCGCCAAGGAGCTCCGCGAGGCCGAGGCGCGCGCCGCCCGGGAGGCCGAGCGCAAGCGGCTCAACACCTTCACGCTCCCCGTCGCCGGTTCCCATGTCTCCACGGCCTACGGATCCGGCGGCTCGCTCTGGTCCTCCGGCCGTCACTCCGGCATCGACTTCCACGCCTCGCACGGCACTCCGGTCGTCTCCGTCGGCACGGGCACGGTCGTGGAGGCGGGCTGGGGCGGCGCCTACGGCAACAATGTCGTGATCCGGATGTTCGACGGCACCTTCACCCAGTACGGGCACCTCGCCTCCATCCAGGTCGCGGTCGGCGAGGAGGTCACGGCGGGGCGGCAGATCGGCCAGGCGGGCTCGTCCGGCAACTCCACCGGCGCCCATCTGCACTTCGAGGCCCGGTCGACGGCGGAGTACGGATCCGACCTCAATCCGATCGAGTATCTGCGGGCGCACGGCGTCGCGATCTGACACCGGCCCGGCGGGCCGGGGGCCGCGCTCCCGGCCGGGCGGGAGTGCTCAGGGGCGGGTTCCGGGGGCAATCACCCCCGGAACCCGCCCCTGAGCCGTTCGGCACCGCCGCACCGCCGCATCACCGCCGGTGCCGGCCCGCCGGCCCGCCGCCGATACCGGCCCGGCGCATGTCCGGCGGGCACGGTCCCGCGGCCGGTCCGCGGTCCCCGGGTGCGCAGGCCCGCGATCCCCGGGTGCGCCGGGCATTCCGCGACTCCGGCCCCGGTTCATCCGTGCCGGACCGGCCAAAAGACATCCATGGTTTCCGCTGTTCCCCCGGAAACCCCGGATGGCTGCAATAGAGTCACCGGACAAACGCGGTCAGCCGCGTTTCGCTCGCGTTTTCAGCGGATTGAAGCGGAGGTTCGGTTATGCGCGTGCCCGCGCACTCGGTCTGCACGGCGATTCGCGACGACATCGTCTCCGGGGTATTCCCGCGCGGGACCCGGCTCGCCGAGGAACAGCTCGCCCGCCGCTACGGGGTCTCCCGCGTCCCGGTCCGCGAGGCGCTGCGCACCCTGGCGTCCGAGGGCTTTGTCACCATCCGCCGCCATGCCGGTGCCGCCGTCGCCGAACCCACCGCGCAGGAGGCCGCCGATCTGCTGGAGGCCCGGACGCTGCTCGAACCGCTGGGGGCGGCGGGAGCCGCCCGGCGGCGCACCGAGGCGCATCTCAAGGTGCTGCGCGGGCTGGTGCGGCTCGGCCGGGAGCGGGCCCGCCGAGGTCACAGCGAGGATCTGCGGGCCCTCGGCGGCTGGTTCCACGAGACCCTCGTCCAGGCGTCCGGCAGTCCGGGGCTGATCACCATGCTCACCCAGCTGCGAGCCAAGATCACCTGGATGTACGCGGTGGACCAGCCGGCCGAGCCGGGCCTGTGGTGGGCCGAACACGCGGCGATCCTGGACGCGGTGGCCCGGGGTGACGCGGACCGGGCGCGGGAGCTGACCGCGCGCCACGCCGGGCACGCCGCCGCCGCGCACCGGCTCCGGGACGCCGGACGGCCGCGGACTCCGCAACACGCTGTGAACACGGCGCGTGCCCGCATTTAACAATGGGGCCGTACAAAAAGAACGGCCCCATTCGCGGGGCCTGTTCCGCGCTGCCCGGATTCACGAGGGTTCCGGGTCCCGGTTTGTTTATCGCGCGAGTATTTCCCGGCTGAATGCGGGGGAGGGAACGGCCCGCCCGGCGGGGGCGCACCGGGAAAACAGAGAAGCCGCGGTCTCCCGAGGACGGGAAACAGCGGCTCCTCGGCGGAGAGGGCGGCCGATCGGGCTCAGACCGTCTCCGGAAGCTCCTCGAGCCCCTCGGCGACCAGCTTGGCCAGCCGGTCCAGGGCGGCGTCCGCGCCCTCGGCGTCGGAGGCGAGCACGATCTCCTCGCCGCCCTCGGCGCCCAGGCCGAGCACGGCCAGCATCGAAGCGGCGTTGACCGGGCTGCCGCCGGCCTTGGCGATCGTCACGGGGACGCCGGAAGCCGTGGCGGCACGGACGAAGATGGAGGCGGGACGGGCGTGAAGGCCCTCGGCCCAGCCGACATTGACGCGGCGCTCAGCCATGGTTCTGCCCTTCAAGATCAAAAGATGTTGTCTAGACCAGTGTCTCATGATACGGAGCCCGGGGGCCGTCACCGCCGCGCGGGGCGGTGGCTTCCGGCCGGGGTGGCCCCCGGGGCCCGGCCCCGGGCGCCGCGGCGACGGGGCGGCCCGCCGCTTCCGTACCGCGATCCGGCCGGCTCCGGACCATCCGTACCGGCCCGCCGAGCCGTAGGCTTTCGGCATGCAGACCGAGCCGGAGCACGCGTACCCCGATCACTGGGAAGCGGATGTGGTGCTCCGCGACGGAGGCACCGCGCGCATCCGGCCGATCACCACCGCGGACGCCGAGCGCCTGGTCAGCTTCTACGAACAGGTGTCGGACGAGTCGAAGTACTACCGCTTCTTCGCGCCCTACCCGCATCTCTCCGCCAAGGACGTGCACCGCTTCACCCACCATGACTTCGTCGACCGGGTCGGTCTCGCCGTCACGGTGGGCGGCGAGTTCATCGCGACGGTCCGCTTCGACCGGATCGACTCCGCCGGGCGTCCCGCGAGCGCCCCCGCCGACCGGGCCGAGGTCGCCTTCCTCGTACAGGATGCGCATCAGGGGCGCGGGGTTGCCTCCGCGCTCCTCGAACACATCGCGGCCGTCGCCCGGGAACGCGGGATCCGGCGGTTCGCGGCGGAGGTGCTGCCCGCGAACACCAAGATGATCAAGGTGTTCCGGGACGCCGGGTTCACCCAGAAACGCAGCTTCGAGGACGGCTCCGTCCATCTGACCCTCGATCTCGAACCGACCGAGAAGTCCCTCGCGGTCCAGCGCGCCCGCGAGCAGCGTGCCGAGGCCCGCTCGGTGCAGCGGCTGCTGGCCCCCGGCTCGGTCGCGGTCATCGGCACCGGCCGTGCCCCCGGCGGGGTCGGGCGGAGCGTGCTGCGCAATCTTCTCGCGGGCGGATTCACCGGCCGCGTCCACGCGGTGAACACCGCCTTCCCCCCGGAGCAGCGGGAACTCGACGGGGCGCCCGCCTTCCGCTCCATCGGCGAGATCGTCGCCGAGACCGGCGAACCGGTCGATCTCGCGGTGATCGCCGTCCCGGCGGAGCGGGTGCCGGAGGTGGTCACCGACTGCGGCGAGCACGGGGTGCGGGGGCTCGTGGTCCTCTCCGCCGGCTACGCGGAGAGCGGCGCCGAGGGGCGGCGGCGCCAGCGCGATCTGGTGCGGCGGGCGCGTTCGTACGGCATGCGGATCATCGGCCCGAACTCCTTCGGGATCATCTCCACGGCGGAGAGCGTCCGGCTGAACGCCTCACTGGCACCGCAGGCCCCCGAGCGCGGCCGGATCGGCCTCTTCAGCCAGTCCGGGGCGATCGGGATCGCCCTGCTCTCCGGTCTGCACCGGCGCGGCGCCGGACTCTCGACCTTCATATCCTCCGGCAACCGCGCCGACGTCTCCGGCAACGACTTCCTCCAGTACTGGTACGAGGACCCGGACACCGATGTCGTCCTGCTCTATCTGGAGTCGATCGGCAACCCGCGCAAATTCACCCGGCTGGCCCGCCGCACGGCCGCGGTCAAGCCCGTGGTGGTGGTGAAGGGGGCCCGCCACAGCGGCAGCGAGCCGCCCGGCCACGCGGTGCCGGTGACCCGCATCCCCGACGCGGCGGTCGGGGCGCTGCTCCGGCAGGCGGGGGTGATCCGGGTCGACACCGTCACGGAACTCATCGACGCCGGTCTGCTCCTCGCCGGCCAGCCGCTGCCCGCCGGGCCGAGGGTGGCGATCCTCGGGAACTCCGAGTCGCTGGGGCTGCTGACCTATGACGCCTGTCTCGCGGAAGGGCTCCGTCCGCTGCCGCCGCAGGACCTGACCACGGAGGCGACCCCCGCCGGCTTCCGGGCCGCCCTCGCCGCGGCGCTGGCTGGCGACGACTGCGACGCCGTGGTGGTGACCGCGATCCCCTGGGCCGGGGAGAACGGCGTCATGGAGTCGGGCGACGGCGAGGTGCTGGCCGCCGCGCTCAGCGAGGCCGCCGCGTCGGCGCCGGCCAAGCCGGTCGCGGTGGTCCATGTGGAGCTCGGTGGCCTCTCGGACGCCCTCGCCGCGGCCAGGCCCGCGCCGGCGGACCGGCGCGGGGCCGGTGCCGGTACGGTGCCGGGCGCGGCGTCCGTCTTCCGGCAGCCGTCCGTGCCGGGCACGCCGCCGGGGGTCCCGGACGCCGCCGGCGCCCCCGGAGGGGACGCGGCGCCGGACGAGCCGGCCGGCGGGCCGGACAGTGCCGCGTCCGCCGCCCCCCGTTCCCGCATCCCCGCCTACCCCGCCGCCGAGCGGGCCGTCCGGGCCCTCTCCCGTGCCGTCGCCTACGCCGACTGGCGCCGCCACGCCGCCGAGCCGGGCAAGGTGCCCGGGTACGAGGACATCGACGAGAGCGGCGCCGCCGCGCAGATCGAGCGCCTGCTCGGCGCGGGGGAGCGCGGGGCCGGGCCCGGGGCCCGGCCCGGTCACGGTGTCGCGCCCGAGCCCGGCGGGCCGGTGGCAGTGGTTCCGTCCGGGCAGGATGCCGCCGGGTCGCCCGCGTCCGTGCGGGGCGCCGGGGATGTGGGCGGTCCCACGGCCGGGCGTGCCGGCGCGACGGGGGCCGTGGTTCCGTCCGGGCCGGCCGGGCAGGGCGGCGCGGTGGATCACGCGGCGTCATCCCGTACTCCGCCCGGACCCGGGACCGCGTCCGCGCGGGACGCCGGTGCGTCGTCCGGCCCCGCGGCCGGGCACGCCGCGTCCCCCGGTGACAGCGTCATGACCGCCGGTCCGCCCGCGCCCGGGAGTCCCGCGTGGCCCGGGGCCGTGGACCGGACCGCGGGGAGGATCGTGCGGGGCGGGCGCGGGACGCCCGGTCCGCCCCTCGGCGGCGGCGGGGCGGTCGCGGCCGGGAGCGGGCGGCGGAGCAGCGAACTCGCCGGTGACGACGCGCGGGAGCTGCTCGGGCGGTACGGGATCGAGGTGCGGCCGACGCTGCCCGCGCCCGGCCCGGACGAAGCCGCCGCCGCGGCCGGGAAGCTCGGCTACCCCGTCGCGCTCAAGACCACCGCACCCCACCTCCGCCACCGCGCCGACCTCGGCGGCGTACGGCTCGATCTCGCCAATGAGGAGCAGCTCCGGCTGGCCTACCGCGAACTCACCGCACACCTCGGCAAGCCCGCTGAGCTGCAACCCGTCGTCCAGTCCATGGCCCCGAGGGGCGTCGACACCGTCATCCGCGCCGTCATCGACCCCGCCGTCGGGGCGGTACTCTCCTTCGGGCTCGCCGGAGCCGCCTCGGAATTGCTCGGGGACATCTCCTACCGGCTCGTGCCCGCGACCGACCGGGACGCGGCCGAACTGATCAGAGCCATCCGCACCGCACCGCTCCTCTTCGGCTGGCGGGGATCCGCCCCGGTCGACACCCCGGCGCTCGAAGAGCTGCTGCTCCGGGTATCACGACTTGTGGACGACCACCCGGAAGTGGTCGGAATCAGTCTTGAACCCGTTGTCGTGGCTCAGCACGGACTCTCGGTTCTCGGCGCCTCCGTCCGGCTGGCGCCGCCCGCCACCTTCACTGACCTGGGACCACGCAGACTCCCCAGCTACTGAGCGGAGTGCGCGTATGCCGCCCCGGAGGCCCCGTAGGATGGACCGTATGGCGAAGACCGGTACGACGACCCAGGGGCTGCGCGCCGCGATCGAGCGCAGCGGCTACTACCCGGCTCTCGTGGCAGAGGCGGTGGAGGCCGCCGTCGGCGGCGAGCAGATCGCGTCGTACCTGGTGCACCAGGAGACGACCTTCGACGCCAATGAAGTGCGTCGCCATGTGACCGTCCTCGTGCTCACGGGCAACCGCTTCATCGTCAGCCATACCGACGAGCAGACCGCGGACTCCAGCTCCCCGACCCCGTACGCCACCACCTCCACGGAGTCGGTCAAGCTCGACCGGATCTCCTCCGTGGTCGTCAGCCGTGTGGTGGCCAACCCGGAGTCCTACACGCCCGGCACGCTGCCCCGCGAGGTCGTGCTCACCATCGGCTGGGGCGCGGTGTCCCGGCTCGATCTGGAGCCCGCCGCCTGTGGCGACCCCAACTGCGAGGCCGACCACGGCTACACCGGCAATTCCACCGCCGACGACCTCAGCCTCCGGGTGAGCGAGGCCGGGGACGGCCCGGACACCGTCCGGCAGACCCTCGCCTTCGCGCAGGCGCTCTCCGAGGCGACCGCCGCCACCGGCTCCGCGCACTGATGGGCCGGTCCGCGACGACGGCACTCTGGCCGGACGACCCGATACCGCTCGCCGTGGCGACCGCTCCCGTCCCGGAGTACGGCGCCGGCTCGCTGGCCGACCTGCTGCCGACGCTCGTGGCCGGACAGGGTGTGCCCGGATTCACACCCGTCATCCCGGAGCTGACCCCGGCCGACCGGAACTGCGTCTTCCTGATCGACGGCCTCGGCTGGGAGCAGATCAGGAACCATCCCGCCGAGGCACCCTTCCTCGCCTCGCTGCTGCACACCTCGCGCGGCGGCACCGGCCGCCCCATCACCGCCGGGTTCCCCGCCACCACCGCCACCTCGCTGGCCTCGGTCGGCACCGGACAGCCCCCCGGCCGGCACGGCCTCCCCGGCTACAGCGCCCGCGACCCGGAGACCGGCGCGCTGATGAACCAGCTCCGCTGGCGGCCGTGGACCCCGCCGCAGGTCTGGCAGCCGTATCCCACCGTCTTCCGGCTCGCCCACGAGGCGGGGGTGCACACCGCGCAGGTGTCGTCCCCGGCCTTCGAGCAGACCCCGCTCACCCAGGTCGCCCTCAGCGGCGGCACCTTCCACGGGCGCCTCAGCGGCGAGGAGCGGATGGACCTGGCCGCCGAGCAGCTCGCGGCCGGGGACCGGTCGCTGGTCTACACGTACTACAGCGAGGTCGACGGCAAGGGCCACCGCTTCGGGGTCGACTCCGACGCCTGGCGCGGCCAGCTCATGTATGTCGACCGCCTCGCCGAGCGGCTGGCCGAACAGCTCCCGCCGCGCACCGCGCTCTATGTGACCGCCGACCACGGCATGATCGACATCCCCTTCGACGAAGAGTCCAGGATCGACTTCGACGAGGACTGGGAACTGCGGGCCGGAGTCGCCCTCCTCGGCGGTGAGGGACGCTCCCGGCATGTCTACGCGGTCCCGGGCGCGGCGGCCGATGTGCTGACCGTCTGGCGCGAGGTGCTCGGCGAGCGCTTCTGGGTGGCGAGCCGGGACGAGGCGATCGCCGCGGGCTGGTTCGGGCCCGCGGTGGACGGGCGGGTGCTCGGCCGGATCGGCGATGTGATCGCCGCGGCCTGCGACGATGTCGCGATCACCGCATCCGTCCGCGAGCCCAATGAGTCGGCGCTGGTCGGTATGCACGGGTCCATGACGCCCGTCGAGCAGCTCGTCCCGCTCATCGAAGTGCGCTCCTGAGACTGCCTCCGCCGAGCGGATCGCCCGAGCGGATCGCCCGAGCCCGATTCCACCACCGTTCCACCCGTGCGCGTGACACTGTCCGGTACGGACAACAGATGTGAAAGGCCCCCAACCTGCCATGCCCGAGCTGGTGTTCTTCTCCGGAACCATGGACTGCGGAAAGAGCACCCTCGCTCTTCAGATCGAGCACAACCGCTCCGCACGCGGCCTTCAGGGGATCATCTTCACCCGCGACGACCGGGCCGGCGAGGGCAAGCTCTCCTCCCGGCTGGGCCTGGTCACCGACGCCGTCGAGGCGGGGCCGGGGTTCGACCTCTACGGTCATCTGGTCGACCGGCTCTCCCAGGGCGGCCGATGTGACTATGTGATCGCCGACGAGGCGCAGTTCTTCGCGCCCGACCAGATCGACCAGCTCGCCCGGGTCGTCGACGACCTGGAGCTCGATGTCTTCGCCTTCGGGATCACCACCGACTTCCGTTCCAAGCTCTTCCCCGGCTCGCAGCGGCTGGTGGAGCTCGCGGACCGGATAGAGGTGCTTCAGGTCGAGGCCCTCTGCTGGTGCGGTGCGCGCGCCACGCACAACGCCCGCACGGTCGGCGGGATGATGGTCGTCGAGGGCGCCCAGGTCGTCATCGGCGACGTCAACGCCGGCGAGCACGACCGGACCGTCGGTTACGAGGTTCTCTGCCGGCGCCACCACCGGCGCCGGATGACCGCGGCGAGCGCCCGGGCGGCGGCCCTGTCGCCGGACGTACTGCCGGTGGACACCGCCGGCGGCCCCGCGGCGGACCGGACCGGAGCCTGACCCGTCCGTACCCGTGCGCCGGGGTCACCCCCGGCACACGAGTACGGTGCACCGCGTCCCGGGCACCCGGCCGTCTCAGGAACGCGGCCGTATGATCGTGAAGACCGCGCCCTCCGGATCCGTCACCGTCGCCACGCGCCCATAGGGCCCCTCGGCCGGCTGTTCGAGCACATGACCGCCCAGCTCGGTCACCCGAGCCGCCGTCACATCGGTGTCCTCGACCGCGAAATAGGTCATCCAGTACGAACCGCGGTCGCGCGGCAGCACCGAGCGGCCCACTCCGTGCAGCGAGGCCACCCGGCGGCCGTTCAGCCGCAGCGTCACATGGTCCTCGCCGACACCGATGACGTCATCGGCGTCGTCGTCGGCGAGTGCCGCGGGCTCCGGCTCGTAGCCGAAGACCGTCTCGTAGAACTTGGTCACGGACTCCGTGGAGAAGGTCCGCAGTTCATGCCAGACCGGTGTGCCCGGGGTGCCGCTCAGCGCGATACCGCCATGGGCGACGGGCTGCCACAGTCCGAAGATCGCGCCGGCCGGGTCCGTCACGATCGCGATCCGGGCGGCGTCCTCGACATCCAGCGGACCGACGCCCAGTGTGCCGCCGCTGTGCCGGACCGTCTCGGCGGCGGTGTACGCGTCGTCGGCCGCCATGTAGGGCGTCCACGCGACCGGCAGATGCCGGTCGACGGGGAGCCGCCCCAGGCCGGCGACCTCCTTTCCGTCCAGCAGCGCACGTACGTAGGGGCCCAGTTTCCGGGGCCCGGGGGAGAACTCCCAGTCGAACAATTCACCGTAGAACGTCTGGATCTCATCCAGACCATGCACCATCAAGCTCACCCAGCAGGGTGTGCCGGGCGTGTGCCGAGTCGCCTCGGTCATTGTCACTCTCTCCTCGGACCATCGTGGTGGCCGTGCGGGGGGACCGGGGCGTGTCTGCGCGGGTATGGCGTGAGACCGTGCGCCCCGTGCGAATGCTTCCATTACCCACGCCCGAGCGCTCCCCGGCCGCGCCGATTTTGGCGGGTTCTCGCTGAGAGCCTGCCCGTTTTGATGTTGCACATCCTTATCGGCGGCGTTATGTGACGCGACTTTCTACGCAAGGATGACCTTCATGAAGCCGATCATTTCCGTAGATGAACTCCGAGACGCGCTGGACGGTTCCCGGCCACCCGTGCTTCTGGACATCCGCTGGCAGCACGGCGGCCCGCACGGGCGGCCGGAGTACGAGGCCGGGCACCTGCCCTCGGCCGTCTTCGTCGACCTCGACGCGGAGCTCGCCGGCCCGGCGGGGGAGGGCGGGCGCCATCCGCTGCCGGACCCGGGCGAGTTCGGCGCGGTGATGCGCCGGGCCGGGGTCTCGGCCTCCGCCCCCGTCGTCGTCTACGACGGCGGGCTCGGCTGGGCCGCCGCGCGCGCCTGGTGGCTGCTGCGCTGGGCGGGCCACCGGGATGTCCGGGTCCTCGACGGCGGACTCGCCGCCTGGACCGGACCGCTGGAGACCGCCGTGCCCGCCCCCGCGGAGGGCGATTTCGTGCCCGTGCCGGGTGGCGGACTGCCCCTGCTGACCGCCGGCACCGCGGCGGAACTGGCCCGCGAGGGAGTGCTGCTGGACGCCCGCGCGGCGGAGCGGTACCGGGGCGAGGTGGAGCCGATCGACCCGGTGGGCGGACACATCCCGGGCGCGGTCTCCGCGCCGACCGCGCAGAACACCGCGGAGGACGGGCGTTATCTGCCGCCGGACGTGCTGGCCGCGCGGTTCGCCGCGCTGGGCGCGGGCGAGGCCGGGACCGAGGTCGGCGTCTACTGCGGCTCCGGTGTCTCGGCCGCGCAGCAGGCCGTCGCCCTGGAACTGGCCGGATACACCCCCGCCCTGTACGTCGGCTCCTGGTCGGAGTGGACCCGCGACCCGGCCCGCCCGGTGGCGACGGGCCCGGACCGCGGCTGAGCCGGACGCTGCCCGGCGGGTACGGGGGCCCCGGGGCCGGCCCGTACCGGCCGGGGCCACCGCTCCCGGTTCCGCGGCCGGTACGAACGGGTTCCTCCCGGCGGGTGCCCGGCTCCACGGGCAGGGCCGTGCGAGCCGACCGCTCGCGGCCCCGGCCCGTGCCCGGTCCACCGCCGGGGCGGCGCCCGGCCCCGATCCTGCCCCCGCCCCGCCCCCGGATGGCGCCCCCGTGCCTGTGACCCCTGGTCACAGGATCAACGCCTGTCTGGCTGGCGTTCCGCCGCCCGAGCACGATGGCTGCCCCGAGGGTCCGATCCCGCCGGGGGAGCCGCCCGCTGACCTCCGCACCACCCCGTACGGCCTTTCCGCGGCTCCGCACACCATCCCCTCCCCGCAGCCGCCCGAAAGGCAGTGAACTCCCCTTGAGCGCTCCGCCGGACGCCCCCGACCCCGCCGCCGGAACCTTCAACCGGCTCCAGTACGCGGGGGTCTTCGCCCTCCTCTTCCTCTTCGGCACCGAGACCTTCCTCGTCTCGCCGCTGCTGCCGACCATCGCGGACGACATCGACGTCAGCGAGGCCGCCGCCGCCTCCAGCGTCACCGCCTATGTGCTGGTGTACGCGATCAGCGCGCCCTTCCTCGGGCTGCTCAGCGACCGCTTCGGCCGCCGCCGGACCCTGGTCGCGGGAGCGCTGCTCTTCCTCGTCTCCAACGCCATCGCCGCCATCTCCGGCGGCCTCACCGTGCTGGTGATCTCCCGGGCGGTCGCCGGACTGGCCGCCGCGGCCGCCGGGCCCGCGATCTGGGCGCATATCGCCGAGACCGCGCCGGACGCGGTACGCGGCCGGGCCCTCGGACTCGGTATGGCGCTCTTCTCCTGCGGGCAGGTCGTCGGCGTGCCGCTCGGCGCCCTGCTCGCCGGCTGGGCCGGCTGGCGCTCCGCCTTCCTCGCCATGGCGATCGCCACCGCCGCCGCGCTCCCGCTGCTGCTGCGCCAGCTCCCCGCCGACCCCGCCGGCACCGGCGCGCCGGGCGCCGGGAAGCCCTCGGCCGGTGCCGTGCGCGCCGTGTTCGCCGGGTGGAGCGACCCGACGCTCCGCAAGGCGCTCACCGTCAACACCCTCTTCCACGCGGCCAACCTCGGCGCGTACACCTTCCTCGGCGCCCTGCTCGTGCACCGCTTCGACCTCTCCGTTTCGGCGCTCGGGCTGATCGGGGTCCTGGTCGGCGCCGGCAGCGTCATCGGGTCGCTGCTCGGCGGACGCCTCGGCGACAAGGCGCGGGCGGCGGGCGGCGGCGGCAGCCAGGTGCCGCTGCTCCCGCTCTGGGGCCTGCTGATGGCCGGCGGCATCGCGCTCTCCGCGTACGGGCCCGGGCTGCCGCTCGCCCTCGTCGGCGTCGTGCTCTGGTTCGTGGCGAGCGGTGGCTTCGTCACCGATCAGCAGACCCTCGCGGGCACCGTCAACCCGGAGCTGCGCGCCACCTCCAGCGCCTGGCTCACCTCCACGATGTACGCCGGAACCGGTGTCGGGGCCTGGGCGCTGGGGCTCTTCGGCAGCGTCACGGCCGGCACCCTGGTCATCGGCACCGGACTGGCGCTCCTCGCCGCCCTGGTCGCGGTGACGCTCACCGCCGGCCGCCGGACCCCCGCCGAGCGGCCCCGCGACGACAGCCGGGACGAGCGCGTCTGAACCGGGCGGGCCACGAGAAACGCGTACGGACACCGGTGGGAGGATCCCGGTGTCCGTACGCGCGTTCCGTGCCGGGGGTCAGACCGCCCGGCGGCCGGTGTCCGTGTCCACGGACCGCAGCGGGCGCTCGGCCAGCGCCGTCATCCGGGCCCGCCCCGCCGCCGTCACCGGAGTGAAGAGAAGGACCAGCGCGCTCGGGTCGTCCACGGGGTGGAAGGACGACAGCGACAGCTCCACCCGTCCCACCCCGGCCGGTTCCACCGTGACCGCGCGCGCCGTCAGCTCCGCCACCGAATGGCAGCCCCACCAGTGGCGGAGCTCCGGCGCGTCCTCGTCCAGGCGCTGATAGACCTCGGAGGTGCGCGGATCCGCCAGCGCCGGACCCGCCTGGGCGCGGAAGTGCTGGAAGACATTCATGGCCAGCGGCTCCCAGTCGTGCAGCACCGCGCGCAGCCGCTGGTCGGCGACCATCAGCCACATCAGATTGCGCCGGTCGGACGGCACGGCGTCGGGGCTGCCCCACAGGGCGCCCCAGGCCGCGTTCCAGCCCAGCAGATCGAAGTGCCGGTCCAGCAGGGCGGCGGGGCTGGCCGGCCAGGAGTCGAGCACCGGCTGGACGGCGGCGGCGAGCGGCCCGCCGCCGTCCTGAGCCGGTACGGGGTCGTGATACCCGGCCAGCCGCATGGCATGCCGCTGCCCGGCCGCGTCCAGCCGCAGCGCCCGGCTGACCGCCCCCAGCACCTGCCGGGAGGCGGTCACCCGGCCCTGCTCCAGCCAGGTGTACCAGGCCAGGCCCACCCCGGAGAGCGAGGCGACCTCCTCCCGGCGCAGCCCCGGAGTGCGCCGCCGCGCGGTCGCCACCAGACCCACCTCGGCGGGCTTCAGCAGTTCGCGGTGGGCCCGCAGAAAAGCTCCGAGTTCCGTACTGGGGGCCGGTGTTGACGACATCGCGGTCACTGCTCCTCGGCGGGTGGGGGACGGCGGGCCGGATCCTGGTTCAGCGTATCCGGCCCGCCGGTCGTGGTCGGGTGCGCCGGCGGCTCACCCGCGCGGGGTGAGCCGCCACAGCCGTACCGGCATGTCGCTGACCCGCCCCAGCTCGCGCTGCCGGCGCCAGCCGCTCGCGCCGACCGCCGCGAAGAACTCGGCCCGCCGCTCCGGTTCGAGCAGTCCGGCGTAGTAGTCGCCGAAGGTGGCCGCGTGGAAGTGCTCGTACTGCCGCTCCTCCTCGACCGTCACCACCGCCGCGCGCTGCACGCTCGACTCGATCCGGAAGAACCGCTCCAGCAGGGTGCCGAGATCGCCGGGGGTACGGGTGCGGACCGCGATCGGCGTCACCCCGCCACTCGCGAACAGCCCCGGCACGGCTGCCGGTGCCACGCCCAGCTCGGTGAGTGCCTCCCGTACGATCTCGTCCTCGCCGCCCAGCCCGTGCTCGTCCCGCGCCGGGTGATAGGACGTCAGCAGAAAGGCGCCGCCGGGGGTGAGCCGGTCCCGGATCCAGCGGAAGATCCGGTCCTCGTCCGGGTGGAGCCAGTGCAGTACGGAGGTCATGGTGATCACATCGGCCCGCTCGGCGAGCTCCGGCGGGTCGGTGAGATCGGCCCGGACCAGCCGGACCCGGTCGCCGTGGGCGGCCAGGCGTTCGCCCGCCTCGGCGATCCGGTGCTCGGAGCGCTCCAGGCCGACCGCGAGCCGCAGCGACGGCAGCCGGGTGAGGGACTCGTCCAGCAACTGGCCTATCCCGCTGCCGAGATCGAACAGCACCTCGGGCTCGCCGGTGATCTTGTCGAGCACCCAGTCGCGGTCCCGGGCCTGGCGCAGAGCGCTGGCCGTGGCGTATCCGGCGAGGGTGCGGGCCTGGATCTCGGTGGCGGACGCGGTCACGGGCTGACCTCCTGGGTCTGAGGGGCGCTGGGGGTGATGACGGGTTCGGAGATCAGGCGTTCCAGCCGGTCCCGGGTCTCCCGCTGGTCGTATCGCTTGTAGAGATTGATCCGGTTGCGGCTGAGATCGCCCCGGTGGACGTACTCGTACAGATGCTGGCGCTGCCCGAAGCCGTCCCCGGTCAGCTCCCAGGCGAGCCGGAACAGGCGCGACTTGCGGTCCGCGGCGATGTCCCGGCCGCGCATGTAGCGGTCGATCAGGGGGCGCAGCTCCGGGTGGGCGAGATCGTTCTCGGTGGGCTGCATCAGCAGCCCCGACGCGCCGATCCGGCGCACGATGTCGAGCGCGCTCTCGGCCACCTCCGCCGACCAGACCCGGCTCGCCGCCGTGTCACCGGGGGCCAGCAGTCCGCTGTCGGTCACCTTGGCCCGCGCCTCCGCCGCGTCCAGGAAGAGCTCGGTGAGCTCGGCGTAGCCGGCCAGCCGGCCCAGATCCTCCTGGATGTTGCGGAAGCCGTCGACGCCGATCGACTCGGCCACCAGGGTCGCGGTCGCCAGCAGGGCGCGCAGCCGCTCCCGGTACCGCACATGGCCGATGTACGCGCTCCACGCGTTGATCCGGCCCAGGCCCTCCCGGGCCAGCTCGCCGTCCCGCAGCAGGAAGACCCGGTCCCACGGGACGAGGACGTCGTCGAAGAAGAGCATGGCGTCCTGCTCGTCGAAGCGGGCGCCGATCGGGTGCGAGTGGCCGTGCGAGGAGCCGCCCAGCGGCTCGCGGCAGAGCGTCACCAGACCCGGGGTGTTCAGCGGCAGCGCGAACCACACCACGAATTGCTCGCCCCGCCGCTGGGTGAAGGAGGCCGAGAGATAGACCAGCACCTCATGGGCGAGCGGGGCGAGGGTGGTGAGCTGCTTGGCGCCCCGGACCACGATTCCCTCGTCGCTCTCCGACAGCACCCGCAGGGCGAGATCGGGATCCTCGACGGGGTCGGCCGACCGGTCGATCTGCGGATCGCCCAGCGCGTGCGAGAGCACCAGGTCGTTCTCGGCGCAGTGCCGGTACCACGCGTGGGCGTTGGCGCCGAACCCCGGGCGCGCGCTCTCCAGCCGGTGGCGGAAGTCGTGCACACCGAGGGCGATGGAGGCCATGAAGGCGGGCGAGCGGCCGTGCTGCCCGAGCGACTCGGCATGCCAGAACTCCGCGCTGCGCCGCTGTGTCCGCAGCTCCTCCAGGGTGCGCGGCGGCTGGTAGGCGCGGGCGAGCCGCAGTCCCGACTCCGGATCCTTGTAGGTGAGCAGCTCGTGGTGGGCGGGGTCGTGCTGGAGGTCGATGAGCCGGGCGAGCTCGTCCACGGCCGGGGCGAAGGCGGGATGGGCCGCCGGATCGGTGATCCGCTTGCCGTCCAGATACAGTTCGCGGCCGTCGTTGAGCTCGGCGCGGTAGCGGTCGCCGGTGAGCAGCCCCCGGCCGGCGGACGGTGTGCGGCCCGGGCGCGCCGTCCCGGAGGAGGGGGAGGTGTCCGTTCGGGTCATGCGCGGGCTCCTGTCGGTGGACCTGAGAGGGGATTGACCGTGGGGGTGTGCAGGGTGCGGTAGCCGCCGTCGTGGTAGAGCAGCGGCTCGCCCGGCTCGCTGTGCGCTCCGGTCACCCGGCCGACGAGTACGGCGTGGTCCCCGCCCGGCAGCACGGTGTGCAGCCGGCAGTCGAACCAGGCCAGGCTGTTCTCCAGGACGGGCGTTCCGGTGTCCTCGCGCATCGGGGCGTGGGTGAAGAAGCCGAGGGCGTGGCCCGCGCCCGGCGCGGCGAACCGGCGGGCCAGCGGCTCCTGGTGGGTGCCGAGGACCGAGACGGCGAAGCGGGCGCTGCCGCGCGCCGCCGCCACGATGGGGCTGCGCGCGGTGACCGAGACGCTGATCAGCAGCGGCTCCAGGGAGAGGGTGCAGAGCGAGGAGACCGTCTTGGCGAAGAGGTCCTCGCCGTGGCGGGCGGTGAGCACCCCGACCCCGGTGGTCCAGAGGCGGGCGGCGGCCAGATACGCCTCCGCCTCGGGGCCGCGGGCCGGCGGCTCGGCGCGCGGGCTCCGGGCCGTGCGTTCCGTACGGGCCGTGTGCTCCGTGCGGTCCGCGCGTTCCGTGCGCGGGCTGCGGGCCGGGGCGCTCATCGCAGCCCCACCCGGTAGGCCCGCAGCCACTCGTCGATCTGGACGAGATGGTCGAGTCCGCCGACCGGATTGGGCGCGGTGCGCGGACTGGGCAGCGGGCGGCCCTCGGCCAGCGCCCGCCGGACCGTCTCCCGGTCGACCAGGTCGAACACCGGTGCCTGGGAGTCGGCGAGCAGCTCCCGCGCCCGCGCGGTGAGCACCTCGGTGTACCGCACCGCCGGGGTGGACGGATAACCGCTCTTGGGCCGGTCGGCGACCTGCGGGGGCAGGAGATCGCGCACCGCGTCCCGCAGCAGTCCCTTGGACCGTCCCTCCGGGGTCTTCACCGCCCAGGGCACATTGGTCAGATAGTCCACCAGCCGGTGATCGCAGAACGGAACCCGGACCTCCAGGCCGACCGACATGCTCACCCGGTCCACGCGCTCCAGCAGCGGGGGCAGCCAGCGGGTGAGCGCGAGATGGAAGACCTCGCGGATCCGCCGGTCGGCGGCGGACTCGCCGTCCAGCCGGGGCGTGGCCGCGACCGCGCTCCGGTACTGCTCGGCGGCGTACTCCGCGGGCCGCACCAGCGCCGCGACATCGGGCCGCAGCAGATCGGCCGGGGTGGCGCGGCCGTGCAGCCAGGGGAAGGTGCCGGCGGCGAGGGCGGCTCGGTCGTGGAAGTAGGGGTAGCCGCCGAAGATCTCGTCCGCCGCCTCGCCCGAGAGGGCGACCGTGGACTCCTTCCGCACCTCCCGGAAGAGCAGATGGAGCGAGGCGTCCATCTCGCCCCAGCCCGGCCGGTCGCGGGCCCGGAGCACCGCGTCCCGGGCTTCGAGGAGATCGTCGTCGGGGATGAGGACCGAGGTGTGCCGGGTGCCGATGTGCTCCGCCGCCGCCTGGACGAAGGGCGCGTCGGCGCTGGTGCGCCAGGCGTCGGGGGCGCGGTCCGCGCTGCCGGGGAAGTCGACCGAGAAGCTGGTGACCTTGGAGTGCCCGGCGCGCTCCCGGGCCGCCGCCGCCAGCGCGGTGACGGCGCTGGAGTCGACCCCGCCGGAGAGCAGGGTGCACAGCGGCACATCGCTGAGCAGCTGGCGCTCGACCGTGTCGGCGAGCAGGGCCCGCACGGTGGCGCGGGTGGTCGCCGGATCGTCGGTGTGCGGGCGGGCGGCGGGCTGCCAGTAACGGGTGGTACGGGTCCGTACCGGCCCCACGGTGACGATCTGGCCGGGCAGTACCTCGGCCAGGCCCCGGAAGACACCGTGTCCGGCGGTCGGCGCGGCGGGCAGGGCGAAGAGCTCGGCGATGCCCTCGGCGTCGAGCTCCGCCCGGAAGAGCGGATGGGCGAGTACCGCCTTGGGCTCCGAACCGAAGATCACTCCGGAGCGGAGCGCATGCCAGAACAGCGGTTTGACGCCCAGATGGTCGCGGACGAGAAGAAGTTCGCGGCGGTCCTCGTCCCAGAGCGCGTAGGCGAAGATGCCGTTGAAGCGGCGGGGGGCGTCGGCGCCCCACTGGAGATGGGCCCGGAGCACGACCTCCGTGTCGGAGGGCGTGCGGAACCGGTGTCCGAGCGCGATCAGTTCGGTGCGCAGCTCCCGGTAGTTGTAGAGCTCGCCGTTGTACGAGAGGACCACGCGCGGCTCCGGGCCGCCGTCGCCCATCGGCTGGGCGCCGCCGTCGGGCGCGATGACCGCGAGCCTGCGGTGGCCGAGCGCGGCATGCCGCGAGAGCGTGACGCCGGTGTCGTCGGGGCCGCGGCAGGCGAGTGTCTCGGTCATCGCGCGGAGAGTGGCCCCCTCGGCGCGCAGATCGGTTTCCCAGTCGATCCAGCCGGTGACTCCGCACATCTCATGGCTCCTGGAGTTCGTCGGTGAGGGAGGTTTCGGGGGAGGCCCCGGGACAGCCGGTGTCCGCCGTCGCTTCCCAGCGGCAGCCGTGACCGGTCGGGCCGGTACGCAGCTGATGGACCGGCAGATAGCCCTTGGCGCGGATATTGGAGCCGAGGGCCTCGGTGCAGTACGTGCAGGGCGAGGCCAGGGTGAGCCGGACACCATTGCGGCGGGCCTGCTCGCGGTAGTCCCAGATGGCGCAGTGGGTGATGGTCACCGCCGCGCTCTCCGGGCCGTTGGTGTCGTCGAACTCGTAGTCGGATCCGTACAGTTCGGCCTGCCGGGCGATCCGGTGCACCGGATCGGCGGCGCCCCGGCCCCGGTCCGGCTCGACCTGGCGGTGCACCTCGGCGTTGGCGCGCGCCCAGTCGGCGAGGACGTCCTCGCCGTAGCGGGCCACGAGGAAACGTTCCATCAGGGCTTGGTCCCGGAAGAAGACGCGCTGCCATTCGCGTGCCGGGGCGGTACGGGGATCGGGCAGATCGGCGAAGAGCTCGCTCTGGAGGGCGAACCAGTCGGTCAGATGGACCTCATTGCCGAGCGAGGCCAGCAGCCCGGTCAGACCGGCCTCCGCCTCGTGCAGACGCTGCCGCCAGAGGGCGGAGCGTTCGGCGTCCGGCATGGAGCGGTAGGTGTTGCGCGACTTCTCGGCGTCCGGAGCGGCTGTCTCCGGGCGGGACTCGCCGGCCCCCGGCAGGACGCCGGCGGGCGCGGGGACGGCACCGGGGACCCCGGCGGGTACGGGTACCGGGGCGGCGGCGGGGATATGGGCGGGTACGGCGGCGGGTGCGGGTACGGCGGCGGATGCCGGGGCGGGTACGGCGGCGGCAGAGGCGGAAACGGCACCGGCGGAAACGGCACCGGCACCTGTGCCGGTTCGGCGCGCGGTGGCCGGGCGCGAACCGGTACGGGTGATCCCTCCTTCGGGTGCGTCGCTCATCGGGATCTCCTTGGCCAGGCGTGGGGTGAGGACCGGGCGGCACCTGGTCCTTGAGTCACGCTAAAGAGGGCGGTGGCCTGCTCAGAAGCCACGAACGGAGTCGGTAACGGAGACGATCGGCCCAGCGGGAGGGCGACGAAGGTCGCCCCCCGCGAAGCGGCCGGGGCAGCCGGGCCGGCGGGGTGTCCGCGCCCCGGAACACCCGTCCGGAGAACGGGAATTCCGGCGCCGCGCCACACGGCCGCATTCCGCCCGCCGCGCATTCGCATTCGCTCCGCGGGAACCCGCCGGAACTACTCGCGGCTCCGGGCCGGGAATTCGGGGCCGATTCCCGCCGGCCCTCGCGTCCGGCTGCCGGCGGGTGTGGTCACCACCGGGCGGGCGGGGGTCGTGACACATTCCTCATGACAGGTCGGGAGTGAATTCCTTAGGGTCAACGGCACAGCGGAACAGCATTGTTGGGCGGCACCGCGACTCCCGGAATTGCGGGCATGGAGAATTCGGCAGGAGTTGACCAGCATGACGTTCTGCGGGCCCGCATGATTCTGCTCGCATCGGGCCGCCGCACACCACGCGAAGAAGTCGACGCCTATCGGGTACTCGCCCGGGTCAGCCCCGCCGCGTATCTGCCGCTCCTCTCCAGGGCGCTGCGGAGGCTGAGCCGTGACCGGCACCACCACGGCCGCCCGGAGATCCGCCTTCTGCCGCACGAGGAGACGCCGGCCGCCGCCCGGGCCGTCGGTCCCGCCCTGCCGGCCCGCGCGGACGTACGGTACGAAGCCCTCGACGGGTACCAGCGGGAGCTGTACGCGGCCGGCCGGCGCGCGGAAGGGCTCGCCCCGCGCGCCGAAATGCTCGCGCTCGGCCGCGAGCGGCGCCGGGAGGCGGGCGAACCGGTGGTGAGGGGCCTGCGGGAGTGGGCCAACGGCTGCTCCGAGGCGGGGCGCCGGGCCGAGGCGGCGGACGCGCTCACCGAGCACACCGCGGACCTGCGGGCCCGGGGCGCCCACGGCGCGTCACTGCCCGAGTGGGCGGCGGCTCCCGACGCCGCCGGCGACCACCGCCCCGCCCTCGA
This sequence comes from Streptomyces sp. CAU 1734, assembly GCF_039888735.1. Classification (NCBI taxonomy): domain Bacteria; kingdom Bacillati; phylum Actinomycetota; class Actinomycetes; order Kitasatosporales; family Streptomycetaceae; genus Streptomyces; species Streptomyces sp. CAU 1734. Next base: position 122,727 of record NZ_JBDQQP010000008.1, read on the forward strand.
CGACCTCCACCGGGTCCTCGAACTGACGGGCGGGACGGCGGGCCGCCGCACGGTCTCCGACAACTCGGCCGTCTCTCAGGGATCTTGCTGGGCTCGGGTGCCCCGGTGCGTACTCCCCCTGGGCCCGGCGGCCCGGGTGGTGCCCCCACGCGGCGTTGTCGTCAGTCGCCGACGCTCCGCGTGGGCTCCATCCTCCGCCTCGCGATCGCACGCACCGGACCGCGCTCACTGATCTGGCCTGATCCGTGAGAAACGACCTGGGCCCCGGGAGTGAGGGGGCCGGGCACCCGCCGCCGCCCGGCCCCGGCGCGGGCCGCCCTTGGCGCCGTCCGCCCGTCGAGTGCCCCTCGCCGGGCGGACGGCCGCTCCCGCCCGCCGCGAGCCGCCCGCGCCCGAAGGCTGTCCGGGGGGTCCGCGGCACGCTCGCCGGGCCGGCGTCCGGCCGCCCGGCGGGTGGATCCGTGCGCGCCGGTCCGCCCGGGAAGCGGTGATCCGGGCGCTGCGTCGGTGCGCTCGGGCTGTTGTACGGCGGTGGCCGGCCGCAGCGCGCTGGTCGGGTCGTTGCCGTACCGCTTGGTGTACGTCCTCCGTGTGCGCGGTCCCGGCCCGGGAAGTGGTGTGCGCTCAACGCCGCCGCTGTAGTCGGCGATCCGGTGCGCTCCGGCCGCTGTACGGCGGTGGCCGGCCCCGGCGCGCACCGCAGGCCGTTGCCGTACCGCTTCGTGTACGTCCTCCGCGTGCCCGGTTCCGGCCCCGTGGCCGATGGTGCGGTGTGCTTCCGCCTCGGCGCGCTCGCCGGGCCGGCGTCGTATCGCCCGGTGCGCCCTGCGTCGGTGCGCTCCGGCCGTCGTACGGCGGTGGCCGGCCCCGGCGCGTACGTCGGGTCACCCGCGTACCGCTTCGTGTACGTCCTCCGCGTGCCCGGATCCCACCCCGCGGCCGGCGGTGTGATGCGCTTCGGCCACAGCGCGGCCGTCGGGCCCATGCCCTACCGCCGGGTGCGCGCCCCGGCGGTGTGGTGGGCGTCGGCCGCAGCCGCACTGGTCCCGGCCGGGACGGCACACCACCCGGCGTCGCCGTGCCGCCGAGGGCACACCCCCGGCGGCACGGTGCCCCCCCGCCCCCTCAGCCCGCCAGCCCGTGGCGGTGGGCGTAGAGTGCCGCCCGCAGGCGGTCCGGCTGGCCGGTCTTGCGCATCGCCTGGGTGAGGTGTTTCTTCACCGTCGCCTCCGCCAGGGCCAGCTCGCGGCCGATCTCCGCATTGCTCAGGCCGCGCGCGAGCTGTGCCAGCACCTCCCGCTCACGGCTCGTCAGGCCGCAGAGCTGCGGGGGCGGTTCGGCGGCATGGCCGGCCAGGCTCGCGGCGTGCACCGGGGCCGCCGGCGGAGCCGGCAGGAAGACCGTGCCCCCGGCCGCCGCCATCGTCACCGCGGCGATGATCCGGTCCTCGGCCAGTTCGAGCGGGAAACAGCCACTCGCCCCCGCGAGCAGCATCCGGCTCGCCTCCGTGGTGCTCTCGGCCCGCCGGAGCAGCAGGATGCGGGAGTTCGGTGCGCCGTCCGGACCGTGCAGGCGGACCACCGCCGAGAGGTCGTCGGCCAGGGTCTCCCCGCCGCCGAGCAGAATCACATCGGGCCGGGTGCGCCGTACCGCGTCCAGGGCCCGCAGCGCGTCGCCGGAGCTGCCCACGACGGTCATGTCCGGCACCGCGCCGAGCACCCCGCGCAGGCCGGCCCGCGCCACCGGGTGGCGTTCCGCCAGGAAGACCCGGGTGGCGGGCGGAAACCGGCGCGGCGACTCCGTGCAGAGCGGATGTCCGCAGCCGCACCCCGCCGCGCCCGGCCCGGCGGCCGGCAGACGGTCCGGGCGCCGGGTCTCCGGTTCGGCCAGGAGCTGATGGCCGGCGATGAGATCGAGGGGATTGTCTATCTCGCTGTGCGGGGATTCCGGGCGGTCCTCCGCCCGGACCAGGGTGCAGGACTGATACCGCCCCTTCGGCTGCCGCCGGGCGCGCCCGGCGCCGGGCTCGGCACCGGTCAGCAGCCCCATGATCCGCCGCCTCGCGTCATGTCGGCGGCGTGCGCGCCGGCCGTCCCGGAAGGACGTTCTCGGAATTGGAATCTGAACCGATAAGGCATCGCGGTGTTTCCCCTCGGGAACGGCGGTGACACCGGCGCACTCCGCCCATTCCGGTGCCGCCGTCGGATCGCCGTCGATCCGGGCACGGGAGAGGGACACGGGGCCGGCAGGAAGAGGAAGGGAAGGCGCTGTCGTCGGAGAGGGGCGGAGCCCGCCGAGGAGTCAGTGCCCGGCGCGGGCGCGACAGATTTCGTCGAAGCACCTGCGGTGCCACGAGCCGCAGATACCGACCAGGGTGAAGTCGGTTCGCCGGATAGCCATATGTGCAGCTTAGTGAGGGCTTGGTCTGCCGGTCAACGGAGGACCGGGCACCGGCGGCCCCGGGATGCCGCTGCCGGGTCCGCCGCATCCTATGACCAGAAGTATCCGTATGAACTCCTGCCTGGCCGGGGGACGTCCGCGTACTCCATCCTTCGACGCAGCGACCGGCCCGGCACTCCGGGACCCGGAGCCCCCGCCCCCGTCCGCCGTGACTCCCCGCCGCCGGCAGCCGCACGCCGATCGTGCGCCGGCCGCGAGTCGCTCCGCCGGGGCGGACACCGGGGGACACGTGTCACCACCCGATGGAGCCCCCGCCCGTCCGCGAAGCCCGCACAGCCCGTCCGTACACCCCGCCGCAGCCCCGCACCCCCCGGAAGGAACCCCCGCCATGCCAGGCCCGCCGAGACCGCCCGCCACCGCCCCCGGGCGGGCCGGTTCCACGGGGCTGAGCCGATTCCTGCTGCGGCGGCTGCTGCTCGCCGTACCCACCGTGCTGGGGGTGACCGCGGTCGTCTTCCTCACCATCGCCCTCATCCCCGGCGACCCGGTCACCGCCCTCCTCGGCCCGGGGGCACCGGCCGAGTCCCGGGAGCGGCTCACCGAACGGCTCGGCCTCGGCGAACCCCTGCCCGTCCAGTACGCCAACTGGCTCGGCCACGCCCTCCGTCTCGATCTCGGCGTCTCCATCTCCGCCCAGCGCCCGGTGACCGAACTCCTGCTCCCCGCGCTCGGCCAGACCCTGCTGCTGACCTCCGCCGCCTTCGCCCTGGTCGTCACCGGCGGCACCCTCCTCGGCACCCTCGGCGCGCTCCGCCCGCACGGTCTGCCGGGGCGGATCTCCGGCGCCCTGAACACCCTCGCCGTCTCCGCGCCCCAGTACTCGGTGGCGCTGCTGCTGATCGCCGTCTTCGCCGTCTGGCTGCGCTGGCTGCCGGCCGGCGGCACCCACACCGTCCTCGGCGCCGCCGGCCCCTTCGACCAGGCACGCCACCTCGTGCTGCCCGCCGTCGCCGCCGCGCTCGTACCGCTGGGACTCACCGCCCGGGTGTTCCGCACCGCACTCGGCTCGGTCCTCGCCTCCGACCTCGCCGACAGCCTGCGCGCCCGCGGCCTGAGCCGTACCGCCGTCCTGCGGCACTCGGTCCACAACGCCTCACCCGCCCTGCTCACCATCGGCGGACTCCAGCTCGCCTATCTGCTGGAGGGCGTGGTCTTCGTGGAGACCCTCTTCGCCTGGCCCGGGGTCGGACGGCTGCTGTACGACGCCCTCACCGCCCGCGATCTCCCGCTCATCCAGGGCGGGGTGCTCATCGTCGCCATCGCCTTCGTCGCCCTCAACATCGCGGTGGACGCCGCCCACGCACTGATCGACCCCCGAGTCAGGAGCGCCCGATGAGCGCCCCCGGCGGCACGGTGCCGACGGCGGACGCCACGGCCCCGCACACCGAATCCGGCGCCGGATCCGCGCCCGCCGAGAACGCCCGGAACGCCCGGAGCGCCGGGAACACCCGGAACGCCCTGAGCGCCCGGAAGGCCGAGCACACCGAGCACACCGGAGCCGTACGCCGCCGGCTCCCCGTCCCCGGACTGCTCATCCCGGCCGTGCTCGCCGCCCTGCTGCTGCTCGTCGCCCTCGCCGGGCCCTGGCTGATGCCGCACCACCCCGCCGCCGGAACCCTGGACGGCCGGCTCGCCGGGCCGCTGACCCCCGGGCATCTCCTCGGCACCGACACCCAGGGCCGGGACATCCTCAGCCGGCTCGTCGCGGGCACCCGGCCCTCCCTCATCGGCGGTCTCGTCCCGGTGGCCGTCGCCGGGATCGCGGGCACCCTGCTCGGCGCGGTCGCCGCACTCGCCGGCCGGATCACCGAACAGGCCCTGCTCCGCACCCTCGACATCCTCTTCGCCTTCCCCGGGGTGCTGCTCGCCATCACCATCGCCACCCTGCTCAGCCCGGGGCTCACCACCACCGTGGTCGCGCTCTCCATCGTCCTCACCCCGGCGGTCGCCCGGGTCGCCTTCACCGAGGTCCAGCGCATCCGCACCGCCGAATTCCTGGAGGCCGCCCGGGTCAGCGGCGCGAGCCGGACCGCCGTCGTCCTGTGGCAGATCGGCCCCGTGGTGGCCCCCGTCGTCCTCGTGTACTGCTCCTCGCTGGTCGGACTCTCCATCGTGTACGCCGCCGGTCTCTCCTTCCTCGGCCTCGGCACACCCCCGCCGGGCGCCGAATGGGGCACGATGCTCGACGAACTCCGCCCCGTCCTGCTCACCCACCCGGCCGTCGCGGTACTGCCCGCGCTCGCCATCCTGGCCGTCTCCGTGGTCTTCAACACCCTCGGCAACGCCCTCCAGGCGTCCGGCGCGGAGCGGGAGGCCCGGTGAACCGCCCCGCGGCACCCGTACTGGCCGTCACCGATCTGACGGTCCGCCACCCCGGCTCGGTCACCGCCGCCGACCAGGTCAGCCTCACCGTCGAACCCGGCGGGGCGCTCGTCCTCATCGGCGAGTCCGGCAGCGGCAAGACCACCGTCGCCCGCGCCGTGCCCGGACTCTCCGGCCCGCGCGCCGAGGTGACCGGCAGCGTACGGCTGGACGGCACCGAACTGCGCACCCTCGGCGAGCGCGCCCTGACCCGGATCCGCGGCCGGCACATCGGCTACGTCCCCCAGGACCCCACCGGCTCCCTGGACCCGCTGCGCCGGATCGGGCCCCAGCTCACCGAGGTGCTGCTCCGCCACCGCGTCGCCGACGGACGGCGCGCCGCCCGGGCCGCCGTCCCCCCGCTCCTGGAGCGCGCCGGAATCGGCGAACCCGACCGGGTCGCCCGCAGCTTCCCGCACGAGCTCTCCGGCGGACTGCGCCAGCGCGCCGCCATCGCCATCGCCATCGCCTGCGCGCCCCGGCTGCTGATCGCCGACGAGCCCACCACCGCCCTGGACGCCGTCATCCGCGCACAGATCCTCGATCTCTTCGCCGCGCTCCGCGCCGACCACGGCATCGCCCTGCTGATGGTCACCCACGATCTGGCCGCCGCCCGCAGGATCGGCGGCCGGGCCGCCGTGATGCATGGCGGCCGGATCTTGGAGACCGGCGACGCGGCACAGGTGCTCTCCCGGCCCCGCCATCCGCACGCCGCCGAACTGGTGGCCGCCGAACCGGGAGTACGCCCATGACCCCGCCCGCGTCCGCGCCCGCCGGGCCGCCGCTGCTCTCCCTCGACCGGGTCACCCGGAGTTACCCGGGCGGACGGACCGCGCTCGACGGAGTCTCGCTCACGGTCGCGCCCGGCGAGACCGTCGGACTGGTCGGCGAATCCGGCTCGGGGAAATCCACCCTCGCCCGGATCGGCCTCGGACTGCTCGCCCCGACCGGCGGCACCGCGCGGTTCGCCGGACACGACCCGTACCGGCTGCGCGGGCGCGCGGCCCGGCCGGTGCGCGCCCGGCTCCAGTTCGTCCCCCAGCATCCCCGCGGCTCGCTCAACCCCGCCCTGCGCGCGGGCGACGCGGTCGCCTTCGCCCTGCGCGTCCACGGGGTGCCCCGGGCCGAACGCGCCGAGCGGACCGCGGAGCTCTTCCGCCGGGTGGGGCTCGAACCCGCTCTCGCCCGCCGCTTCCCGCGCGAGCTCTCCGGCGGCCAGCTCCAGCGGGTGGCCATCGCCCGCGCCCTGGCCACCGGGCCCGAACTGGTCGTCTGCGACGAGCCGACCTCGGCACTGGACCTCCGGGTCCAGGCCCGGGTCCTCGATCTGCTCGGCGAACTCCAGGACGCGCGAGGGCTCGCCTACCTCTTCATCTCGCACGATCTCGCCGTGGTCCGGCGCCTGGCGCACCGGGTGGTCGTGCTCCGGCACGGGCGAGTGGTGGAGGAGGGCCCGGCCGAGCGGATCTGGGCGGCCCCGGAACACCCGTACACCCGCTCCCTGCTGGCCGCCGGTGTGCCGGCGCCGCCGGCCGGGCCCGGCGAGTGTCCCGGCGGCGCGAGCGATTCCGTGACGCCGGGCCCGCCCCGGACCTGACGGGACCGACCGGCCCGCAGCCGCTCGCGCCGCCGGACCCGTACCGCCCGGGTCGCCACCCCCCGTACCACCTCACCCCGCGCACGCAGAGGAACAACCCATGACGCACCACCATCCGCGCACCACCGTGCTCGCCGCCGCCGCTGCCCTGCTGCTCACCGTCTCCGGCTGCTCCGCCGGGGCCGTCGCCGGCTCCGGCACGGGATCCGGCTCGCGCGGCGGCACCCTGGTCATCGGCGCCACCGGCAAACTGCCCAACCCCGACACCGTGATCGGCGGCGCCGGATTCGAGGGCAAGCGGCTGGTCAGTTTCCAGCTGTACGAGGGGCTCACCCGCTACGACCTGTCGCGGACCGACACCGCGCCCACCGTCACCGGGGCCCTCGCCACCTCCTGGAAGGTCGCCCCCGACAAGCGCACCTGGACCTTCACCCTCCGCAAGGGCGTCACCTTCCAGGACGGCACCCCCTTCGACGCCGACGCGGTGATCTTCAACCTCGACCGCTATCTCGACAAGAGGAACGAGCACTACACCGAGGCCATCGGCGCCGCGGCGGCCGAGTACGCGGGCGGCATCACCAAGTACCGCAAGCTCGGCGCCGACCGGGTCGAGCTGGTCACCGCGGCCCCCAACGGCCACTTCCCCGAGGACCTCGCCCATGTGCTGATCGCCAGCCCCACCGCGATCCGCGCCACCGGCTCCGCGAAATTCTCCGAGAAGCCGGTCGGCACCGGGCCCTTCGCCTTCGTCTCCCAGCGGGCCGGCGAGCAGATCGACCTCGTCGCCAACAAGTCGTACTGGCGCGGCGCCCCCAAGGTCGGGAAGCTGGTGGTCAAGGCGCTGCCGGACGCCGCCGCGCGCACCGCCGCGCTGCGTTCCGGCTCGGTGAACTGGATCGAGTACCCCAACCCGGACGACATCGCGAGCCTGAAGGCCGACGGCGCGAAGGTGGTCACCAACAGCTACGACCACCTCTGGTACTGGATCCTCGACACGAAGAAGGGCCCCTGGAAGGACCGCCGGGTCCGGGCCGCCGCCAACTGGGCCGTCAACCGCGAGGCCATCGCGGAGAAACTCCTGCACGGCACCGCCGACCCGGCCCTCCAGGCCGCGCCCCGCTCCACACTCGCCTACGACAAGAGCCTCGACCTCTACGGCCACGACCCCGCCAAGGCGCGGAAGCTGCTGGCCGAGGCCGGATATCCGAAGGGCTTCCGCACCTCGGTGACGGTGCCCACCGGGGGCTCCGGGAATCTGCTGCCGGTGCCGATCGCCCAGGCCCTCCAGCGCGATCTGGCCGCCGTGGGCATCAAGGCCGAGATCCGCACCACCGACTGGTCGACCCTGATCAGCGCGGAGGCGAAGGGCAAGGTCGCCCTCGGCTCCGACGCCATCGCGCAGTCGACCACCCTCTTCCAGTCCGAGGCGCTGCTGCCGCTCTTCATCGGCAGCAAGAGCCCCTTCTGGACCGGCGGCTACGCCAACCCGGCCGTGGACAAGCTGCTGGCCTCCGCCGCGGCCACCCCGGACCGCACCGCCCGGCAGGCCGACTACCGGGCGGCCCTGGGCCATGTGACCCGTGACGCGCCCTGGCTCTTCGTCGTCAACGACCGCAATCCGCGGGCGCTCGCACCGACCGTCAGGGGACTGGTGCAGCCGCAGTCCTGGTTCCTGGACCTGACCACGGTCCGGGTCGGCGGATAACCCATCTCATCAGCAGGAAAGGACGGCAGGTTCCATGACCGCCGAGCATCCGCCGCACCACCACTCCGCGTCCCCCGCCGCACCGAAGTGGGGCATCACCCTGCCGCTGCCGGGGCTGACCATCGACCGGCACCGCTTCCTGGTGGAACGGCTGCCCGACCTCGGCTACACGGATGTGTGGAGCGCGGAGGGCGGCGGTACGGACGCCTTCACCCCGCTGGCCGCCACGGCGGCCTGGTCGCCGTCGCTGCGGATCGCGACCGGCATCGTCCCGGTGCACACCCGGGGGCCCGCCGTGCTCGCCCAGACGGCGGCCACCCTGGCGCAGCTCGCGCCGGGGCGGCTGCTGCTGGGGATCGGCGCCTCGGTGCCGGCCCATGTCACCGACATCAACGGCATTCCGTTCGACGAGCCCTACAAGCGCACCCGCGATGTACTGCGCTTCGTCACCAGGGCCCTGCGCGGCGAGTACATCGCCGGGGACTTCGACACCTTCTCCATCACCGGCTATCGGCTGCCGCATCCGCCGGCCGACCCGGTCAAGGTGATCCTCGGCGCGCTGCGGCCCGGGATGCTGCGGCTCGGCTTCCGCGAGGGCGACGGGGCGATCACCAATCTGCTCTTCCCCGAGGACGTGCCGAAGGTGCTGGACGCCGTCGGCCCGCAGCCGCCCGGGAAGGAGCTGGTGGTCAAGGTGTTCGTCTGCCCGACCGAGGACACCGATTACGCCCACCGGGCCACCCGGCCCTTCCTGGCCTGGATCCTCAACCGCGAGCCGTACCGGAAGTTCCATGAATGGCTCGGCCACGGCGAACTGCTGCGCTCCTCGCACGAGGCGTGGTCGGCGGGCGACCCGGAGGCCGCGCAGAAGGCGCTGCCGGACGAGGTGGTCGACGGGCTCTTCATCAGCGGCTCGCCGGAGGAGTGCCGCGAGCGGATCATGGCGTACCACCGGCCGGGGGTGACGACCATTCAGCTCTATGTGTCGCTGCCGCCCGAGGTGTTCGTGAGCCGGGCACGGCTGCTGGACACCCTGGCCCGGCTCGGCCCGGCGGGCGGCTGACCGGCCATGCGACGAGGGCGAGGAGTGCTGTGATGGAGCTCGATCTGCGGGGCGGGGTGCGGGCCGCGCCCGTGCTCGGCGGTACGCCGCGCGAACGCCAGGCGCTGCGGTTCGCGCCGGATCCGCCGGAGCGGGACGCCGACCCGGAGCATGTGGCCCGCACCGCGCGGGAGAACGAGGAGGACGGGCTGGACAGCGCCCTGGTGACGCAGTCCAGTTCCTGGCCGGACCCCTGGCTGGTGGGCGCGTGGGCGCTGGCGGCGACCAGCCGGCTGCGGATCGCGGTGGCGCACCGGGCCGGCGTCACGGCCCCGACCTCGGCCGCGCGGGCGCTGGCCACCCTGGACCGGCTCTCCGGGGGCCGGGTGTCGGCCCATGTGATCGTCGGTTCGAGCGACGCGGACACCGCCCGGGACGGCGACACCCTGGCGAAGGCGGACCGCTACCGCCGGGCGGGGGAGTATCTGGAGCTCTTCACCCGCACCCTCACGGAGCGCCGGGGATTCGATCACGAGGGCGAGTTCTACGCGGTGCGGGACGCGCGCTCCGGCGTGTGGCCCCGGCCGGGCGGTGAACTCCTCTCCTTCGGGGGCTCGTCGCCCGAGGGGGTCCGGCTCGCCGCGCGCTTCGCCGAGGTGTACGCGGTCGCCCCGGGTCCGCTCTCGGCCACCCGCCGCCGGATCGCCGAGGCCCGCGCGGCGGCCGCCGCGCAGGGCCGCACCCTGCGGATCTGGCGCCATGTACCGCTCGTGCTGGCGGCCACGGACGAGGCGGCGGCGGAACGGGCCCGCCGGATCGGCCGGGACGCGATCCGGCTGACCACCGGCCCGGGCAGCGGGCGCTGGTACGAGGCGGTCCAGCTCGACCGCGACCGGGAGCGCGGGCACGGGGGAGCCGGCGGCGCCGCCCCCGATCCCGTACGGGAGCACGCGCAGCTTGCCGCGTATGTGCGCCGCTCGCTCGCCGGTGCCTTCATCGGCTCGCCCGAGGGGGTGGCCGAACGCATCGGCCGGCTGCGGGCGGCCGGGGTGGACATCGTGCAGCTGGACACGGCGGTGGAGACCGACGAGGACCGGGAGCTGCGGCGGACGCTGGTCTCCCTGCTGCGGAGCGGCTATCTGCCCCGGCCGGCGCGGTCCGGGCCGTACCAGCGGCGCGGTTGGTGAGCGCCGGGGGCCGGGCGCGGTGCCATGGTCCCCGGCCGCGCCGTCACGGCGGGATGCCCGGCCGCCCGGCGCCGGTTTCGCGCCATTGTGTCCTGCCGTGGTCGCGGTGCCGTCCGTGGTTCCGGTGTCCGAACGGCTGACACCGGTCCCGGCGGCGGCCCCTGAACGGCTGTCCCGCCTCCGGCACGGTGCGGGGGAACGGCCGCCGTCGCGGACGGTGCCCGCCGCCCGCCGTCGCCGCCGGCCCCCTCCCGTCGGACGGCGGATCCGGCCGAGCGGCGCTGATGGTGCCCGCCGTCGCGCGGGTGGGCCGGACGCGCCACTGGTCGCCGTCGCCGGTGTCGGGGTCGGCGGCAAGTGTGTCGGGCCCTCCGCCGGCGCGCTTGCCGGTGCCCGGTCGCCGGGCGGTCGCCGGGCGGTCGCCGGTGTCCCGCCGGCCCGGCGGCGGATCCGGCCGTCCCGGGCGCGGTCGAGGCCGCCCCGCCGGAAGCTCGCCTCGCACCGCGCGTCCGCCGGAGCCGTGGGGCTCCCGGCCGGCCCCGGGCCGGGGCGGCGCGACGGGGATCCGCCTCCGGGAGCGCGCCCACCGTGCTCGGGTCCGCGCCTCGCGGCGGGTCCCGCGCCGGGGCTCACCAGGGCCCGCCGGGGCCCGCGCCGGCGGGCGAACCGCCCCCTACGCGGCCCGTCCCGTGCCGCCCGCCCCGCTTTCGGCCAGGGGCACCAGAGAGTCTCGATCCCCTTGTGCAACCCTTCTCCGAAACCGCCCGTCAGGACAGATAAGGTGAGCCTACCCTTATCTTGTAGTGGATATTCTGGGAGTTGCTCGTGGCCGGAACGCTGCGTTACTCGGCATTGCATGTCAACCGCGTCGAGCGGATCACCCCGCGCATGGTCCGGGTGACCTTCGGCGGTGAGGATCTCGCCGACTTCACCTCTGTCAGCCGGGATCAGCACTCCAAGCTCTTCTTCTCCCGGCGCCCCGGCCGCGCCCCGGTCATCCCGCCCATGCCCGCCGACGGCGATCTGACCCGCTGGTACCAGGCGTACATGGCCATGCCCGAGACCGACCGCCCCTGGATGCGCGCCTACACCATCCGCTCGCACGACCCGGTGCGGCAGGAGATAGACATCGACTTCGTGCTGCACGGCCACGACGGCGCCCCCGTCGGCCCCGGCGCCTCCTGGGCCGCCGCCGCCGAGCCCGGGGACGTCGTCGGCATGCTCAGCCCGCAGCTCAGCCACTACCGGACACCCGGCCCGCACGACTGGACCCTGCTCGCCGGGGACGAGACCGCGCTCCCGGCGATCGGCGCGCTGATCGAGGCGCTGGAGCCGGGTGAGCGGGTGGTCGCCTACATCGAGATCGAGGACGCCGCCGAGCAGCAGGAGTTCACCACCGCCGGGGATGTCACCCTGCACTGGCTGCACCGGAACGGCGTGCCCGCCGGACACACCCCGATCCTGGCCGACGCCGTGCGCGCCGCCGTCTTCCCGGACGGCGAGGTCTTCGCCTGGGTGGCGGGCGAGGCCGGGGCCGTCCGGGCGCTCCGGCGCCATCTCGCGCAGGAACGCGGCATCGACAAGCGCTCCATCGCCTTCACCGGGTACTGGCGGGTCAAGATGAGCTCGGACGACGCCGACACCCCCGAGGACCTGGCCGACCGGGACGAAGCCCTCGCCGGCGGCTGAGAGGCATCCCCCGCGCCCGTGCGGGGGAGGGTGGATCGGGAACGTCCGTACACCGGTACGGGGGTGGGAACCGGAGAGCGAGAGGGCGGAATCATGGCCACGGCACGGCTGAACGGCATCACGCTGTCGTACGAGGTGCACGGCGGGAGCGGCGAGCTGGTCGTCATGGTGATGGGTACGGGGAGCCCCGGCCGGGTCTGGCGGATGTACCAGGTCCCCGCGCTGGTCGCGGCCGGCTACCGGGTCGCCACCTTCGACAACCGGGGCATACCGCCGACGGACGAGTGCGCGGACGGGATGACCATGGACGATCTCGTGGCGGACACCGCCGCGCTGATCGGCCATCTCGGCGGCCCGGCGCGTGTCGTCGGGACCTCCCTCGGCGCGCGGGTGGTGCAGGAACTCGCCCTGGCCAGGCCCGATCTGGTCACCCACGCGGTGGCCATGGCCGCCCATGCCCGGCTCGACCGGACCCAGCTGCTGATGAGGGACGGGAAGCGGGCCCTGCACGACGAGAAGATCGTCCTGCCCCCGGCGTACTACGCCGCCGCGCACGCCGTGCAGAGCCTCTCCCCGGCGACCCTGCGCGACCCGGACACCGCCCGGGACTGGCTGGAGGTCTTCGCGCTCTCCGGCTCGGCGATCACTCCGGGGATCAGGGCCCAGCTCGATGTCACCGAGGAGGGCGACCGGCGCCACGCCTACCGGGCGATCACCGTGCCGACCCTGGTCATCGGATTCGCCGACGACGCCACCCTCCCGGTGCACTTGAGCCGGGAGGTCGCCGAGGCGATTCCCGGGGCGCGCTACGCGGAGATACCGGACGCCGGGCACCTCGGGTATCTGGAACGGCCGGACGAGGTCAACCGCGTGCTGCTGGACTTCCTGGCCGGCTGAGCGGCGGCGGGCCGCGCCCGGCCCGGCGCGGCCCGCAGGACGGCTCCGGCCCGATCACGGAGGATGGGGCGCAGGAAGACCCCCGCACGGGCCGGGGGTCGGCAGGGAGACGGCGAGATGACCACGGGCGGACCACCGGGCGACCCCGAGACCGAATCCGTCCCGGAGACCGGACCCGGCCCCCGGCCGGAGACCGACCCCGGCCCCGGATCCGATCCCGGCCCCGGGCCCTCCCTCTCCTGTCTGGTCACCGGTGCCACCGGGTACATCGGCGGGCGGCTGGTGCCCGAACTGCTCGCCGCCGGCCACTCCGTGCGCTGTCTGGCCCGCTCCCCGCAGAAGCTGCGCGACCACCCCTGGGCCGGGGACGTGGAGACCGTGCGCGGCGATGTCCTGGACCGCGCCTCCGTCAGGGCCGCGATGCGCGGCGTGGACACCGCGTACTACCTGGTCCACGCCCTCGGCAGCGGCTCCCGCTTCGAGGAGACCGACCGGCGGGCCGCCCGGATCTTCGCCGAGGAGGCCCGCGCGGCCGGCCTCCGGCGCATCGTCTATCTCGGCGGGCTCACCCCCGAGGGCGTCCCGCTCCGCCGGCTCTCGCCCCATCTGCGCTCCCGCGCCGAGGTCGGGCGGATTCTGCTGGACTCCGGCGTGCCCACCACCGTGCTGCGGGCCGCCGTCATCATCGGATCCGGCTCGGCCTCCTTCGAGATGCTGCGCTATCTCACCGAACGCCTTCCGGTGATGGTGACTCCGAGCTGGGTGCGGACCCGGATTCAGCCGATCGGCGTAAGGGACGTCCTGCGCTATCTGGTCGGCTCAGCCCGGATGCCGCCGGAGGTCAGCCGCACCTTCGACATCGGCGGACCGGACGTCATCACCTACCTCGACATGATGCGCGGATACGCGGATGTCGCCGGGCTGCCCAGGCGGCTGATCGTGCCCGTACCGGTGCTCACACCGCGCCTGTCCAGCCACTGGGTCGGGCTGGTCACCCCCGTACCGCACTCCATCGCCCGCCCGCTCACCGAGTCGCTGCGGTACGAAGTGGTCTGCCGGGAGCACGACATCGCCCGGTACGTCCCCGACGAGCCCGGCCGGCCGCTCCCCTTCGACACCGCGCTCGCCCTCGCCCTCCAGCGGGTCAGGGACGCCCATGTGACCACCCGCTGGTCCTCCGCCTCCTACCCGGGAGCCCCCAGCGACCCGCTGCCCACCGACCCCGACTGGGCGGGCGGCAGCCTCTACACCGACCGCCGGGAGCTGGCCGTGGACGCCTCGCCCGAGGCGCTGTGGCGGGTGATCGAGGGCATCGGCGGCGACAACGGCTGGTACTCCTTCCCGCTCGCCTGGGCGGTACGCGGCTGGCTGGACCGGTTCGCGGGCGGCGTCGGACTCCGGCGCGGCCGGCGCGACGCGGCCCGGCTGAGGGTCGGCGACTCGCTCGACTTCTGGCGGGTCGAGGAGATCGAGCCGGGGCGGCTGCTGCGGCTGCGGGCCGAGATGCGGCTGCCGGGGCTCGCCTGGCTGGAGATGCGCGCCGACGACGACGGCCGGGGCGGCGCCCGGTACCGGCAGCGGGCCCTCTTCCACCCCCGGGGGCTGCTCGGTCACGCCTACTGGTGGAGCGTCTCGCCGTTCCACTCGGTGGTCTTCGGCGGGATGGCCCGCAACATCACCCGCACCGCCGCCGCCCGGGAGCCGGCCGGTCCGCCGGGTGAGGGGGCCGGGCCGGCTACCGGGCCAGCGCGACCCGGGCGGTGATCCGCTTCCCGACCGGCGGGAGAGTGATGTCCAGGCTCTCGCAGAGCGCCAGCACGATCTCCAGACCGTGCCGGCCGACCCGGCCGGGGTCGGTGCCGCACACCACCGGAGGGACGGGGTTGGCGTCCCACACGGTGATCTCCATCAGCCCGCCGGTGACCTCCAGATCCAGCAGGCACGGCCCGGGGGCGTACTTGCAGGCATTGGTCACCAGCTCGCTCACCACGAGCTGCGAGGTGGCCGTGGCCTCCGCCGAGACCTGGAGCCCGAACACCGCCCGGACCCGCGTCAGGAACTCGGCCGTGAACGAGCGCGCGGCGGCGATGCTCTCGGGCGCGCCGTCGTAGCAGGCGCCGGCCCGGGGGACGGCGGCCTCGCCGCGCGCGTCCCCATCCCGGGCGACGGCGTCCGTCGTCCGTGTCCGTTCCCGTTTCAGCTGGTCAGGCGATCCGGTCCAGTCCATGTATTGCCTCGCACCCCGTGTCTTCCCGCCTCACGGCGGTTCCCGCCTACCCCTGGGAACGCGGCTCACTCCTCACCGCACCGAGTTAATTCGAACACACCACGGGGCACCGCCGGTACGGACGGGCCGGGTCACCCGGCCGCGAGCGAGGTGACCAGATCCGGGGCGGTCAGCAGCCGGACCGCACCGGCGTCCAGACCGGCCGGGTACAGGGCGTACACCTCGGCGCCGGCCGGCAGCGGCACATCCCCGCGCACCAGGAAGGCCAGCCCGGCCTCCTCCTCCGCCGCCGGGCCGGCGTCATCGGTGCCGGGGGTGCCGACGCGCGCGGCGAAGGCGGCGACGGTCTCGCCGTCCCGGCGCCGGTACGCGCTCCGGGTGCCGTCGGGCCGCCGCAGGACGACGGTACGGGCCCGGGCGGCGGCCTGGAGCCGGGCCAGCTCGCCCAGACCCACCCGGGAGCCGCCCGCGAACAGCTCGTGCAGGCCCCCGGCGAGAACGCCCAGCCCGTCCCGGTGCCGCGCCACCGAGTGATCGGTGCCGGTCACCCCCTTGACCACGTCGAGCCAGCGCATCGACCGCTCCGCGACATCGATGACCAGCGGCACCGAGGCCCGGGCCCGGCTGGTGAGATCGAAGCGCTGCTCGACCTGGCGCGGGTCGAAGACCGGTCCGTCGCCGCCGGGCCGGTCGCGCACCATCAGCCCGGCGAACCCCTCCGCCATGTCCTCGAAGGCGACATTGTTGTAGGAGAAGACCACCGCGACCGCGTAGCGGATGTTCTCCGCCGCCAGCCGGTCCAGATCGAGATCGATGAACTCACTCGCGCCCCGGGGCGCGGGCGCGCTCGTCAGATCGCCCGAGTGCACCGCCGCGTCCTCCTTGAACCGCAGCCGGGTGTAGTCGCACCGGCCGGCCGGCACCCACTCCTCGTCGTAGAGGCTCAGCGACAGATCGAGGTCGACCCGGCCCGAGTCCGCACTCTCCATCCAGTGCAGAAAGAACCGCACCGTCCGCCCGTCGGGCACCGGCAGCTCGCTGCCGCGCGGCAGGGAGACCAGAGCACGGGCGGCGGTCCGTTCGGCGAAGGGCGCGATCAGCCCGTCGAGCCCGGTGTCGACCACCGCGACCTCCACCGGGGGCAGGGCGCCCGCGCGCCGCAGTATCTCGCCGGTGAGGGCGGTGACGGCCCGCTCCACCACCGGGGCGGGCAGGACCACCCGGTCGTCGGGGACGATGTGCGCCTTCGCGGCGCCGCCCTTGGGGAAGAACACCCGCTCCGGCCGTTCGCCCGAGCGGGCGCGGGTGCGGAGCGCGCCGAGCGCGGAGAGCAGCACGGCCGGGGAGACCCGGGGCAGGGCATGCTCCATGGCGGCCAGGATCCGATCGGTGTCGTCCGGGCTCGACCGCGCCGCCTCGCCCTGCCCGGCGGTCAGCCGCAGCAGATGGTCCAGCCGGCGCAGCAGTTCCCCCGGGCGCCCGGCGAGCAGCGCGAGCGCGGTGCCGGTGTCACCCGAGGCCAGGGCGCGCTCGATCAGGGCCGGCCCGCTCCGCAGGACGACGGTCCCGCCGGAGAGATCGGCGCCCGGGACACCGGCGGCGGTCTCGCGCAGCAGCTCGGAGAGGCGGTCGCCGCCGAGCCGGAGTCCGCGCAGCGCGGCGACGGCGAGCGCCGCCCTCGGGTGGCGGGCCGCCTGCTCGAAGGGGTGCAGCCGCTCCGCCGCGTGCTTCCACGCCTGCCGGTGGCGGCCCATGTCCTCGGCCGCCGCGGCCGGGTCCAGCCCGTCGAGCACCGACAGCAGCGCCCGGCGCACCGGGCGCGGCAGCGCGCCGATCCGCCCGCCGCCGACCAGGCCGGGGTCACCGCCGGAGAGCGCCATGATCAGCCGCAGTACGTCGGTGGCGGTGCCGGTCATCGCGGCGACGGCCGGAAGTGTCACCGGGTGCGCCGCGCGATCGCCGAGCAGCCAGGCCGACAGCAGGGCCCGGGTGGTCCGGCCCGGTACCTCGGCCGGCAGCCAGGACAGGTCGGTGCGCTCCCGGCTCTCCAGCAGCACCAGCAGATCGCCGGTCTCCCGCGGGCTGAGCTGGCCGCCCCGGGCGAGCAGGGAGTCCAGCTCCGCCCACGCGTCGGCGGTGCGTGCGGTGAGGTCGCCGCCGTGGCCGAGTACCCGCAGCCTGCTGGGCAGCGCCCGCTTCGGGTCGATGGTCGGCCGGGGGCGCGCCGGGCGCAGAAAGGCGGTGCCGCGCCGCCACAGCGAGCGCGGGCCGTCCCCGTCCGCCTGCTGGTGCGCCGGGTCGAGGAAACCGTCGTCCCCGATCCGGCGGTGGCAGACGGGGCAGGCGGAGAAGTCGGCGCCGTCGAAGCAGGCACGGCAGACCAGATGCGCGCAGGGGGAGACCGCCCGCACACTGCCCGCCGCCGAGCACAGCACACACGGCTGCTCCGGGTGCTGGAGCAGTACGGTCAGCACCCGGTCGGCGAAGAAGGCGCGGGTGTTGGCGGGGGTGCTCCCGGGGAAGCCCCGGAAGAGCGGGATGTGGTCGCGGTCCGCGCCGAGGGCCGTGTCGGTGTCCGCCAGCAGATCGCGTCCGGCGGCGGCCAGCGCGGTGGTGCCGAGAGCGGCGAGGGCATCACGGAGACCGGGCGACAGGAGCAGTCCGCGCTCCAGCAGATCGCTCTCCAGGAGGGCGAGTCCGGCGAGCGTGTCCACCGGCACCGGTCCGGCGCCGGTGTCGGGCGATATGACGGCCGGGGGGTCCTCCGGCCGCTCTCCGCCGTCCGCCGCCGGTGTGTAGACGGTGCCGCGCCGGGAGAACAGCACGGCGGCGAGGGCACGGCCGTGCTCGGCGGCGGTGCGGGCGGGCGTGGTCGTGGTGGTCGTCAAGGCCGGTTCTCCCCTTCGGCGGCGGTTCGCCGGAACAGCGTGCCACCCGCCCGACGGTGCGGCGGTGGTGGCAGGTGAGTGCTCATGGTGCGAACGGGAGCCGGGAGCCCGCCTCGGGGCATCTCCCGTGTGCGCACGGGGGAGTGGGACCGGAGGGCCGGGCGGAGAAGCGCCGCGCCGCGCTGGCGAAGGTAGCAAGCGGGCGAACCATGACGCATCCGGATTGCCGGCCGGTCATCGGCCAAAGGACCTGCGGCGGGACACAGCTGTGGGGCGGAAAGTGCATGCGCTGGATCTTTTGCAGAGAGGAAAGAGAAGGAAGCACATGCGGAGCCGCCCCACGGGCCGACAGTATCAGGACCCGATCTCCGCTCGCGCGGGATAAAACCGCTCCGTCCGGCGTGTGGGTCAGCCGCTGCCCGGAGCCCGCCGGCCCCGGTGCGGGCGGGCCGTCGGGGCGTCGCCCTCCGCGAGCACCCGGACCAGCCGCCCGACCAGGGCACGGGTCTGCTCGAACGACGCCTCACCGAGGGCGGGCGAGCCCACCACCGAGCGCATGACGCCCATCCCCAGCAGCAGCGCCCCGATCATCTCGGCCCGCAGCGCGGCGTCCTCGCCGTCGAGCCGGTCGGTGACATCGGCCAGCTGGCTCTCCCAGAGCCGGGAGCAGAGCTGTTCGCGCACGGCGGGGCGGGCCGAGGAGCGGAGCATCACCAGCAGCGGGTGCTCCCCGTCGAACTCCTGCCAGTCGCCGTGGACGATCTCCCGGAGCAGTGAGTCCGTGAGATGGGAGAGCGGCCGCTGCCGGTCGACGACCTGTTCCTTGGCCGTGTAGGCGCACATCGCCTCCGTGTAGAGCTTCTCCTTCGAGCCGAAGTAGCGGAAGACCAGTGCCGGATCGACACCGGCGTCGGAGGCGATCTCGCGTACGCCGGTGGCGTCGAAACCCTGCCGGGAGAAGCGCAGCCGGGCGGCGTCGAGCAGGGCGCCGCGGGTGGCCGCGCGATTGCGGCGGCGGGGTTGTGGAGCGGTGGTGTCGGCCATGAAGTCAGCGTAAGTCACCCGTTGTTGACCCGATTCGGCGCCGCTGCCTAGCATCGCCGCCATGTCATCGGGTGATGACTTACCGGCGGCCGGCGCGATCCCGGCCGCCGGGCTGTCACGAGGGGCGGAATGATGCGTACATATGTGATCACCGGCGGCACCGACGGCATGGGCAAGGGCCTCGCCGGACGTCTTCTCGCACGCGGCGACCGGGTGTTCGCGGTGGCGAGCGGCGAGGCGAGGGGCCGGGCGCTGCTCGACGAGGCCGCGCGGACCGGCGCCGGGGACCGCGCGGTCTTCCTGCGGGCGGATCTGAGCACGCTCGCCGGGGTGCGGAGCGTCCTCGCGGAGGTGAGGGCCGCGACGGACACGGTGGACGGCCTGATCCTGGGCGCGCAGCGGTTCCGTCCCCGGCGCGAGGAGACCGCCGACGGCTTCGAGTTCACCTTCGCCCTCGCCTACCTCAGCCGCTATCTGCTCGGCCACGGCCTCGCGGAGCCGCTGGAGCGGGCGGCGGCACCGGTCATCCTGAACCTCGCCGCCCCCGGGGGCCCGGGGGGCCGCATCCACTGGGACGATCTGCAACTGCGCGACGGTTACGGGGGGATGCGCGCGGCTCTTCAGTCCTCGCGCTGCAATGATCTGCTCGCGGTGAGCTTCCCGGAGCGGCACCCCGGCGCCCGCACCCGCTATGTCGTGCACAACCCGGGCTTCGTCCGCACCGGCCAGCCCGACCAGCTCCCGCAGCCGTCCCGCGCCCTCGCCAGGACGGCCGCCCTGCTCTTCGCCCAGCCGGTGGGCAAGGCGATCGAACCCCTCCTGCGCCGTCTGGACGAGCCGCCCGCCGACCCGGTCGCGGCCGTCAGCCGCGACCGGCGACTGCCGCTCACCACGCCCGCCTTCGCCCCGGCCGCCGCCCGCCGCCTCGACACCGCGACGGCCCGCCTCCTGGGGGAGTGACGGCCCGTGCCGCGCGGGGGAGCCGGCGCGGCGGGCCGCCCGCCGTGTGTGCGGGGCGCGCCCCCGGCGCAGCCGCCCCCGCGCGGGTCAGTTCTCGACATCCACCCCGTAGCCACGGGCGAGGGTGTCGAGCCCGTGGTCGTACCCCTGGCCGACCGCGCGGAAGCGCCAGACGGCGCCCCGGCGGTAGAGCTCCGCCAGCAGCAGGGTCCGCTCGGTGGTGGCGGCGTCCAGCGCGGCCTGGGCGAGCGGGGTTTCGCTGCCGCCGGTGCCGATGGTGACCTGGACGGCGCCGATGTCGCCGAAGACCGGGCTGCCGTCGATGGCCGCCGCGATCACCACCTTGCGCACCGCCGCCGGCAGCGCCCCCAGACGGGCCGTGATCGCCTGCTCGGCCGGGCCGTCGGTGAGGAGCCGCACCGTGCCGTCCGGGCTCTCCGGCGCTCCGTAGAAGATGAAATTCTCGTCCCGGGAGACCTGGTCCTCCTCGTCCACGAGAAAGGCGACCAGATCGATCTCACAGGTCGTCTGCTGAGCCCAGGCGGCGGTGACGCTCCAGGAGGCGGGCTCCGCCCGGTCCGGGAGATCGACCACACCGCCGCGCGGGAGCACCCGCGGCCCCGGCCGCCGGCCGGGCCCGGCCGGCGCGGGACCGGTGCCGGGCGCGGTGAGCCACTCCCGCCGATGGGTGGGGATCTCCAGGGCGGTGATCCGCGGCATCCGGCGGTCCTCCTCGCCGCCGGGCAGCAGCACCACATCGGTGACACCCGCGGAGAGATTGATCGCCGCCGCGCCGCCCAGTTCCACGATTCTGGTGCGGGCCGCCGCCGCGACCGGGTGCGTACCGCCCAGGGCCAGCACCCGCCTGCCGCGCAGCGGCCGGCCCGCCGGAGCCGCCTCCTCCACCGCCGGCACGGTGTCCGCCGCCACCGGTGCTCCCGCCCGCTGTTCGTGCGGTGTTCCCGGCAGCACCCCGGCCAGCAGTCCGAGGAAGGTCTCCTCGTCGACGACGGGCACCCCCTCGGCCACCGCCCGCCGGGCCTTCGCCGAGGCGGCGGCGGGGGAGTTGGTGACCAGCAGGCTGGTGTGCCGGCTGACGGACGACATCACATTGAGGCCGGCGGCCACCGCCCGGCCCGCCAGCCCGGCCCGTCCGGTGCCGGTCTCGCCCGTCAGGGCGACCTTCATCCCCTGTGTCAGCGCGCCGCCGGGCGCGAAACGGCCGGGATTGCGGAAGGCGCACGGCGCCTTGGCCGGCTTCGGGGTGAAGCGGGCGTCCTGCCGGGGCGGGCAGGCCACGAACGGCAGCTCCAGATCGAGCCGCGCCGCCTCCCGGAGCGAGGCGCGCAGCACCCCCGCCAGCACGCGCGTGTCGTCCACCGCGTCGTGCGCCCGGAGCTGGGCGATCCCGTAGTGCGCGGCCAGGGTCCCGAGGCGCAGATTGTCCGTGGGCGGGTCGACCCGGCGGTTGAGCGCCACCGTGCACAGCCGCCGGGTGACCGGCAGCCGCACCCCGGCACGGGCGAATTCGTGCGCGAGGAAGTCGTAGTCGAACTGCGCGTTGTGGGCCACCAGCACCCGGTCCCGCAGCAGCTCCGCGATCCGTCCGGCCACCTGCTCGAACACCGGCGCGCCCCGGAGCCGTTCGGCGGTCAGCCCGTGCACATGGACCGGCCCGGGGTCACAGCCGGGATCGAGGAGGGTCGAGAATTCCCCGCTCCTCTCACCGTCCGGCCCGATCGTCACCACGGCTATGGACAGCACCCGGTCCTCGCGCGGGACCAGACCCGAGGTCTCCACATCGACGAGGGCCCAGTCATGGGCGTAATCCCGCAAGCCGGGCGTTTCCAGGGAGGCGGAGGTGAGACTCATGACCGCAAGGATGGTCCGACTTTCATCATTCCTTCAACCCGAATGACCGAATTGCCATGGACGCCGGGCCGGGTCCGGCGATCATCCCCGCGGTGATACCGCCATGCCGCCGCGGGCGCGGGGAGCGCCGTGCCAGGGTGGTGCGGTGATCGGCACATGGGAACCCACCGCCCCCGGTGTTCTGCTGCTTCCGTCCGGGAGGCTGGTGCGCGGCCGCGGTCTGCGGCGCCCGCTCCCGCCCGGCCCCGCGCCCGAGTTCGCGCTGTATCTGCTGGGCAAGGAGCCGCCCGCCGCGGCCTGGGAGAGCCGCTGGGTGCGCTGGCCCGACTTCCGGCTCCCCGCGGACCGCGCCGCCGCGGCCGGCGCGCTGCACGAGGCATGGCGGCGCGCCGGGTCGCAGCGCGTCGAGGTGGCCTGCGGCGGCGGTTTCGGCCGGACCGGCACCGCGCTCGCCTGTATCGCCGTGCTCGACGGGGTGCCCGCCGGCGAGGCGGTCGCCCATGTCCGCGCGCACTACTCCCCGCGCGCCGTCGAGACACCCTGGCAGCGCCGCTTCGTCTCCCGCTTCGCCGCACCGGCCTGACCCGCCCGCCGGAATTCCCGCATTTCTGTCGCCGCTGTTTCTCTGTTCATATGCTCATCGCCATTGTGTCATCAAGTACTCGTCGTACTAAGTAACTCACATTGGCGAATGATTCTCTCCGATGTATTCCATCCGAGGCGATTGTGCTGTTCAATGAATCCTTGGACAGGGGTTCGGTGGCGTTCAGTGTGAGCCTGCCGAGAATCCGAGGCTTCTGAACTTCCGGCAGTGCGCGAAAGGATTCCGCACCGCCGAGGCATCCATCCGCGTCGAGCCGTGTCGACCCATGTCGACCCCTTTCGACCTGCGGAATCCAGTGAGTAATCCCAGTGAGCAGTCGCACGAGAGCCGGGAGGCTTCCCCCTCGGCCGAGACCGTTGTCATTTTTGTGCCCTGGTCTGTTTCCCGGTGCCGTGTCTCTCGCAGAGGAGTCATGGATGGAAGAGCAAAAAGCGTCATGCGGCGAGGAGATGTCCCCGGCCGCGCCCGCCGTGAGCGAGGACAATTCTTCCGCGTTCTCCTCCCCGCGCTCATTTCTCCGCGCGACGGCCTACCCCTTTCTCCTGGCGGCCACGGTCGCGACCGGGACGGCGGCCCTCTGTCTCCACTGGGAGCCGGCCCTGGTGAGCCCGCTCTTCCTGATCGGAGTGCTCCTCTACCTCACCGCGCTGGAGCGGCTGATCCCGCACGACCGCGACTGGCACCCCAGCCGGGGTGAATGGCGCTGGTACGGCTGTTACTTCCTGCTGACCATGGCGGGCAGCGCCCTCGCCCAGTGGCTGGTGACCTCCGCCGTCGGCGCCGCGTCCCCCGAGGAACCGGCGCTCGGGCTGTGGGCCGAGATCCCCGGCGCCCTGCTCGCCGGCTCGCTGGCCAGCTATCTCGTACACCGGCTCGGACACACCAACGCGCTGCTGTGGCGGCTGCACGGAGTGCATCACGTCCCGGGCAAGGTGAATGTCGCCAACAACGGTGTCAACCACATCCTCGACATCGTCCTCGCCCAGGGGCTGGTCCAGACGGTTCTCGCGCTGGCCGGGTTCTCCCGGGAGTCGGTGCTGGCCGTGGGTCTCTTCGTGACCGCGCAGGGGTACTTCGTCCATGCCAACATCGAGGTGCGCATCGGGCCGCTGAACCATCTGCTCGCCAGCCCCGAGCAGCACCGGCTGCACCACAGCACCGTCCTGTCCGAAGCCGGCCACTACGGTTCCGACCTCTCCGTCTGGGACCACCTCTTCGGCAGTTACACCTGGCGGCCCGGCCGCCGGCCGGCCGCCGTCGGCCTCGGCGATCCCGCCTCCTTCCCCGCCACCGGCGACTTCCTCGCCACCTTTCTCCATCCCTGGCGGCGCTCGCGGGAGAGCGGGAGCGAACCCGCCCGGCCCGCCTCCCCGAAGACCTGACCGGCCCCGCGAGGCGACCGGCCGCTCCCACCCGGAGCCGCCGAGCCCGCGGGAACACCGGGGCACGGGCCCCCACCGGCGGATCCACCGCGAATCCGCACCGCCCGTGTGCCCCGGGCCGGACATCGCACCGCCCCCGCACCACCCCCGCCGCAGCGCCACGACGTGAGGAGTTCGACCATGGCTGACGCGACCAGTGCGCCCATGCGCGGCAGGGTGGCGATCATCGGTATGGGCTGCCGGCTACCCGGCGGCGCCAATGACCACCGGACGTACTGGCGGAATCTGATGGAGGGCAGGGACTGCATCACCCCCACCCCCGCCGACCGGTACGACGCCGCCACCCTCGGCAGCCGCGACAAGGACAAGCCCGGACGCCTCACCGGCGGACGCGGCGGCTACATCGACGGCTTCGACGAATTCGACCCGGCGTTCTTCGGCATCAGCCCGCGCGAGGCCGACCACATGGATCCCCAGCAGCGCAAACTCCTGGAGGTCGCCTGGGAGGCGCTGGAGGACGGCGGCCAGCGGCCCGCGGATCTCGCCGGGACCGATGTCGCCGTCTATGTCGGCGCCTTCACCCTGGACTACAAGATCCTGCAATTCTCCGACCTGGACTTCACCACCCTGGCCGCGCACACCGCCACCGGCACCATGATGACGATGGTGTCGAACCGCATCTCGTACTGCTTCGACTTCCGCGGCCCCAGCCTCTCCATCGACACCGCGTGCAGTTCCTCCCTGGTCGCCGTCCACCTCGCCTGCCAGAGCCTGCACCGGGGCGAGACCGGCCTCGCGCTGGCCGGCGGCGCGCTGCTGCACATGGCGCCGCAGTACACCATCGCCGAGACCAAGGGAGGCTTCCTCTCGCCCGACGGGCGCTCCCGCACCTTCGACGCCGCCGCCAACGGCTATGTGCGGGCCGAGGGCGTCGGCATCGTCGCGCTGAAACGGCTGGAGGACGCCGTGCGCGACGGGGACCCGATCCACGCCGTGATCCTCGGCACCGGGGTCAATCAGGACGGCCGCACCCCTGGCATCACCGTGCCCAGCGCGGACGCACAGGTCTCCCTCATCCGGCGGGTTTGCGCCGAGGCGGGCATCACCCCCGGCGCCCTCCAGTACATGGAGGCGCACGGCACCTCCACCCCGCTCGGCGACCCGATCGAGGCCAACGCGCTGGGCCGGGCCCTGGCCATCGGGCGGGCACCGGGCGCCCGATGCCATGTCGGCTCGGTCAAGACCAACATCGGGCACACCGAGTCCGCCGCGGGCATCGCCGGTCTGATCAAGACCGCACTCTGCCTCGAACACCGCAGGATCCCGCCCCACATCAATCTGGAACACCTCAACCCGGCCATCGACCCGGCCGGTCTGCCGTACGAGATCCCCACCCGCGCCGTCGACTGGCCCGAGCACGAGGGCCCCGCCCGGGCCGGGGTCAATTCCTTCGGCTTCGGCGGCACCAACGCCCATGTCGTCCTGGAGGAGCCCCCGCGCCGCGCGCCGGCCGCCGAACCGGCGGGCCGGCCGGCCTGGACCCTCCTCCCGCTCACCGCCCGCACCGCCGACGCGCTCCCCGAGGTCGCCGCCGGCATCCAGCGGGAACTCACCGGCGCCGACGGCCCGCCCGTCGCCCTCACCGACCTCGGCCACACCCTCGCCCACCGCCGCCAGCACCACCCGGCCCGGCTCACCCTCGTCCACTCCTCGCGCGAATCGCTCGACGCGGCACTCACCGCCTTTCTGCGCGACGAGCCCCACCCGGGTGTGGTGCGCGGCGCCCGGCTCGACCCCGCCGAGCGGCGGATCTGCTGGGTCTTCACCGGAATGGGCCCGCAGTGGTGGGGGATGGGCCGGGAGCTCTTCGACCGCGAACCGGTCTTCCGCGAGACGATCCTCGCCTGTGACCGGGAGATCCGCGCACAGGCCGGCTGGTCGCTCACCGAGGAGCTGATGGCCGGCGAGGCCGCGTCCCGGATGGGGGAGACCTGGCTGGCGCAGCCCGCCAACTTCGCCGTGCAGATCGCCCTGGCCGCCATGTGGCGCCGGTACGGGGTGCGGCCGGACGCGATCGTCGGGCACAGCACCGGCGAGATCGCCGCCTTTCACGAGGCCGGGGTCCACACCCTGCCGGAGGCGGTGCGCATCGCCCTGCACCGCAGCAGACTCCAGCAGCGACTCGACGGCACCGGGACCATGCTCGCCGTCAGCCTGCCCGAGGACGAGGCGGAGCGGAGGGTGCGCCCGTACGGCGACCGGATCTCGGTCGCCGCGGTCAACAGCCCCACCGGCGTCACCCTGGCCGGCACCGAGCAGGCGCTCGCCGAACTCGCCGCGGAGCTGCGGGCGGAGCAGGTGTTCGCCAAGTTCCTGGAGGTGCGCGTCCCGTACCACAGCGCGGGCATGGAGGAGATCCGCGAGGAGCTGCTGACCTCGCTGGCCGGGCTGCGGCCGGCCGCCGCGCGGGTGCCGCTGTACACGACCGCGCGGGACGGCCTCGCCGCCGGCCCGGAGCTCGACGCCGAGTACTGGTGGCGCAATGTCCGCGACCGGGTGCGCTTCCGGGCGGCGGCCGACCGGATCGCCGCCGACGGCCACCGGATCTTCCTGGAGATCGGCCCGCATCCGGTGCTCGCCCACTCGATCCGCGAATGCCTCGGCGAGCGAGGGCTCCAGGGCACCGTACTGCCCTCGATCCGCCGCCGGGAGAACGAGCCGGAGCGTTTCGCCGCCTCCCTGGCCGCGCTGCACAATCTGGGCGTCGACATCGCCTGGGACGTACTGCACCCGGCGGGCGCACCGGTGCCGCTGCCGCGCTACCCCTGGAAGCGGGACCGCCACTGGACGGAGCCCGACGCGGTCGCCCGGGTCCGGCTCGGCCGTCTCGACCACCCGCTGCTCGGCCGCCGCACGGCCCACGCCGAACCGGTCTGGCGCTCGGAGCTCGACCCGGAACGGCTGCCCTATCTCGCCGACCACCGGATCCAGGACACCGTGGTCTTCCCGGCGGCGGGCTATCTGGAGATGGCGGCCCAGGCCGTACGCGCCCTCACCGGCACCCCCGGCGGCGGCGCGGTCCTGGCCGACATCGAGCTGCGCCGGGCGCTCTTCCTGCCCGAGGGGGAGAGCCGGACGGTGCAGTTCTCCCTCTCCGAGGAGAACGCCGCCTTCACCGTCGCGTCCGCACCGCCCGCCCCCTCCGGCGGCGACCCGGTGCCGGCCCCGGAGCGGGTGGTGCATGCCCGGGGTGTCGTACGCACCGGACAGCGCCGTTCCCCCGGGCCCGCGCTCGACCCCGCGCCGATCCGGGCCCGCAGCCTGCGCCGGCTCGACGGCGCCGACTGCTACACCGAACTCGCCGCCCTGGGATATCAGTACGGGCCCGCCTTCCGGGCCATCGAGGAGGTGTGGATCGGCCCCGGCGAGGCACTCGCCCGGCTGCGACCGCCCGCGGAGATCGGCGACGACGCCGACCGGCACCACTTCCACCCCGTCCTCCTGGACGCCTGCTTCCAGTCACTGCTCACCCCGCAACTCCTGGAGCCGGGCGCCGGCGGCACGGGCACCGGCATCCGGCTGCCGCTCTCGATCGACGAGGTCGCGCTGGACTCCGCGGGCAGCCGCCCGCTCTGGGTGCATGCCACCGTGACCGGCGGATCCGGGGACGAACTGGTCGGCGACATCGCCGTGTACACCGAGAGCGGTACGGGTGTGGGCCGCATCGCCGGATTCCGCGCCGCCGATGTGGAGCGGGCCGCGACGGCGGTGGGCCTCGGCACCATCGACTCCTGGCTCACCGAGACCGTCTGGACCGAGCGGCCCTTCGACACGGAGGAGCCGCCCGGCCCGGCGGAGGGCGGGGCCGACTGGCTGGTGCTGGCCGACTCCGAGGGGGTGGGCACGGCACTCGCGGAGCTGGTGACCGCGCGCGGCGGGCGCTGCCATCTGGTGCGCCCGGGGGACGCGTACCGCAAGGTGTCCACCGGCCCGGGAGGCGCGGAATTCACCGTCGTGCCCGGCTCGGCGGATGAGCTGGAACGGCTCCTCGCCGATCTGGGCATGACGGACGGGACCTCCTTCGGCCATGTCGTGCATCTGTGGAATCTGGATCTGCCCGGCCTCCGGGACACCCGGGCCGACGAGATCGCCGCCCACAGCGGCACCGGCGGCTACTCCCTGATCGCCCTGGCGAGAGCGCTGCTCTCCGCCGGTGTCGGCGGCGGGCTGCACATCGTCACCCGGGGCGCCCAGCCGGTGATCCCGGGGGAGGACGTCGAGCCGCTGGGCGCGCCCGCCTGGGGTGTGGGCCGGGTGCTGCGCCACCATGAGCTGACCGCCCACCGGGGCAAGCTGATCGACCTCGATCCCGCCGAAGCCGAAGCCGAAGCCGAAGCCGAAGCCGAAGCCGGAGCCGGAGCCGGAGCCGGACGCGGACCCGCCGCCGTCCCCGAACTCGTACGCGGACCCGTCGCCGTCCCCGTCCCCGTCCCCGAACCCGCCCCCGCCCCCGGGCTCGACCAGGCCCCCCGGGCGACCACCACCGCCCGCGCCCTCCTCCGCGAGATCCTGACCGACGACGAGGAGGAGATCGCCCTGCGCGGCGGACGCCGCCTCACCAGCCGGATCCGGCGCGCCGAAGGGCTGACCCGCCCGCTCCCCCTGCGGCTGCGCGCCGACGGCGGCTATCTCGTCACCGGCGCCTTCGGCGCCCTCGGCCGGCTGCTCTGCCGCACCCTCGTCAGACGCGGCGCCCGCCGTCTCGTCCTGGTGAGCCGCACCCGGGTCCCCGCCCGCGACCAGTGGCGCACCACGGCCCCGGACACCGCCGCCGGCCGGGCCGTCGCCTTCCTCCGGGAGCTGGAGGCACTCGGCGCCCAGCCCGTCACCGCCGCGCTCGACATCACCGACGAGGCCGCCCTGACCGGCTGGCTCGCCGAGTACCGCCGCGCCGAACCCCCGCCCATCCGGGGGGTGTTCCATCTGGCCGGGCAGGTCCGCGACACCCTCGTACCCGACATGGACCGGAGCACCTTCGACGCGGTCCACGACCCCAAGGTCATCGGCGCACTCCTGCTCCACCGCCTGCTGAGCGACGAACCGCTCGAACACTTCGTGCTCTTCTCCTCCATCGCCTCCCTGCTGACCACCGCCGGCCAGACCAACTACGCCGCCGGCAACGCCTTCCTCGACGCGCTGGCCCACCACCGCCGCGCCCGCGGCCTGCCGGCGCTCAGCCTGGACTGGGGCCCCTGGGCCACCGGAATGATCGAGGAGCTCGGACTGGTCGAGCACTATCTCCACAGCCGGGGCATGAGCTCGCTCTCGCCCGAGGCCGGTATGGCGGTCCTGGAACGCGTCATCGGCCAGGACCGGCCCCAGCTCCTGGTCGCCACCATCGTGGACTGGCCCGTCTTCCTCTCCTGGTACGCCGCCCCGCCGCCGCTCGTCTCCGAACTCGCCGCGTCCCCCGAAGCGGGCCCCGCCGGCGGGGACGGCGGGCTCCTCGAAGCCTTCCGGGCCGCCGGTGACGGCGACGAGCGCCGCTCCCTGGTCGCCGAGCGGTTCACCGCACTGGCCGCCGGTGTGCTCCGGACCAGTACGGAAGCGGTCGACCCGGCCGCCGGACTCGGCGCGCTGGGGCTGGACTCACTGCTGGCGATGGAGGTCCGCGCCCGCGTCCAGGCCGAATTCGGTATCGCCCTCCCGGTGGTCGCCCTGCTCAGCGGCACCCCCGTCGGCGAGCTCACGGCCCGCCTCCACGAAGGTCTCGATGAGCTGGTGGCGGCCGACGCCGGCGGCGCCGGGCCCGGCACGGAGGCGGAGGTCCTCACCGACGAGCGCGAGTATCCGCTGACCCAGAACCAGAAGGCCCTCTGGTTCCTCAAGCAGCTCAATCCCGAGGGCTACGCCTACAACATCGGCGGCGCGGTCGAGGTCCGGGCCGAGATCGACCCGGAGCTGATGTTCGAGGCCGTCCGCCGGACGGTCGCCCGCCATCCCGCGCTGCGCACCAACTTCCTGCTGGTGGACGGCCGCGCGGTGCAGCGTGTCTCGGAAGAGGTCGAGCCGGATGTGCGGCTCTTCGACATGGAGGGCCGGGACTGGGCGGAGATCCACCGCACGATCGTGGCCGAGTACCGCAGACCCTATGACCTCGCCCACGACCCGCTCTTCCGCTTCCGGCTCTTCAAGCGCGCCCCCGACCGCTGGGTGATCATGAAGGCGGTCCACCACATCGTCTCCGACGCGATCTCGACCTTCACCTTCATCGAGGAGCTGCTGGCGGTCTACGAGGGGCTGCGCCGGGGCGAGGCACCCGAACTGCCGCCGGTGGGCGCCCGCTATCTCGACTTCCTCAATGAGCAGAACCGCTTTCTGGCGGGCCCCGGGGCCGCGCGGATGCTCGACTACTGGCGCTCCCATCTGCCGGACCGGGTCCCCCTGCTCGACCTGCCGGTCGACAGGCCCCGCCCGGCCGTCCAGACCCACAACGGCGCCTCCGAGTTCTTCGTGCTGGACGCCGGGCTGAGCGCCCGGGTCCACGATCTGGCCCGGACCCACCAGGTCACCCCGTTCGTGGTGCTGCTCAGCGCCTACTACGTCCTGCTGCACCGCTACTCCG
Organism: Streptomyces sp. CAU 1734; assembly: GCF_039888735.1. NCBI lineage: Bacteria > Bacillati > Actinomycetota > Actinomycetes > Kitasatosporales > Streptomycetaceae > Streptomyces > Streptomyces sp. CAU 1734. The sequence continues at coordinate 153,267 of NZ_JBDQQP010000008.1, forward strand.
GACAGGACGACATCATCGTCGGCAGCCCGGTCACCGGCCGCACCCGCCAGGAGTTCTCCTCGGTCTACGGCTACTTCGTCAACCCGCTGCCGCTCCACGCCGATCTCTCCGGCGGACCGTCGGTCGCCGCACTGCTCGACCAGGTCCGCGAAACCGTGCTCAACGGCCTGGACAACCAGGAGTACCCCTTCGTCCTGCTGGTCGAGCAGCTCGGACTGCAACACGACCCCAGCCGCTCGGCGGTCTTCCAGGCGATGTTCATCCTGCTCACCCACAAGGTCGCCACCGAGAAATACGGCTACCGGCTGGAGTACATCGAACTCCCCGAGGAGGAAGGGCAGTTCGACATCACCCTCTCCGTCTACGAGGACGAGTCGGACCACCGCTTCCACTGTGTCCTCAAGTACAACACCGACCTCTTCCTCCCCGCCACGATGCGCAGACTGGCCTCCCACTACACCGGGCTGCTCGACTCCATGACCCGGGCCGCCGCCGATCTGCCCACCACCCGGCTGGACATGCTCGGCGCGGACGAGCGCGAACGGCTCGCCGGGGAGTGGAGCGGAGCCGCCCGCCTCGCCCGCCGGGGCCCCGACCCGGCACCGGTCCGCGCCCTCGCCCCGGATGCCGCTCCGTCCCCGTCCCCGGCGGGCACCGAGCCGGCCCCCGCCGCCGTGCTCTCCGCCGTCCGCACCCAGCCGCGCTCCCCCCTCGTACCGCCCTCCAGGAACGGCTCGGCCCCGCCGGTGCGGCCCGCGCCCCTTCCCTCCGGGGCACCCGTGCACGAGCAGTTCGCCCGGATCGCCGCCGAGCGCCCCGACGCCGTCGCCGTGACCGTCCCGGCGTCCCCCGCCGGCCCCGTGCGCAGACTGACCTACGGCGATCTCGACCGCCGCTCCGCCGCGCTCGCCCGGCGGCTGCGCGGGCTCGGGGTGGGCCCCGGCTCGGTGGTCGCGCTCTGCCTGGAGAAGTCCCCCGAGCTGATCATCGCCCTGCTGGCGGTGGTCAGGGCCGGCGCGGCCTATCTGCCCGTCCGGCCGGACGATCCGGCCGACCGGGTCGTCTCCATGGTGGGCACCGCCGACGCCATGCTGGTGATCGTCGCCGACCGGGCCCGCCGGGCCGCGCTGCCCGGCCTCCCGGCCGACGCGCTGACCCTGGCGGAGCTGGGTGTGCCGGAGCCGGCGGAACCGGGCCCGACCCCGCCGCCGGAGGAGCCGACCTCGTACACCCTGGGCCCGTACACCCCCGAGAACGCGCATCCGTACCTCCCCGCCGCGGCGCGGAGCGGGGGCGACGGGCGGCCGGTGGAGCCGGACTCGGCGGCCTATGTGATCCACACCTCCGGCTCCACCGGCCGCCCCAAGGCGGTACAGGTCAGCCACCGCAATCTCGCCTCGGCCCAGCGGGCATGGCGCACCGAGTACGGCCCGGCCGTGCTGGCGGGTGTCCATCTCCAGATGGCGGCGCCGTCCTTCGACGTCTTCACCGGCGATGTGACGCGGGCGCTCTGCTCCGGCGGCAGCCTGGTCCTCGCCGACCGGGATCTGCTCTTCGACACCGCCCGGCTGTACCGGACGATGCGCGAGGAGAAGGTGGAGTGCGGTGAGTTCGTCCCCGCTGTGGTGCGCGGTCTGATGGACCACTGCGAGCGCGCCGGGCTCCGGCTGGACTTCATGAAGCTGCTGGTGGTCGGCTCGGACGCCTGGAAGGTGGGGGAGTACCAGCGGCTGCGCGCCCTCTGCGGCCCCCGCACCCGGGTGATCAACTCCTATGGGGTGACCGAGGCGACCATCGACAGTGCCTGCTTCGAGGGCCCGGCCGACGGCCTCGAACCGGGCCGGATGGTGCCGATCGGCCGCCCGCTCGCCAACAGCACCCTGCACATCCTGGACGAGTACGGCGAACCGGTACCGCCCGGGGTGCCGGGCGAGCTGTGGATCGGCGGGGAGGGTGTCGCCACCGGATACGCGGGTGACCCCGGCCAGACGGCCGAGCGGTTCATCACCAGGACGGTGAGCCGGGCCCCCGGAGCCCTCCCCGCGCGCCTCTACCGCAGCGGCGACCTCGCCCGCTGGGACGCGGGCGGCCTGGTCCATCTGCTCGGCCGCGCGGACACCCAGATCAAACTCCACGGCCACCGCATCGAGACCGAGGAGATCGAGTCCCGGCTCGCGAGCTCGCCGGGGGTGTCCCGCGCGGTGGTCACGGTGCGCACGGACGGCCGGGGCGAGGAGGTGCTCTGCGCCCACTGCGTACCGGCGGACGGCACCCCGCTCGACCCGCGCGCCCTGCGCCGGCACCTCGCCGCCGAACTGCCCGCCCACATGATCCCGGCGTACTTCGCCGAGGTGCCCGAACTCCCGCTGACCGCCCACGGCAAGGTCGACACGGCCGCCCTGCCCGCGCCCCGCCCCGCCCCCGACGACGACGGGACCCGGCACGAGCCGCCCGTGACCCGCTACGAGGTGAGCATGGCCCGGCACTGGTCGGCCCTGCTCGGGCGGGAGGGGATCGGTCTGGAGCACGACTTCTTCGAGATCGGCGGCAGCTCCATCAGACTCATCGAGCTGATCCACCACCTCCAGACGGAATTCGGCGTCACCATCCCCGTCAGCCGGCTGTACCAGGCCACCACCCTGCACGGGATGGCCGCCGCCGTGGAGCGGATCAGCGCCGGCGCGGCCGGCGACGACCGGCCCTATCTGGTCTTCGGGCCCGGCGGCGACGAGACCGTCTTCTGCTTCCCCCCGGCCGGCGGCCACGGACTCGTCTACCGGGGCCTCGCCGCCGAGCTCCCCGGACACCGCTGCATCGCCTTCAACTACCTGCCCGGCGACGACAAGACCGCCCGTTACGCCGATCTCGTCGAGGCCGCGCGGCCGGAGGGCGGCTGTGTACTCCTCGGCTACTCCCTCGGCGGCAATCTCGCCTTCGAGACGGCGAAGGAGCTGGAGCGCCGGGGCCGCCGCGTCGACCATGTGATCATTCTGGACTCGCACCGCATCATGGAGCCCTATGTCCCGGGGCCCGAGCATCTCGCCGCCTTCGAGGCCGAACTCTCCGACCATCTGCGCAAGCACACCGGATCGGAGATCATCGCCCGGGGGACGAGAGAACACGCGGCGGAGTATCTGGCCTTCTGCGGACGCACCCCCAACCTGGGCAGGGTGACGGCCACCGTCACCGTGGTCACGGACGAGGAGAAGGCCGGGCTCCACGCGGCCGGCGAACGCGGCAGCTGGTACGGCAGCTCCACCACCCGGACCGCCGTGCTGCGCGGCTCCGGCACCCATGCCGACATGCTCGACCCGGGCCATCTCGCCCGCAACGCCGAGCTGGTGCGCTCCGTGCTGCGCGGAGACGGAGCGACCGCGCATGCGTGCTGAGACGGAGTACGAGGCGGGGCCCGGGGCCGGGCCGGACTGGCGCGTCCGCCCGCCCGAGTGGCGGAGCCGCGCCCCCCGCCGCCCCCGGGTGATCATCATCGGCGCCGGCGTCGCCGGGCTCTCCACCGGCTGCTACGCCGAGATGAGCGGCATCCGGACCCGGATCTTCGAGAAACATGTCCTGCCCGGCGGCTGCTGCACCGCCTGGGGCCGCGACGGCTATCTCTTCGACTACTGCATCGAGTGGCTGATCGGCACCGCGGCCGGCAACGACGCCCACCGGGTCTGGCGCGAACTGGGCGCGCTGGACGGCAAGACCATCACCAACTTCGACATGTTCAACCGGGTGATGGACGAGAACGGCCGCACGGTCACCTTCTACAACGACCCGGACCTGCTGGAACGCCATCTGCTGGAGATCTCCCCGGCCGACGCCCGGCTGATCCGCTCCTTCTGCGACGACCTGCGGCGGTTCATCGCGATCGAGCTCTACCCCTTCCTGACCGCGCCCGCGCTGCGGACGGTGAAGGAGCGGGCCGCGACCCTGCGGACGGTGCTCCCGGCCTTCCGGCTCTTCTGGCGCACCGCCGCCACCCCCATGCACACCTTCGCCGACCGGTTCCAGGACCCGCTGCTGCGGACCGCGTTCCGCAACATCTTCTTCCAGGACCCCGAGGGCTTCCCGCTGCTGCCCTATCTCTTCAACATGGCCGCCGCCCACCACCGCAACGCGGGCTTCCCGCAGGGCGGTTCCCTGGGCCTGGCCCGGTCGATCGAGGAGCGCTACACCGGGCTGGGCGGCTCGGTCGACTACCGGGCCCGGGTGGCGCGGATCCTGGTGGAGGACGACCGGGCGACCGGGATCGAGCTGGGCAACGGCAGACGCTACTACGCCGACCATGTCATCGCCGCCTGCGACGGCCACACCACCATCCACACCCTCCTCGGCGGCCGGTACACCGGTCCGCGCATCGAGCGGCTCTACTCCGAACTGCTGCGCACCCCGGGAACCCTCTTCCCGGCCGTGGTCTCCGCCTTCGCCGGAATCCGGGGCGACGACCTCGGCCCGGACACCGCGCACAGCACCACCCATCTGCTCTCCGCCGAGGACGCCGCCCGGCTGCCCGGAGCGCTCCAGCGGAGCCTGGTGGTCCAGCTCCGCTCGCGGTACTCCGACGGCTTCGCCCCGCCCGGCAAGTCGGTGATCCACTGCACCTACTTCAGCGACTTCACCCACTGGCGGGAGCTGCGCACCCGCGACCGCAGGGAGTACTGGGCCCAGAAGCGCCGGGTCGCCGACTTCGTCCGCGAATTCCTGGAGCGGCACCGGCCCGGGATCGCCGCCCGCATCGAGCTGATCGATGTGGCCTCCCCGGCCACCACCCGGCGGTACACCGGGAATTTCGAGGGCAGCATCCTGGCCTGGAAGGCGTTCTCGGACGCCGATGACGTGGCCGCGAAGCTGGTCGGCCGGGACCGGATGCGGCTGCCGGGGCTGCGCGGCTTCTCCATGGCCGGCCAGTGGGTCGGCATGGGCGGTCTGATCCGCGCCGCGTCCACCGGCCGCTTCGCCACCCAGTACCTCTGCGACGAGTGGGGCATCCCCTTCCGGGCGTGGGAGAGCCCGGAGGGCGAGCCCTGGCACCGGGAGAAGCTCGGGAAACTGCCCCTGCTCGACCGGCGCCCCCGGCGGGAGGGCACCGGCCCGTGACCACACACCAGCGCGAGGAGGCCCCTTCCGTGGCGGAACCGAAGCACGGCAGAGAGACGATGATCATCATCGGGGCGGGCCTGGGAGGTCTCTCCACCGGCTGCTACGCCAGGATGAACGGCTACCGCACCCACATCCTGGAGATGCACGAGATCCCCGGCGGCTGCTGCACCGCCTGGGAGCGCGGCGATTTCACCCTGGACTGCTGCATCAGCTGGCTGCTCGGCAGCGGGCCCGGCAATGAGATGCACCAGATCTGGCTGGAGCTCGGTGCCCTCCAGGGCAAGGAGATCCGCCACTTCGACGTGTTCAACATCGTCCGGGGACGCGACGGCCGGTCCGTCCACTTCTACTCCGACCCGGACCGGCTGGAGGCCCATCTGCTGGAGATCTCCCCGGCCGACGCCCGGCTGATCCGCCGCTTCTGCCGGCAGCTCCGCGCCTTCCGCAAATGCCTGGCCGTCTACCCCTTCCTCAAACCGGTCGGGCTGATGGGGACGGTGGAGCGCTGGCGGATGCTGGCCTCCTTCATCCCGTACTTCAACGCCATCCGCACCACGATCACCGTGCTCATGACGGATTACTCCGCCAAATTCCGGGACCCGCTGCTGCGCGAGGCGTTCAATTTCATTCTCTACGAGAAGCACCCGGCCTTCCCGGTACTGCCGTTCCACTTCCAGCTCGCCTCGCATGCGAACCTCTCCGCGGGCGTGCCCGAGGGCGGTTCGCTCGGCCTCGCCGAGTCGATCGAGCGCCGCTACCGGCGGCTCGGCGGTGAAGTGACGTACAACGCCAAGGTCGAGGAGATCCTGGTCGAGAACGACCGCGCGGTCGGGGTCAGGCTCAGCGACGGCCGAGAGCTCCGCTCGGACATCGTGGTCTCCGCCTGCGACGGCCACACCACCATGATGAAACTCCTCGGCGGGCGCTATCTCAACGACGCCTACCGGCGGCTCTACACCACCACCATCCGGGAACCCGGCATGGTCTTCCCCGGATACTTCACCCTCTTCCTCGGCCTCCGGCGGGAATTCCCGGAGGGCGATCCGTGCACCACCCACCTCCTGGACGACGCGACGGCCGCCGAACTCACCGGCATCCGCCATCCGAGCATCAATGTCCAGTTCCGGGACCGGCACTATCCGGAGCTCTCACCCCGGGGCACCACCGTCGTCTACGCCACCTACTTCTGCGACATCGCGCCCTGGCGGGCCCTGGACGAGGGGCCCGAACAGTCCACCCGCAGCCGCGGCGGGGAGGAACTGCACACCCTCCCCGTCCGGCACGGGCGCGGCTACTACCGGGCGAAGCGGCGGGCGCGCGAGGCGCTGGTCCGCTTCCTGGAGGAGCGGTATCCCGGCATCAAGGACGCCATCGCCGTGCGCGATGTGTCGAGCCCGCTGACCCAGGTCCGCTACACGGGCAACTACGACGGCACCGTCCTGGGCTGGCAGCCCTTCGTGGAGAGCGGCGAGACGCTGGAGGAGCTGGTCAAGAAGCACGGCCCGGGCGTGCCCGGGCTGGCCGGCTTCTACCAGTCCGGGGTCTGGGCGACGACGGGCGGACTGATCAGGGCGGCCGCGGCGGGCCGCCATGTCGTCCAGTTCATCTGCCGGGACGACGGCCGCGCCTTCACCGCCGAGGTGGACGAGAGCGCACCCCCGCCGACCCATCTGGTGATCCCGGTGGGCCCGCGCGGCGAGCAGGCCCGGGCGGTGGCGCCCCGGGGACGGCCCCGTGCCGGGGCGACGGGATGACGGGGGCCGGGAGCAGGAAGGACGAGCCGGAATGAGAACAAGGAAATGGGTGGTCCGCGAGCACATGGCGGGAGTCCCCGACGCGGACCGGGTGTACGAGCCGGTCGAGGAGGACATCGAGGTGGACCTCGCGCCCGACGAGATGCTGCTGCGGACGCTCTATGTCTCCGTCGACCCCTATCTCCAGGGCATCACCCTGGACACCCCCATCGGCGACCACATGGGAGCCGACTCGATCATGGAGGTGATGGAGGCGGGCCCGCTCGCGGCGCACCGGGCCGGTGATCTGGTGCAGGGATTCGGCGGCTGGCGCACCCACCACATCGGCACCGGCGCCCCCACCCTCTGGCGGACCGGCACCTTCCCCATGGTCTTCCCCGCCTACCGCCGGCTCGATCCCCGGTGGTACGACGACGTCCTGCCGCTCTCCACCGCGCTGAGCGCCCTGGGCGGGCCGGGCATGACCGCCTGGGGCACCCTCACCAAATTCATGACCGTCGACCCCGGGGACACCGTGGTGATCAGCGGCGCGTCCGGTGCGGTCGGCTCCCTCGCCGGCCAGCTCGCCAAGCTCGCCGGCGCCCGGGTGGTCGGCACCACCTCCACGCCCGGCAAGGCGGAGCGGCTCAAGGAGCTGGGATTCGACGCGGTGATCGAGTACCGGCACGGGGACGGCGCCGGCCGGGTGGGCGCCGCACTCCGCGCCGCCGCCCCGGACGGTGTCGACAAGTACTTCGACAATCTGGGCGGCACCGTCACCGACGCCGTGTTCGCCATGCTCAACATCGGCAGCCAGGTGGCCGTCTGCTGGCAGTGGGCCACCCAGGTCGGCGGGGACGGCGAGGGGCCGCGGCTGCTGCCGCACATCATGTTCCCGCGCACCACCATCCGCGGCATCTTCTCCCTCGAATGGTTCACCGAGCGCAACTGGCGTGAGCTCCACGCCGAGCTCGGCGGCCGGATCCGCCGCGGCGAGATCGTCTGCGAACACACCCTGCACCACGGATTCGATTCCATTCCGGCGGCCTACGACTCCCTCTTCCGGGGCCGGGACCGGGAGCACCGCCGGGGCAAGGTCCTGGTCGAGCTCTGACCCGGGACCCGGGACCCGGCGCGCGGTACGGGGGCGGACCGCCCCGCCGCGACGGGGCCGCCCCCGTCCGCCCATCGCCATCGATACGGCCAGGAGGCCCCGTGTCCGTCAACGACAGCACCGGCGCATGCCCCGTGCGGAATGAGCCGAGGATCCCGCTGCACCGCGCCATCACCGGCGAGCCCGGCCCGCCCACCCTCACCGAACTGCCCGACGGCACCCGGGCCTGGCTGGTGAGCCGCCACCACGATGTGCGCATGGTCCTCTCCGACCCCCGCTTCGGCCGCTCCCGGCTGTACGCGGCCGACGCCCCGTCCCTCTCCGGCGTACCCGACCTGGTGAACAACCCCGATCTGATGTTCAACCAGGACGGCCCGGACCATCTGCGGCTGCGCCGCACCCTGCGCCGCGCCTTCACGCCCCGCGCCGTCGCCCGCTGGCAGCCCTGGATCGCCGCCATCGTGGATCAGTGCCTGGACCAGGTGGCCCGCCGCGAACCGCCGGTGGACGTGGTGGCCGCCTACACCCTGCCGCTGCCGGTCATGGTGATCAGCCGGCTGATGAACCTCGACGCGTCGGCCCGGTCCAGGATGCGCCACTGGGCCGAGCATGCCTTCTCGGACGGATCGCACGACGAGGACGAGGTGGCGGCCGTCCTGGAGGAGTTCGCCGCGTTCGGCGCCCAACTGCTCGCCGAGCGGCGCCGGGCACCCGGGGACGACCTCATCAGCGGTCTGGTCCGGGCCGCGGACGAGGAGGGCGGCATCCCCGAGTCACAGCTCGTCCAGCTCGTGTGCGGGCTGGTGGTGGGCGGTCACGACAGCACCATGACGATGCTCGGCAACTCCCTGCTCTATCTGCTCGGTGAGCGGCCCGACTGCTGGCACCGCCTCGGCGCCGACGCCCGGGCGGCCGAGGTGCTCGCCGACCGGCTGATCCATCTGATCCCGCTCGGCGACGACCGGGGCACCGCCCGCCACGCCGCCGAGGACGTGGAGGTCTCGGGCGTGCTCATCCCGGCGGGCTCGATGGTCCTCGCGGACTGCCTGCTGGCCAACAGGGACCCGGAGGTCCACCCGGGGGAGCCCTTCCAGGACCTCTTCGCGCCCCTGGAGGGCCCCACCCTCGCCTTCGGCGCGGGGCCCCACTACTGCCTGGGCGCCTGGCTGGCCAGACTGGAGCTGCGGCTGGGGCTGCACCGGCTCGCCGCCCGCTTCCCGGGGCTGCGGCTCGCGGAACCCGCCGGCGGTGTCGAGTGGCGGCTGGCCACCACCTCCCGCAGCCCGCGCCGGCTCACCGTGACCTGGTAGCCCCCCGCGGCCCCGCCGCCGCCCCCGGCCCCGGTTCCCCGCCCGACGGCGCGGGAGGCCGGGGCCGTACGCGTGCCTGCACCGGTACGCGTGCCCGTACCCGTACCCGTACCCGTACCCGTACCCGTACCGGCGCGCACACGCGCGCGCCGGCGCCCCGGCGCGCGTGATCTCGCCAACTCCGCCGCATTCCGAGCCAACTCACCCCGATTTCCGGCGGCGCGGACCGGACTGGCGCACCATCCCACCAGCCCTCTGCATGCACACCACCCCCACCGGCACCCCCCACCAGGAGAGCCCCATGGACACCACCGAGCGAGTCGACGCCGTCATCGTCGGAGCCGGTTTCTCCGGCCTGTACCAGCTGTACCGGCTGCGCGAACTCGGCTTCACGACACGGGTCTTCGAGGCCGGTGACGACATCGGCGGCACCTGGTACCGGAACCGCTACCCCGGAGCCCGCTGCGACATCGAGAGCCTCTCGTACTCCTTCTCCTTCTCGCCCGAGCTCGACCAGGAGTGGACCTGGAGCGAGAAGTACGCGACCCAGCCGGAGATCCTGCGCTATCTCCACCATGTGGCCGACCGCTTCGGACTGCGCGCCGGCATCACCCTGAGCACCCGGGTGACCCGGGCGGCGTACGACGAGGCCGACCGGAGCTGGCGGATCTCCACCGACACCGGGGAGAGGGTCACCGCCCGCTTCCTGATCATGGCGTCCGGCTGCACCTCCACCGCCACGGAGCCCGACATCCCCGGAGCCGGCGCCTTCACCGGCGAGGTCCACCACACCTCCCGCTGGCCCCGGGAGCCCGTCTCCTTCACGGGCCGCAGAGTCGCCGTGATCGGCACCGGCTCCTCCGGTGTCCAGCTCATCCCGGTCATCGCCGAACAGGCCGCCGAGCTCACCGTCTTCCAGCGCACCCCGGCCTACTCGATGCCGGCCCTCAACCGTCCCCTGACCGGCGCCGAGGTCACCCGCCACAAGGCGGGCTACCCCGAATTCCGCGCCGCGCAGCGCCGCTCCAGGGGCGGCTCCGTCTGCGACATGCCGACCGAGTCGGCCCTGGAGGTGAGCGAGGCGGAGCGCACCGCCGCCTATGAGGCGGCCTGGAACACCGGGCTGCTGAGCGCGCTGCTCCGCTCCTACACCGACCTTCTCGTCGACGAGCGGGCCAATGAGACCGTCGCCGAGTTCATCCGGTCCAAGATCCGGGCGACCGTGGCCGACCCGGAGACCGCCGAGCGCCTGTCGCCGCGCGGCTACCCCTTCGGCACCAAGCGCCCCTGTCTGGACACCGGCTACTACGACACCTTCAACAGACCCGGGGTGTCCCTGGTGGATCTGAGCCGGACCCCGATCGAGGAGATCACCCCGAAGGGAATCCGCTGCTCCGACCAGGAGCGCGTCTTCGACACGATCGTCTTCGCCACCGGCTTCGACGCCATGACCGGCTCCCTGACCGCGGTCGACATCACCGGCCGGGGCGGAGTGACCCTTCGGGAGAAGTGGGCGGACGGCCCGCGGAATCTGCTGGGACTGATCTCGGCCGGATTTCCCAATCTCTTCACCATCACCGGGCCCCTGAGCCCCTCCGTGCTCACCAATATGGTCGTCTCCATAGAGCAGCACGTGGAGTGGATCACGGAGTGCGTCGACCATCTGCGGCGCAACGGGATCACGGAGATCGACGCCACCCCCGGCGCCGAGGAGGCGTGGGGCGCCCATGTCGCGGAGACCGCCGCGCCGACCCTCTACCCGGCCACCGCGTCCTGGTACACCGGCGCCAATGTGCCCGGCAAACCGCGGGTGTTCATGGTCTACACCGGGGGCCTGGACCGGTACCGCGAGGAGTGCGCCGATGTGGCCCGGGACGGATACCGCGGCTTCACCCTGACCGGCGGGCCGTCCTGAACGGGGGCGGCCGTCGCGGGGTGCGCCCGCCGGGTCCGTACCGCCGCGTACACGGGCGCGACACCGGACCCGGCGGGCTCCCGGGGCCCCGACTCCCCCGTCCCGGCCCCCCTGCGGCACACCGGCCGGCTCCCCCCGGCGCCGGCCCGCACCGCACGTTCTCCGTACTCCACGCGGCATCCCGCCGCGGGCCCCGGCCAGGCCCGCGACGGGAAGTCGGATGCCCGGCCGGCGCCAGGGCGTGGGGTACCCGGCGCGGGCCGGGCCGAGGGCAGGTGCCGGAGCGGGGACGACCTGAATTCGTCCCCCCCGACCGGCACACGCACAGAGCCGCGATCCGTCCGGCGGATCGCGCCGGACCCCGGGAGACTCCCGGGACCGGCCGCCGATCCGCCGATGGTGTTCCGGCTCCTCCCCGTGCGGAGGAGCCGAGACAAATCCTGTCCCGCGGCGGCGGCCGAAGACATCCCATAACTGTGGGAGTCCCGGGGGCGGCGCCCTATGTTAGGGGCGTGGCGACTACCCGTGACATCGACCGCAACCTCGTGGGAACCATCGGCGATCTGGCATCGGCCGGCCTCCCGCTGGAACAGTTCTTCCAGCAGCTCACCACGGTGCTGAGGCCCGCGCTCGGATTCGACGCCGGCTGCTGGCACGGTGCCGACCCGGTCACCGGTCTGCTGACCTCCACCGTCGCCGAGGGGCTGGCGCCCGACGGCTTCGAGGTCGCCGCCGAGCTGGAGCTCTGGTCGGTCGATCCCACCCGGTTCGAGGGCATCCGGCGGGCCGGGCGCCTCGCCGACACCATCAGCCGTTCCACCGGCGGACAGCCCGAGCGCAGCGTCCGCTACCGCGAACTCCTCGTCCACCACGGCTGGGGCGACGAGCTGCGGATCAATCTGGATGCCCACGGCGGACGCTGGGGCGCCGCCGCCCTGATGCGCGCCGATGACCAGCCCCCCTTCGGGGAGCGGGAACTGCGGCTCGCCCAGCGCGCCGCCCGGGTGATCGCCGGCGCGCTGAGCCGGTACGCCCTGCCCGAACCCGCCGTCGAGCCCGGCCCCATCACCCCGGCGGTGGTGGTGATCGCCTCCTCCGGCCGGCTCGCCGCCGCGGACCCCGGAGCGCAGGCCCTGCTCGCCGAACTCTCCGAGCAGGCCGAATTACCCGCGGGCCTGCCCACCGTGATGACCTGTGTCGCGGAATGGGCCCGGCACAATGCCGTCTCGTCCCGGCAGCAGGCCCCTTCCTGGGCGCGGCTGCGCAGACCCGGCGGCGAATGGCTCGCCGTGCATGCCTCGCTCCTCGACGGCCGCGCCGACGGGAATGTCGTCGTGGTCGCCCAGCCGGCGTCACCCACACAGATCATCCCGCTCACCCTGATGGCACTGCGGCTCTCCCCGAGGGAGCAGGAAGTCGCCCTCCACGCGGTGCGGGGAAAAAGCACTCGCGAGATAGCCGCCGGACTCTTTCTCACCCCGGCCACGGTGCAGGACCATCTCAAATCGGTATTCACCAAGACCGGTGTCCGGAGCCGCCGTGAACTGGTGGCCCTGCTGCTGGCACCGCAGGCCGAGACCGTGACCCGGCCCCCCGTCTGAAGCCCCCGGCCCGGCCGCCCGCGCGGAATCGCCGCGGACCCGTCAACACCTGCGCGGGGCGAACGGAGTTCACCCGAACGCGGATCCGACGAACACACCATAGCCACCCCGCGTCAAGCCGGTGATGTCCGCTTCACCCCCGTTCCGTGTTCGGTCACCCGGTCGACGCATTGCGGCGGGGCCGCCGGGCTCGTTGGCCGGGGGTGACAAATTCGAATTGCGACATTTCGCGCCTGACTGTTCTCCCCCGGCTCGCTCTTTCGCCGGCCCCCACACCATCGGCCCTGGAGGCACCGGCGCCCGGAGCCGCCGTCCACGGTGCCGTCAAGCGCCCGAATCCGGCGGTGTGCGCCGATATTCTCGCGGAATTGCTCGATGCCCTGGAGAGCATTAGGCAGGACTTTCACGCACGGCTCGACGGATCCCCTTCGAGCCGTTACCAGGCTCCCCATTCCACGGCGGCGAACAGGCGGGAAAAGGTGCGGAATGTATGACCCGCCGGGGATGTTCGGCGCCGATCCCCTTCCGCACCAGGGGCCGGTGGACTGGTACGGAGAGACGTTCCGGCACACCCCTGACGATCTGAACCGCCGACGTGACGGCTTTCCGCCGGCCGGCCCGGGCGACGACTTCGGGGTGGTGTCGCCGGACTGGGACGAGGAACTGACCCTGCTGCTGCGCGCGGTGCCCTCGCCGGTGACGGCCGCGGCTCCGGTCGCCCATGTCCACGTCCCGTCGCGCCCGCAGGGCCGGCGCAGGGTCCACCGGACCCGTACCCCCCGCAAGATGCCGGGCGGCACCCGGCTGCTGAGCGCCGTGCTCGCGATGATGACCGCCTTCGTGATGACCGCCGTCGGCATGCTCAGCGCGCTGATCTCCTACGATCCGCTGCGGTATCTGGCACTGGTCGGAGTCCCGGACGGACTGGCCCGGGGGTGGCCCTTCCTCGTCTTCGGCCCGTGGCTGGCGGCCTGTCTCTCGATCATCCGCGCCTCGATGTACCGGCGCCAGGCCACGCACGCCTGGCTGATCGTGCTGTGCTTCACCGGTATCGCGATGATTCTCTGCGTCGCCCACTCCTCGCGGACGGTCTCCGGTGTCGCGGTCGCGGCCATTCCGCCGCTCGCGGCCCTGGCCTGCTTCCATCAGTTCATCCGCCAGACCACGCTCAACCATCCCCCGCGCCACGCGCGCCGCCGCCCCGCCGCGGCGCGCCCCACCCGGCCCGGGCCCGACGGGGTGCCGGGTGCCCGGCGCACCACCCCGTGAGCCCCGGGCGGCGGTGACGGCGCGGGGGTGAGCGCCCCGGGCCGCCCCGCCGCCGTGCGCACCGGCCCGGCGGCGGCGGTCGGTCCGCCTTCGCCGGGCCGGTGCGCACGGATTCCGATCATGTCCGGTGAACGACACAGCCGCGCCGCGGTCACCCCGCCGGCGAGCCGGCGCGAACCGCGTCCCGATGAGCTCCGTGGACTTCATGAGCCGCATGAGCGCCATGAGCGCCCGGGACACCGAGCCCGCCGCCGGCCGGACCGGCTCAGCCGAGGACGACGACGGTCTTGCCCCGGGCGTGCCCCGTGGCCACCTGCCGGTGTGCGTCGGCGGCGCGCTCCAGCGGGAAGGTGTGGGACACCTCGATACGGAGCCTGCCCTCGGCGCAGAGCCCGGTGAGCTCGACGAGGCGCGAGTTGGCGCGCCGGCTGAAGATCGCCCGTACGCCGAGCTCCTCCACCCGGCCGAAGTCGACCAGGGTGCCGATCCGGGAGCGGTCCGCGACCAGCTCCACACAGACGTCGAGCGCGTCGCCGCCGACCGCGTCGAGAGCGACGGTGACCCCCCGCGGAGCCACCGCGCGCACCCGGTCGGCCAGCCCCTCGCCGTAGCGCACCGGAATCACCCCGAGCTCCTTCAGATACTCGTGGTTGCGCTCGCTCGCCGTGCCGATGACGGTGGCCCCCCGCTCCCTGGCCAGCTGTACCGCCACCGTGCCGACACCGCCCGCCGCGGCGTGCACGAGCAGTGTGTCGCCCGCGCCGACCTCCAGGGCCTCCACGGCGGTGTGGGCGGTCTGCCCGGAGGCCGAGAGCGCGCCCGCGACCTCCCACGGCACATGGGCGGGCTTGGGCACCGCCTGGTCGACGGGGACCACCACATACTCGGCGCAGGAGGAGAGGATCGCCCAGCCCAGGACCTCGTCGCCGACCGCGAAGGCGCCCACCCCCTCACCCAGCGCGTCGACCGTGCCCGCGAAGTCGTTGCCGACGGTCTGCGGGAAGGTGATCGTCACTCCGGGCGGGGTCCAGCCGCCGCGCACCGCCGCGTCGTACGCCTGCGCGCCGGCGGCCCGGACCCGCACCCGGATCTCACCCGGGGCCGGCTCCGGAGTCGGGATCTCCTCCGTGACCAGGACCTCGGGGCCGCCGAACTCGTGGAAGACAGCTGCCTTCATGGAACTTCCTCCATCAGTCGGATAAGAGTTCCGGACGGTGCGCCCGGCACCTCCGGAGTGTTCGCACCCGCCGTGCGCGGGCGTTGTAGGCCCCGTGGCCGCCGCGACCGGCGCGGACGGTGAGGGCCCGCGCCGAGGGCCGCCGTGAGCCCGGACCGGTGTCGGGCACCTCGCCGTCCCCGTACCCGGTGTGCGGGTTCCGACCCCTGAGGATCCGCCGGAGCCATCCCGGCCGTCGTCCGCCACGGGCCCACCTGCTCCCGCCGGTGTGCGGGTCCTCGGGATCCTCGCGACCGGGGTCCGTCACCCACCCTCGTAACCGGGGACGGAGGGCCGGCGCACGGTCAGCACGACGGACTCCTCCTCCGCGAACCAGGAGTGGTCGACGCCCCGGCCCCACACCACGTAGTCCCCCCGCCGGGCGAGGAGAACACGGCGCCCGGGCAACTCCACCCGGAACCGGCCGCTGATCAGGACCAGCAGGGCGGTGCGCTCCTCGCCGGTCACCCAGCCCGCCCGCTCATCGCCTCGCGGATGGACACCCCACTTGATCTCCACGGGCCTCGCTGTGCCGCGGATCGGCGGTGTCCTTGAAATGCCCCGGCAGCCAGCCCCGGTCCAGTGCCGCGTCCTCGCCCGCGTTGCCCACGTACACGCTGTTGTCCACGGTCCCGGACCGTGGCAGCCGGGGACATCAGCCGTTCCGCGGCTGAGGGCAGGGACCGGTCGGCCCGGTGCGGACACGGTCGAAGGCGAGGGAGCCGCCGTGGTTCTCGTCGTCCGTGCCCCAGAGCGCCCGTCCGTCGGGGAGTACGGCGACGGCCTCCACCTTGCGGTTGTCGTCCTTGGTGAAAAGGCGCAGGGGAAGCAGGCAGTACGCCGCCCTCAGCCGCAGCACGGGGCGGCCGGTGCCGTCCAGGGCGAGGGATCCGGCGTTGTACACGGCCGAGGCGAAGGGGCCGTCGTCCTGGTTGGGGTCGGAGGCCGAGGAGGCCAGCAGGGTGCCGTCGCGCAGGATCTTCAGATCGCTGATGTGGCGGACCTCGTCCTCGTCCGGGAACGGCACGGCGAACTCCGCTCTGTCGGACGGCGGATCGATGGCCAGGCCCCGGTCCCCGACGGTCACCGCGGCGGCCCGGACGACGGCCGCCTCCTCGCTCTTCCCCCTGCTCGCCCAGACCGCGACGGTCCGCCCCGCCACCGGTTGGGCGAGAGCGAAGCTCTCGTAGTCGTCGCCGTCCCGCCGGTCCGGCAGCGTGACCGGGTCTCCCACCACGGTCGCGGCCCCGTCCGCCACGACCACGTGGTACGCGATCCCCCGGCTGCCGAGCGCGATGTAGTGATCCGGGAGACCCGGCACCCCGTCGAGCGCCTCCAGATCCTTCGGCGGCGGCTCCCCGACCCACCGCAGGGGACTGACCACGGGCTCCAGGCCGTCCCGCAGACGCACCGACACCAGCCGTTCCTCGTGGTCCTTCTTGTTGTCGCGCGCCACCACGACATCGGCTGTGCCGGGCCCGGCGGACGTCCCCGGGACCACCGCCAGTCCGCTGACACCACCGGTGATGCCGGTACCGACGAGCTGCCAGGGGAGCGGGGCCGCGGCCTGCGCGGAGGGCGCGACGGCGGTGGTGACACAGGCGCAGGCGAGCACAAGTGCGGCACATCTGTTTCGGATCATGCCGCCGATGCTGGCCCCGCCACCGCCCCGCAGGGCGGCCCCCCGCCGGGTCTCGCCCGTGCGGGGGGCGCGGAACCACCGCACGGGCTCACCGGGGACGCCCATACGGCGGATGCCGGATCCGGTGAGGCTCGCCCGAAGCCGGACACGTACTGTCCGGAGTGAGGATGGACAGGGGGCGAACATTCCGGGGCGCCCCGGCCCGGTTCGGCAGTGGGGGAACTTCCCGTGAGTGTGTTCAAGTTGCATCTGGGCTCCGAGGACCGTCTCGACCTCAAGATCGGGCCGGCCCTCGGTGCATGGGATTGCGACCAATTCGCCCATGAGATCCGCGATGGCGTGGAATCCGTGCTCGGTATCTCATTCGATCCGAAAAGGAATGAGCGAACCGCCCGAGGCGGGTATATCTTCTGGTTCTCCGATTCGCAGATCAGTGCATCGCTCTTTGTGCAGGACGCCGGGGAGGGATTCCCGCTCGACAAGGTTCCGGTGGATCTGGAGGTGCGCTCCGAGTTCTATGGCCCCGAGGACTGGCAGTTGGCGGAGTTCGTCTACAACGGGCTGGACGCGCTCGGCAAATACCTGCTGATCGCCATGACGCATCGGGGGACTCTGATCACCGCGAACTTCGATGTCGGGGACAGCCTGTAGGGGGCCTCTCCGCTTGATCCATGACTCCCCCTCGCCGGGTGCACGCGGGAGGAACCGGCCCGGCTGGTGCGGTACTCGGCGCCGGTGATCGATTCGATCGAGCAGGGGCGGAGCTTCCCGCCGCAGAGGCGCGGTGGCCGGCGCGGGCCGAACGGCGGAAGCCGCTGCGGGAGCGGCCGGACACGGCGTTCGGTTTCCTCATCGAGGAGCATTCACTGCCGCGCGGGACCGGCGGGCCCGAGGTGACCCGTGAGCTCATCGATTCGTACGCGGCCCGCGCCCGCCCCCTGCCTCCCCGCCCGGACTCCGGCGCGGGGCGTTCTCGCGTCCCGGAGTCCCGGATGACGGACATTCACCGAAGCTTGTCCAACTCCGCACCAAGCCGGGCTCGGAGGCGGGCGGGAGCCACCAGCCGGGTGGGTGTCAAGAGGCGGTCTGTCAAGAAGTGGCCCGCAACCCGCCCCGGGCGACCGGGAAGTCAGGGGAGTGACGCGGACGGCTCCGGTCCGCCTTCGGCGCTCCGTCGCAGGTCCGCGCGGTGGAGGTGGCCGGCCGGGGCCCGGGAGGGGGCCGGGTTTGGTGGCCGGAGCCCTCGGGTATCGCCGAGATGCCGCATCCCGCCCACCGGGTTCCGGGATGGTCAGGACGGCGTTACCGCAGGCCCGCGCATCGCGGAGTCGAGCGCAAGTCGAGTGTTCCTCCGTTCGGTTGACTGATCATCACGGTATCGGGCAGGCGTTCACCGTTGTCTCCAGTGCCGTCCGATCTCGGGAACCACACGATTGCGGTGATAACTCATGCAGGCTGCGGCCCTGACAGCGTCCGGTGGCCCGGAAGCGCGCACCCCGGCTGATGCCGGACGCGGCGCCCGGTACCCCGCCCGGATCCGTACCCGCGCCCGCATCGGCAGCCGCGGCCGTGGCCCCACCCGTACCCGCTCCACCCGCCCGCTCGTCCGGGACACCGGAGCCCACCGGGGCGCGGAACCCAGACCCGGCCGTGGGAAGACCGTCCACACCGTCGAGTGAACGACCACCCAGGGAAACAGAGCCACAGCGCATGAGCCGATGAGCCGTGGGCCGAGAAAGGGGAATGGTGTGACAGTGGCGTCAGAACTCAAACCGGCGGGCGGCGTCGCTCGTCGTCTGCACCACACGGCTTTGGAGCAGGAGAGCGGGGGAGCCATGCTGTTTCGCGTGCTCGGACGCCTTGAGGTGTCGATCGACGACCGGACCGTGGTCCTGGGCAAGAACCGGCAGCTCGTCATTCTCTCCCTGCTGCTGGCGAATGTCGGCAGAAGCCTCCCGGTGGGCCGGATCATGGAGGCGATCTGGAACGGCAACCCGCCGCGCACCGCCGCCGAGCAGGTGCAGACGTGCATCTGGCGGCTGCGCAAGTCCCTCGCCCAGGCCGGTGCCGCCGGGGAGCTGATCGAGACCACCCCGAACGGCTACGCGCTCAACATCAGCCCCGAGAGCATCGATGTCCACCGCTTCGAACGCCAGGTCGGCGAGGCCCGCGGTCTGGCGCTCAAGGGTGATCTGTCGCTCGCGGCGTCCCGGATGCGGTGTGCCCTCTCGCTCTTCCGCGGCCCCATCCTCTCCGAGATCTCCAGCCCCGTCGTGCAGGCCGTGGTCGCGAAATGGGAGGAGCGGCGGCTGGTGGTGCTGGAGGAGTGCATCCGGCTGGAACTCGAATGCGGCCACCGCCGGGAGCTGATCGACGAGCTCTCCGTCCTCGTCGAGGAGAACCCGCTGCGCGAGCAGTTACGGGCCCAGCTGATGTACGCGCTGCACAGCAGCGGCCGGCGGGCCGAGGCGCTGGAGATCTACCGCGCCGGCCGGGCCCTGCTCATCGAGCAGCTGGGGCTGGAGCCGGGCCGTGAGCTCCAGGCGATGCACCAGGTCATCCTGGCCGATGAGCCGCCCGAGGAGAGCGCGCCCCAGCAGCAGCGGTCCGCCGTGCTGGAATCGGTGCCCGAGCAGCTCGTCGCCGATCTGCCGGACTATGTGGCGCGGCCCGGCTACGAGGCCGTCATCCGCCGGGTGCTGACCTCCCGGCAGGACTCGGTGCGCATCTGCGGGCTGCACGGGCACTTCGGCCTCGGCAAGACCGCGCTCGCCGTCCACATCGCCCACCAGGTGCGCGATCAGTTCCCGGGCGGCCAGCTCTTCGCCGACCTCGGCCACTCCGACCACACCCCGACGAGCACCGCCGAGGTGCTCGCCGGCTTTCTGCGGGCGCTCGGCGTGCCCGACCACCGGATTCCGGCGGACCTCTCCGAGCGGGCGGCGCAGTACCGCTCCCTGCTGAGCGGCCGGCGGGTCCTCGTGGTGCTGGACGATGTGCGCACCGCCGCCTCCGTACGGCCGCTGCTGCCCGGCGGCCCGGAGTCCGCGGTGCTGATGACCAGCCGCTCCATGCTCTCCGAGCTGCCCGGCAACCACGCCGTCAAAGTGGGCGCCATGAGCGGGGAGCAGTCGGTCGAGCTGATCTCCAATGTGATCGGCTCCGCCCGGGTGGAGGAGTCGCCGGAGGCGATCCGCCGGATCACCGCCGCCTGTGGCGGTCTGCCGCTGGCCGTGCGCGCGAGCGCCGCCCGGCTGGCGGCCCGGCGCCATCTCGATCTGCGCACCCTCACGGCCCGTCTCTCCGAACCGGGCCGACTGCTGGACGAGTTATGTCATGGCGCGCTCAATGTGCGGGCGTATCTGGAGCCCAGCGTGGGGGCCCTCGACCCCCAGTCCCGGCGGATCTGGTTCACCGTGGGACTGCTCCAGGTGCCCGACTTCGGCGCCTGGGTGGCCTCCGCGGCGACCGACACCCCGATCCCCAGGGTCGAGGAGGTGCTGGAGCATCTGGTGGACCGGGGCCTGGTGGATGTCGCCGGAGCCGACCGGATGGGGGTGGTGCGCTACCGCATCCACCGGCTGGCCGGACTCTACGCCCAGGAGCGCGGCCACCAGGAACTGCCCGAGGGGGAGCGCCACGCCCTTCTCGACCGCGCGGCCGACTGCTGGATCGGCCTCGGCCGCCGGGCCCAGCAGCGGCTCAGCGGCGACCGGCGCGGCACGGGACCGGAGGAGTGCCCGTCGGGCGCCTGCCGGACCATGGTCGACATGGTCGACTCCGATCCCCGGGCCTGGCTCCAACTGGAGGCCGAGGGGCTGCGGTTCGCCGCGGCCCGGCGCGGCAGCCAGGTGGGTCTGATGATGGCGAAGCGCGGTGGTCCCGACCGCTGGGACTTCAGCAACGACATCACCGGAAACGCGGCCTGACCGGCGGCCGATGCGCCTTGTCCCATCGGCCGCCGTCCCGCCGCGGCAGAGGAAGATCAAAACACCGACTCAGGATGGAAGATTCTGTGACTACCCGTATTGCCGTCATCTACTACTCCTCCACGGGCAATGTGCACCGCATCGCCGAGGCCATCGCGCGCGGGGCGGAAACGGCGGGGGCGGAGGTCCGGCTGCGCCGTGTGACGGAGCTGGCCCCGGCGAACGCCGTCGACAGCAACCCGGCCTGGCGGGAGCACCTGGACGCCACGGCCGGCATCCCCGAGGCGACGCTGGAGGACCTCCAGTGGGCCGACGGCTACGCCTTCGGCACCCCCACCCGCTTCGGCAATGTGGCGGCGCAGCTCAAGCAGTTCCTGGACTCGACCAGCGGGCTGTGGCAGGCCGGTGAACTGGTGGACAAGGCCGCCACCGGCTTCACCAGCAGCTATGAACTGCACGGCGGACAGGAGACCACGCTCGTGGCCCTGTACAACGTGATGCACCACTGGGGTTCGGTGATCGTGCCCACCGGATACGCCGACTACGACATCATGCACGCGGCCGGCGGCAACCCGTACGGCATCAGCATTCGGGACAGCGACGAGGCGATGTCCAAGGAGGTCGCGACCGCCGCGGAATTCCACGGGGGGCGGCTGACCCGGATCGCCGGCGCGCTGGCGACGGTACGGGGCGCCGCGAGCTGATCCCCGGCTGATCCGCGGGAGGGGCGCGGTCCCCGGGCCGTATGCCCGTACCCGGACCCCGTTCCCGAACCCGTTCCCGCCGGTCAGGACCCCGAAGGGGCTGCCGGAGCCCAGTGCTCCGGCGGCCCCTTCCGCCGTGTCCGGGAGCTCCCCGGCGGGTCCCTCTCTTCGCCGCTCCTCGCTCGGAGAGACGGAGAAGAGAGCCCGGAGAGGTGGCGCTTATAGCGTCATTGACCACGAGGACAAGCCGGGTTTCCGGCCACGAGGAACGACTCGCCCACCCTCCGGTCAGTCAAAGGCGGTGCCGTATGCCAGAGACCACAGAGGCGGACCCGGGCTCCCATCGGGACGGGTTCCGTGCGCTGATGTCCGCATTTCCCTCCGGGGTCGGGGTCGTGACCACGACGGGCCGCGGCGGCCGGCCGGTGGGCATGACCTGCTCGTCACTGAGCAGCGTCACCCTCAACCCGCCGACCCTGCTGGTCTGTCTCCGCTCCGGCAGCAACACCCTCGCCGCGGTTAGGGAATCCGGCGCCTTCGCGGTCAACCTCCTCGGCCGGGAGGCGCGTTCCACGGCCGAGCTCTTCGCCTCCGGCGCGGCCGACCGGTTCAGCCGGGTCCACTGGACCCTGGACCGGGAGGCGGCCGGACCCCATCTGGATCTCGACGCGCACGCGGTCGCCGACTGCACCCTGAGCCGTGCCGTGGAGGTGGGCGACCACATGGTCGTCCTGGGCGAGGTCCGCCGGGTGAGCTGGGACGAGAACCCCCGGCCGCTGCTCTACGGGCTGCGCCGGTACGCCGACTGGGCCGCCGCGACCGGGGAGCCCGCCGTACCGGGCAGCCGCCGGTAGATCCCCGCCCCCCGCACACAACGACCGCCGACCGCCAGTCCGCAACAGGAGAGGACGACACACTCCATGAGCCCGCACACACCGCAGACGCCGGGGGTCACCGACCCGCACCGTCACACCGCGGCCTTCGCCCGTGCCTTCAACTCCGGTGACGCCGAGGCCGTACTCGCCTCCCGGGCGGCGGGCGCCGTCTTCGTCAAGGAGCCCGGCACCGAGCTCACCGGCGACGACGCCCGGCAGGCCGTCAAGGAGTTCCTCGCCCTCGGGCTGCCGATGCGGATCGAGGACCGGCATGTGTATGTGAGCGACGACATCGCCCTCGTCATCGCGGACTGGGTGGTGGAGGGCGACGGGCCGGACGGGAACCCGCTCCGCCTCGCGGGCACCAGCACCGATGTGATCCGCCGGGGCCCGGACGGCCACTGGCTCTCGGTGATCGACAACCCCGGCGGCACCGCCTGACACCGGCCGCCCGCCACCCTCCCTCCCCTCCCCTTCACACCCACCGAGCGAGGAGAACCCCGTGACCACGATCGTGCACGAGTCCGTTCCGGAAGAGTCCCGCCCCTCCTGGGCCGGGATTCCCCGGCCGACCACCACCGAGGGATGGATCAGGCGCGCCCACGAGGTGGCCGAGGTCATGACCGAGGGCGCGGCGGTCCGGGACCAGGAGGGACGGCCCCCCTTCGCCCAGATCCAGCTCCTCAAGGACGCCGGACTCGTCCCCGTCTTCGGTCCGGTGGAGCACGGCGGCGCGGGCCTGGAGTGGCCGGCGGCGTACCGGATCGTCCGGGCCGTCGCCGCCGCCGACAGCTCCGTCGGACAGCTCCTCGGCGACCACTACACCTGGTGCTGGCTGCCCACCGCGCTCGGCACCGAGGAGCAGATCGAACGCATCGCCCGCGAGGCCGCCCGGGGACAGTGGTTCTTCGGCTGTGCGCTCAACCCGCGCGACGCCGATGTGGTGGCCCGGGACATGGGCGACCATGTGGTCTTCGACGGCACCAAGCACTTCTGCACCGGTGTCCGGGTCTCCGACCGCACCGTACTGGAAGGGGTGATGCCGGACGGCCGCCATGTCATCGGCCTGGTTCCCACCGATCAGCCCGGCGTCGAGCACCACGGCAACTGGGACAACATGGGCCAGCGGCTCACCGAGAGCGGCGGGGTGACCATCCGGGACGTCACCATGCCCTGGACCGACGCCCTCGGCTTCCGCGACGGGGTCTTCGAGCCCGCCGCGCCCCCCGCGTACGCCACCATGAACATCCCCACCGGCCAGCTCCTCTTCGCCAACCTCTGGCTCGGCGTCGCCAATGGCGCGCTGCGCGCCGCGGTGGAGTACACCCAGAAGGGCCGGGGCTGGGGCGGCTATGAGCGGACCGTGGACGAGCCCCGGGTGCAGGACACCATCGGCGATCTCACCGCGAAGCTCTGGGCGGCCGAGGCATTCGTCGACCAGGTCGCCGAGGAGGCCCGCGAGCTGCACCGCAACCCCCACACGGTGACCGAGCGGGTGCGCGGGGAGCACAAGGTGCGGACCGCCGCGGTGAAGGTGCGCGCCGACGAGGTGGCCCTGGAGGTGACCTCCCGGATCTTCGAGGTCACCGGAGCCCGTTCGACCGCCAACTCCTTCGGCTTCGACCGCTTCTGGCGGAACGTGCGGACCCACACCCTGCACCACCCGGTCGCCTATCAGCGCCGTGAGGTCGGTCTGCACCGGCTCCTCGGCGAGATCCCGGAGCCCGGCCGCTACTCCTGACCGACCGAACACCCCGACCGAAAGGGCCCGCAGTGTCACAGTTCCCGCATCTGACGCTCAACGACGGCACCTCCATCCCCCAGCTGGGATTCGGCGTCTTCATGATCCCCGACGAGGAGGTGGACGAGCCGCTGGGCACGGCGATCGAGGCCGGCTACCGGCTGATCGACACCGCCGCCGCCTACGGGAACGAGGCGGGCGTCGGCCGGGCCATCGCCCGCAGCGGGGTGCCGCGCGAGGAGTTCACCGTCACCACCAAGCTGTGGAACGACGCCCACGGCCACGACGCGACCCTGCGGGCCTTCGACGCGAGCATGGAGAAGCTCGGTCTCGACTATCTGGACCTCTATCTCATCCACTTCCCCCGGCCCGCGCTCGGTGCCTATGTCGAGAGCTGGCGCGCCTTCGAGAAGCTCCGCGCGGACGGCCGCATCCGCTCCATCGGGGTCTCGAACTTCGCGCCGGCCGAGCTGGCCCGGCTCGCCGACGAGTGCTCGGTGGTGCCCTCGGTCAACCAGGTGGAGTTCCATCCCCTCTTCCTTCAGGAGGAGTTGCGCGCGGAGCACGAGCGGCGCGGGGTCGTCACCCAGGCGTGGAGCCCGCTCGGGCGCAACCAGGGACTCCTCCAGCACCCCACCGTCACCTCCATCGCCGCCGCCCACGGGCGCGGCCCCGGCCAGATCGTGCTCCGCTGGCATCTTCAGCTCGGTGTCGTGGTGATCCCCAAGTCCTCCCGGGCCGACCGGATCCGGGCCAATGCCGATGTCTTCGACTTCACTCTCGGCGAGGACGAGATGGAGCTGCTGAGCGGTATCGGCCACACCATGCGGTGCAATCCCGTCCCCGGCACCCTCTTCGACGTGTCCTGACCTCAGCCCCGAGCCCAGCGCATCACCCTTGACTCTGTCTCTGATCTGCCGACCCGCGTACGGAGAGAATCGATGACCACACAGCAGAGCGAGCCCAGCGTGTCCGGCCTCCTCGGAGCCGCCGGTGTCAGTGATCCGCCGGGCCCCGGCGGCCTGCGCTCCCGTACCGACCTGGCCGGGGTGCTCTTCGGGGCCGGAGCGTTCCAGATGCTCAACGCGGGCTGTGAGCTCGGCCTGTTCGAGCTGCTGCACGAGAAGCGGGCGCTGACCCTGGACGAGATCGGACCGGCGCTCGGCCTCCACGCCCGGCCGGCCGAGATCCTGCTGATGGGCGTGACCGCGCTGCGGCTCACCACGGTGGACGGCGCCGAGTACCGCAACTCTCCCGTCCTGGAGGAGATGTTCGGCGACGGTTTCTGGGAGATCTTCAAGGACCTCGTCGCCTTCGAGGCGCATGTGGTGTACGCGCCGCAGGCCGATCTGACGGAGAGCCTGCGGACCAACACCAACGTGGGCCTGGCCCGCTTCACCGGCGAGGGCGACGACCTGTACCACCGGCTGGCGGCCGATCCGAAGATGGAGGAGCTCTTCTACCGCTGCATGCGCTCCTGGTCCCGGCTCTCCAACCCGATCCTGGTGGCCAAGGCCGATCTGACCGGGACCCGCCGGGTGCTCGACGTCGGCGGCGGGGACGGCGTCAACGCGATCTCCCTGGCCAAGGCCAACCCGGGGGTGGAGTTCACCGTCCTCGATCTGCCCGGGGCGGTGGCCATCGCCGAGCGGAAGATCGCCGAGGAGGGCCTGTCGGACCGGATCTCGGTCCAGGCGTGCGACATCTTCGACGACCCCTACCCCGGCGGGCACGACGCCGTGCTCCTCGCCAACCAGCTCGTCATCTGGTCCCCGGAGCAGAACCTCGGCCTGCTGCGCAAGGCGCACACCGCCCTCGAACCGGGCGGCAAGGTGATGATCTTCAATGTGATGTCGGACGACCGGGGCGACGGGCCGCTGTACTCGGCCCTGGACAACGCCTACTTCGCGACCCTGACGGCGCCCCGCAGCATGATCTACCGCTGGGCGCACTACGAGCAGTGGCTGGTGGAGGCCGGATTCGGCGATGTGCGCCGGCTGCCCGGCGACACCTGGACCCCGCACGGGGTGATCAGCGGGGTCAAGCCCGCTTAGGGGCGCACAGGAGGGGTGAACGGAGAGCGCCCGCCGGATCCGGCGGGCGCTCTCCGTGCGCGCGTGAGGCGAAGAGTGAGGTGAGAGCGGAGCCGCCTACCGTCGGAAACGTCCCGCAGACACGGCCATCGGGGGTCTCCGCATGTCATCAGTCCCACTGCCCCGGACTCTTCTCGTACTCTGCCTGAGCCAGGGCGTGGGCGCGATCGGCCTGGCCGCCGGTGCCGCCGCGGGCCCGCTGCTCGCCGAGGAGGTGACCGGCTCCGCCTCCCGCGGCCCGATGGCGATGGGCGCGCTGGTGGTGGGTTCCGCGCTCGCCGGGCCGGCCGCCGCCGCGCTGATGCGCCGCAAGGGCCGGGTGCCCGGCCTCGCGGCCTGCTATCTCACCGCCGCGCTCGGCGCGCTGATCGTCATCCTCTCGATCTCCTGGGGCGCGCTCGGCTCACTGGCGTTCGCCGCGCTCCTCGCCGGAAGTGTGCTGCTCGGAACCGGAACCACCGGCTCGATGCTGGGCCGCTATCTCGCCGCCGATCTGGTCGGCGCGGGACGGCAGGCACACGCCATGGGGCTCGCGGTCGGCGCGCTCACCATCGGCGCGGTGGCCGGACCGGTGCTGCTCGGCCCCTCGGGGGCGCTCGCCGCGTCGCTCGGGCTCGACCGGCTGACCGGACTCCATCTGATCGCCATGGTGGTCTTCCCCCTCGCCGCGCTGATCTGCGTTCCGCTGCACGGCATCTCGCGCCGCGCCGGCGCAGCGCGCGAGGGCTCCGAAGCCGTGCCGGAGACCGCCGCCGCACCGCCGGGGGAGGCCGCGGCGGTGCCCGCTCCGGGCGGCCGGATCCTGCCGCTCGCCGTGCTCGCGACCGGCAATCTCTCCATGGTGGCGATCATGGGCTCGGCCCCCGGCCATCTCCAGCACCACGGCTGGAGCCTTACCGCGGTCGGTGTTCTGATGGCCGCTCACATCGGCGGCATGTTCGCCTTCTCGCCGGTCTCCGCCGCGCTCTGCCGCCGGCTGGGCTCCCGGACGACCGCCGTCATCGGGGCCGGGGCGATGGTCGCGGTCCTGCTGCTGGGCGTACTCGGCCTCGGCCGGACCTCCGACGCCGTGGTGGTCTTCCTGGTCGGCGCGGCCTGGAACATGCATCTGGTGAGCGGCAGCGCCTGGCTGGTGGAGGTGACCCCCGAGCCGCTGCGGCACCGCACCGAGGGCCTGGGCGAGCTGGCCATGGGCGCGGCGGCGGCCGTCGGCACCTTCGCACTCGCCGGGCCGCTGCTGGCGCTGGGCGGGCTGGCCGCGGTGTGCGCCGCGCTGGCGGTGGTCGGCGCGGGTGCCGGGGTGGTCTTCCGGTTCGGCGGCGGCCGGCGGAAGAGCACGGGGCCGGCGGCGGCGTCCGCGCCCGAGGTGTCACCCGCGCCGGAGGCGTCGCCGGCACGCGCCGACGACCTCACCCGGTCCTGACCCGCGCCCCGCGTCTCTGCCCGGCCCCGGCGCCTCCCGCCCCGCGGCCGGGCTCGCGCGTTCCCGTATCCGTACGCCCGCATGCCCGTACGCCCGCATCCGGTCCCGGCCCCGATCCGCGTGCCGGGCACAGCGACCCGTACCCGACAGGAAACCCGTACCCCATCCCCGTACCCGGGAGGACTGAGCAGACCATGAGCGAGGACACCTCCGTGATGTCCGCGACCCGGTTCAACGGCCGCATCCGCGCGGTGGGCGGCGCCCATCCCGCCGAGGCCGGCCGCTACCGGCTGGCGGCGAGCCGGGCCTGCCCCTTCGCCGGGCGGGCGCTGATCGTCAGAAGGCTGATGGGCCTGGAGCACGCGGTGTCGGTGGCCTTCACCGACCCCGTCCAGGACGAGCGCGGCTGGCGGTTCCCGGAGCCCGATCCGGTGCTCGGCATCCGCTTCCTCAGTGAGGCGTACTTCGCCGCCGCCCCCGGATACGAC
The DNA here is from genome assembly GCF_039888735.1 of Streptomyces sp. CAU 1734. Classification (NCBI taxonomy): domain Bacteria; kingdom Bacillati; phylum Actinomycetota; class Actinomycetes; order Kitasatosporales; family Streptomycetaceae; genus Streptomyces; species Streptomyces sp. CAU 1734. The sequence goes on from NZ_JBDQQP010000008.1 coordinate 181,423, forward strand.
GCCGGGGTCAGCGTGCCGGCGATGATCGACATCCCCAGCGGCAAGGTCGCCGCCAATGACATCGACACCCTCTCCCTCGACCTGGCCGTCGAGTGGGGCGCACACGCCCGCGCGGGCGCGCCCGACCTCTACCCGACCGCGCTGCGCGGCGAGATCGACGCCATGAACGCCGACACCTTCCGGAACGTCAATATCGCCGTCTACGAGGCCGGCACCGCTTCGACCCAGCAGGAGTACCTGGCCGCCTACCGGGCCCTCTTCGACTGCCTGGACCGGCTGGAGAAGCATCTGACCCGGCAGCGCTATCTGGTGGGGGAGACCATCACGGAGGCCGATGTCCGGCTCTTCACCTCACTGGTCCGGTTCGACGTGATCTACCACGGCCACTTCAAATGCAACCGGAATCTGCTTGTCCAGATGCCGGCTCTCTGGGGGTACGCACGCGACCTCTTCCAGACGCCGGGCTTCGGCGACACCGTCGACTTCGACGACATCAAGCGGCATTACTACACCGTGCTGGACACCGCCAATCCGCATCACATCATCGCGGGCGGCCCGGATCTCTCGGGCTGGCCGACCCCGCACGGCCGGGAAGTCCTGGGCGGCCGGCCGTTCGGTGACGGTACGCCGCCGGGCCCGCCGCCCCCGGGCGAGGAGGTCCCCGAGGCCGGCCGCCCCGGCTGACCCGGACCGGCGCCCCGGTACGCGGCGGGCCCGGCCGCCCCCTCGCACGCGGCGGGGCCGTGACCACCCTCCCCCGGTCACGGCCCCGCCGCGGGTTTCCCCCGCCTCTTTGTCCTTCTCACCGCGCGTCGTGCACCACACAGCGGGCCTCGTCCGCCGGGGCCATGAAGATGCCCTGCTGCCGGGCGCGCGGCACCGGGCCGACCGGGGTCAGCCGGATGCCGGAGACCGCCATGGCCATGATCATCCGCATCTCGGCGAGTGCGTAGCCGCGCCCCACACAGGTACGGGTGCCGCCGCCGAAGGGACCCCACACATAGTGGTCGGTCCGGCCGGTGAGATGGCGCTCCGGCTTGAACGACAGCGGGTCCGGATAGAGGTCCGGGCTGCGCTGGAGCACATGGGCGCAGTGCACCAGAATCGTCCCGGGCGGCAGCAGATAGTCGTCCAGCCGCAGCGGCGCGGTCACCATGCGCACCCCGTTCAGCGCCGACACCGGATGCAGCCGCAGCGCCTCCAGCAGTGTCGCGTCCACCAGCTCCAGCGAGCCGAACTCGTCCCGCCGCAGAGGCCGGTGCCGGAACCGGTCCCCGACCTCGGCCCGCAGCGCCCGCTGGGCCGGCTCACTGTGCATCATCTCCACGAAGGCCCAGGAGAGGGTGTTGGCGGTGGTGGAGAAGCCGGTGTAGAGCAGGCTGAAGATCTCGTCGCGGATCACCTCGTCGGTGAGCGACGCGTCGCCGTCCGCCGCATGCCGCAGCAGGGACGCCAGTACGTCGTCCCGGCCCAGGGCGTCGGACTTCGCCAGATGGCCCGGCATCCGCTCGGCGACGAACGCCCTGATCTCCTGGTCGGCGGCGAACATCTCGGCACCCGTGAGGCGGGCGCTCTCGGTCCGCGGCAGCAGCGCGGTCAGCCGGAGCCGGTCCGCCGCGTCGAAGTTGCCGCACACCACCTCCGTGATGATCTCGCCGGTGAGGAGCTGGAGCGCCGGGAAGAGCTCGAAGGGCCGGTCCCTGGGCCAGGAGGCGAGATGGCTGTCGACCGCCTCCTGGATGATGGCCACATAGTCGCGGTTCCCGCTGAAGGCCGGGTGCAGCTGGGAGCGCCGGCGGCGGTGCGAGCGCCCGTCGATGTAGCCCACCGACTCCTCGGTCGTGCCGAAGAAGACCTGGTTGGCCTGTGCGCCGCTGGTCACCGCCTCGCCCGAGGTGTACATCACCTTCAACTGCTCGGGCCGGGTGAGGAACACCCACTCGCCCCGGTGCTCGACGCCCGGCACCTCCGCGTTGCCGAGCGAGCCCAGCCGGAGGGTGAAGGGGGTGCCGTACCGGCGCGAGGCGTCCTCCACACAGGCGAAGGGATCGCGCTCGAACCAGGCGAGCTGGTCGGCGACCGGAGCATTCGGCCCCGGCGGCACGGACTGTACTTCGGTGAGGGTCATCATGACGCGAAACTCCTGTCCGAATGGTCGGAGCCGGCGAGGGCGCCGGAGCCGGCGCGGTCCGTCTCCTCAAGCGTCTCCCTGGCCCACTTGAGATCCGCGAGCAGCCGGTCCAGCACCGCCGCGTCCGTGCGGTGGTGCATCACACAGGCACGCAGCACCGTGCCCAGACCCGGCAGTGTGGAGGTGGCCAGATAGACATTGCCGCGGGAGTTGATCAGTTCGCACAGCCGCTCATTGAGCCGGTCCACCACATCGCCGTAGCCCTCGATGGCCCCGCCCGCCGGGCAGTGGACCCGGAAGACCACGGTCGGCAGATGCGGACGGCCCCGCGGCACCACCGTCACCCCGTCCAGGGACGCCAGCCGGGAGGCCAGATCGTCCGCGAGGTCGAGAGTGTGGTCGAGCGCGTCCTCGAAAGCCCCCAGACCGTGCATCCGCAGCGGCAGCCAGGCCGTGAGCCCGCGGATCTCCCGGGTCACCTCGGGACCGTAATTCATGAAGTCCGGACGGTCGTCGTCGTCCGACAGCTCGGGAATGTAGGCCGCTCCCGGTATCGCGAACGCGGCCTTCAGGGTCTCCTTGCGGCGCACCAGCAGCGCGGAGTTGCCGTGCGGCAGGAAGAGCGACTTGTGCGCGTCCACCGCGATCGAGTCGGCCAGCTCCGTCCCCGCCAGCAGGGCCCGGCCGCGTTCGGTGAGCCGGAAGAAGCCGCCGAAACAGGCGTCCACATGGAGCCAGACACCCGCCTCCCGGCAGACCTCGGCGATCGCCGTGATGTCGTCCACCGCACCGGTGTTGGTGGTGCCCGCGGTCGCCACCACATAGGCGGGAACGATTCCGCGCGCCCGGTCCTCGGCGAGCATCGCCCGCAGCGCGCCCACGTCCATCCGGAGATCGCCGTCCAGCGGCACCGACCGCACCCGGTCGCTCCGCACCCCGGCGAGCTTGGCCGCCTTCTGCACCGAGAAGTGCCCCTGCGCGGAGACATACACCGCCGACCGGTGGCGCTCGTCCTCCGCGATCGGCTCCAGCGCACACCGGAGCGCCATGAAGTTGGCGATCGAGCCGCCGGTGGTGAGATAGCCGAACGAGCCCTCCCCGTAACCCATGGCCGAGCAGTACCAGCGGACCACGGCCGACTCGATCTGGACGAACCCCGGCGCCGCCGCCCACGCCCCGGCGAACCGGTTGAGACTGCGGGAGACGAACTCGCCCACCGCGCCCTGGAAGAGACCGCCCGAGGGGACATGCGAGAGGAAGCCCGGGTGGGCGTGCATCATCCCGCTGGGCAGGGCCTGCTCGAAGACCTCGTCCAGCAGCTGGGTCAGCTCGGTTCCCTCGTACGGAGCGGACCGGCCCTGCGACGGCAGCGGGCCGGCGCCGATGCGATCGAGGTCGCCGAAGGAGGCCGGATAGACATTCCCGGCCAGCGCCGACTGGTACGAGGCGACCCGCTCGGCCACCCGCTCCAGCAGCTCCCGCTCCTGCGCCGGGCTGAGGCCGAGACCGTTCCCCGGGCTGAGCGTCGTCACCGGGGCGGGCAGATGCCCGTCCTGGTCCGCGATGGCCGCGACATAGGCCTCGATGATGGTCTCGCTGTCCCGCTCCGGGTCCAGCCGGGCGCACAGCGCGTCCAGGACGGCGCACTGCCGGGTGTAGCGGGCGGTCACCTCGTGGTACGGCGTATGGGTGAAGGCCACCGCGTGGTACAGGGGCAGATAGAGGTCGGGGTACCGCTGGTGGATCCGCTTCTCCAGCGCCGTCCTGGCCTGGAACTCGGGGCTGGCCGCCCGGTCCTTCAGCGTCCCGCCCATGGCCAGGGAGAGATCGGCGATGGCGTCGCCGTTCGGCTTCCTGGTACGGGTGAACTCCGGCAGCGTCACATCGATGGCGGCGAGCGGACCGAGCTCCGCGACATTCGCGTCGTACAGCGACATCAGCGCGCGGACATCCTCGAAACTGCAGTTGATGCCCTGCCCGAAGAACGGCACCAGGGTGTGCGCGGCGTCCCCGAGCAGAACCGTGCGCTGGTGATGATAAGGAAAGACGCGAATTGTCTTGAGCGGGGCCGGGGAAACAGCCAGAACATCGGCCGCCAGTGAGGGAAGGAATTCGACGACGTCCGGGAAATTCTCGGAGAACAGCTTGACGACGTCCTCGGGAGTCCGCATCGTCTCCCAGCTCGGCTGCTCCGGATCGGGATGGGTGAGCGGCATCCACAGCCCGGTGGTGTATGTCCCGTCCGTATTGGGCTGCGAGATCAGCATGAAATGCCCGCGCGACCAGATGTGCAGGCCGTGCTGCTCGCTGAGCGGCTGTCCGGGGTCGCGGTAGGCGCGCAGCAGCGGATGGCCGCCGTCCGCGTCCGCGGGCATCGTGACCTCGACGAAGCCGTCGCCGAAGTGGTCCTGGGAGACCTGCATCCGCGCCCCGGAGCGGGAGAGCGCATGCCGCACCATGCTGTTCGCGCCGTCGCATCCGATGAGCAGATCGGCGTACGCCTCGGTCACCGAGACGCCCCTGACCGCGAAGGTGGCCCGCGGAATGGCCAGGTCGGCGCCCACGAACTCATGGTGGAAATGGAGGCGCGCGCCGGCGCTCTCGGCCTTCTCCAGCAACAGCTGATGGAGTTCGCCGCGGGGAATGGAGAGCAGATGGTGCTCGGGCTCCGTCCCGTACAACTGGTAGTTCACCGTGCCGTCCGCCGCGTGCACGATGCGCTGCGGCAGCGGTACGCCGTGCTCGTAGAGCAGCTTCAGCACATCCTCGTCGAGGGAGTCCAGACCCCTTTTGGTGAGGGTCAGATTGAACGAGTGGCCGCGAGTGGGAGGGTAGCTGCGGAAATCGGGACCGCGTTCATAGATGTCCACCTCGAACGAACGCTTCAGTAATTCGATCGCGACGACGCACCCGACCGGTCCGCCCCCGACGACGACCGCTCGCAGCGAACGTGATTCCTCGGGCATCTATGTCTCCTGTCCATCCGGCTAGAAAACGGCTGCCTGGACAGTGAATTTAGGAACGGAATCTCTCGCCGGTCTCTCTCTCCTCTCTCCCTGTGATACCGGAGCGAATTGAGAGCGGAGTGAGAGCGCGCCGGGGAATTTTCGCGGCCGGTGCGCGGGGCCGGTTCGCGGGGGCGGTGCGCAAGGGCGGCGGGGAGGGGCCGGCGCGGAGGAGCCGGCGCCCCCGGGGCCGGATGGCCGTGAGCGCCGGCGCGCGGGCCCGCGCCCCGCGCCCGACGGCCGCGAAACCCGGTCGCCGCGCCCCCGGGGACCGCGCGCGGGCGACCGCCCTACCCGGCCGCCGGGCCGCCCGTCACCGAGCGCGGCACATAGTACGGACGGTTGTGCGCGGCGACCGGGGCGGACTGATGACTCCACGCGCCGGCCGCCGGAGCGTCGCCGATCAGGGCCAGCAGATCGGCGCCGGCCGGTGCGGAGGCGTCGTGGACCCGCAGCCGCACCCGGCCCGTCTCGGCCGGGGACAGACGGAAGTACTGGTACGGCTGGTACACATGCATCGGTCCGGCCAGCGGGCGTCCGGCCGCGTCGATGCCGTAACCGGTGACGGGAGTGTGGTTGACCGGGACACGGGGGAGCCCGGTCAGATCGGCCGAGAAGGAGAAAAGGGTCTCCTCCCGGCGTTCGATCGCCCCCTCCCGCGGCGAGTGCACCGCCGCCTTGCAGGTGATGTCCCACAGCTCGCCCACCGGGCCGTTGGGGGAGGGCATCGTCACCTCGAACCAGGCCGGGTACTTCGGCTCGCCGAAGAGCCGCGTACCGGCGGCGATGGCGAGTGCGCTGTCGCAGAGCACATGGAGCCGGGCGATGCCGAGCAGCTTGGTCTGGTCGTATCCCTGCGCGAACTCCTCGTAGGAGAGCCGGGCGACCCGGCCGGTGCTCGCGGTGGGCAGGGCGATGACGCTGTACTCGATCTCCTGGATGATCGCGCCACCGCTCGGGTACTGCGCGAAGTACAGCTGGTAGTTGAGGGTCACACAGGCCCGGCCGCCGAAGTCGGCGGCGGTCAGATCCGGATACCGCCGGGCCAGCACCGCGCGCACCGGCGCCGGATCGACCAGATGGTCGACACCGATGTTGTGCAGGGCTCCGTAGTGGAAGGGCAGCAGATACGGGGCGGACACGGGCGGCAGGGCGAGGGGAACGTCCCCGGCGCGGGCGGTCGCGGGGCCGGCCGCTGAATCGGTGGCTGAGTCGGTCACGGGGCTTCGGTCTCCTCGGGGACGGCCGGTTCCGGGACGCGCCCGGGGCCCGGCGGCCGCACGGTCACCCGGCGCGACCCGGTCAGATCGCGGTGGATCCGCTCCGCGCTGCGCAGAGTGATCGCGGCCATGGTGAGGGTCGGATTGGAGGTGCCGAGGGAGGGCATGCTGCCGCAGCCCACGGCGTACAGATTGGGGTGGTCCCAGCAGCGCTGCCAGGAGTCGACCACCGAATTCGCCGGGCGGTCGCCCATGATGTGGGTGCCGGCGCCGTGACCCGCGCCCCGGTACGCCCAGCCGGCGCCCCCGTACTCGTACCAGCCGGGCTGGGACGGCCCCGGCTCGTACCGGCTGTGGTCCTCCGCCCCCAGCAGCGCGAAGATCTGGGCGGACACCGCTCCGGCCGCGGCCACGCCCGCCTTCACATGGTCGGAGAGGTCATAGGTGAGGACCGGACGCGGCTGTCCCAGCCGATCGCGGCGGGCCGGGTCGAGAGTGACCCGGTTGGCGGGGTCGGCGCTCTGCTCCAGCTCGAATTGCAGGGCGAACTGCCGCCCGACCCGGTCACCGACGGCCCGGCGCAGCTCCGTGCCGAAGAGCCCGTGCTCCCGCCCGGGGCCGCCGTTCCGCAGCAGCGCGGCGACCTCGGTGCCCGGCGGTCCGGCCGCCCAGAGCCAGCCCCAGTTGCCGATCTCGATCCGGAAGGGCGCCCTGACCGCCCGGGCCGGACCGAAGCGGAACCCCTCCAGACCGGAGGTGGAGCCCGGCCCCCGGTAGGGACCGGCCGGCCGGGGCAGCAGCCCCCAGGTGAGCAGTACCGGATGATCCATCAGATTCCGGCCGACCTGGTCACTGGAGTTGGCGAGACCTGAGGCGAGCAGCAGCCGCGCGTTCTCGATCGCGTGCGCCGCCAGGACGACGGTGTCCGCGCGCACGGTGTGCCGGGTGACCGCCGTCCCGGGCCCGCCGTACCGCCGGTACTCGACCCCGGTGATCCGGCCCCCGGCACCGGCGAGGACCCGCACCACCGGTGAACGGGTGCGCAGGGTCACCGCCGGCCCCCAGCGCCGCTGGGTGCGCAGCGGTGTCCACTTCGCCCCGGTGGGGCAGACCGGAATACAGCTCGCGCTGCCGGCGCACGCCGGGCCGTCCGCCCCGCCGTCGGCGGTGTTGCGGGCCTGGGGCGTACCGACGACCCGCAGCCGTGCCGGACGGCGCGGATACGCGGGATCCACAGCGGTGCGCCCGTCCAGCCGCTCGGCCACCAGCCGGTCCAGATGACTCGCCGGAACCGGGCCGTGCGGGAAGGAGTAGCCCTCGGGCAGCGGCAGACCGACCTGCTCCCGCTGCTCCGCCGCGTCACCGGCGACACCGAGCTCGCGCTCGGCCGCGCGATAGTACGGCTCCAGCTCCGCGTAGCCGATGGGCCAGTCGCGGCCGTACCCGAAGCCGGCGGTCCGGAAGTCCTCCGGGTGCATCCGGGGGGCGAGCCCGGTCCAGGCCGTACCCGTACCGCCGTTGACCCGGACATAGCCGCTGCTGTACGGCAGCCGGCCGTTCTGGAGGACGTGGCCGTGTGCCCGGTGGCCGCCGCCGGGGAGACCGGCCGGATCCAGTACGTCCGGCGACGGGACCAGCGGATTCTCCGCGATGGCGGCGGTGGGCACCTTGACCGCCGCCGCCCGGAACCGCTCCGGGTCCACGGCGGGGCGGCCGTCCCCGTCGCCGTCGCCCACCCCGGCCTCCAGCACCAGGACCCGCCGGCCACGCGCGCCCAGCTCCTTCGCCAGCAGCGAGCCGGCGACACCCGCGCCGACCACGACCACCTCGAAGTGCTCCTCCCGCTCCCCGCCGCTCAACGCGCCCCGCTCCCCGCCGGATCGGAGCGCGGATCGGAGCGCGGGCCGGGGGGAGGGCCGGGAAGGGGGCCGGGGGGAGGGCCGGGAAGGGGGCCGGGGGGAGGGCCGGGAAGGGGGCCGGCGGGCGCATCGGCGGCGGGCGGCAGGGACCAGGAGCCGGGTCCCGGTCCGGCCGTCCCCGGCGGCCGGGCGCCGAAGGTCCGCCACACCAGCCCGTTCTCATATGCCCGGGCGGCGGGCTCCCCGGGCGGGTGCGCCGGACCGCCCGCCCCCGGCCACACCCCCACGTACCAGAGGTGACAGACCGCCCGGGCGAGCTCGTCCGCCTCCTCGTCACCACCGCCCGGGACATACACATCGGCCCCGGTGGCGGCGGCCAGCCTCCCCACGAGCGCGGGCCCGGCCCACCGCTCCACCAGCTCCCGGTGGGCCCCGGCCATACCGGTCGCCCGGAGCTCCGCCGCGCCGAAGCCGGTGAGCACCGCCGACAGCCGGAGAAAGCGCTCGTCCCCGGAATCCCCCCGGTTCGGCTCCCTCACCGGTGCCCCCGCTCGCCGTGCCGGCCGTGGACGGTCAACGACATCTGCCGGCATCCCCTCGTCGGACTGGCCGCCCCCGGTCAGGGGCGCATCCGCCGGGATCCCTACCTCGGCACTCGCGGGTTCATGCCTGGAGAGCTCGCCGAGTGTGAGCGAACGCCAACTCAGCGTGGCCGAAAGTGGTTTGTGGTGAGCCCGCGGCCCCGCTCACTCCGCCCGCGGCCGGCTCACTCCGCCCGCTGGTCCGCCGGCGCGGACCACAGATGCCCGAGCGTGCCGAGGACGAGACGGCAGACCGCCTCCGGATCGGCGCCGGCCAGCGGCTCGCGGGCCACCACGGTCCGCATGAGGCCGATGCCGAGCAGCCAGGCCATGGCCAGATCCGCCCGCAGCGCGCCGTCCTCCGCCCCCGAGAGCGTGGCCAGCGCGCTCCGGTACTCCTCGCCCAGCTCCCGCAGCGTGCCGGCCGCCTCGTCCCCCCGGCCGATGGACCGCAGATAGACCTCCAGGGAACGATCGTCGCCGCCGGTGGCGCTCCCGGTCAGCAGGGAGCGCAGCGATGACTCGAAGAGCTCACCGGGCGGTGTCGCGCGCAGCCGTTCGAGGCCGCCCTGGGCGACCACCTCGGTCAGCAGCCCCCGTTTCGAGCCGAAGTACCGGAAGAGAAGGGCCTGATTGGCGCCCGCCCGCTCGGCTATGTCGCGGACCGTCGCCGCTTCGTAGCCGCGCTCGGCGAACAGATCCCGGCCCGCTTCGAGGAGCCGCAGCCGGGTGGCCGCGGCATCCCGGCGGCGCTCCCGGGCCGGTGGTCGGATGGGCTCTTCCACGTCGTCAGATCCTCTCCCGGCAGCCGTCAACACAACGGCCTTAAAGCGTCGTTGACCGTCCGGAGGGCCGGTCCTACGGTTGTAAGCACCTGCTTACAGCATGGGAGGCCGTAGTGACAGCAGCCGGCACGACACCCCTCGCCTACCCTTTCAACACCTCCGAAGGACTGGAGCTCGCCGAAGCCTACGAGCGCGTCCGCGACCAGCCGGGCCTGTTACGCGTACGGATGCCGTACGGCGAACCGGCCTGGCTCGTCACCCGTTACGCCGACGCCCGCTTCGTCCTGGGCGACGCCCGCTTCAGCCGGGCCCTGGGCGCGCGGCACGACGAGCCGCGGCAGAGCGAGGGCCGCTCGAACAGCGGCATCCTCAGCATGGATCCGCCCGACCACACCCGGCTGCGCTCCCTGGTGGCGGGGGCGTTCACCGTCCGCCGGGCGGAGCAGCTCCGCCCCGGGATCCGTGAGCTCGTGGCCCGCCTTCTCGACGACATGGAGGCCGCCGGGCCGCCCGCCGACCTGGTGGCCTTCTTCGCGCTCCCGCTGCCGGTCGCGGTGATCTGCCGGCTGCTGGGGGTGCCCGTGGCGGACCAGCCGCGCTTCCGGGTCTGGAGCGAGGCGATCCTCTCGACGAGCACCCTCACCGCCGCCGAGTTCGATGCCAATCTGGCGGAGATCCGCTCCTATCTGCTCGAACTGCTCGATGACCACCGGCGCCGTCCGCAGGACGACCTGATGACCGAACTGATCGAGGCCAGGGACGGCGGGGACCGTCTGTCGGAGGCGGAGCTGGTCGATCTCTGCATGGCCGTCCTGGTCGCCGGACACGAGACCACCGCGTCCCAGATCCCCAACTTCGTTTTCACCCTGCTCCAGCACCCGGATCAGCTTGCCCTGCTCCGGGAGCGGCCCGAGCTCATCCCCAACGCGGTGGAGGAGCTGATGCGCTTCGTCCCGCTCGGCAGCGGCGCCGGCCAGGCGCGGTACGCGACCGAGGACATCGAGGTCGGCGGCACTCTGGTCCGCTCCGGTGAGCCGGTTCTGGTCGCCGCGGGCGCGGCCAATCACGACGCGCTGCGGTTCACCGCCCCGGGCGTGCTCGATGTCACCCGGGAGGCCGGCCGGCACCTCGGCTTCGGCCATGGAATCCACCACTGCCTGGGCGCGCCGCTCGCCCGGCTGGAACTCCAGGAGGCGCTGAGCGCGCTCATCGCCCGATTCCCGGGGCTGCGCGCGGCCGGTGATGTGACCTGGAAGAGCGCGATGATCGTGCGGGGTCCGCGCGTCATGCCGGTCGCGTGGTGACCGGCGGCGGTGACGGCCGGGACAGCCATGACAGGCGTGACGGTCACGAGGGCCGCGACGGTCCGGGGCGGGTGACCGCCGGGGCGTGGGACATCAGTGTCGACGGCGGGCTCTGCCTGGGATCGGGCATGTGTGCCGGGCTGGCCCCCGAGGTGTTCGCCTTGGACGGCTGGCACGCGCGGGTGCGGGAGGTGCCGGCCGGGCCGGATCCCCGGGTCCTGGAGGCGGCCGAGATCTGCCCGGCGCAGGCCATCACCGTCCGCGAGGGGACCGCGCCCGCCGGTCCCGGCTGACGACTGACGACTGACGGCTGACGGCTGCGGGCGTACGGCCCGGTCCCGATGGACGCCGGCGGGCGTACGCTCCCGGTCGTGACGGACGCCCCCGGTCACGGCCGGCGCGTCCGCGCCGGCCGCCCGGGTCGCGCGCCGGGTCAGGAGGAGGTGCGCCGTTCATGCCTCTTGGCGGTCCGGCCGATGGCGAACCAGCCCGCGAGAATGACCGCCGAGCCGATCGCGCTCAGCGGCGGATACGCCAGGGACACGCCTATGAGCACCGCGACCATCGCCATGATTCCCCAGGACGAGGAGAGCCGCCGGTCGATGGCGACGGCGGCCCGGGTGAGCGGCGCGTCCGTGGTCCGCCGCGCGGGAACATCGTTCATTTTCCAAGCCTTTCGCATGTGCCCCCGCCGGGCCCGGGCGCGGTGCCCGGACCCGGCGGGAGCTGAAAACCGCTTGATCCCCATCCTGTCCCCGCCCCTGGAGGCGGGTTCAGGTCACTCCGGGGTCATCGGATCCAACGGGTTCCGAATCCCCAGTGCTGGTGCACCTTGCGGCGGCGGTCCCGCACATAGCTGGACTCCCGCCGGAATCCCTGGCTCCAGTTACGGGCGGTCTGCGGGTTGCCGATCGTCCGCCAGCGAGTGAACACACCGGGCCCGACGACCGTGGCCGCACCGTAGATCATGCGCGACCGGTAACCCGACCAGGAACGGCGGGCGTACCCGATGCGGTAACTCGCCGCGCCGCCACCCGCGCCGAAGGCCGCTCCGATCAGGAGACCGCCCGCGCCGGCGCAGATTCCGGCCGTGGCCGCCACACACGCACCGCCGATGATGCCGATGCCGATACCCGCGGCCCATCCATAGATCTTACGGTTCCGCTTGATGTGCCGGCCGACCGAACTGTTCTTGAAACTCTTCCACTTCTTCTTGGCCCAGCCCCACTTGCCGTCGAGGTCGTACCGGTTCAGCGGGTCGCCGTTCACATACTCGTAGGCGTTGGCGTTGCCGCCGTAGGCCGGGTCGGGTGAGAGGAAGCGGCCGGTGCCCGGGTTGTAGAGCCGCACACCCATCAGGGTGAGCCCGGTGGCCGTCTCGGCGGACCGCTGCTTGCCGCCCAGCCAGCCGTAACGCGCGGCGATCCGGCCGGCCCGCGGGTTGCCGTACTCGTCGTGGTCGAGCGCGACCGGTGCCTGCGAGACATCCAGCGGGAGCTGGAGCGCCACACCGCCGTGGATGGTGGTCAGCTGGAGCACCGTGCCGGCCGTGGTGCCGGTGGTGGCGGCCAGATCGCCCGAGATCGACTCGACATTGCGGGTCAGCGCGCCCGAAGCGGTGTCCTCCACAATCCAGCGAGGGGCGTCGCCATCGCTGTCGTAGTGATTCCGCTTGGACGCGGTCCGGGCCCAGGTGGAACCGGAACCGGTCTCCTTGACCCAGGAACGGTGGCGCAGATTGGCGTCCAGCTGCCAGGTCTGGCGCTGCCCGTTCGCGGTCTGCTGGTGGACCAGGTCATTGGCGTAATAGCCGATGGTGCCGTGGCCCGGCAGCGCCGTGGTGCGGCCGAAGGCGTCATAGGTGTATCCGGCGTCCACGAGCCGGTCACCGCTGTCGTAGGTGTGCGTGGTGGAGGTGCCTCCCGCGGTGGGGCAGTTGCCGCCCGGTGTACCGGTCGCACTGGTGAGACCGGTGCGGTTGGTGCGGGCGTCGAAGGCGTAGGTGCGCAGGGTGCAGACGGTGTCGGCGGTGTCGGCCACCGTCTTCAGCCGGCCGGCGGCGTCATAGCCGTAACTCTGGTCCGACCAGCCCGCGTGGGTGGTCACCTGACCGTGGATCGACTCCGTCACCGCGTCCGAGTAGACGGTGGTGCCGTCGCTGTCACGGGTGTAGGTGCGTCCCGTGGCCGAACCGGTGGTGTCCTCCGCCGCCCTGAGTGTGTAGCCGCCGGGCAGTTTCTCCTCGGCCACCCCGCCGTCGGCGTCGTAGGACGCCTCGAAGGCACCGGCGACCGAGTGGGTGTTCCGGGTGGCCAGACCGCGCGGCTCGGCCGTGTGGTCATAGCTGTACTGGACCGTGGCCGGGGAGGTGTCGGAGACCTTCACCGGCCGGTTGAGCAGGTCGTACTCGGTGCTCGTGCGCCCGCCGTCCGCGTCGGTGTAGGAGATCTGGCGGCCGAGCCGGTCGAAGGCGCTGGTGATCGTGCCACCGGTCGGCGAGACGGTGCGGAGCGCCCGCCCGGTCTCCGGGTCGTACTCGATCGCCGACTGCGGAAGCGCCTGCCCGGTGCCGCCGGTGATCGCGGTCGTGGTGAGCCGGCCCGCGGCGTCGTACGAGCTGGTGGTCGTCCGGGTGACCCCATTGGCCGTCTCGGTGACCTTGGCCGAGTTGCCCCAGCGGTCGTACTCGGTGGTGCTGGTGGGCAGCTGCGACGGCTGGGAGCCGCCGCCGGTGATCGCACCGGCCGGGCCGGTGGAGCAGACGAGATCGGCCCACTCGGGACGCCCGGAGCACGCCCCGGTGCCGCCGGCGGTCCAGTAGCTGGTGACCCGGGTCGCCGCGTCCGTACCGCTCGCACCCGGCAGCAGCTGCCGGACCAGCCGGCCCTGGGCGTCGTACTGGGTCTCCGTGACCAGGGCGAGCCCGCCCGGGTCCTGGATCGACTTGGTCGCCAGGCCCTTCGGCCAGTCGTAGACCGTCTGCGAGACCCGGGTCTCACCGTGCACGGACGGGTGCTCGCGCACCTGCGCCCCGGTGACGACCCTGGTGACCTGGTCCCGGGACTTGGCCGTGCCGTCGGTGGGACGGCCGGCGTCGTACTCCTTGACCGTCCAGGAGCGTGCCATCGCCGAGGTGCCGGAGGGCAGGAGCACCGTGCCGCCGGACGTGAGATCGGCCGTCAGGTCGATCCGGTGCAGCGGCCCGAACTCCTCCACCTCACGGGTGCCGGTCGCGTTGAAGACCGAGCGGCTGGAGAGCAGTTCGGCGCGCTCCGCGCCACTGAGCCCGGCGACACCGAGCGACGCCCGGACCGCGCGGTCCCCGGCGGTGAGGCCGAGGGCGATGGCCCGGTTGCCGGCCGTCAGCTCGCGGACGGTGTTGCCGAACCGGTCGTACTCGGTGGTGGTGATGTGTCCGCCGGGGGAGGCGGAGTTGACCTCACGGCCGGAGACCCCGAGGTAGTGCACCCCGGCACGCCGGTAGTCGGCCGCGGTGAGCCCGCTGCCGGAGTGCGCGGACGGTACGGAGTCGGCCGGGAAGAGGGCCGTGGCGTCCACCGGGGCGTCGAGCTGCCCCCAGGCCCGTACGTCGTTCGCGCCCATCGGGTACGGCGCGGAGCCGCCGGTCAGGGGTACGTCGTAGACCACACTGGTGGCCGCCGTGCCCTGCTGGGTGCCGGTGGTTCCCTGCTGGAGGCCGGACCGCTCGGTCCTGAGCAGCATGCCCTCGCGGGCGCCGGTGCCGTAGGTGAAGCTCCACGGCAGCTCGCCGGGCGGGGTGAGCCTCGTGACCCGGCCCGCGCCGTCGTACTCGTACGCCGTCTTCAGCGCCGGGGTGATCCGGGGGTTCCACACCTCGCGCAGCCGGCCCGCGCCGTCGTACGCGTACGACTGGACCGCGACCGCGGTGGACGCGGCGGCTCCGGGCTCGGTGGCCCAGAGCTTCACCTCCTTGACCTGGCCGGTGACGTCACCGAGCCCGGAGGCGGTCGCGGTGGTGGCGGTCGCGTAGACGTACTCCACCAGCCGGCAGCCCTTGACGGACGGGTCGGCGGCGCAGGCCGCGGCGGTCGCCGCCGAGGTGGGGGCGATGACCCGCCTGGGACGGGCCAGTTTCCTGCCGTCCACGGTCACGGTCTCCGAGACCACGGTGGTCTCGGTGTTGTTGAGCCCGTCCAGCAGGGTGCTGGAGACCTGCCAGGTGGCGGCGGCCGGGTCGGGCTTGGTGAATTCGGTGACCGTGCCGTCGGTGTCCGCGAGGGTGAACGAACCCGAGGTGCTGCCCCGCAGGGTCAGATCCTCGGTCCCCGGCTCCGGGATCCAGCCGTTCCGCCCCGCGTTGGCGGTGAAGTGGAGCGAGTCGCCCTCGGAGAGCACCACATCGACAGCGGTGTCGGAGACCCGGCGCACATGGCTGTACGTGGTCTCCTGCTCGTCCTCGGCCGCCGTGCCGGCGACCCACTCCTTGCCGAAGATCGCGGCCTGGCCCTGCTGCCGGGCCCCCTTGTCCGGCACGCGCGAGGACGCGGTGCGGGAGATGCCCAGGTCGAAGGCGGCGGCGTCGGAGGAGGACAGGATGTGGTCGCCGGTGAGCAGATTGACCGAGCCCGGTCCGATCGACTCCGACGCGGCGCCGGACGCGTTGCGGTCCACGACGACCGTGAGCGGCTCGGTGGCGCCGGCGGCGCCCGCAGGGCCGGTGAAGTCGGCCTTCAGCTGGACCGTGCCGTCGGGGTTGACGGTGTCCGAGGCGTTCCAGACCAGTGCGGCGTTGCGCCCGTTGACCAGCGGGACCGGCCAGGCGCCGACGGGGCTGCCGCCCGATGTCACATCCCCTGCGGGGATCCTGACCCAGGGGTCGGCGGCGGAACGGCGCCAGGAGAAGGAGACCGCGTCGTACTTTCCGGCCTCCGCCTCGGCGACCAGCGGCAGCCGGCGTGCGGTGCGCTCGCCCTCGCCGGGCTCGATGAAACCGCCGGGGCCCGCGTGGAAGGTGTGGCTGACGGCCTCGGACTTGTTGTCGGCCTTGTCGACGGCCCGCACCTGGAGGGTGTGGGTGCCGTCCTTCGGCGGGGCGACGGAGAGGTCCTTCGCGCCGGCCGTGCCTCCGGTGGCGTGCTTGGTCCAGGTCACCCCGTCCAGGGACCATTCGAGCCAGTTGTGGTCACCGGCGGGCGGGGTGACGGTGAAGGTGCCGGCCTGCCCCGCGCCCCTGACCCACTGCCCGGTCGGGTAGTCCGCCGACGTGATCGCGGTCGGCGCGGAGGGTGCGGAGGTGTCGACCGTGAAGGTCTTCCACGCCGACCAGCCGGTGTTGTAGTGCGCACCGTCGTAGGGATTGGTGCGGAAACGATACTTCTTGCCGTTCGTCAGCCATCCCGCCGGCACGGTGGCCGAGACCGGCTGCCCGGACGGCGCGTACGGGGAGACGAACGGCGAGCCGACCTGGGTGTTGGCGGCGTCGTCGAAGATCTGGAAAGTGCCGTTGACCTTGTCGCCGTTGGCGTCGACGAAGGTGTCGCGGAGGGTGGGGGTGAGGGTGTTGACCAGGTAGTCGCCGCCGTAGGAGAAGTACGGGGGTCCCGCCTCCTGCTTGGTGCCGGTGCGCGGACGGTAGTTGTACGTCACCGTCAGCTTGGGCGGGTTGGCGGCGGCGTTGGAGGAGTTGACCCGCTTCCACTGCGCGGTGGCCGTCTCACTGGTGGCGCGCAGACCCATGTGCCCGCGGGCGGCCTTGGCGGAGGCCCACTCCTGGACGAGACCGGTGACGTCGGCGTTGATCCAGCCGTCGGGGGCTCCGGCACAGCCGGGGTTGCCCTTCGTCTCGGTGGAGGTCGCCTTCTTCGCCGTCCAGCCGGGCTGGGAGGTCCAGCGGGTCGCGGTGTTGGCGTATCCGGTGGACCAGACCTCCCAGGGCTGGGCGGCGCAGGTGGTGTTGCCGGAGTGGAAGTTCCACAGCGACAGCTTCGCGTCGGTGATCAGGGCGTCCTGGACGGGCGCGGTGTCCCAGGAGATGAACGACCGGGCCGTGCGCGGGGTGCCGTTGGGGTTGGTGGTCCCCGGGTTGCCCAGGTCCAGCTCGGTGTCGGCGGACCAGTCGACCGTCTCGCCCTGCTGGACATAGCTGTCGAAGACATTGCCGAGCGCGGAGGTGGACGGGTCGACCGTGACCGGGTACTTCGTCCGGGGGTCGGCCAGGAACTTCGCGTCCGGGGTGATGACGAGGTCGGCGCCGTTCCTGGTCGGAACGGCCTTCATGGCGACCCGGGCCCGGCGGGTGTGCTCGCCGGAGACCTTGTCGGTGCTCGCGTCCCACATCACCGGTGCGGGCATCACCGCGTGCTTGTTCTTCGCGCGGTCGGTGAAGAGGAGACTGCCGTCCTTCAGCTGCTTGAAGGTCAGCCCCTTGGCGCGCAGCGGCAGCGTGTAGGAGTAGTCCGCGTCCGCAGGCCGCCGGTTGATCTCCACGAACTGCTCGAACCCGGTACGGGTGGCCTCCACGACCACGTCCGCGCCGGGCACGGCGTTGGGGTACTCGGCCCGGGTGCCGGTCAGCTTCGGGGCGGGCAGTCCGCCCCGCCACTGGAGGGTGATCGCCCGGTCGCCCTCGCCGAGGGTGACCAGGTCGGTGGCCCGTGCGGTGCGCGCGGCCTGGATGGAGGCGGCCGGAACACCCGACTTCCCGGCCAGCCGGAGCCCTTCGGGATGCGCCTTCGGCTCGACCCCGCCGTCACCGGACCGCACCAGGTCCAGCTCGACATCACGCCAGCTCCGGGTGGCGTCGTCCTTGAACCGGACCGGCCCGGCGGCCAGCTCCGTGGTGAGGGAGCCGTCCTTGTTCACCCAGGTCGTCGAGGTCTCCGTACGCTCCGAGAGCGCCTCGACCCGCTTGCCCGACAACCGCGCGGCGACCCGCGCCGACGCGATGTCCGCGGCCTGGGTCACCGCCTGCTTCTTCGCCGCCCGCGGGGCCGCACTCGCCTCGGCGGCACCGGCCGCCCCGTCCAGCAGGGTCACGGCCAGCGTCAGCGCCAGCCCGCACGATATATGTCGAAGACTCGCCTTCGACCACTGCCGTCCGCGCTCGTGTGGCGCGGGTCTCTCCACCGTCATGGTTCCCGGTCTCTCTCGGTTCCTGTGCATTACCTGTGGGTGATGCCTGGGAGACCGTACTGGGGAGTACCGGCCGCCAACTGTCCCCTCTGGTCGGATAATTGATGCTATGAGGGTTATTCGCGCAACGTGATCTTGTTCATTGCGCATATGCCATGGGCATGATTAACGGTGGTGCTGCGGGTGCTGCGGGTGCTGCTGGTGGGCGCCGTTCAGCCGGTCCGGCCGGATCAGCCGGTGCCGGACCGTCCGCGCACCCGGCGAACCAGCTCGCCGGCGGCCTGCGGCCAGGTGGGGTACCGGAAGCCGAACCCGGCCCCGGTCAGCCGGCCCGGGACGACGCGGCGGCTCTTCAGCAGCAGTTCGGTGTCGGAACGCAGGGCGAACGCGCCCACCTCGGCCATCCACCGGGTCGCGGGGAGACCCACCGGTACGCCCCACGCGGAGCGCAGGGCACGCATGAACGCGCGCTGCGGCAGGGGGTGGGGAGCCGCCAGGTTCACCGGTCCCTCGATGTCCTCCCGCTCCATCAGGAACTCCACGGCGCGCGCGAAGTCGTGTTCGTGGATCCACGACACGTACTGCGCTCCGCCGGCGACCGGCCCGCCGAGCCCCAGACTGGCCAGCCCCAGCAGCACGGCGAACACCCCGCCGGCGTCCGGGCTCATCACCATGGCCGAGCGCAGGGCGATCTTGCGGGTGGCCGGTGTCTCGGCCTGCTGCTGAGCCCGCTCCCAGGCCCTGGCGATCTCGACGCTGTACGCCCAGTAGTCCGGCACGCCGGGCTCGGTACCGCCGATCAGGCCGGTGGCCTCGTCATTGGAGGCGTCGAAGCGGTGCGCGTACACCGTGGCGGTGCTCATCTGGAGCCAGAGCCGGGGCGGGTTGGCGGCGCTCGCGATCGCGGCACCCACGGCAAGGGTGGACTCGACCCGGGAGTCCATCATCTCCCGCAGATGGGTGGCCGTGTACCGGCAGCTCACCGTGCGCCCGGCCAGGTTGATCACGACATCGCTGCCGTCCACCGCCGTCGTCCACGGCCCCGGGGTTCTGCCGTCCCAGGGGATATCGCCCTCGCGCCGGGGGTGTCTGGTGAGAATCACGACCTCGTGGCCGGCGGCGCCGAGCGCGCGCTTGAGGATCGTGCCGACCTGTCCGGTTCCGCCGGGAATGACGATCTTCATCGTGTGCCCCTCCCTCGTCCGAGGTGAGCGTAGACCAGTAGTTGAACGTGTTCAAAACTGGGCCGACGTCTACGGAGTCGGTGTCGGAATTCGACCCGGTATCGGTTTCCGTCCGCACGCGGATACGGAGAAGCCGGCGTCCGCCAAGGGCGTCCGCCGGCTTCCTGTCCGGGGTCGATTCAGTGCACGACGTGGGCGCCGGCCCGCACGCGGCCGTCGAAGCGCGAGATCACGCTCCGTCGTCGGTCTTTTCCGCCTTCTTCGTGTCGCTCTTCTCCGAGCCCGTATCGGTCGACTCGTTCTGCACGGAGGATCCGTTCTGTACGACGGAATCGCTCACTGCGGCGGATTCGCTCAGTGCGGCGGATTCGAGAGTGCCGTCGAGCCGGATCCCCTTGAAGGAGGCCCACATCACCAAAGCGCTTCCGCACACCACGGAGCAGTCGGCGAGATTGAAGACCGGCCAGTGCGGCAACTGGATCCAGTCGACGACGTGCCCCTGCCACGGGGAGGGGTCGCGGAAGATCCGGTCGATCAGATTCCCGGCCGCGCCGGCCATGATCAGCCCGAAGGCGACCGCCCAGACGGGGGTGCGGATCCGGGGCGACACCACCAGCATGGCGGCGAGGACCGCGAGCTTCACCGCGGTGAAGAACCAGGTCTTGTCCTCCCCGAAGGAGAACGCGCCGCCGGAATTGAAGATCAGCGTGAAACGCAGGAATCCGCCGAGCGCCTGTACGGGATCGGTGACCGAGAAATGCTCCAGGGCTATCTGCTTGGTGAAGAAATCCGCGGCCAGTAACGTGAGCGCCACTGCCGCCATGATTCCCAGCCGGCGGGGCATCTTTTCAGTGGCCAAGAAAGCTCCTTGCGTTACCCTTTGGTGCCGTAACACTCATGGCAGCATGGTAGGTGAGTGTCCTCCGAAGGCTTTGGTGAGCCGTATCAGGCCCTTCCCGTTCTCCTCGGCGGTGTGTCCGGTGAATGATAGGCGCAAGGCCGCGGGACCGGCCGGGCCGGCTGAGGACGGGGTCCCGGGGCCGTGGGCCGGGTCATGGGAGCGGCTTCACCGAGCGCGGAATGCCGGGCTGGGCGCACTCCGCCCACACGGTCTTCCCCGACCCCGCGCCATCGCGTACACCCCATGAGGCCGCGAGCGCGTCCACGAGCAGCATCCCGCGCCCGTGATCCTCGTCCGGCCGGGGCGCGACCCGGGCGGGCAGGCCGGGATGCGCGTCGGACACCTCGACACGGATGACACCGCGCTCGTCGTCGCGGACGAGCCGGAGCACGAAGTCCATCCCGGGTACGCGGCCGTGCAGTACGGCGTTGGAGGTCAGCTCGGCGACGACGAGCGCGACGGTGTCGAAGAGCGGCGTACCGCGCGGGTGATCCCAGGCGATGAGCCACTGCCCGGCGATCAGCCGCGCGAGCCGGCTCCCTCGCCGGGTGGCGGAGAACCGCTGGGTGAAGCTGCGGACGGCGGCTTGGGCGGGAGTGGGGGTGTGGGTGGGGGTCTGCGGGGCGTTCATGACGGCAGGGTTCCGGCCGGGTGACCGTGGCGACCAGGGACTCTCCCCGTACAGAACCGGCTGTCCCGGTGGTGGGCCCGCGCTGTACCGGGGGAACGCGAATCCGGCCGTTCACGCCTGCGGGTGAGTCCCGCGCGCCACCTCACGAGTGTGCCCGAGGTACCGCAGGTCGGGGCGGTCCGTGCCGATACAGATCCGGTTGTACTGGTTCACCGCCTGGACTGGGTGAGTAACCGCCCGTGACCATGGTGCCCCTTGGCGTTGTACTGGGCAGCACGGTCGGGTGTGCCGCCACGCCAACAGGCGTGGTGTGAGCACGGGTTACGGGCACGGAAGGCGGGCGGGCTGCTATGGCGGCGGATCAAGGGGCCGGGGGAGCGGGTGCCGGCGAGACGGAGTTGTCGGACAGCCTCAAGACCTTCGGCGTGGTGTTGAAGGCGCTGAGGGACGAGGCCCGGCTGACGCAGGAGCAGTTCGCGCCGCTGGTGAAGTACTCGGTGGCGTATATCGCCAAGATTGAGCAGGGGAAGCGTTTCCCTCCGAAGGGTCTGCTGGACCGCTCGGAGGCGGTGTTGGGGGGACCGGCGTCGAGGGTGCTTCTGGCGGCGGCGAAGAGTCTGATGCGGAAGAAGGGGCTGGCGTCGTGGTTCCGGCAGTGGGCGGCGATTGAGGAAGAGGCGATCTCGCTCTATGCATACGAGTGCAGCGTCATTCCGGGCCTACTGCAGCCTGAGCCGTACATGCGGGCCCTCTTCGATCGCCGCTTGCCTCCCTTGACGGAGGAGCAGTTGGAGGACCGGGTGGCAGCACGTCTCGACAGGCAGCGACTGCTGTTGGAGCGTCCGAACACCAGCTTTAGCTTCATCATTGAGCAGGCTCTGCTGGAACGTGGTTTGGGTGGCGTCGAAGTGACCGATGCCCTTCTGGAGAACCTGCTGATCAAGGGGTGCTTGCGCAATGTGGAGATTCAAGTGATGCCCCTGTATCAAGAGGACCATTCCGGCTCCAAGGGGTCAATGTACCTTGCGGAGACGGACGAAAACCGCTGGGTCGGCTACGTTGAAGCTCACGACGCCAGCATGCTGATCACTGACCCCAAAGCTGTCAGCGCCATGCTTCAACGCTATGGGAAGATGCGCTCACAGGCTCTGAGCCGCCAGGCCAGCATGAGCCTGCTGGAGCAGATGCGAGGAGCATGATGAGCACCACGGAACTGTCCTGGTTCAAGAGCAGCTACAGCGATGACGGCGGCGGGAACTGCATTGAGGTCGCCTGGTTCAAGAGCAGTTACAGCGGTGGTGGCGGCGGCAACTGCGTCGAGGTCTCCGTGCGAGCCGAAGCCGTCCTGATCCGCGACTCGAAGAACAAACAGCGCCCCCCACTCACAGTCTCCCCCGCCGCCTGGTCCACCTTCACCGCCCTGGCGGCCGACGCGCGCCTCTGAGCGGGCGACTCACTGATGCCGGTGGGGCAGCGCATGCGCTGCCCCACCAGTGTGTGATGACCAACGCCGGGTTCCGCAGAGGCCCACGCGGCCGAGGTGTGTCCATGGAGCTGCGCCCCCCGTTCTCCGACAGCGGTTGCGGTGCGGTTCACCGACGTGGCAGCGCCTGTCCTTCAGCTGTGGAGCCCGGTCAGAAGGCGGGCCACGTCGAGACCTGTGGTGAGGTAGTTCCTGAAGGTCACGTTGTTCAGGGCCCAGGGGGATCGCTTCTCCTGCACGAGACGGATCGCCGTCGTCGCTTCGTGGCCCAGTTGTATGAGTGCCTGCGCCACGACGAGGCCCGATCGGTTGTAGCCGGAGTGACAACGGACAAGGATGGTGCGTCCGTTCCGCACGGCGTGCGCGGTGGTGTCAGCGAGTCCCTGCACCGTGCCGATCTGATCGGCGGTGAGCGGGTCATCGGGAATCTCGGCGACAAGGTGTTCGACCCCCGGCCGGGGGCCGTGACCGGAGCGGGTGAACAGGCTGACGACCAGGCCAAACTCATGACCGACGACGACCGGCTGGAGTTCGCCGGCGGGATCGGTCCAGTAGTGACCGCCCATCCACAATCCCGGCACGATCTCGTTCCAGGGCGCTTCGGGTCCCGGCATGTCACGGTCGCGCTGACGTGTCCTTTTCACTCGGATCCCCTCTCCCCGAAAGGCCCCGGGAGCTGGTCACTGATCATCTCGGAGAACGCATCGAAGTCGTCCGCAACCTCAACCCATCCGCGACTCCCCAGGTAGATCACCCGAGGTGCCAGGCCGTGCCGTCGATAGTCCAGAGCGATCGGCATGTCCGCACCCAGATCCCCGATCAGCAAAGCGAGTTCTGGGTCGACACCCAAACCCGGCAGGGTGAACAAGTCGCGCACATCGCCGTCCGTGCGGGACTCGTCTCGGAGGTTGTGGGATTCCTCGACAATCTTCGCCGGATGGTACAGCTCGAATCGATAGGAATCCGACTCATTGAACACTTCCGCAATTCGAGACGGGCCGCACCTCGGGTGGAAGGGTCCCTGACCTGTCAGGCGAAGCAGGGCGGATGGTGCGCTCAGGCCGGCCAGGACTTCATGGCTCTCACTCATCGAATCGGCCTGCCCCCTGAACCCAATGGCTGGACTTATTGCATCCACGATGGTCTGTCGGCCTTCCAGTGGGGCAGCGCATGCGCTGCCCCCTCGTCGGCGCCGAACTCCCTACAGGCTGGGGTCGCCGGTCAGCGCGCTCATCCGCGAGAGGGTGATCGCATCGACGGCCTGGGCGTAGGCCCGGACCTCGTCAATGGCGCCGGCCAAGTACTCACTGCCGCCGCCCTGCGCCGAACGACCCACCTGAAGGCCGCCGGTGGAGGGCAGCGGGGCATTGCCGCTGACTGTCACCCCCGGTGCGGTCCATTGGCTCCCGTCGACATGGAACCGCAGCTCCTGGGTGACCGCGTTGTACACGACGGCGAGATGCTGACCGCTCCCGTCAGCGGAGGGAAACTGTTCGTCCGCGGTGATGGTGACCGTCTCGGCGGTGGGGCTGTCCGCTGTGGTGACCGAGAGCTGCCACTTCTGTGTCGTCCCCTCGTACCGTATGGCCACTCTGTCCTTGTACTGACCTGGGACGGACAGCACGGTCTGCGAGCGTGTGGGGTCGAGCAGATTCGGCCGGACTCTCACTCCGAGGGTGTAGCTCGTGGCCCCGGAGAGTACTGGGTTGTCGGTGTCGGCCCAGTCGGTGGTGCCGTTGAGGGTGAGATGACCGGAGTCGGTGAGGGCCGAATCGTCGAACACATCGGCGGGATGGTAGAGATGGGCGGCCCCCCTCAGCCTCAGCGGCTGCCCCGGGCTCGTACCCGAGGACTGAATGTTGGGGGACGCGCCACCCGGCGCGCTTTCCAGCGGCCAGTATCCCTTTCGGTCAAAGGGCACGGTCGTCGACTCCACATTCCCCTGCCCCAGGGCCCCCGAGGCGACCGCGCCGTCGGCCGGGACGGGCGAGGCCGACGCCACGGTGCCGGGCAGTGCCAGGGCGGCCGAGGCCACCAGGGCGGTGACCATTCCACTTACGAGAGCTGAGAGTCGCATGTGACCTACTTTTCCTCTGTGTTGGTCTGGCGTATTGGCTGTAGTGCTGTGTCTCATGGTCTTGCCCGGTGGCTGTTCGATCACCGAATGTGACGGTTCTGCGGAGATCGAGGCTGGACGGTAACGGGAGATCGAGGGGGCGCGACAGCACACACTTTGACGAAGGGTCAGAATGGTGCGCCTGTAAGACCCGTACATGCCATGTCGGATGTGCATAAAGGTGACGCCGAAGCGGGCATTTCGGGCCGAGTGGAGGCGGCGTAACCGCGTGGTATCACCACGTGATATTGCCCGGCGGTTTGCCGTCCCCGGGCCGCCGGGCAGGATGTCGGCGTGCGCCACACCGGCTCACCACCGGACGGGCACGTGACAGCGTCACCGGTACGCCCTCAGAGCCCGTCCAGCAGACCCAGCCGCGCCGCCCGCACCCCCGCCGCGAAGCGGCTCTCCGCCCCCAGCCGGGACACCAGGGCGGCCAGGAGCCGGCGGAGGGTCCGTTCCGAGCAGCCCAGGCGGCGGGCTATCGCCTCGTCCTTGGCGCCGGCGGCCAGGAGGGCGAGGATTTCGCGTTCTCGCGGGGTCCACTCCTCCGCCGGGTCGGTGCCGTGGGGGAGGCCGGTTCCCCAGTGGTGTTCGAAGACCCGGGCGAAGCAGGAGGCGAGGCGGGCGCTGTGGAAGACCACGTCCTCGGCGGGCTCCCCACCGTCCTCGGCCGGGCCCAGGGCGAGGACGGTCACCGCGCGGTCCACCACATTGAGATGGAGAGGGACCGCCGGGGCCAGCCGGATGCGCGCGCCGTGTTCGCGCATCCGGGAGAGATAGCGGGCGACACCGGGCAGCCGCGCGGCCCGGTTGGAGACGAGCAGCTGGATGCCGACGCCCCGCGCGAGCATGGCCAGATCCTCGCCCAGGCTCTCCTCCAGCGCTTCCGGGGCGGGAAAGGTGCTGCGCATGCCGAGGATCTCGTCCCGGCACAGGGCGTCCAGATCGCCCATCCGCTCCCTCAGCCGGGACCGGTCGGCGAAGAACTCCGCCTCCACGACCTCCCGCCCGGCGAGCCGCAGGCCGGGCAGCAGGCGCAGTACGTCATGGAGCGCGCCCAGCCCCTGGTGCAGCTCGCCGAGGCTGCGCTGCTGGTCGGCCACGAGCTCGTGGAGGGCGCGCTCGGGTGAGTTGGTGTGCGGCCGGTCGCCGTCGACCAGCCGCCGCTCGGTGAGCCATTCCCGTACCGCTTCGGGCAGCGCGTCCGGGGCCCGGCCGGCGCTGCCCAGCTCCCGGTAGGCGGCCCTCGCCGCGGCCTCGACCCGCTCGGGTCCGGCGCAGTCCCCGTACGGATCCTCGGCAGACATGACCCGACCCTAGATCGGCCGCCCCCCGCTTGACCATGGTTCCTACTGACCCGTAGATCACAGTGGCCGCATCCGGTCACGCCCGTTTCGGCCGTGGTCAACTCGTCATGCCCCCGGCTATGTTGTCGCCACGCCCGGCTGACAGAGCGGCCGCGGCGAGCGGAGACCCCGCTCGCGGCCACCCGTACCGGGGCGTATCGGCCGCCCCCTCGCGAGGAGCGGCCGGACCCCGCTTCGGTAGTTCTCGTCACCGCGCGCACCGTGCGCCTCGTGCCACTTCCCCACCTTCCCCGTCTTCACCGGTACGGCACGAGCGCGCTTCCCCCCTCACCCGGCCGTCTCCACCCAAGCGGCCGGACAATGAAAGGTGACAGCCCCTCATGCGCAGATCTCACCTCGCCACCGTCGCCATCGGCCTCGCGGTCCCCCTCGCGATGCTCCCCTCCACCGGATCCGCAGCCCCCGCCCCGGAATCCGCCCCGCTGCTCAAGGTCGCCCAGGCCCCCGCCGCCGAGGAGATCAAGGGCCAGTACATCGTCACCCTCAAGAAGGGCGTCGACCCGGCCGCTCTCGCCGAGTCGAAGTCGGTCGAGACCGACTATGTGTACGACTCGGTCCTCAACGGCTTCGCCGCCGCGCTGACCCCGGCCCGGCTCCAGGCGCTGCGCGCCGACTCCAGGGTCGCCTCCATCGAGGAGGACCAGAAGGTCGTCTCCGCCGCGACGCAGTACAACCCCACCTACGGCCTGGACCGAATAGACCAGCGCAGCGGGCGGGACAACGCGTACACCTACAACCGCAACGGCTCGGGTGTGACCGCCTACATCATCGACTCGGGCATCTTCGCCGGGCACCCCGACTTCGGCAACCGCGCCCGCAATGTCTTCGACGCCTTCGGCGGCAACGGCGCGGACTGCAACGGCCACGGCACCCATGTCGCGGGCACGGTCGGCGGCACGACGTACGGTGTGGCCAAGGGCGTGCAGCTGCGCGGTGTGAAGGTTCTCAACTGTCAGGGCTCGGGATCCTTCTCCGGCATCATCGCCGGCTTCGACTGGGTCCGGCAGAACGCGGTGAAGCCCGCGGTGGCCAACGCCTCCCTCGGCGGCGGCTACTCCGCCGCCCTCAACAACGCGGCCACCAACCTCGCCAACTCCGGTGTCCACACCACGGTCGCGGCGGGCAACAACAACCAGGACGCCTGCAACTTCTCCCCGGCGAGCGCGGCCGGCGCCCTCTCGATCGCCGCCTCCGACTCGGCGGACAACAAGGCGAGCTTCAGCAACTACGGGCAGTGTGTCGACCTCTACGGCCCGGGTGTCAATGTCCTCTCCACCCGCTCCGGCGGCGGCACCACCACCATGAGCGGTACGTCGATGGCCGCACCGCACGTGGCCGGCGTGGCCGCGCTCTACAAGTCGGCCTTCGGCGAGGCGTCCAGCCCCACGGTCAACAACTGGATCATCAACAACAGCACCCCGAATGTGATCCGCGGCAATGTCAGCGGCACCCCGAACCGGCTGCTGTTCAAGTCGACCCTCTGATTCCGACCGCCTGACGGCGCCGAGGGCCCTGGAGACAGGGCCCTCCGCGCTGTCCGGGCCGGGACGGGCCCGTACCGCAGCCCCGTAACCACGCGGATACGGGGACAGTTGACCCGGTATGTCTGCACACAGCGCCGCACCGGCCGGACCCCGCGGAAGCCGGGGGCCGTCGATGCTGCGGATCGCTTCGGCGTCGCTCGCCGGGACCGCCATCGAGTTTTACGACTTCTTCGTCTACGGGACCGCGGCGGCACTCGTCCTGGGGCCGCTGTTCTTTCCCACCTTCTCCCCGCTGACCGGGACGCTGGCCGCCTTCGGCACCTACGCCGTCGGATTCATCGCCCGCCCGGTCGGCTCCGTACTCTTCGGGCACATCGGCGACCGGTACGGCCGCCGCCCCGTGCTGGTCGCCTCGCTGCTGATGACCGGGGTCGCCACCACCGCCGTGGGCTGTCTGCCGGTGTACGCCGACATCGGCACCGCCGCCCCTGTGCTGCTTCTGCTGCTCCGGTTCCTCCAGGGACTCGGCCTCGGCGGTGAGTGGGGCGGAGCCGTACTGCTCACCGCCGAACACGCGCCGGCCGGACGGCGCGCCCTGTGGGGCAGCTTTCCGCAGATGGGGCCGCCGCTGGGATTTCTGCTGGCGAACGGCATGATGCTGACGCTCACCGCGGTGCTCTCCGACGCCCAGTTCCTCGGCTGGGGGTGGCGGGTGCCCTTCTGGGCCGCCGGGATTCTCACGGTGTGCGGTCTGCTGCTGCGCACCTCACTGGCCGAGACCCCGCAGTTCCGCGGCCTGGCGGAGACGGGCACCACCTCGTCCGCCCCGGCCGCCGAGGTGGTGCGCGGGCACTGGCGCCTGCTGCTGCTGACCGCCGGCGGCCTCTCGGTCGGATACGCGGTCTTCTACGCCGTGACGACATGGGCCCTGGCCTACGGGACGGGGCGGCTCGGGCTCACCGCCACCATGATGCTGGCCCTGGTGACCGCCGCCGTGGTGGTCCAGGGCGCGCTCACCGCGCCCGCCGCGCTGCTCGGCGACCGCGTCGGCCGCCGTCCGATGTGCCTGGCGGGCAGTGGCTTCGCGACCCTGTGGATGTTTCCCTTCGTCGCACTGCTGGAGACGGGGGAGCCGCCGCTGATGTTCCTGGGCTCCGTCGTGGCGCTGATCGCGCTCGTCGCGATGTTCTCGGTGATCGCCGCCTATCTGCCCGAGCTCTACGAGCCCCGGGTGCGGTGCACGGGAGCCGCGGTCGGATACAACCTCGCCGGTGTGCTCGGCGGGGCGCTCACCCCCATCGTGGTGACGGCGCTCTCGGACGGAGACGGCCCGCCGTGGGGGGTGGCCGCCTGGCTCACCGCGATCGGGATCCTCAGCACGGCCTGTTTCGCGGCCCTGCCGGAGACCCGCCCGCTGCCGGCCGTCCCTGACCTCCCGGCCGTCCCGCCCGCCTCTGACGTCCCGCCCGTTCCGCCCGGGCACTCCGGCGAGGAACCCGCGCGGGTGTGAATCCGTTCCGGGCGGGCCGGGTGCCGGGAAGTACTCCGCACTTCCCTCGCGCGCCACCGATGAGTTCCGCTCCGCCGACCCGTCCACCACTTGAACACCCTGAGAACCTCTGGAAACGTGAACAGCACCACAGTGATGGGAGCCATCCGGCCATGTACCAGCAGATGATCTTCGTCAACCTGGCAACCCGTGACCTCGACGCCGCGAAGAAGTTCTTCACCGGACTGGGCTACACGGCCAATGCCCAGTTCAGTGACGAAACGACTGCCTCGTTCCCGCTCAGCGACACCATCGTGGTCATGCTGCACACCCACCCGAAGTACGCCGAGTTCACCCAGAAGCAGATCGTGGACTCGACCACCTCCAGTGAGGTGCTGCTCGCGCTGAGCGCGGAGAGCCGGGAGAAGGTCGACGAGCTGGTGGAGAAGGCCGTCGCCGCCGGCGGGTCGCTCACCGGGGACACCAGGGACTACGGCTTCATGTACGGCCGGGCCTTCGACGACCTCGACGGCCACACCTGGGAGGTCGTGTGGATGGACCCGGCCGCGGTCGAGGGCTGACCGAGAGCGGCCGGCCCGGCCCGGCCCGTTCCGCCTCCCCGCCCCTGCCCCGCCCCGGCCCGGAGGGCCTGCCGTCCGGCCCCGCTCACACGGCGGCGTCCGCTCACACGGCGGCGTCCGCTCACACGGGTGGCGTCCGCTCACACGGGTGGCGGAAGGGGCGCGGGACGTCCATGGTCCGCCGTGTTCGCCAACACGACCCCGGTCCCCGCGCCCCGCACACGGACCCGATGACCGTCCGCGGTCGGCGCGCGGGCACCGGAGCGGCGCCATACCCTGCCCAGGTAGGTGGAAGACGGCTGTTCGTCATGGAACGAGGGCATCGTCATGGGTCATGTCGTGGAGATCACGAGGGTCGCCGTCGAGCCCGGGGAGGAGGACGCCCCGGTGGCCGGCTCCCCGGCCGTACCCCGTGCCCTCGCCCGCGACCGGTCCGGATTCCGGGACGCGTACCTCGCGCGGCTCGGCGCGGGCGACCGGCCGGAACCCGTCCTGCGGGACAGCCCCGAGGACGCCGGCGCCTCGTACGAGAAGGGCCCCGGCCATCCGGGGACCGGCCCGCTCCCCGGCCGCGCCACCGGGCCGAAGAGTGTGGGAAACACGGCGGTCGTCGTGCGTGTTCCCGGCATCGAGCACCCGGAACCGGGCCGGTCCCCCGGCACCGGATCCTGACCGGGCGGACACGCATGTGCCCCGCCTGCGGCGGCGCGCGGAGGCGTTCCGGGTGCGCGGGCCGGCGCCCCGGTCACGCGGTGCCCGCCCCGGCGCCCAGCGGTTGTGAGGGGCGGAAATGAGCCGCCGCGAAGATCGCGAAGATTCCGGGAACCCGCCCGAGAGCCTCGGCCCGCCGTACATCGCGACCGTCACCGCCGATGAGCGGGGCATCGTCACGGGGTGGGACGAGGGCGCCCGGCTGCTGCTCGGTCACCGGCCGGGGGAGGCCCTGGGACGGCCGGTGGCGGATCTGTTCGGCGAGCGGCTCGCGGAGGCGGCCGGGACCGGGCTCGGTGCGGACATTCACTGGAGCGGGACGGCGGAGGTGCGCCACCGCGACGGCAGGGCCCTGAAGACCCTGGTGCGTGCCCTGCGGGGAGGGGGCGACCCGCCGGGCACCATCTGGCTGCTGACATCCGTGGGGAGGGAACGCCGGCCCGGCGGGCTGTCACACGACGACCGCACGGTCGCCGAGTGGGCGTTCACCCAGTCGCCCTGCGTGGAAGCGGTCTACGACAGCGATCTGCTGGCGGTGCGCGCCAATGCCGGTCTGCAGAACGTGGCGGCCCTCACCGAGGACCAGATCCGGGGGCTGCGCCCGTACCAGGTGGTCCTCGATCCCGACGCGGCGGGGATCGAGCGGGCCATGCGGGAGGTGCTCGCATCGGGCGAGACACGGGACATCGAGACCTATGTACGGGTGCCGGGGGAGAGCCGTGAGCATGCCTGGTCGGTGTCGCTGGCACCGGTGTGGGATCCGGCCGGGGCGGTGCGCGGTGTCTGTCTGGCCGCCCACGACAGGACCGAGTACCACCGGGCCCGCCGGCGGCTGCTGCTGGTCAATGAGGCGGGCACCCGGATCGGCAGCACCCTGGACATCACCCGTACCGCGCGGGAACTGGCCGAGGTGGCGGTGCCGGCGTTCGCCGACTACGCGGCCGTCGACCTCCTGGCCCTCGTTCAGGACGGTGACGAACCGCGATCCGGCCCGGTGACCGGCCCGGTCACGCTGCGCAGGGCCGCCGCCCGGGCGGCCGAGGGCGTACCCGGGGACGACACCGCCGCGGAGTACACCACCGGTGCCGGGCCGTCGCCGATCGCCGAGTGCCTGGCCACCGGGCGGACGGCAGTGTTCGGGACGAGTGAGGCCGCGTACGCCCGCTGGAATGCCCGGAGCCCGGAGTGGGCCGCCCGGATCCGGTTCATCGGAGCGCATGCGGTGATGGTGGTGCCGGTACGCGCCCGGGGGGTCACCCTGGGGGTCGCGATCTTCGCCCGCCGGGGGCAGACCGAGCCCTTCGCCCCCGACGATGTGCTGCTGGCCGAGGAGATCACCGCCCGGGCCGGGGTGTGCGTCGACAACGCCCGCCGCTACGCACACGAACGCGGCACCGCCGTGACGCTCCAGCGCAGTCTGCTGCCGCGCTCGCTGCCCGACCAGGCGGCGCTGGAGGT
Organism: Streptomyces sp. CAU 1734; assembly: GCF_039888735.1. Classification (NCBI taxonomy): domain Bacteria; kingdom Bacillati; phylum Actinomycetota; class Actinomycetes; order Kitasatosporales; family Streptomycetaceae; genus Streptomyces; species Streptomyces sp. CAU 1734. Next base: position 212,829 of record NZ_JBDQQP010000008.1, read on the forward strand.
CGCGGCCCGGTATCTGCCCGCCGGGGGCCGGGCCGGAGTGGGCGGCGACTGGTTCGATGTGATTCCCCTCTCCGGAGTGCGGGTGGCCCTGGTGGTCGGCGATGTCGTCGGGCACGGCATCCAGGCCGCTGCCACCATGGGCCGCCTGCGCAGCGCGGTGCGCACCCTGGCCGACATCGATCTGCCGCCCGACGAACTGCTCACGCACTTCGACGATGTGGTGCTCCGGCTCGCCTCCGAGACCGGCACGGAGGGCGAGGGTGCCGGGGATGTCGGCGCCACCTGCCTCTACGCCGTCTACGACCCGGTGTCGAAACGCTGCTCCCTGGCCAGCGCCGGTCATCCCCCGCCCGTCGTGGTCAGCCCGGACGGCACCGCCGAACTGCTGGACATGCCGGTCGGCCCGCCGCTCGGCCTGGGCGGTCTGCCCTTCGAGAGCGCCGAGATCACCCTGCCGGAAGGCAGCCTCCTCGCCCTGTACACCGACGGGCTGATCGAGGCCCGGGGCCGCGACCTGGACGTCGGACTCGACGCACTGCGCCGGGCACTCACCCGGCCCGCGCCCTCACTGGAGGAGCTCTGCGACGGGGTCGTCTCCGAGCTGCTGCCGAGCGCGCCCGAGGACGACACCGTCCTGCTCGCCGCCCGTACACGCTCCCTCGACGGGGGCCGGGTGGCCACCTGGGAGCTGGCGGCCGATCCGGCCGTGGTCGCGCGGGCCCGGGCTGAGGTCTCGGAGCGGCTCACCATCTGGGGGCTGGAGGAGCTCGACTTCACGGCCGAGCTGGTGGTCAGCGAGCTGGTCACCAACGCGATCCGCTACGGGAGCCCGCCGATCCGGCTGCGGCTGATCCGCGACCGCCGGCTGATCTGCGAAGTGTCGGACGCCGGCGGCACCTCTCCCCATCTGCGGCGGGCCCGGACCTTCGACGAGGGCGGCCGGGGGCTGCTGCTCGTCGCCCAGCTCACCCAGCGCTGGGGCACCCGGTACACCTCCGACGGCAAGACCATCTGGGCCGACATCTCCCTCGACACCACCTGATCAGCCGGCCGGGGCGTTGTGGCGCGTGGTCAGCCGGCGAAGGCTTCGGCGATGGCGTGGCTGTCCTCGTACATGCGGTACCCGGTGATCCTGCCGTCCGCCGCGGTGATGTGAAGGGCGAAGTGGTTGGTGAAGATTCTGCCGGTGGCGAGCACTCCGAAGCGGTTGTGGCCGATGACCACGGCGTGGTCCCCGTCGACGACAGTGGTGGCGACGACGTACTCGATCGCCGGAGTGAGGTGCCGGCCGAAGGAGGCGAAGAACGCGGCGATTTCGTCCCTGCCGGTGCGGTCACCGGTCCAGGGGACATGCGGGGCTCCCGCGACACGGAAGTCGACGCCGTCGTCGAACAGGTCCAGCAGGGCGGGCAGGTCGCCTTCGCCGAAGCGGGTGAAGAACGCGTCAACGAGGTCACGCGTGCGGGCCGATGTGCTGATGGTGCTCATCATGGTTCCGTTCCGTCCGGTGCGGGCTCTCCCGCACCTCTCCAGACTGTCCGGGCCAACAGCCGCCCAGTAGTGGCCTGATGGGCATGGAGTGAAAGGATCGGGCCATGCATCAGGTTGGCGTTCTGGCTCTGGACGGCGTGGTCCCCTTCGAGCTCGGCATCCCCGCGCGGATCCTCGGCGCCGCCCGTGACGGCGCGGGTGACCGGCTCTACTCGGTGACCACGTGCAGCCTGGACGGCCGGCCCGTGCGCGCCGAGGCGGACTACCGGCTCACCGTCGCCCACGACGCCTCCCTGCTGGCCACCGTCGACACTGTCGTCATCCCGCCCTCGCACGCCCTGGGCCCCATCCGCGAGGAGGGCCGCCTGCCCGGCGCCCTGCGCGAGGCCCTGGCCGCCATCCGCCCCGGAACCCGGATCGTGGCGATCTGCACCGGCACCTATGTCCTGGCCGCCGCGGGACTGCTCGACGGCCGTCCCGCCACCACCCACTGGCGGGAAGCCGACCGTCTGCGGCGCATGTTCACCACCGTGCGCGTCGATCCCGATGTCCTCTTCGTCGACGACGGCGACATCCTCACCTCCGCCGGGGTGGCCGCCGGTATCGACCTGTGCCTGCACATCGTCCGCCGCGACCACGGCAGCGGCGTCGCCAACGAGGTCGCCCGCTCCTGTGTCGTCCCGCCCTGGCGCGATGGCGGCCAGGCCCAGTACATCCGCCGCCCCGTCCCGGACCCCACCGCTTCCGGCACCGCCCCCACCCAGGCATGGGTCATGGAACGCCTCCCGGAACCCGTCACCCTGGCCCGGATGGCCGCCCACGCGGGCGTGAGTGTGCGCACCTTCACCCGCCGCTTCCGCGACGAGGTCGGCACCAGCCCGGGCCAGTGGCTCATCGGCCGGCGCGTCGACCTGGCCCGGCACCTGCTGGAGGCCACCGACTGGCCCGTCGACCTGGTCGCCGACCGCGCCGGATTCGGCACCGGCGTCTCCCTGCGCCACCATCTCCACGCCGCCATCGGCGTCACACCCCAGGCCTACCGGCGCACCTTCCGCCCCGCGCCGCTTCCCGCCGATCCCTGACGGGACGCGGGGCCGCCGGCCGAGTACATGCCCCCGGCATTGGTCGGCTCCCGCTACGCGAGCGCGCGGCCGGGCCGGCCTTGACGCGGTGGCAGAGGATTGGGCCGCAGTGGTCTCCCCTGCCTGGTGACGGAGGCAGTCAGGAGGGAGCGCCCGGCCTGGCCACCAGCCGTACCGAGGGGTCGAGACACCAGTCGAGGACCGACGGCCAGGCGCCGTACCCCGCCACCAGGTCCAGATGTCCCGCCCCGGGAACGATGTCCGTGTCGATGCCGAGCGGCGCCCCGTACTCCCGGCCGGCGCCGCCCGGGCAGTACGGGTCGTCGTCCCCGGCGACCAGCCTCGTCCCGCCGGGGGCCGCGGCGGCCAGTTCCGCGGCGGTGACGGCGGGCTGTCCGAAGCCCTTGACCTCCTCGATGCCGGCGACCACGTCGAGCGACGGCGGCGCCACCAGCAGCACCCGGTCGGCCTCTGCCCCGCCGCGGGCGACCGCGTGCAGCCACAGGAGTACGGAGAGGCTGTGACCGACGACCACCCGCTCGGCAGCCGCCGCGGACCGCTGCTCGTCCAGATGGCCGAGCAGACGGCCGACCCAGGTGTCCAGGTCCGGATGGTCGGGATCCGGGAGCTGGGGGTAGATCACCTGATGGCCGAGGGCCGCCAGCTCACCGGCCAGCCATCGGTGCCAGTGGCCTTCGGGGCGGCGGTTCTGCCAGCCGTGCAGCAGGAGGAAGGAACGCGGTTCGAAGCTCATGGGGTGATCATCAGCCGGGGCGGGGCCGCAGGTCCAGGGGCATGGGGCGGAGCCGTGCGGCCGGGCACGGCTCCGGTCCCGCCCGCGGCGGACGGATCGACTCTCCGGGCAGGGACGAGGGCGCGGTAGGGGACGGGGCACGGGCAATCGTCGGGTACAAGCGGGCGACTCCGGTCCCGCCCCGAGCTGCCTTCCGGTGCTCAGCACGAGTGCGACGGAAGCCACCGCGCTGCCCGCGCCCAGGGTGATCGCCGTCTCCAGGTCGAGCATCCCCAGACTGAGCGACCCGGCGGCGAACCCCGCCGTCTGCACGACATGGGCGACGGAGAAACCCTCGGCCCGGCGCGATCGGGGCAGTACCCGCTGGAGGTTGACGGAACCCACGGCGAGCAGGGGACCGGTGCAGAGCCCGACCAGTACGAGACCGCCGATCAGCGCGGGCAGGCCGGTGTCGAGTGCGGTCAGACCACCGCCCACGGCCAGGCCCGACAGGAAGAGCACGGCCCACCCCGTGCCGGAACCACCGCGCCAGGCGAACAGCGCGCCGCCCACGATGCCGGCCACCGACAGCACCCCGATGAGCAGCGCGGCCGTGCCCTGTCCCGCGCCGGTCCGCTCCGCCAGCGGCAGCGCACCCACCTCCAGCGTGGACAGCAGATGCCCGATGGTGAACAGGCACCCCAGCCGGCCGGCCGTGCGGAGCCAGGCGACCGGGGCCGCACCTGCCGCCGGTTCCTCCGCGGCGGCTGCCGTGTCCGGCGCCGGCCTCGGCAGCAGAAGAGAACTGATCACGAACGCGGCGGCCATCCCGGCCATGGGAGCCGCCGAGTGCCCGCTGCCCAGGGCCACGGCCAGCGCCGGTCCCGCGATGATCGTCGCCTCCAGCAGGATCGCGTCGACGCTGAGGGCGCGCAGCAGCATACGGTCGTCGACCGTGCGCGAGAGCAGGGTGCGAAACCCGGCGGACAGCCCGCCCGCGGTGGCACCGCACATCCCGGCCGCCACCAGGAGACCCCAGGCGGGCACTCCCGCCGGCGCGGCGGCTCCCACCGCGAGCGCGGCGAGGGCCGAGCTCCACAGCAGGACACGCATGCCCCGGCCCGGCGGCCCCGCGCGGTCGAGGAGCCGTCCCACGGGGATCGACACGGCCAGCTGGCCGATCACGAAGGCGACCATCATCACGGCGCCCGTCCGGTAGGAACCGGTCGTGGCCGTGGTCAGCGCCGTGAAGGCGAGCGGTGCCATGGTGCCGGGGAGCCGGCCGAACTGCGTCGCCGCGGACCACCGCCAGTACGGCTTGTGCCGCGACAGGGATGGCCGCACGCTTTCCGGATGTGTTGTCCTCACCCGGTGAACCTGGCACCGGAGCCGCTCCCGCCGCCAATGATTCGGGTCCAGCCGAATCCTCCGGAGCCGCAATGATCGAGTTCACGCTCACACCGCTGGGTGCGCACCGGGTGCGCTTCGCGGTCTCGCCGCTGGAGGAGCTTCTCGCCGCCCTCAGGATCGGGCTCGGGCTGCGCTGCCATCCGCCCGGGGCGGCCCGGCTCGACATGGACGCGATGGCCGGCCCGCCCATCGCCGAACTGCTCTCCGTACTCGGCGATCCGCACTACTTCTGCGAGTTCCTCAGCCCGCCGACGACCGGCCCCGGTACCACCGTCGAGGCCCAACTGGCCGAAGTGCGCCGGACACCCGCGGCGCGGGTGGCGGCCGAGCTGGACACCCTGAACGTCGACACCGGCGGGCTGCGGGCCGATCCGGGACGCGCCCGTGATCTGCTGGCCGGTCAGCTGGAGATCGCCTGGCGGGAGCTGATCGGCCCGCGCTGGCCGGTCCTGCGCGACATCCTCCATGCCGACATCGGCTTCCGCTCGGGCCGGCTGGCGGCGGGAGGGCTGGACGCGGCGATCGAGGGACTCCACCCCGATGTACGGATGACCGAGCGCGCGGACGCCGACGCCGTGGTCGTCCGCAACCCGGCACGGGCGACGGTCCCCCTGGACCGGCGCGGGCTGCTGTTGGTGCCGAGCGTGTTCACCTGGCCGCTGACCAGCGTCATCGCTGTCGCACCGTGGCAGCCGTCCATCATCTACCCCGCCCGCGGAATCGCCCGCACCGGTGCGGACCGGCCCGGCAACACCGGGCCGGCCCGGGTGATGGGACGCACCAGGGCGGGGGTGCTGACCGCGCTGGACGAGCCGATGAGCACAACGGCCCTCGCCCGGCTGCTCGGGCTGGCCCCCAGCACCGTCTCCGAGCACCTGGCCGCACTGCGTGCGGGCGGACTGCTGACGACCGCCCGGCGCGGACACACCGTGCTCTACGCGCGCACCCGCCTCGGCGACGACCTGGCACACGGCTGACCGCCGCCCAGCGCTCCACAGCGGGCCGGCAGCGCCGGCGCTGCCGCGGTGACCAACTCGTCCACCAGGCTCGGGACCATGTCGGCGCGGAGAAGGGCCGGTTCGCCGTGCCGGGCCGCCTCGCGGGTCCGCCCGGTTCCCGGGGCGGGCGGATCAGGGCGATCAGGCGTCCTTCACACCGGTTCCGGAGCAAGCCCTGTCGGAGGCCGGGAAGCAGTACGTCCGCCCCTGCTGCCGCGCCTCGGAGAATGACCTTCGGCCGGGGTGGGGGAGGGACGGTTCAGCGGCCGGTGGGGGAGAAGCCGGGAGAGCGGGTTCCGGCGGTCCACATCAGGCGTTTCGGTGCCGCCGACTTCCCCGGATAGGTGTTCGGCACCAGTGCGGTACGCGTCAGCGGTCGCCGTGCGGCTCCACCGGCCGGACACACCGCGTACCCCGGAGACGGCTCCCCGCACACCGCCTCCGTGAACCGCGCCCATCGGTGGACGCGCAAACGTTCGAGCAATCCTGAAATCAGCCCAGAAACCAGACAAGAGGCTGATTTCCGTCTATGCGAATCCGGGCGAGCGCAGCACAATCCCCGGTACCGATTCCCCGTCGTTGCCGCGGAGTTCATCATTTACGCACCGGCGCGACCCGGCGACCGGGAGACCGCGCCGTCGTGGCCCCTCCCGCCGCGGGCCGCCCCGCGTGACCGGAGGTGTCCCATGACCACCAGCCACGAGGCTGCCATCCCGGTCCTCGACAGCGACGGAGGTGACCGGCTGTACGAACAGATCGAGGAACTCCGCGCCGCCGGGCCCGCCACGCGGGTCCGGCTGCCCCAGAACGTCATCGCCTGGTCCGTCACGCGCGGCGATGTCATCAAGCGGCTGGTCACCCATCCCGATGTCACCAGGGACGCCCGTGACGCCTGGCCCGGATACCAGCCGGGCGTCGTCTCCTGGCTCTCCCCCTGGCTCGACGTCCGCTCCATGGCCACCTCCGAGGGGGCCGAGCACACCCGGTTACGGAGGCTGATCGGCCCCGCCTTCACACCGCGGCGCATGGAATCGCTGCGGCCCTCGATCCAGGCCATCGTCACCGACCTCCTGGACGGTCTGGAGGCTCTGGAGAACGGCGCCCCAGTGGATCTGCGGGCACACTTCGCGCACGGTGTGCCGACCCGGGTGATCTGCGATCTCTTCGGCGTTCCCGAGGACCAGCGCCCCGCGATGCTCGCCGCCGTCGACGCGATCCTGGCCACCGATGTCCCCCGGGAGGAGTCGGCGCGGATCACGAACGAACTGCTCACCGTCATGAGCCTTCTCGTGGAGGCGAAGCGGCGGAAGCCCGGCGACGACATGACCAGTCTGCTGCTCACCGCCCATGAGGGGGACCGGCTCACCGAGACGGAGCTGATCTCCACCCTGGTCCTGATGATCGGCGCCGGGAGCCAGACCACGATCGCGCTGATCGGCAACGCCGTCCGGGCACTTCTCGGCCACCGCCGGCAGCTGAGCGCGACCCTGGCCGCGCCCGCCCGCTGGGCCGCTGTCATCGAGGAGACCCTGCGGCTCCATCCTCCGGTCGTCCATCTCCCGCTGCGGTTCGCGATCCATGACATCGATCTCGGCGAGGGCGTCACCATAGCGGCCGGGGACGCCATCCTCATCGGGTTCGGGGCGCACGGCCGCGACCCGTCATTCCACGACGCCGCGCACGGCTTCGAGATCGACCGTGTGGACAGGGACCACATGGCCTTCGGGCACGGCATCCACTACTGCCTCGGCGCCCCGCTCGCCCGGCTGGAGGCCGCCGTCGCGCTGCCCGCCCTCTTCGAACGGTTCCCGGACATCGCGCTCGCGGACGAGGGGGACGCTCCGGATCCGCAGCCGTCGTTCATCGGCAACGACGTCCTCACCCTGCCCGTGCTGCTGCGCCCGCCGGGCCGCGCGGCGCGATGAGCCGACCGTGTCCGGCACAGCCACGGCCACGAGAGCGTCCGGACCACCCGGCGCGACGCCCACAAGGCCGTGCTCCGCGCGGCAGGGGCGCCCGCCGAAGAGGTCTCCGAGCGTCACCTCGGCGTCAGGAGCCTGCGAATCACAGCACGCGCATCGGCAGAACCGCAGCTCAGGCGTCCTTCTTCACCGGCTCCAGAAGGCCGGCTACCGGTCGGTTCTCAGCGGGAGGCCGCCGACCGGGCACGCGTTCCCGGACTGGGCCGCGGAGCGAGAGGGCGTCGCGGCGCTTATCAAGGAGTGGGACGCCGACCCGGAGCTGAGCATTCCGCATGAGCAGATCGCGATCTGTGTGCCGACGAACCAGATGGCGCAGGAGGTCGGCTACACCCTCGGTCTGCGGGGGATCCGGCCGGTGGAGATCCGCGCGGACGGTCCGCATGGCGACAGCGGAGTGCACATCGGGACGATGTTCCGCTCCAAGGGGCTGGAATACCAGCGAATGATCATCGCCGGTGTCACGGACGGTTTGGTTCCGCGCGAGGCGGTCAACAGGCTGCGCACCGGTGACGCCGTGCGCCACCGGCATGAGATGCAGCGAGCCCGTTCCCTGCTGTTCGTGGCGGCCACCCGGGCCCGGGACAGTGTGGATGTCTTCTGGCACGGGAAGCCCAGTCCGTTCCTGGGCGCCTGGCTGACAGCGGAGAAACAGGGCTGACGGACGCCCGCGCCACGAAAGACGCCCGGGGCCGCCGCCGGGCACCCGGTGGACGACGGCTCCCGGGCGATCGATGGTCATCCGACAGGCTCTCAGCCGCCGAAGCTCACGCGGCCGGGGGTATTCTGCCGACGGCCACCAGCGGTTGGATCGCCGGCACGGGTGAAGCCCCCGGCCACGGACCCGCCACGACTGATCCGACTCCGGGTGGCCGCATCCGCGGTCACCCCGGAGCGTCACCCGCTCCACGTCGAACATCGGCCACCCGCGCACCCTGCAAGCACTGTCGAAATGGAGAACCTCATTGAGCACCCACGCGGCCTCACTCGTCGAAGGCCCGCTCTCGATGAGCGCGTACGAGGAGCAGGTGTGGCGAACGCTCAACGCGCACTGGGAGCGCCGCAGTAACCGCCGTGCCCTGCCGAACTGGGCGAGTACCGCACTGGGTCGCACCGGGGAGGTCGCGGGGAACGCCGGGCGCCGGGTCAAGGACGCCGTGCCGGAAATGGTCAAGGAGCCGATACGTCGCGCGGGCGGCGCGATGGCCGGCGCGGCCCTGCGGCCGGCGGTCGCGGGCGCGGCAGCGCTGCTCGAACTGGTCAACGACTTGGCGCTGGAGCTCAACGACCCGAAAGGCGTCGAGGAGCTCGCCCGCGAGCGAGGGCTCGAAATCGACAGTTTCCTCGAACTGCGGGAACAGGATCTCAAGTTCTGCGACCGGCTGTTGAGCGCCAACACCTTGAAGTGGCGGACCGTCGGCGCGTTCGAAGGGGGTGCCATGGGCGCGCTGGCCATGGTTCCCGTCGCCGGTATCCCCGCCGCGATGACGGCGGACATCCTCGTGATTCAAGTCCTGAGCGCATCGATAGCCACGCGTATCGCGTACTCCTACGGCTACGACGCCAGGGACCCCGACGAGCAGCTCTTCATCCAGGGCCTCGTGCGCCGGTCTTTCATGGCGCAGGCGACCAAAGCCGAGCCACTTCACAAGACCGCCCAGGCGGCGCAGGCACTCAAGGGGCGCGTGAACTGGTCGGCCAAGCTCCGCAACGACCACCAACTCATCGCCGCGATCGAGAAGTTGCTTCTGCGTCTGGGGCCGGCCGGCTCCAGGGTCTCGGTTACGAGCGTCGCCAAGGTGGTGCCGTTCATCGGCGTCCTCATCAGCGCCGGCATGAATGCCGCGGTCCTCGGCAGGGTGGCCTCCGAGGCTCAGCGGTACTGCCAGACCCGCTTCCTGTGCGAAAAGTACGGGCTGCCCCTGCCGGCCGCACTCGCGGCCGACCGGGACGACGAACCCGGGGAGGACGCCCTGTAGGGGGCGGGCCGAGGAGGCGGGACCTGTCCCGGGGTGGCTCGCGGGCCGTGGCCGGGACCTGGCGTGGTGAGCGTCGGCTCGGACCGCGACAGAGCCGGCCCGGTGGTGCCCGCCAGGCCCGTGATGACATCAGAGTGCATCTGCTTCTCCTCGATGGGTGGTGCGCCGCCGCCCGGTGCGGTCGCGCACCATCAGCCCACCGCCGCCACCGAAGGCGGGGGCGCCGACCGCGGACTGGGACACGGCTTTGACGTACGGGGGCGGGCAGCCCGCGGCCTCAGAGCCTGTCGGGTGACCTCTGCCCGGGCGGCCACGCCCTGGCGCCGGAGTGTCCTGGTGGCTCCGCTATAAGGACACCCCGGCGCCTGGGAATCGCACACACAAGAACGCATCCGCCATCCGATCGAAGATCACCCGGCGGGCTCTCCATCGCGGGCGCGGTCCGGAGTGCGGAGTTCGGCGGTGGCCTCGGCCTGGAGAGGGTGGTGGTGAGCGATGAGAGTGTGGAGGGCGGCGGTCAGGACGGCGCGGGCTTCATCGGGGCGGTCGAGGCGGCGCAGGACACGTCCGAGTTCGAGCTGGACGGGGCCGCTGCGCGCGGGTGAGTCGGCTTGCTCGAAGGCGGCCAGGGCCTTGCGCAGCGGGGTTTCCGCCTCGTGCCAGCGGCCGAGGGCGGTGTAGTCGTTGCCGAGGTGCCGCAGGGTGATGGCGCGGTAGACGGCGAGCAGTTCGGGAGAGAGCCCGGGGTGGTTCTGTCGGCAGATGTCGAGGCTTTTGAGGTGGTGTTCGAGGGCTTCGTCGGCGCGGCCGTGCCGGCGGAGGGTCTCGCCGAGGGTGTTGAGGGTGGTCAGCTCGGCGAGTCTGCCCGCGGTGGTGGGGTTGTCGTGGTGGCAGGCGGCGGAGGCGTGGAGCCGGGCGATGGCCTCGTCCACGCGGCCGAGGCGGCGCAGGGCACCGGCTCCGTATCCGAGGGCCCAGCCCGTCTGGAGCGGGTTGCCGCGGGCGCGGATGAGTGCCTGGTCGGCGGTTTCGAGGGCGGCCGTGGGGCTGTGGGCGCAGATGCTGTGGGCCCAGGCGAGATGGTTGAGCTGGGTGGCTTCCTCGTGTTGGTCGCCGAGGGCGTGGGCGGCGTCGGCGGAGTGCCGGAACACCTCCACCCACTGGTACCAGTGCTGCGTGAGATCGGAGAACCAGTGCATCGCCGCGGCGGCGTCGATGACCTGACGGTGCCGGCCGGCGGTGGCGGCGTGGGCGAGGGCGGCGAGCCACTGCTCCCGTTCGGCCTCCAACCAGGCGCGGGCCCGCTCACGGCCTGCCGGAGCGGTGGCGGGGTCGGGATCACCCGCCCGGGCGCTGTGGTGTTCGGCATCGAAGTGGAGGGCGGCGGCGGTGGCGCGGGCGAGTATCCAGCGGGCGGCGCGGTCCAGGGCCGCGTCCCGGGCCGCCTCGTCGTCCTCGGCCGCCACCTGCTCGGCGGCGAACAGCCGCAGGAGGTCGTGAAAGCGGTAGCGCTCGGTCACGGGGTCGGTCTGGAGGAGCCCGCGGTCGCAGAGGGCTTCCAGACGGAGCCGGGCGACGCGGAGCGGGATGCCGGCGAGGAGTGCGGCGGTCTCGGGGCTGATGTCGGGGCCTGCCGCGAGTGTGCAGCGTCGCCAGAGGAGGCGGGAGACGGGGTCGAGCTGCCGGTAGGAGAGCGTGTAGACGGTGCGGACCTCGAGGTCGCCCGCCTGGAGCAGGTCGAGGCGGCGTTCCTCGTGGCCGAGGAGAGTGGCGAGTTTCGCGAGGGATTCCCGGGGGCGGGTGGCGAGGCGCTGGCCGGCGATCCGCAGGGCCAGCGGCAGATGTCCGCACCGGTCGGCGAGGTCGCGGGCGGCCTGCGCTTCCCGGGCCACGCGCTCGGGGCCGACGATACGGGTGAGGAGGGTGACGGCCTCCTCACGGCGGAGGAGGGACAGCTCGACCCGGTGGGCGGCTTCCAGGCCGGTGAGGCTGTTGCGGCTGGTGACGATGGTGAGCGAGGCGCCGGTGGCGGGGAGGAGGGGGCGTATCTGGGTTTCGTCGGCGCCGTTGTCGAGGACGAGGAGCAGGCGGCGGGTCGCGGTGAGGGAGCGGAAGAGCGCCGCACGGTCTTCCAGGTCCTGGGGCAGGGCCTGGCCGGTGACGCCGAGGGCGGCCAGCAGGCGGGCCAGGGCGTCGCCCGGCCGGACCGGTTCGGGGTCCATGGCACGCAGGTCCAGGTGGAATAGCCCGTCGGGGAACTCCGGGGCGAGTCGGTGGGCCGCGTGGACGGCGAACGCGGTCTTCCCGAGACCGGGCGGGCCCGCGAGGACGGCCACGGGCGGGCAGCCGGACTCCCGGGTACCGGCCGGGTCGGCGAGGGCGGTGACGGTTGCGAGGGCGTGGTCGCGGGCGGTGAAGTCATGGATGTCCCGCGGCAGGGAAAGCTGTTGGACGGTCGGGCTGATGTCCGGGCGGGCGCGGCGCTGTCCGGAGGCGGCTGTTTCAAGGGAGCGTGTCTCCTCGGTGCTCAGCCCCAGCGCGCGGGCCAGGGCCTGCACGGTACGGCGCTGCGGGCTTCTGGTGTGGCCCTGCTCCAGGTAGGTCAGGGCCCGCACACTCACCCCCGCGGTGTCGGCGAGTTGTTCCTGGCTCAGACCCACGCGTAACCGCAGTGCTCGCAGGAGCTGCCCGAAACCGTCAGGTGTCTTGGCCATGGACACTCCTCCTGTACGCGCATGATCCGGCGTCAATCTTCCCGCAAGAGAGGCGATGCCTGATTTTTGCCGGTGATATTGCCTGGTCACCGTAGCCGTCCGGCACTGGAATAGGCACTGCGTCACGGCGGACCGCACGCAGCGAGGCCCTGTGCGGCGGGGCCGGCGGCGGGCCGCGGGACGAAGGAAGGCACGGGGCCGGAGAGGCCGTACCCCAGCCCGCCACGCACCGGGATCCGGGGCTGACCATCCCCGGACCGTGAACACCCGGCCCTTCCGGGCCGCTTTCAATCCATGGAGATCATATGAACGTGACCATTGCCCGCAGGGCCGTGATCGCCGTCACGGCGCTGGCGCTCGCCGGAACCACCGTGACCGGCGTCGGCGCCACCCGCGCCCACGCCGCCCAGAGCTACTGCACCCACCCGCAGCTCGGGGGTGCCTTCCAGTGCGAATACGGCGTCTCGTGGGTCAACTACCCCAACGGTCAGGACCAGGCCCTCATCGTCGGCTTGGACTACGCAGTCTGGGAGAACCATGGCTTTCCCGGCGCGTTCGGTGGTTGGAAGTCCATGGGCGGCACAGTCCGCAGCCCCATCTATGTGACGAACAACAACACCGAGACCCCCAAGCTCACGGTGAGGGGCACAGACGGCCGCTGGTGGCACAAGCAGCGCTACTCCAGTGGCTTATGGAGTAATTGGGTGTCCTGACGCCATGGGCCCTCGACGTACTCCGTCGGTCAGCGGTGCGCCCCCCGCGCATGAACATCGTCAGACTCGAAAGGAACAACAGGTGAAACTTTTCAGGACCGCGGCAGCGGTCGGGGTGGCAGCGGCACTCGCCTTCCCGCTGGTTCCCGCGTCCGCCACTGCGGACGGCCGGGCCACCCCCGCGACCGGGGCAGCGCTGTCCGCGACAGCCGAGGAGGCCACCAGGACCGCATCCCGGAACGCGGCCGGGAAATCTCTGATGAGACGCCAGGCCCCGATCCTGGAAGCGGCGGACGAGATCAGCGGTCTGGCGAAGCGGGACCGCCGCAGTGGGTACAGCGGCCTGAACATCTCGGTGGAGAAGAACGGCTACGCCCTCCGCTGGAAGGGACAGCCGCCCAAGGACGTCACCCGGGCGATCGCGACACACCGGAAGAGGGGGCTGAGCGTGGAAGTCACCTCCGCCCGCTACAGCGCCAAGGAGCTGCGGAGGGCCATGGACGCGATCGCCGGCTCCGGGATCCGCCGCGTCAACGGAGCGAAGATCGTCAGAGTGTCCCCCGGCAAGGACGGGAACTCACTCACCGTCGGAGTCAACACCTCCGGCGCGGCCCTGCGCACGTTCGCGGACAAGCCGAACACCGCGGGCGCCCTGCCCGCATCCCTGACGCGGGGAATACCGGTCAGCCTGACATCCGCAACCGAGGCAACTCCCGCCAGTAACCCGGCTTTTGATCGACGGCTCGGCGAGAGCACCGGCTATCACTACGGCGGACAGGTGATTATGCCGACTTATGGTGGCAGGTGCACCGCCGGGTTCGGCGCCTACGACAGGCAGAAGGGGACCGATTACCTCATCACCGCCGAGCACTGCACCACCCAACCCGGCCAGATATGGAGAAACGGCAGGGACAGTTCCCTGGGGACGCTGGAGACAGCTGACGCATCCAATGACACGGCCTACATTCGCGTGGAAGGCAACAAGAGGGCGGGTGGCTACATTGTCGGGGGCTCGCCCGCCGGCGAGAGGGGACAGCCGATGCTCACTGTCGGCACCTGGCGGGATACCTACCACGGCCAGTACGTCTGCTTCAGCGGAGCGCTGACCGGCGAGCGATGCGGTGTACCGGTTTCCGGGTCGTACGGCTGGCAATACGTGCAGAACAAGCGGTACTGGACCATCGACACCGGTGAATCTCCTTGGGAATATGTTGCCGGCAAGGGCGACAGTGGCGGCCCTGTCTACAGCTACTTGGTGTCTGGTGGGGTCGTGGCTCACGGACTCATATCCTCGACCTCCAGGGGATTTTTCTGCTGGGATCCGATAGACAAGCAGCTGCGCGGCGCCTGCTCGAAATATGTGAGTTTCACCAGTCTGACTGAGGCACTTGAGACCACGAGGATCTCGCTCCGCTGACTCCAAGGCGCGCTCAGGTCAGGCTGAGCACGACACCGGCAATGCCATGCACTCGCCGACGATGTCGTGCATGCACGCGGAGGATGTGCGGCGTCCTCGGCGATCACCCGATCGTACCGAGCGCACACCCCACCGGGCTCCGCTGGGGCGAACTCACCGGACTCCGCCACCACCGCATCGACCGCCGCCGCTCCCGCCTCTTCGCCGTCGAGGCCAATACCAGGAGCGGCATCAAGGAAGTACCCCAACAGCTCCAAGAGCCGCCGCGAAGTCCCCCTCCAGCCCATCTCCAGTCCGACGCCCACAGGACCATGCTCGGAGCCCGGGAGCGGCTTTGAGGCCCCGCTCACCCTCGCTGTGCAGAGCACAGAACGTGCACTGGCCCCTTCTTCCCGTCCAGGACGGGAAGAAGGGGCCGATGTGCTGTCCGCCCATCGCAGAGGGGAGGCGCCCGCAACAGATTTCTCCGAGCGCCGACATCAACGCTCAGTAACGGAAAACCACTGGTCAGCACGGCGTCAGACCATGATCAACGAGCGTCAAAAGAGCGTCACGAGCGTCATTTCAGCGTCAGGATATCGCCCGTAACGCCCACAACGTACATAACGCGCATCGACAAAATCGCAGGTCAGGCGTCCTTCTTCACCGGCTCCAGAATCGCCACGCACTCCACGTGGTGCGTCATCGGAAAGAGGTCGAAGGCGCGCAGCGTGCGCGACCGGTACCCCGCCTCGGCGAAGTACTTCAGGTCACGGGCCAGGGCCGCGGGGTCGCAGGCCACGTAGGCGATGCGGCGGGCGCCCAGGGCCGCCAGGCGCTGGACCGTCTGCTTGCCGGCGCCCGCGCGGGGCGGGTCCAGGACGATCAGGTCGGCCTCGGTGATGCCGGTGCGCGGCAGGACCTGCTCGACCTTGCCCTGTTCGACGCGGACGCGCTCCAGGTCGCGGAGGTTGTGGCGGGCGTCCTCCACCGCGCGCTTGGAGGACTCGATGCCGAGGACCGCTCCGGTCTCGCCGAGGCGTTCGGCGATCGCGCCCGCGAACAGGCCGACGCCGCAGTACAGATCGAGGGCCATCTCGCCCTTGCGCGGCATCAGGCCCTGCATCACGGCCTTCACCAGCGTGTCCGCGGCCTGCGGGTGGACCTGCCAGAAGCCGCCGTTGCCGACCCGGTAGGTGCGGCCGTCGGCGCGCTCGCGGACGAAGGCGCGGCCGTGGACCCGGTGCACCCCGCCGTCGCGCTCGTCGACGCGCAGGACCGAGACCGGCTTGTCCAGCTCGACCAGAGGGAGCCTGCCGCCGGGGGCGGGGGTGAGGACGACCTGGCGGTCGCTGGAACCGGTGGCGGCGATCGCCTCGACCGATGCCATCTGGGGCCAGACGCGCTTCTCGACGCCGAGCTCGCTGACGCCGGGGGCGGCGATCATGCAGTGGTCGACCGGCTCGATGTCGTGCGAGCGGTGCTTGCGCAGCCCCGCGCGGCCCTCCGCGTCGACCGCGTACTGCACCCGGGTGCGCCAGGCCGGGACCTCGCCGGGCGGGAGCTTGTCGCCCTCGGCCGGCATGACCGTGCCGTCCCAGCCCGCCTCCTCGGGGGTGAGGCCCGCGAGGCGGGAGAGCTGTTCGGTGATCACCTCGCCCTTGAAGCGCCGCTGGGCTCCCGGCTTGGCGTGCTGCCAGTCGCAGCCGCCGCACTTGCCGGGGCCGGAGAACGGGCAGGGGGCGGGGACCCGGTCCTTCGAGGGCTCGATGATCTCCACCGCGTCGGCCCGCAGGAAGCGGGAGTCGGCCTCGCCGTCGGTGACCCTGGCGATCACCTTCTCGCCGGGCAGGGTGTGCCGGACGAACAGCACCCGGCCGTCCTCGGTACGGGCGATGCAGTGCCCGCCATGCGCCACGGGGCCGATCTCGACCTCGTACTCCTCCCCGACCAGCGATGAATCGGAAGCGTTCTGCATGGTGGGGTGACTCCAAAAGTTCGGGGCGGAGCGGGTGCGGGTCCAGTGCGCCGGGAGGCCCGGGAGTGCCCCGGGAGGACCGCAAGGAGGGGCAGCCCACCAGTCTACGCGGCCGACGGGGTCACGATCGCCGCACCGGATCCGGGGGCGGGGCCCCTACTCCCGGCCCGTCGGCTCCTTGGGGCGCTCGCCCGCCAGGCCCCGCCGGACCGCACCGGGAGCGCTCCAGTCCTGGCGCTTGCGGGCCCGCTTCCGGGCCTTCTCCGAGGAGACCAGCTGGTACGGCACCGAGGTCACCATCACGCCCGGTGTGAAAAGCAGCCGGCCCTTCAGCCGCAGTGCGCTCTGGTTGTGCAGCAGATGTTCGTACCAGTGCCCCACCACGTACTCGGGGATCACCACACTGACCACATCGCGCGGGCTCTCCCGCCGCAGGCCCTTCACGTACTCGATCACCGGCCGGGTGATTTCCCGGTAGGGGGAGTCCAGGATTTTCAGCGGGACGTTGATGCCGCGCCGCTGCCACTCCTCGCGGAGCGCCTTGGTCTCGGCGGGGTCGACATTGATCGACAGCGCCTCCAGCTTGTCGACCCGCATCAGCTTGGCGTACGCCAGCGCCCGCAGCGTCGGGCGGTGGATCTTGGAGACCAGCACGATGGAGTGCACCCGCGACGGCCGGACACTGTCGTCGCTCGGCGTGTCCGGTGCCACCAGTTCCTCCGCGACCCGGTCGTAGTGGCGGCGCACCGCGCTCATCACACCGTAGAAGAACACCATGCCCAGCAGGGCCACCCACGCGCCGTGGGTGAATTTGGTCGCCAGCACGATCACCAGCACCAGCCCGGTGAAGAACGCCCCGAAGCTGTTGATCGCCCGGGAGCGGTGCATACGGCGGCGCCTGGCGGGGTTCTTCTCGGTCAGCAGATGGCGGTTCCAGTGCCGGACCATGCCGATCTGGCTGAGCGTGAAGGAGACGAAGACGCCGACGATGTAGAGCTGGATCAGCTTGGTGGAATCCGCGCCGTAGGCGACGACCAGCAGCGCGGCGGCGCCGGAGAGCAGCACGATTCCGTTGGAGAAGGCGAGCCGGTCGCCCCGGGTGTGCAGCTGGCGGGGGAGATAGCGGTCCTGGGCCAGTATCGAGCCGAGCAGCGGAAAGCCGTTGTACGCGGTGTTCGCGGCCAGGAACAGCACCAGGGCGGTGGCCGCCGCGAGCAGGACGAAGAAGAAGGTGCCGTCCCCGAAGACCGCAGCCGCCACCTGGGAGATCACCGGGTCCTGGATGTAGTCGTCGCCGACCGGCACACCGTCCCGGAGCAGATCGTGCCCGGGGTTCTCGGCCATCTTCACATCGGAGGCCAGGGCCAGCCCGATGATGCCGCAGAACATCGTCACCGCCAGCCCGCCCATCAGCGCCAGCGTGGTCGCCGCGTTCCGCGACTTGGGCTTGCGGAAGGCGGGCACGCCGTTGCTGATCGCCTCCACACCGGTGAGCGCCGCGCAGCCCGATGAGAAGGCCCTCAGCAGCAGAAAGACCAGCGCGAGGCCCGCGAGGCCCTGCTCCTCCGCCTTGATGTCGAAATCCGCGGTCGGTGCCTTGAGGGTGTCATTCAGAACGAACCCTTGATAAGCACCCCAGGCGATCATGACGAAGACACTGGTGACAAAGACATACGTCGGAATCGCGAAGAGCTTCCCGGATTCCCGCACCCCGCGCAGATTCATCAGTGTCAGCAGCACAATGACCGCCACCGCGCACAGGACCTTGTTCTCGACCACGAACGGGATCGCGGAACCCAGGTTCTCCACGCCGGAGGAGATGGAGACGGCCACCGTCAGTACGTAGTCGACCAGCAGCGCGCTCGCCACGGTCAGCCCGGCGCGCGGGCCGAGATTGGTGTTGGCGACCTCGTAGTCGCCCCCGCCGCTCGGATAGGCGTGCACATTCTGGCGGTAGGAGGCCACCACCGTGAACATCAGGACCACGACGGCCAGGGCGATCCACGGGCTGAAGTGGTAAGCCGACACACCCGCGATGGAGAGCACCAGCAGGACCTCTCCGGGCGCGTACGCCACGGAGGACAGCGGGTCGGAGGCGAAGACGGGCAGTGCGATGCGCTTCGGGAGAAGCGTTTCACCCAGCCGGTCACTGCGCAGCGCCCTGCCGATGAGAATCCGTTTGGGCAGGTCGGTCAGTTTGGACACGGAGAGGATCGTAAGCGTTCGATATGGGCGGAGCCCACCCACCACCCCCGTTGTCTCACGGAATCCTTCGCTCCCCACATACCCGGTGTCCGGTCCACGCCGCGCATGTGTAGCTTTGGCCGAGGTCTGAGACCCTTTAAGCCAGAGCACCGTTAAATACTGAGCAAAGAAATGCCGCGGCAGTGGCAGCCGGAAGGACGGTCGTGCACATCGTCATCATGGGATGCGGGCGAGTGGGAGCCGCTCTCGCGCAGACCCTGGAGCAGCAGGGGCACACGGTCGCCGTCATCGACCAGGACCCCACGGCCTTCCGCCGGCTGGGCTCCGGATTCGGGGGCCGCAGGGTCACCGGTGTCGGATTCGACCAGGACACCCTGCGCGAGGCGGGCATCGAGGACGCGGGTGCCTTCGCCGCCGTGAGCAGCGGGGACAATTCCAACATCATCGCCGCCCGGGTGGCCCGCGAGATGTTCAACATCGAGAATGTCGCGGCCCGTATCTACGACCCGCGCCGCGCCGAGGTGTATCAGCGCCTGGGCATTCCGACCGTCGCCACGGTCCGCTGGACGGCGGATCAGATGCTCCGGCGGCTGCTGCCGTCCGGTGCGGAGCCGCTGTGGCGCGATCCGAGCGGTGCGGTCCAGCTGGCCGAGGTCCACACCTCGCCCGCGTGGATAGGGGAGAAGATCAGCAGGCTCCAGGAGGAGACGGGGGTCCGGGTCGCCTTCCTCACCCGGCTGGGCGAGGCGGTGCTGCCCACCTCGCAGACCGTCCTCCAGGAGGGCGACCTGGTGCATGTGATGATGCGTACGGATGAGATCGAGAAGGTCGAGGCGGTCTTCGCCGAGGGCCCCGAGGAGGGCGGTCACTGATGCGGGTCGCTATTGCGGGCGCCGGCGCGGTGGGCCGTTCCATCGCGGGTGAACTGTTGGAGAACGGACACGAGGTCCTGCTGGTCGACAAGGCGCCGACGGCGATCTCGGTGGAGCGGGTGCCGCAGGCCGAGTGGCTGCTGGCGGACGCCTGCGAGATCACCTCGCTCGACGAGGCGGCGCTCCAGCGCTGCCATGTGGTGATCGCGGCCACCGGTGACGACAAGGTGAATCTGGTCGTCTCGCTGCTCGCCAAGACCGAGTACGCGGTGCCCCGGGTGGTCGCCCGGGTCAACAACCCCAAGAATGAATGGCTCTTCAATGAGTCCTGGGGGGTCGATGTCGCCGTCTCCACCCCGCGGCTGATGTCCGCGCTGGTGGAGGAGGCGGTCAGCGTCGGCGATCTGGTGCGGCTGCTCCGGTTCAGCCACGGAGACGCCAATCTGGTCGAGCTGACCCTGCCGCCGGAGTCCGGTCTCGGGGGCACCCAGGTCGGCGATGTGGACTGGCCGCAGGACACCTCCCTGGTCACGATCATCCGCGGCTCGCGGGTGCTCACCCCGAGCCCGGAGGAGACCCTGGAGGACGGCGACGAACTGCTCTTCGTCGCCGCGCAGGCCCGTGAGGAACAGCTGGAGGAGCTGCTCTCGGTCCGCCGCGAGCAGTAGCGCCGGAGTGCGGGGCGGGGCGCCGTGCCCCGCCCCGCAGCCGTGCCCCGACCCGGCCATTTCGGATGCGGGCCGGCCGCCGTCCGTGATAGTCACCTCGTCCATGAACGATCTGGTGACGGCACGGCTCATCCTCCATCCCCTCACCGCCGCCGAGGCACGGACCCTGGTGGCGGGCGGGCCGGTCGCGGCTGCCCACTGGGCACCCGGCTATCCCGACGCGGGGGACATCAGGGCCGCCCGGGGACTGCTCATGGCCCGGGCGGGCGGCGACGCGTGCCGGCACCCCGGGGTGTACGAGATACGCCGCCGG
This sequence comes from Streptomyces sp. CAU 1734, assembly GCF_039888735.1. Lineage (NCBI taxonomy): Bacteria > Bacillati > Actinomycetota > Actinomycetes > Kitasatosporales > Streptomycetaceae > Streptomyces > Streptomyces sp. CAU 1734. Next base: position 233,360 of record NZ_JBDQQP010000008.1, read on the forward strand.
GAGGACGGCCTCGCGATCGGCGGCGTCGGCTTCCACGGGCCCGGGGAGGCGGACGGCAGTGTCACCGTCGGCTACGGCCTCGTCCCGTCCGCCCGGGGGCACGGATACGCGGCCGAGGCCCTGCGGGCCCTGCTGGCATCCGCCCGGGAGCAGGGCATCAGCCGGGTCAAGGGCGACGCCGACCACGACAACACCGCCTCCCAGCGCGTCATGGCCGCGGCGGGGATGCGGCCGGCCGGGCGGGACGAACGCGTGGTGTTCTACGAGACCGACTGGGAGCTCTGAGCCCTCCGGCGCCGTACCCGGCTGAGCCCTCCGGTGCCCGACAGCGGGTCGGGGAGAGCCCCCGCCGCGGCACCCGTCAGGGCCCCTCCGGCCCCTCCGGCGCGTCCGGCCAGACCTGGATGTGATCCGGCTCCAGCTCCAGCATCACCCGGTCCCGCATCCCCAGCGCCCTGGCGTACTCCGCCGGCAGCTGGAGCCGGCCCGCGCGGTCGAGCATCGCGTACTCCCGCGCCACCACCGACTCCTGGCCGGTCGCCGTGTCGACCTCCGTGCGCCGCAGGATCTCCGTCGAGGTGCGCCCGTCGCGGATCGCGACCGTACGGCGGACCTCGCTCGCCACCGCCTGGTCATGGGTGACGATCACGATCGTCGTCCCCAGCTCCTTGTTCGCGGTGCGGAACGCCTCGAAGATCTGCTCGGCCGTGTGCGAGTCCAGCTCACCCGTCGGCTCGTCCGCCAGCAGCACCGACGGCTCGTTCGCCAGCGCCACCGCGATCGCCACCCGCTGCTGCTGCCCCCCGGACATCTGATGCGGACGCCGGTCCCGGCACTCGCCGACCTCCAATATCCTCAGTAGCGACTCGGCCCGCTCCGCCCGCTGCCGCCGGCCGCCGGCCGCGCGGCCCCGCAACTGCATCGGCAGCGCCACATTCTGAATCGCCGTCAGATACGGCAGCAGATTGCGCGCCGTCTGCTGCCAGACGAAGCCGACCGCCTCGCGCCGGTACCGCAGCCGCTCCCGGGCACCCATCGTCAGCAGATCGTGCCCGGCGACCTTCGCCGCGCCCGCCGTCGGCTCGTCCAGCCCGGCCAGGATGTTCATCAGGGTCGACTTGCCGCTGCCCGACGCCCCCACCAGAGCCATCAGCTCACCCTCCCGGACCAGCAGATCCAGCCCCTGGAGAGCCTGCACCTCCACCCCGTCGGCGGTGAAGATCCGCACCAGCCGGTCGCAGGTGATCAGTGCGTCATGACCGTACGCGGGGCTCTCCCGCCGGGCGGCCGCCCGGCGCTCCAGCTCCCGCAGATCAGCGGTGTCCGTCATCGCGCGTCTCCCACCCTCAGCTCAGTAGTTGCGGTACGCCGGGTGGCCAGCCACGCCTGCGCACCGGCGACCGACGCCGCGATCACCACCACGGCGAGCGCGGGCAGCAGCAGACTCCAGGACTCGGCCCGCAGCCGCGGAGCACCGAGCGAGGCCACACCCTCCTGGCTCGCCAGCGCCAGCCGGCCCAGATCGACGCCTGGGGAGAGCAGCGCGATCGCCGCCCACCCCACCAGCGCACCGCCGGCCGCCGCGAGCAGCACCTGCGGCAGGCTCTCCAGGACGAGCAGCCGCCTGCCCTGACGCCGGGTCAGACCCATGGTCCGCAGCCGGGCCAGCAGCGCGGAGCGCTCGGGCGCGGCCTGGAGCAGCGACAGCAGGATCGCGAGCACCGCGAATCCGGCGCTCGCCGCCACCGCCGCCGTATAGATCCGCTCCGCGCCGTCCTGAAGCGGCGACTCCACGAACCGGTCCCGCACGGCGGAGCGCAGCAGCACTGTGCCGGCCTCGCCGACCGCCTCGCGCAGCTCGGGCCCCGAAGTGCCCGGGCCGTCCACCAGAAGGGCCGAGGGAGCCCGCTCGGCGGGCAGCCCGGAGGCGTCGACCACCAGGAAGTTCCCGGTGTTCATGGCCGGCGTCGACTCGCTCACCGCCGCCACCCGCACCGTGAAGGTCCCGTCCTCGCCGGCGACCGTCACCGGGCCGGAACCCAGCCGTTCGGCCACCGCGGGAGAGACCAGCGCGGGCAGTACACCACCGCGTTTCCGCAGCTCCCCGGTGCCGAAACGGCCCATTCCGGTACGCTCCGACAGCGTGGCGTACGAGGCGGGGTCGACCGCCAGCATGGTCACCACGGTCTGATCGCCGTCCCGCAGATTCAGGTCGAACTCACGGCGCACCGGAGCCACCACCCGTACCCCCGACACCTTCCGCACCCGCTCGGCCAGCCCGGCGGGCAGCTCCTCGGCGCGCGCCTCGATCCGGGCGTCACCGCCGACCGCCGCCAGCGACGCCCCCGAGCGCGCGTCCGAGACCCCGGCCAGCACCGAACCGCCGAACGCCGCCGTCGTCAGCGCCACGATCAGCGCCAGCAGCACCAGCCCGGCCGGAACGGGGGAACGGCCGGCCCGCGCCAGCGACAGAAAACCGATCGCGCCCCGCCGCCGCGCCATCGGCAGCGCGGCCAGCCGCAGCGGCAGCGGATACAGCCGTGCCAGGACCAGCGCGGCGACCACGGCGACCAGCACCGGAGCGGCACTGACCAGTTCATCGGCACCGCCCTCGGCCGTACCGCGCCGGCGCAGGGTCTCCACCGCCGCCACCGCCAGGGCCAGCACCGTCACCTCGGCCACGGTGCGCCGGCGCGAGGGCCTGGCCCGTACGGCGTCGTCGCGCTCGCCGCCCGTCCGGAGCCTCCGGTGGGTGAACACCACCCGCAGCGGCAGCACCGCGCAGGCGACCAGCGCCACCGCGCCGGCGGCCGACAGCGACGGCAGCGGCCGCCCCTCGGGGACGACGGCCCGGGCCAGCGCCCAGCCGCCGGCCGCGGCGGGCAGCGCCACCACCGCCGTCTCCGCCAGCAGCCTGCCGGCGAGACCCGCGACGGAGCCGCCCCGGGCGCGCAGCAGCGTCAGCTCGGTCCGCCGCCGGATCGTCGCCAGGCCGCCGGCCATCAGCAGCACGATCACCGCGACGGCGGCCGCGCCGAATCCGGCGACGGCGGTCACCGCGCCGATCGCGGTGCGGGTCTCGTCGTACCGGATCAGCACCGAGTCCACACCGGTCTCGATCACCAGCGCCGAATCGACCGATGACCGCAGCGCGGCCCCGGCCGGGCCGCCGTCCACCGAGGCGATGGCCGCCTTCAGCCGGGGGAGATCGCCGATCCGCAGCCCCGCCGGATCCAGCGGAATCCGCCAGTACGCCTCGGTCTCCGTCATCAGCGACAGCAGCGCGGGCGCCGCCTCCGGCGCCAGGAACAGCCCGCCGTGCCAGTGCGGCGCGGGCGGAGTGCCCTCGTACACCTTCGCCGGAGCACGCAGTACGGGCTCGGCCGCCCAGTACGCGCGGCCGGGGCCGGCCGGCTCCACGATGCCGGTGATCCTGACCCCGAGCGGGCCCTCGGTGCCCTCGCGCGGCAGCGAGACCGTCGCACCCACCGTGATGTTCAGATCGGCGGCGGTCCGCGCGGTGACCGCGCCCTCCACCAGCCGGGCGCCCGGCGCGGTCGGCCCGGCCTTCGGCAGCCGCCCCGAGCGGAGCGTGCTGTGCTCGGCCAGTCCGGACCGGGCGGTGAGCGTGAACTGCGGCATCCCGCCCTCCAGCAGGGGTAGCCACTCACTGCTCGCCGGCACCGGCACCGTGGTGCGCGCACCGAAGTCCGCCTGGCGGGTGTCGGCGCGCAGCGGCTCCGGCAGCCCGGCGAGCAGGGTGCGGTTCATCTCCCGCAGCCGGGCGGGACGGAGCAGCCGGGCACGTTCCTCCGGCGTCTCGAACTCGGCCGGGGCGACGGAGAACCTCAGCCCCCGCTCGTCCGGCGGAGTGGTGCGCAGCGCATGGGTCAGACCCTCGCTCTCCTGCGCGTCGACCGCGCGCGGATACACCGAGGCGAGGAAGGAGGTGACCGCGACCAGCAGCGCGAGCGCGACCGCCGCCAGGGGCGCGGTGCGCAGCCGGGTGCGCACCCAGGGGGCGACCGCCCTCACAGCGCTCCCCTCCCCGCGGCCGCGATCGGCAGGCATGGTGCCGCGCACTCGCCGCTCCGCCGCGCCATCGGTGTCTCTCCCGTCCGTCGGGTCATCTCACTCGCCTCCCCGGGCGCGCAGCGCCGTCACGGATTCACCGCGTCGCAGGGCGAGCACCGTCACGATCAGTACGGGTACGGCGGCGACGGCCGCGAGCAGCACCGCCACCTCACCCATGGGCAGCTGGACCAGCACCTCCGGCACGGGCCGGGTGGCCTGTCCCGTCAGCACGATCAGCGGTACGACGGCCCGGGTCAGCAGGGCGCCCAGAACCGTTCCGATCAGCAGCGCCAGCCCGATGAGCATGGTCTGTTCGACCGCGACCAGCCGGGCGAGCTGCCGCCGGGGCGCGCCGATCGCCCGCAGTACGGCGAACTCCGCCGCCCGCTGCCGCAGCGCCCCGGCCGTGGAGACCGCGAAGCCGACCGCGGCCAGCGCGGCCGCCGCCGCCACCGCCGCGAAGAGCGCCGACTGCGGACCGGCGCCCAGCGGATCGCCGTGCAGCTCGGCGGCGAGCTCGTCGCGCACCTCCACCTGCCCCGGATCCAGCTCCGGCCGCTCCCGCAGCGAGGCGGCCACATCGGCGGCCCCGCCGGGCGCGGTGTACAGCCACCACTCGGAGGGCGGGAGCGCGGCGTCCGGCCGGGTCGCGAGGACCCGGTTGACCGAGCGCAGATCGAGCAGGAGCGCACCGCCGTCGGCGGGCGCCCGGCCGGGACCGGCGGAAGCCGCCGCCGTCCCGGTGGTCGGAACGCTCCGCAGCACACCGGCGATCCGCACCTTCACGGCACCGCCGGGCATCTGAAGGTCGATCAGCGAACCCGCCTTCGCGGCGGTGGACTCCAGGAACCGCTCGCTCACCAGCGCGGCCGGCACCGCGGGGGCCGCCCGTTTCGCCGAGAGGCGCACACTCACCGTGCGCTCGGGGCCCCAGCCGTCGTCCATCGCGGTACCCGTGTGGAAGGCCGCCGTCACCGCGGCCCCGGGGGCGGACGTCACCCGGGTCACCGCCGGGGCGGCCTCCCGGCCGTCCGCCGCACTGGGCTCGACACTGGGGGTCGCCGCCCCCTCCCAGACCAGATCCGCCGGTACCGGAACCGCCCGCGCGCCGCCGCCCGCGACCACGGCCCGCACCGCGCCGACCGCGAACCGCTTCGGCACGACCCGGCCAGGGAAGCCCGCCTCGTCGAACTCCACCCCGGTCAGGGCCAGCGGTCCGGCCGGCCGGCCCGTCGGGGCGTCCGCGGCCTCGGCGAGATCCAGCGTCAGCGCATGCCGCTTCCCGTCCGGGCGGAGCGTGCCGAGCGGCAGCCGGTAGGGGACGCCGAAACGGTCCTCCACCGTCACCGCCGCCTCCGTCGAGGAGAGATCGGGCCGGTCGTCCGCCTTGGGCCGGTACGCACCGCCCCCGGCGGTGCCCAGCGTCACATCGAGAATCAGCCGGTCGGTGTGGTCGGGCAGTACGATCCCGGCCCGCGCGGCCGTCGCCGGCCGCAGCGCCGACAGCGGGCGCTCCGGGTCGACCCCGGTGCCGGCCAGATCGGCCCGCACCCGCAGCCGTCCCTCGGCGGCGGCGGAGTCCACCGCCAGCACGGCCGCCTGCCGGCCGCCGGAGAGCGGAAGTCCGGTACGGGCGACCGGCACCGTCGCCGCGACCCCGGGCAGCTTGTCGTAAACCCCGCCCCTGCCCAGCTGCTGAACAGATCCGCCACCGATCACCCGCACCGGCGCACCGGAACGGAAATCCGCCTGGTCGTCCTGGGAACGCTCCCAGGACGCGCCCTGTCCGATCGCCAGCATGCCCATCGCCACCGAAAGCACCAGCAGCAGCACCGGGCCGGCGCCGCGCAGCGGGCGCCGGCTGAGCTGCCACCCCGCCAGCGGGGCCGTCAGACCGCGCCCCCGCGAGGCCCGCCGCTCCGCGAGCCGGGCGGCGGGCGGCAGCAGCCGCAGCGTGAGCACCGTACCGGCGAGCAGCGCCAGCGCGGGCGCCACCACCAGCAGCGGATCGATGCCCAGCCGCCCGTCCCGGTCCGTGCTCAGCGGCCCGCTGCCCGAAGTGCGCTGTTCCAGCTGCCAGTACGCCACCCCGGCGACGGCCAGCAGCGCCAGATCCGCCCCGGCGCGCAGCGGCGCGGGCAGCGAGCGCTCCCGGCCGCGCGGCGCACGGGCGGCGGTGAGCGCCGGAAGCACCACGGCCACCGCGCAGGCCAGCGCCACCAGGGCGCCGATCAGCCGGATCAGCGGAGTGGGCCCGCCGGCACCGTCCAGATCCACCCCGATCCTGGCCAGCAGCCCCTGCCCGGCCAGCAGCCGGGTCAGCGGCCCCGCCAGCAGCGGCGCGAGCACGGCGGCGGGCACCGCGAGCAGCAGCGCCTCCAGCGCGGCGAGCCCGGCGATCCGGCCCCGGGAGGCGCCCCGCGCCAGCAGGACCCGCGTCTCGCTCTCGCGCTCGGTGGTCAGCAGCCGGGAGACCAGCAGCAGGGCGTACGCGGAGAGCAGCACGAGCTGGAGGGCGACGATCAGCAGCGTCGCACGGGAGACCAGCAGCGCCCGCTCCAGCTGGTCGAGGGCGCCGGGCAGCGATGTCCTGGCGATCACCCCGCTGCCCAGCGAGGGCTGGGCGGAGAGCAGCTGCTGGCTCTTCTTCGCGGCGGCCCGGAGGTCGCCGATCCGCTCGGCCCGCAGCGAGCCGAAGTCGGCGGTGGCCAGCCACGCCTGGGCACCCCGGCTGATCCGGCCCGACCCGAGGGCGGCGGCATCGGTGATCAGCGGCCCGTAGGTGGTGAAGGAGTCCTGCCGCACCCCGCGCCCGCCCAGCTCGTCCAGCTGCCAGTAGGCGTCGCTCCGGTCGGCGGGCCGGTAGACACCGGTGACCCTGATCCGTACGGGCGGTCCGCCCATCCGGTCGGTGAGCTTCAGCACGCGCGGCCCGGGTTTCAGTCCCAGCCGCTCGGCGGCGGCCTCCGGCACGGCGACCCCGGTCGGCGTGCCCGCCGCGCCGCCGGCACCGGGCCACGCACCCGCCGTCAGCCGGACCCGGGAACGGTCCAGCACCGCGAGGGTGGTGAGGTCGGGTTCGCCGCCGCGCTCCGCGCGCGGCTCACGCGGCAGCGCGTACGGCCCCGAGCTGTCGAACGGCCGCAGGGTGACCGGCAGACCGTCGAAGGCCCGCTCCGCCCCGCGCCGTACGTCCCGGCCGGTGTCCGCCCGGTCGGCCCCGCTGTTCTCCGCGGTGACCAGCAGCGCGGCGGCCGAGCTCTCCCGGCCGCGCAGCGCCTGCCGCAGACCGGCGTCCCCGACGGAGTCGGCGAAGGCGGCCAGGGTGGCGAGGACGGACGTGGTCAGCAGCACCGCGAAGAGCACCGCGGCGAGCAGCGCCCGGTGCCCCCGGGCACGGCGAAACAGAAACCCCGCCACCGACTGCCCCCTGATCCCCGTACATCCCCCGAAAGCCCTTTCACCAGGATGCTTTCAGAGCACACGGAGTCAGGAGAACGCCCTCCGGCGGGACTTCACCAGATCGTGACCACGCCGGTCGGGACCCGCCGGAGCCCGGAGGGAAAAGCCGCGGGAGGGGTTCCGCGGGTGGCCGTGAGCTGTGTCACGACGGAGCCCGGTGAACTCGGCGGGATCACCCTGGCGGCCCGGGGGACGGCCGTACCGTCACCCCCGGCGCGACCGCCGGCCCCCGCGGCGCGGTGATCGCCGGTCCGGCGCGGATCTCGCCGTGACGCGCTGCCGCGACCGGCTCACCGGCTGATCGCCCCGCCCGGCCCCTCACCAGCCCGGCGGAGCGGGGCCGGACGATTTCTCCGGCGTACGGGCTGCCGTGCGGTGGTCCCGGCCCGGCGCTCCGCGGACGCGGGCCGGACGGCGGTTTCCGCCCGGCCCCCGGACACGCCCGGCCGCGAGGTGCTGCCCCGCCCCGTCCGAGTCCGGCTCCGGCGGCCGGGAGTCCCGAGCCCTCGCCGTCCGGCGGCCGCCCCTCGCTCCACGGGTGCGACTCGCCCGCCGGACACGCCGTCCCCGTGGCGAAACGCCGACGGCCCCGGCCACGAGCCCGTCATCATGACGGGGCTGTGGCCGGGGCCGTCGGCGCGCCCTTCGCACACACCGGGAGGCGAGCGCGGGACTCGTACCGCGACCGCGCGACGCCGCCCGGGAGCTACGCCTCGGGCTGCCCGGCGGCCGAGGCGGCCGCCTTGCGCTCCTCCTTCAGGCGGTCCTGCTCCTCCATCTCCGCGAAGACATCGATCGGCGGCGGCGCCTTCGCCAGGAAGAGCCAGGTCAGATAGACCGCCAGCAGGAACGGCGGAATCTTCAGCGCCACCAGGACCCAGCCGAGCTGGGTGGTGTCCGCCCACCAGTACAGCGGGAAGAGGATCGCGCACTTGGTGAGCAGAATCAGCCCCCAGGCCCAGCTGGCCTTGGCGTACGCCTTCTTCCGGCCGGGGTTCCGGGTGCGCCAGGAGAGGTTCTCCTTGAAGACCGGGCCCAGGATCAGCCCGATCAGCGGCACGCCCGCGATGGTGGTGATGATGTACGCCAGCGCCAGACCGAGCGTGTAGAGCATCCCCGGCAGATAGAAGTCCTTCGCATTGCCGGTCATCATCGCGAAGACCACACCGAAGGCCACCCCGAAGACCCCGCTGAAGGCGTGCTTCACGGTGTCCTTGCGGATGAGCCGGACGGCGACCAGCGCGAGCGAGACCGCCAGCGCGGCGATGGCCGAGATGTGCAGGTCCTTGTTGATGGTGTAGATCGTGACGAACAGCAGTCCGGGCAGGACCGTCTCCACGGTGCCGCGCACGCCGCCGAACGCCTCGAACAGCGCCGCCTCCGTCACGGCCCTGGAGTCGTCCGGGGCGGCGGGGCGGGACTGCGCGCTGTCGTCCGGTTCCGGCTGGTCATTGGTGTTCGTCGTGGTGGTCGGCTTGTCGAGGGACGTCACCGGCTACTCCTGTCCGAGCGGTCGGAGTTCGTATTTGGGGTTGAACAGCACACGTCGGCCGTGGCTCATGGAGATTCTGCCGGAGGCTATGAGCCTGCGGCCCGGCTCGATGCCCACGATGGAGCGCCGGCCGAGCCATACGACATCCAGCGGGGCACTGCCGTCGAAGAGCTCCGCCTCCAGAGCGGGCACACCGGCACGGGGACGGAAGGTGACCGTGCGCAACGTACCAGTCACTCTCACTATCTGCCGGTCACCGCACTCGGCGATGCGGGTGCACCCCGACGCCTGGGAGTCCTCCCGCAGCTCCTCGGACTCCAGATCCTGCTGGGAGCTGGAGAGCCGGTCGAGCATGCGGCGGAAGCGCCCGGCGGGCTTGGCGGGCGCCCCGCCGGCGCTCGCCGGACCGTGCCCGGACGGGGTCCGGGGGCCGTGGCCGGGGTCGGTTTCGCTCCCGGAGGTCTTCCCGGTGCGGGGTGTGGCGCTCATGCAGCAAGCGTACCGGCCATCGCCGACACTTCCCCTGGTCGAACGGTGTCGCGGACCGTATGCCCCGGGAGCCTTCCCGGGGCGGTCGCCGGGGGAGTCAGGAGCGCTCGAAGCGGTACCCCATGCCCGGCTCGGTGACGAAGTGCCTCGGGTGCGAGGGGTCGGCCTCCAGCTTCCGCCGCAGCTGCGCCATGTAGACCCGGAGGTAGTTGGTCTCCGTCCCGTACGACGGCCCCCACACCTCCTGGAGCAGCTGCTTCTGGCTGACCAGCCGTCCCGTGTTGCGCACCAGGACCTCCAGCAGATGCCACTCGGTCGGGGTGAGCCGCACATCGCGGCCCTCGCGGTGCACCTTCTTCGCCGCCAGATCGACGGTGAACCCCGCCGTCTCGACGATCACCACATCGTCGTCACCGCCGCCCACGGGCTCGGCCCTGCGGACCGCGGCCCGCAGCCGGGCCAGCAGCTCGTCCATCCCGAAGGGCTTGGTGACATAGTCGTCGGCGCCGGCGTCCAGCGCCTCCACCTTCTCGTCGGAGGTCTGGCGCGCGGAGAGCACCAGAATCGGCACCCTGGTCCAGCCCCGCAGCCCCCGGATCACCTCCACGCCGTCCATGTCCGGCAGACCGAGGTCGAGCACGACCACATCGGGGTGCCGGGCGGCGGCGAGCTGGAGCGCGGTCGCGCCGTCGGGGGCCGCGTCGACCTCGTACTTCCGCGCCTTGAGATTGATCACGAGGGCGCGGACGATCTGCGGCTCGTCGTCGACCACGAGCACCCTGGTCATGCGGGCCTGCCTTTCTGCGCTGTCACTGTCGTCGAGCCCGTTCCCGAGCCGATGCCGATACCTGTGCCGGTCCCCGCCCCGCCGGTCACCGGGTTCGCGGGGTTCGCGGGGCTCACCGGGTTCACGAGGTGACCCGCGCGGGAAGATCCGGCGAGACGGGTTCGAGACCCGGCGCCGCCCGCAGCGTGAGCACCATCGTCATACCCCCGCCGGGAGTGTCCTCGGCCGAGAGAGTGCCGCCCATCGCCTCGGTGAAACCGCGCGCCACCGCCAGCCCGAGCCCCACCCCGGCACCCCGCGGCGCGTCCCCGTACCGCTGGAACGGCTCGAAGATCCGGTCCTTCCCGTCGTCCGGGACCCCGGGGCCCCGGTCCGCGACCCGCACCTCCACCCGGTCGCCCAGCGCGCTCGCGGCCACCGTCACCGGTATCCCGTCCGGGCTGTACTTCACCGCGTTCTCGACGATGTTGGCGACCGCCCGTTCCAGGAGTCCCCGGTCCACCGCGACCATCGGCAGCGACTCCGGGATGTCCAGCTCCACGCTCTCCGGCGGCACCGAGACCAGTGCCATCGGCACCACCTCGTCCAGATCGGTCACCCGGATCAGCGGGGTGACCGTGCCGGTCTGGAGCCGGGACATGTCGAGCAGATTGCCCACCAGATGATCCAGCCGGTCGGCGCCGTCCTCGATCCCCTCCAGCAGCTCCGCCTCGTCCTCGTCCGACCAGGCCACGTCATCGGAGCGCAGCGAGGAGACGGCGGCCTTGATCGCCGCCAGCGGGGTGCGCAGATCATGGCTGACGGCCGCGAGCAGCGCGGTACGGATCCGGTTGCCCTCGGCCATCCGCCGGGCGTCCTCCGCCTCCCCGACCAGCCGCTGCCGGTCCAGTACGACGGCTGCCTGCGCCGCGAAGGCGGCCAGCACCCGCCGGTCCTCGGCGGGCAGCACCCGCCCGGAGAGGGCGAGGGCCATGTTGTCGCTGACGGGCATGTCCACGTCGGCGTCCTCGGGCCGCACCACTGAGCGCGGGCCCACACTCCCCGCGGGTGTCCACGGCTCCACCTCGCTGGCGCGCTCCAGCAGCGCCACCGACTCCATCGCGAAGGTCTCCCGGACCCGCTCCAGCAGCGCCTCCAGCGAGGTCTCGCCCCGCAGCACACTGCCGGCCAGGAAGGACAGCACCTCCGACTCGGCCCGCAGCCGGGCCGCCTGATGGGTGCGGCGGGCCGCCAGATCCACCACGGAGGCCACCGCGACCGCCACCGCGAAGAAGATCACTATGGCGACGATGTTCTTCGGGTCGTACACGGTCAGCGTCCGTACCGGCGGAGTGAAGTAGAAATTCAGCAGCAGGGACCCGACGGCCGCCGAGGCGAGCGCCGGCAGCAGACCGCCGAGCAGCGCCGAGAGCACCGTCAGGAAGAGGAAGAGCAGTACGTCATTGGCGAGGCCGAGGCTGTCGTCCACCGCCGTGAGCAGCAGCGAGAGCAGCACCGGCGCGACGACCCCGACCAGCCAGCCCGCGATGATCCGGGTCCGGCCGAGCCGCGCCCCCCGCGCCACCGGCAGCCCGCGCCCCTTGCCCGCCTCGTCATGGGTGACGATGTGGACATCGAGATCGGGCCCGGAGTCCCGGGCGACGGTCGCTCCGACACCGGGGCCGAAGATGTACTGCCATGCCTTGCGGCGGCTGGAGCCGAGCACGATCTGGGTGCCGTTGACCCCCCGCGCGAAATCGAGCAGCGAGGCCGGGATGTCATCGCCGATCACATGGTGGAAGGTGCCGCCCAGATCCTCGACCAGGGTCCGCTGAACCGCCAGCTCCTTGGGCGAGGCCGAGGTCAGCCCGTCGCTGCGGGCGATGTAGACGGCGAGGATCTCGCTGCCCGACCCCTTGGCCGCCATCCGCGCGGCCCGCCGTATCAGGGTGCGGCCCTCGGGACCGCCGGTCAGCCCGACGACGATCCGCTCCCGGGCCTGCCAGGTGGAGCGGATGTTGTGCTCGCCCCGGTACTGCTGGAGATACTCGTCGACCCGGTCGGCCACCCAGAGCAGCGCCAGCTCGCGCAGCGCGGTCAGATTCCCCGGCCGGAAGTAGTTGGAGAGGGCCGCGTCCACCTTGTCGGACTTGTAGATGTTGCCGTGCGCCATCCGTCTCCGCAGCGCCTGCGGAGACATGTCGACAAGCTCTATCTGATCGGCCCGGCGCACCATCTCATCGGGCACGGTCTCCCGCTGCCGCACCCCGGTTATCGATTCGACGACATCGCCCAGCGACTCGAAGTGCTGGATGTTGACGGTCGAGATCACATCGATCCCGGCGGCCAGCAGCTCCTCGACGTCCTGCCACCGCTTGGCGTTCCGCGAACCGGGCACATTGGTGTGCGCCAGCTCGTCCACCAGCGCGACCGCGGGGCGGCGCTCCAGCACCGCGTCGACGTCCATCTCGGTGAAGATCGAATCCCGGTACTCCAGCTCACGGCGGTGGATCTGCTCCAGGCCGTGCAGCATCACCTCGGTGCGCGGCCGGTCGTGGTGCTCGACGAAGGCCACGACACAGTCCGTGCCGCGCTCCACCCGGCGATGCGCCTCCGAGAGCATGGCGTACGTCTTGCCGACGCCCGGCGCCGCGCCGAGATAGATCCGTAGCTTGCCGCGTCCCATGGCCTCATTGTCTTCCCGAAACTGCTGGTCGTGCTGCCACGACCATACGGCCACGGATTCCGGCAAATCGGGCCCGGGGTGGGCGAGAGCGGTCTATTTGACGCAACTCTGATGCGCCGCCCCGCCCCCTCCCGGGCACGGAGAGCGGGGCCGGCCCCCGCCCTCAGCGCTCGGCGATCTCGCCGTCGCTCAGTTCCAGGACCCGGTCGGCGAGACCCAGCAGCTGGGCGTCGTGCGTGGCCACCAGCGCCGTGACCCCCTCGGCGCGCACCACCGCGCGCAGCAGCTCCATCACCGCCAGACCGGTCTCCGCGTCGAGCTGGCCCGTCGGCTCATCGGCGATCAGCAGCGCCGGACGGTTGGCCAGCGCGCGTGCGATGGCGACCCGCTGCTGCTGGCCGCCGGACATCTCGCCGGGCCGCTGTGCGGCCTGGTCGGCCAGCCCGACCAGGGAGAGCAGCAGCTCGACGCGTTCGTCCCGCTCGCGCGGCGGGGTCCGGCGCAGCCGCATCGGCACACCGACATTCTCGGCGGCGGTGAGAATCGGGATCAGCCCGAAGGACTGGAAGATGAAGCCGACCCGGTCACGGCGCAGCTCCAGCAGCCCGTTCTCGCCGAGGCCGGCCAGATCGGTGCCGTCCACGGTGACCCGCCCCGCGTCGGGGAAGTCCAGTCCGCCGACGAGATTGAGCAGGGTCGTCTTCCCCGAACCGGATCTTCCCTTGAGGGCGACCAGCTCACCGCGCGGGATCTCGAAGGAGACTCCCCGCAGCGCATGCACGGCCGCCGCCCCGGAGCCGTATGAGCGGTGCACGTCCTCCACCCGCACCATCGGCTCCGCCGTCTTGGTCTCCGCGAGGGCAGCGCCGCCGCGCGCCTCAGTACTCCCGGCCATCGGACCCCCTTGTACGAGCGGGGAACCCCCTGGTGGGGACCCCCGTGCGGGCACAGTACGGGGGAAAGCGCGCGGGCCGCACCCCCCGTCGGGGAGTACGGCCCGCGGCGGCGGAGCGGATCAGCGCACCTCGGTGATCTCGGGACCGCGCTGGAGCTGTCCCATGCCGCCGGAGAAGCGGGAATTCTCCTGCTCCTCCTGCTGCACGCCCTCGGGGACCATCTGGGCGTCCTCCGGCAGCTTCAGGACGATCGGGTCGCGGGGGGCCATCGGGGCCTCGCCGCGCACCACGACGGTGTCCTTGAAGATCTGCTCCAGCAGCCCGGCGGCCTCCGGCTGCACCGCGCCCTGCCCGGAGATCACTCCGCGCAGGAACCAGCGGGGACCGTCCACGCCGACGAAGCGCACCAGCTGCACTCCACCGGTGCCGTCCGGCAGCTGTACGGGCACCTGGGCCCGCAGCTCCCAGCCCAGCGGGCCCTCGACCTCGTCGATGATGCCGCCCTGCTGGGTGATGCCCGAGGCGATCTCATCGCGCACCTCGCCCCAGATGCCCTCCTTCTTGGGCGCGGCGAATGCCTGAAGCTGTACGGCGCTGTCGCGCAGAACGACCGTCGCGGCGACGATCGCGTCACCGGCGACCTCGACGCGGAGCTCCATGCCCTCGACTCCGGGCACGAAGAGCCCGCCCAGGTCGACCCGGCCCTCGCCGGGCTTGGTCACCTCGGAGACATCCCAGGGGCCGTCGGGCCGCGGCGCGGGCGGGAGGTTCACCCGGCGGGGGGCCTCGTCGCCTGCGGCGGATTCACTGTCGAGCTCTGCTGACTGCCCGGCGACTCGCTCGGCCTCGCCCGTTGCGTCCGCGTCCTCCGCGGAACCACTCTTCTTGCGACGTCCGAACACGTCACTGTCCTTCCCGGTCGGATACGACGGAAGCGTATCGATTCCCACCCGTTGAGCCGTCCACAGCGGCGTGACCGCCGGTGGACCCGAAGCCCCCGTCGGCCCGCGCAGAGCCGGGGAGCTCCGCCACCTCGTGGAAGCGCACCTTCTCGACCTGCTGGACAACCAGTTGGGCAATACGGTCAAATCGCTCGAACCGCACCGTCTCGCGCGGGTCGAGATTGACCACGATCACCTTGATTTCCCCACGGTACCCGGCATCAACCGTCCCCGGGGCATTGACCAGAGCCACACCGCACCGGGCGGCCAGTCCGGAGCGCGGGTGCACGAAGGCGGCGTACCCGTCCGGGAGCGCGATGGCGATCCCGGTGGGCAGCACGGCCCGCTCCCCGGGGGCCAGCTCGGCGGCCTCGCGGGTGACCAGATCGGCGCCGGCGTCGCCGGGATGGGCAAAGACCGGAAGGGGCACTTCCGGGTCCACCCGCCGGATCAGTACGTCGACGGCCTCGCCGGGGTTCTGGGGCATCAGGGGTTCACCTCGAAGGCGCGCACGCGCCGGATCTGGTCGGGGTCGGACATCACGCTCCGGATCTCCTCCGGGCGGCCGTTGTCGATGAAATGTTCGACCTTCACCTCGATGAAGAGGCCCCTGGCGCGGACGGCCACCGGCCCGTCGGGGCCGCCGATCCGGCCCACGGCGGTCGAGAAGATCTTCCGGCCGGCCACCGCGGTGACCTCGGCCCGGAGGAAGAGCACGGTGTCCACCGGCACGGGACGCAGAAAATCGGTCTCCAGCCTGCCGGTCACCGCGATCACCCGCAGCAGCCAGTTCAGCGAGCCCAGTGTCTCGTCCAGGGCCGTCGCCAGCACACCGCCGTGCGCCAGACCCGGCGCGCCCTGGTGGGCCGGCTTCACGGTGAACTCCGCCGTGATGCTCACACCGTCCCCGGCCCGCGCCTGAAGGTGCAGACCGTGCGGCTGGCCGACACCGCAGCCGAAACAGTGGTCGTAGTGGGAACCGAGCAGTTCACCGGGGGCCGGGGCATCGGGATGCCGCACCGGCGGCCGGGCGTCCGGGGGAGGGGTCAGAGCCGGGGGCGCGGGGTACGCCTCCGGGGAATTCGCTGTGCTCACAGCCGCAGACCTTACCCGCGCGCGGCCCGCACGCCCCCATGCGCCGCCCGCCCGGTCCGCTCCCGCGGGCCCGCCGGTTCCGCCCCGCCGCCCGAGCGCCCCTTCCCGCCCCGGCTCCCGCCGCCGGGCGGGGAAGGGACGCGTGCCAAGCTTGCCCGTATGCAGCCTTCCGTCCCCCGCTACGAAGAACGCCTGACCGCTCCCCGCGCCTGGTGGCTCATCGCCGCCCTGCTGGGGGTCTCGGGCGGCCTGGTCACCCTGCCCCTCGGCACCCTGTGGATGCTCGGCGGAGTGGTCGCCGCCGCCGCGCTGGCGGCGGTCGTGGTGAGCTCCTACGGCTCGGCGCGGATCCGGGTGGTCGCGGACTCCCTCGTGGCGGGCGAGGCGCGGATCCCGCTCACCGCGCTGGGCACCCCCGAGGTGCTCGACCCGGAGGAGGCGCGCGCCTGGCGTTCGTACAAGGCCGACCCGAGGGCCTTCATGCTGCTGCGCAGCTATGTGCCGACGGCGGTGCGGATCGAGATCACCGACCCGGCCGACCCCACCCCGTACGTCTACCTCTCCACCCGGAACCCGGAGGGCCTGGCCGCCGCGCTGACGTCCTGACCGGGGGGCGCCTCCCGGCGCGGGCGGCCCGCGCCGTGCAGCCGGCGGGTACGGGGGGTGAGCGCCGAACCGTTTCGCGGATCGCGGAGCGGACGACCGCGGACGGCGTGCCCGGCGACCGCCACCCGCCCGGTCGGGCCGCGCACCGCGAACGCGGCGTGCCCGGCGACAGGGCACCGGTCCGCCCGGACGCGGACAGACCAAAGAGGCCCGGGGCGGTCTCCTGCCCGGTCGGCCGGGCCGGGGCCGCCACGGGCCCGAAGGAATGATCCCGGGCACCGCAGTGCCCGGTGGGAACGGAAATGTGATGGCTTCCGCGGTGCCCCGGAGAGGTGTACCGCTCCCCGGCGGCTCTGCGCGGCGGGCTCAGCCCTCCAGCTCACGAGGGCTGTGAAGGCCCTCCAGCGGGTGTCTGGGCTGCTCCAGCGGGGGCAGCGCGGGCAGTGCTTCCCACGGGACCTGTTTGGTCCGCAGATCCTTGCGCACGCGTTCCGCGAGTGCCCTGGTGTCCCGGCGGTTCATCACCGCGCCGACGGCCGCGCCGACCATGAACGGCAGCAGGTTCGGCAGATTGCGGATCATGCGCTTCATGATCTGCTGGCGCAGTTCCCGCTTGAGACCGCCGCTCAGCGCGGCGTTCTTGTACGTGGACGGCTTGCCCACGTCGATGCCCCGCTCCTCCGACCAGGCGGCCAGATAGGCGGTGGCGCGCTCCTTGAGGCTGCCTTCGGCGCGCACGCCGTAGACCTCGTGGAGCTCGGCGATCAGCTTCAGCTCGATCGCGGCGACGCCGGTGATCTCCGCCGCCAGCTCGGCCGGCATCGCCGGCGGAACCGGCAGCATCGCCGCCGCCCCGATACCGGCGCCCACCGTGGCGGTGGCGCCGGAGGCGCCCGCGACCAGCTTGTCGGCAAGCTGCTCGGGGGTCAGCCCGGGGAACTGCCGGCGGAGCGTCGCGAGATCGCGCACCGGCACCCGGGGTGCGATGTCGATGATCCGGTCGGCTATGTAGCCGACGGCGGCCTTGGCGCCCTCACGGCTTCTGCGGACGCCCTGCCGCATGGCCGCCAGACGGCCGGGCCGGGTCTCGGCGGACCCGCCCGCCGCGCCGGGCGGAAATGCCGCCGGATCGCCGGCCGCCCTGTGCGGGAGGGTGTCGAGCCGGGCCGAAGGGCTGCCCTGCCCGGTCTCTCCCGCACGGTGCGGCAGGAGGGCACCCGAGTCCTCGGCGGGGGGCGTGACGCCTTCCGCCGGTCCCGGGCCGCCCCAGGACGCTTCCGGCTCCTGGTGGCGCCGGAAGCGCCGTTTCCTGGACGGTGTATCGCCTTCCACTGCGACCCTGCCTCAGTCGCAGTCGCGGCAGATCGGCTGGCCGTTCTTCTCGCGGGCCAGCTGGCTGCGGTGGTGAACCAGGAAGCAGCTCATGCAGGTGAACTCATCCGCCTGCTTGGGCAGGACCCGGACGGCCAGTTCCTCGTTGGAAAGGTCCGCGCCGGGCAGTTCCATGCCCTCGGCGGCCTCGAATTCGTCGACGTCGACCGTCGAGGTCGACTTGTCATTCCGGCGGGCCTTCAGTTCCTCAAGGCTGTCCGAATCGACGTCGTCGTCGGTCTTGCGTGGGGTGTCGTAGTCCGTTGCCATGTCGCTCTCCCCCTCTGGGTGGTTGCGGTGGTCTCAGCGCACGTAACGCGTGAGAGGCCGGTCTTGTGCCCGACCTGAGGCGGAGATTTTGCCTCACATCAAGGTCTGTTACTCAATCGACACCCAACCGGATCTCCGTGGAGTGATCGGGTTGGACGGCGATGGGGACCGTACACGATCCCAATGTCGCTGCTCACGGGCGCCACCCCGTGTACTTCCCGTGATCTCGACCCCCGGAAACCCGGACTTTTACCGGCTTTCCGGAGAGATTCTTGATCACGGAGAGTAGATGGCCTGAAAGTCTCCTCTGTGATCGATCGCACACCCCGCACCGGGGAACAGGTCACGAAAATTCCGCGTAAAGCGAACGAAGCGGAGGTCACCGAAAACTGCCTCAGACCGGAAGAGTGACGCGCATCACCAGCCCTCCCCCCTCGCGGGGCTCCGCGATAATACGTCCCCCGTGAGCCCGCGCGACCGACCTCGCGATCGAGAGGCCGAGCCCCACGCCCTTGTCGGAGCCGGTGCGGTCCTGCCGGAGCCGCCGGAACGGCTCCCAGATGCTGTCGATCTCGTACGCGGGAACCACCGGACCGGTGTTCGACACCACCAGGACCGCCTGGCCGGCCAGCACCTCGGTGGTCACCTCCACCCAGCCGTCCTCCGGGACGTTGTAGCGGACGGCGTTCTGGACCAGATTGAGGGCGATGCGCTCCAGCAGCACCCCATTGCCCTGGACCACCGCGGGAGCGCACTCGCCGCGGATCTCCACGTCCTTCGCCTCGGCCTCCGCCCGGGTCTGGTCGACCGCGCGGGTGGCGACCTCGGCCAGATCGACCGGCTTTCGCTCAAAGGTCTGATTGTCGCTGCGGGCCAGCAGCAGCAGGCCCTCCACCAGCTGCTCACTGCGCTCATTGGTGGCCAGCAGGGTCCTGCCCAGCTGCTGGAGCTCCACCGGGGCCCCGGGGTCGGAGAGGTGCACCTCCAGCAGGGTGCGGTTGATCGCCAGCGGGGTGCGCAGCTCGTGCGAGGCATTGGCCACGAACCGCTGCTGGGCCGTGAAGGCCCGCTCCAGGCGGTCCAGCATCTCGTCGAAGGTGTCGGAGAGCTCCCGCAGCTCGTCGTCCGGGCCGTCCAGCTCGATCCGCCGGGTCAGATCGGAACCGGCCACCTGCCGGGCGGTCCGGGTGATCCGCCCCAGCGGCGACAGCACCCGGCCCGCCATCGCGTATCCGAACGCGAAGGCGATGATGCTCAGCCCCAGCAGCGCGAAGAGGGACCTGCGCAGCAGATCGTCCAGGGCCGCCCCGCGCTGGTACGCGAAGCACTTGGCCAGCTCGGAATTGGCCTGATCCGCCGAGAGGCCGGGGGCCAGCGCCGGGCAGGAGTTGTTGGTCAGCTGGATCCGGCTCTCCGGGAGCAGCTTGAACGGCAGCGAGCTGCCCGAGTGCAGCGCCTGCGCGGCCAGCAGATAGATGATCGACAGCAGCAGTACGCCGGCGATCAGGAACATCCCGCCGTACAGCAGCGTCAGCCGTATCCGGATGGTCGGGCGGAGCAGGGGGCGGACGGGATCGCGCGGATCCCAGGTGGGTTTCGGGGGCGCCGACGGCGGCGCCGGAGTGGCGGCCACCCGGTCAGATCCGGTAGCCGGAGCCGGGCACGGTGACGATCACCGGCGGCTCCCCGAGCTTGCGCCGCAGGGTCATCACGGTCACCCGGACCACATTGGTGAACGGGTCGGTGTTCTCGTCCCACGCCTTTTCGAGGAGCTGCTCGGCCGAGACCACCGCACCCTCGCTGCGCATCAGCACCTCCAGCACCGCGAACTCCTTCGGTGCCAGCTGGATCTCCCGGCCGTCCCGGAAGACCTCCCGGCGGTTCGGGTCGAGCTTGATCCCGGCCCGCTCCAGCACCGGCGGCAGCGGCACGGTGGTGCGCCGCCCCAGCGCCCGCACCCGGGCGATCAGCTCGGTGAAGGCGAACGGCTTGGGCAGATAGTCGTCCGCCCCCAGCTCCAGCCCCTCGACCCGGTCGCTGACATCCCCGGACGCGGTCAGCATCAGCACCCGGGTCGGCATCCCCAGCTCCACGACCTTGCGGCACACATCGTCACCGTGGACCAGCGGAAGGTCCCGGTCGAGCACCACCACGTCGTAGTCGTTCACCCCGATGCGCTCCAGGGCCGCCGCACCGTCGTACACGACGTCGACGGCCATGGCCTCCCGGCGCAGTCCGGTGGCCACCGCATCGGCGAGCAGCTGCTCGTCCTCGACGACGAGTACGCGCACGTCTCGGTTCCTTCCCTTGTGCCCGTCACCCATGATCAGGGCTGTCTCACGCACTGGCTGTGCGCGTCCATCCTGCCCGTTACGCGCGTAAACCGGCGGTAAGGCGGAGCGCACCCGGCCCGCCCGGCGGCGCCCGGCGCTCAAGCGGGCGGATTCCCGGGCGGGTTGAGGTTTCCCCCGCCGAGGGCCGGGGGAGGACGACAGAACACCCGCGATCACGCCCCGTAGTGGCACGCCGCTATCCGGGCCATGAGTGATCACCCCGTCCCCTGCTGCGGCGGGGGGTATCCCCGGCACACCCCCGTGCCACCGACCCACGACGAGGGGGCGCACATGGACGCATTCACCGCAGGACTCCTACAGCGCATCAAGGCCGCCCAGACGGATCTGACCGTGGCCCGTGAGACCGGAGACGACTTCCTCGCGGACGTGGAGCAGGCAGAGCTGGACGACCTGCACCGCCTCGCGGCCGAGCACGGCGTGGAGGTCAGCGCCGCCTGAGCCCCGTCCCCGGCACGACCCGGTGGACACCCCGGCAGCCGCGCGCGGCGCCGGAGAACCGCCCCGGTGCGATCACCATCGCGCCGGGGCGGCTTCGCGTGGTGCGCACGCCCCGGCTGTCCGGCGCGCGGGCGGGCGCGCGGCCGGCTGCGCCCGCCCCGTACCGGCGGGACACATCAGCCGTCCCGCCGGTCCCGTACGCGACCCCGTGACCTGCCGTCCCGCCGACCCCCGGTGCCACCCCCGTGACCGGCTGCCCCGCCGACCTCCTGTGACACTCCGTGACCGGCCGCCCCTCCGGCCCCGTCAGTCGTGCCAGGCGCCGAACTCCTCCAGCAGAGCCTGGAGCGGTCCGAAGAGACCCGGGCTCGCCGCCACCGCCAGATCGTTCGACGGACCGCCGCCCGGGCGCCCGCCCGTCAGCGCGCCCGCCTCGCGGGCGATCAGGTCGCCCGCCGCCAGATCCCAGGGGTGCAGCCCGCGCTCGTAGTAGCCGTCCAGCCGGCCCGCCGCCACATCGCAGAGATCGACCGCCGCCGAACCGCCGCGGCGGATGTCCCTCAGCAGCGGGATCAGCCGCTCCGCCACCCCGGCCTGATGCGCCCGTACCGTCCGCACATAGTTGAAGCCCGTGGCCACCAGGGACTGCTCCAGCGGCGCCGCGGCCCGGCAGCGGACCGGGGCGTCGTTCAGGAACGCCCCCGCGCCCCGTACCGCCCGGAAGGTCTCCCCGCGCATCGGCACCTCCACCACCCCGGCCACGGTCTCCCCGCCGACCTCGGCCGCGATGGAGACCGCCCAGGTCGGCAGCCCGTAGAGGTAGTTCACCGTGCCGTCCAGCGGATCGACCACCCAGCGGACCCCGCTGGTGCCCGCCGACGACGCGCCCTCCTCGCCGAGGAAGCCGTCGTCCGGCCGGTGCCCGGAGAGGAAACCGGTGATCAGCTTCTCCGCGGCGATGTCCATCTCGGTGACGACATCGATGGGGCTCGATTTGGTCGCGGCCACCCCCAGATCGGCGGGACGGCCGTCGCGCAGCAGCTCTCCGGCCCGCCGCGCGGCCTCCAGGGCCAGGCCCAGGAGCTCGTCGGCGAGTGCGGCACGGGTACCACCTGTCGGATCGGTCACGGCATCCTCACGCATAGGGACTGTCGGCGCCCGCCGCCGCGGGCCTCGGCGCCCGCGCCGGGCAGCAGCCGATCGGGCAGAGATCGTGCGAAGGACCCAGCGACCCCAGCGCACAGCGTTCCACGGGCACCCCGCGCTCGCCGGCGGCCCGCTCCAGCAGCAGTTCGCGCACGGCCGCGGCGAACCTCGGATCCGCGCCGACCGTCGCCGAGCGCCGCACCGGCAGCCCCAGCTCGGCCGCCTTCGCGAGGGCCTCCGTGTCGAGGTCGTACAGCACCTCCATGTGGTCCGAGACGAAGCCGATCGGGATGATGACGGCCGCCGGGGTCCCGGAGCCGTGCAGCTCCTCCAGGTGGTCGCAGACATCCGGCTCCAGCCACGGCACGTGCGGGGGGCCGCTGCGCGACTGGTACACGAGATCCCAGGGGTGATCCACGCCCGTCTCCGCGCGCACGGCACCGGCGATCAGCCGGGCCACCTCCAGATGCTCGCGCACATAGGCGCCGCCGTCGCCGTGCTCCTCCACCGGCCCCGACGCGTCGGCCGAGGCGACCGGGATGGAGTGGGTGGTGAAGACCAGCCGCGCCCCCTCCCGTACCCCGCCGGGCAGATCGGCCAGGGACCGCAGCACCCCGTCCGTCATCGGTCCGAGGAAACCCGGGTGGTTGAAGTAGTGCCGGAGCTTGTCGACCCGGGGCGGCTCAAGACCTTCCGCTTCCAGTGCGGCCAGTGCGTCCGCCAGATTCTCGCGGTACTGGCGGCAGCCCGAGTAGGAGGCGTACGCGCTGGTGGTGAGAACAGCGATCCGGCGATGACCCGCCTTGGCCATCTCTCTCAGGGTGTCGGTCAGATACGGGGACCAATTCCGGTTGCCCCAGTGGACCGGCAGATCCAGCCCGTGCTCCGCGAAGTCCGCGCGGAGCGCGGCGAGCAGCTCGCGGTTCTGCTCATTGATGGGGCTGACCCCGCCGAAGAGGAAGTAGTGCTGCCCCACCTCCTTCAGCCGCTCCGCGGGGATGCCCCGGCCGCGTGTCACATTCTCCAGGAACGGGACGACTTCGTCCGGGCCCTCGGGGCCCCCGAAGGAGAGCAGCAGCAGGGCGTCGTAAGGGGTGGGATCACGCTGATCGGACATGACACCGATCCTGCCACCCGGTGCCGCGCCGCCCGCCACCCACCCGCCGACGACCGAGGAATCCGGCCGTGCGCCGGCGGGCCGCGGCCGGGCCCGCCGGACACCTGTACACCGCACGGGACGGGCGTAGCCTGGCGAGGCCGCCGTCCGCACCCGAGGACACGCCCCACTGGAGGAGCTGTTGCCCAGCCCGTACCGCGCCATATTCTCCGCCCCCGGCAGCAGGCGGTTCACCGCCGCGGGCTTCATCGGCCGGATGCCGCTGGCGATGATGGGCATCGGCATTGTGACCATGATCTCCCAGCTCACCGGGGCGTACGGGCTCGCCGGAGCCCTCTCGGCCACCCTCGCGCTCTCGGTGGCCGTGCTCGGCCCCCGGATCTCCCGGCTGGTCGACCGGCACGGCCAGGCCAAGGTGCTCCGGCCGGCCTCGCTCGTCTCCGTCGCCGCCGTCGCCGGACTGCTGATCTGCGCCCTCCAGGGGGCCCCGGAATGGACCCTCTTCGTCTTCTCCGCCGCGGCGGGCTGTGTGCCGAGCGTGGGCGCCATGGTCCGCGCCCGCTGGGCCGAGATCCTCCGGGGATCGCCGCGCGAGCTGCATGCCGCGTACTCCTGGGAATCGATCATCGACGAGATGTGCTTCATCTGCGGTCCGATCATCTCGATCGGGCTCTCCACCGCCTGGTTCCCGGCGGCGGGCCCCGTACTGGCGGCGGTGCTGCTGCTCACCGGTGTCTTCTGGCTGACCGCCCAGCGCGCCACCGAACCGGCGCCGCATCCGCGCGAGCACCGCGGCGGCTCGGCGCTCGCCTCCGGCCCGCTCCGGATCCTGGTGCTCACCGCCGTGGCCACCGGCGCGGTCTTCGGCTCGGTCGACGTGATCACCGTGGCCTTCGCCGAGGAGCAGGGGCACAAGGCGGCGGCCAGCATCGTCCTCGCCGTGTACGCACTCGGCTCCTGCGTCGCCGGACTCGTCTTCGGCCTGCTCGATCCGCGCGGCCCGGCGGCCCGGCGCTGGCTGGTGGGGGTCTGCGCGATGGCCGTGAGTATGATCCCCCTCCAGATGGCCGGGAACCTCGTGTTCCTGTCCGTGGCACTGCTCGTCGCGGGCCTGGCCATCGCTCCCACGATGGTCACCACCATGGCTCTCGTCGAGGCCCGGGTGCCGCGCTCCCGGCTCACCGAGGGCATGACCTGGATCAGCACCGGCCTCGCCGTCGGGGTGGCGCTGGGCTTCTCGGCCGGCGGCCGGGCCGTCGACGCGTACGGCGCCGAGACGGCGTACGGGGTGCCCGGGGTCGCGGGAGCCGCCGCGGCGGTGGTGGCGTTCCTGGGATACCGCCGGCTCAACACGCCGGTGCCGACGCGGGAGGGGCAGCGGATCGATGAGCACCATCAGCACGACGAGCGCGACACGAACCTGGCGTAACTGGGCGGGCACGGTCACCGCCCGCCCGGCCCGGGAGGTCTCCCCGGCCTCCGCCGAGGAGGTCGCCGACGCGGTGCGGCAGGCGGCCGAGCGCGGTCTGCGGGTGAAGACCGTCGGCTCCGGTCACTCCTTCACGGCGATAGCCGCCACCGACGGAGTGCTGATCCGCCCCGATCTGCTGACCGGGATACGCCGGGTCGACCGTACGGCGATGACGGTCACCGCCGAGTCCGGTATGCCCCTGAAGCGGCTGAACGCGGCCCTCGCCCGGGAGGGTCTCTCGCTCACCAACATGGGCGACATCATGGAGCAGACCCTCGCGGGTGCCATCAGCACCGGCACCCACGGCACCGGCCGCGACTCGGCCTCCATCGCCGCGCAGATCACCGCACTGGAGCTGGTCACCGCCGACGGCTCCCTGCTGACCTGCTCCAAGGAGGAGAATCCGGAGGTCTTCGCGGCGGCGCGGATCGGGCTCGGGGCGCTCGGTGTGATCACGGCGGTCACCCTCGCCGTGGAACCGCTCTTTCTGCTCCGCGCCCGCGAGGAGCCGATGTCCTTCGACCGGGTCACCGCCGAGTTCGACCGGCTGCATGCCGAGAACGAGCACTTCGAGTTCTACTGGTTCCCGCACACCGGCAACTGCAACACCAAGCGCAACAACCGCAGCGCGGGTCCCGCCGCCCCGCCCGGACGGGTCGGCGGCTGGATCGAGGACGAACTCCTCGCCAATGGCCTCTTCCAGGCCGCCAACTCCCTCGGCCGGGCCGTCCCCGCGGCCATTCCCGGGATCGCGCGGCTCGCCAGCCGGGCGCTCTCCGCCCGTACCTACACCGACATCCCGTACAAGGTGTTCACCTCACCGCGCAGGGTCCGCTTCGTGGAGATGGAGTACGCGATTCCGCGCGAGGCCGCGGTCATGGCGCTGCGCGAGCTCCGGGCGATGATCGAGCGCTCCCCGCTGCGGATCAGCTTCCCGGTGGAGGTGCGCACCGCCCCGGCCGACGACATCACCCTCTCCACGGCTTCGGAGCGCGACACCGCTTACATCGCGGTCCACCTCTACCGGGGCACGCCGTACCGCGCGTACTTCTCCGCGGTGGAGCGCCTCATGACCGCGCACGGCGGCCGTCCGCACTGGGGCAAGATCCACTCCCGCACCGCGGACGAGCTCGCCGCGGTCTATCCGCGGTTCGGTGAGTTCACGGCGGTACGGGACCGGCTCGATCCGGAGCGCCGGTTCGGCAACGACCATCTGCGGCGGGTGCTGGGCGCCTGAGGGCCCGGCACCCCGTACCGGCCGGGGCGGGAAGCGGGCCCGGGCGCGTGCGTCAGCCGCCGGAGCCGGGAGTGGACCCGGGTGCGGAGCCGGCGCCGGGGCGGGATTTCGCCGGATCCGGTGCCGTGCCGCTCTCACCTGTACCTGTACCTGGACTTGTGCCGTTGCCATCGCCGTTGCCGCCGCCCTCGCCGGCCGGCGCGGAGGTCTCCGGGGTGGTCGCGCCGGGTGAGGCGGATCCGTCACCGGGCTTCTCCGCCGTTTCCGTACCGGAACCGGGGCCGGGGGACTCGTCGCCGGGGCCCGGCTCCCCGGACTCCGAATCGGAGCCCTTCCCGCCGGGTACGGACTCCCGCTCCCCGTCACCGGGCTCCCCGCCGGACGGGCCCTCCTCTTCCTCCGTCCGGTGATTCCGCTCGCCGCCGCCGTCCGGTCCGGTGGTGCCGGAGCCGCCGCCGTCGTCACCGCCGCGCACCGCGGAACCCACGGTGGTGCCCCGGCCGCCGCTCAGCCCGGAATCCGAGAGCAGCTCGTATCCGGTGATGCCGGCCATGGCGACGCCGAAGACCACGGCGGCCGCCGCGAGCGGGCGCCGCGCTCCCCGGAAACGGGTGCCGTGGGTGGCGGCCGGGCCGAACTCCCCGCTCTCCGTCCGCCCGGCCGCCCGCTCCGGGACGGGGCCGGGAGCCGCCGCCGGGGCGGGCGTCCGCACCCGGGAGACCTTCAGCTGCTCGCCGGTACGGCTGAACATGTGCTGGAAGACCGAGCCCCCGCAGGTCGCCACCACACTGACCACACCCGCGCCGATGATCGTGCCGTACACACCGAGTCTGGAGGCGAGCACCGCCGCCGCGACGGCCGCGAGGGCGCTGCCCGCGACCTGCGGAACGCTCAGATCCAACCGTCCGGTCCGCTCCTCCCGCCGCTCGTCCCCCCGGTCGTCGTGCCCCCGCTCGTGCCACTGCTCGTGCTGGTCTGATCCGGTCTCCGGCGTCTGACGCATCCTCAGTCCCTGTGGGCCTTTCTGTTGGTGTCTGCACCTATCAGGGACAA
Organism: Streptomyces sp. CAU 1734; assembly: GCF_039888735.1. NCBI lineage: Bacteria > Bacillati > Actinomycetota > Actinomycetes > Kitasatosporales > Streptomycetaceae > Streptomyces > Streptomyces sp. CAU 1734. The sequence continues at coordinate 260,324 of NZ_JBDQQP010000008.1, forward strand.
ATGAGTGAATTGAATAGTTCCCCTTGCGGAGATTCTGTGAATCAGGACACCCCGCACCCGTGTGCCCGGCGTGAACTGCCGTATGCGGTGAGAAGTTCGGCGGCGCGGCAGTCCACCCGGATGGCCCGAATGGAGTACTGTGACGAGCCCCGGGCCTGCGCTCCCTCATGGGTGCTCGGATTCGGGGGAGGGGGCCGAAACTGGCGCTCGATCCGGCGGCGCCGCGGTATCGCATGGAGATCCGCACTCGGAGTGACCAAGTGGTTACACTGAGTGGCGAACGGGTAACCTTGCCACAACGGCGATCAAGGGCCTGAGCCCGGTACGCCGGTCAACTCGGCAAGGTTGTGGCAGGCTGCACCCGGGCAGGCCACACTCGACTAGCGGAAGCAGCGACGCACAGGTGACGTCGGCAGGCACCACCCGGGAGGTCCCCATGCCCGAACTGCGTGTCGTGGCCGTCTCCAACGACGGCACACGACTGGTGCTCAAGGCTGCCGACAGCACGGAGTACACCCTCCCCATCGACGAGCGGCTGCGCGCCGCGGTGCGCAACGACCGCGCCCGGCTCGGCCAGATCGAGATCGAGGTGGAGAGCCATCTCCGCCCCCGTGACATCCAGGCCCGGATACGAGCCGGAGCGTCCGCCGAGGAGGTCGCCCAGCTCGCCGGGATTCCGGTGGAGCGGGTGCGCCGCTTCGAGGGCCCGGTCCTCGCGGAGCGTGCGTTCATGGCGGAGCGGGCGCGCAAGACCCCCGTACGCCGTCCCGGTGAGAATGCCGGCCCCCAGCTCGGCGAGGCCGTGCAGGAGCGGCTGACGCTGCGCGGGGCCGAGAAGGACACCGTGCTGTGGGATTCCTGGCGCCGTGACGACGGCACCTGGGAGGTGCTGCTCGTCTACCGGGTGGCCGGTGAACCCCACTCCGCGAGCTGGACCTACGATCCGCCGCGCCGGCTGGTGCAGGCCGTCGACGACGAGGCGCGCGCTCTCATCGGCGAGACCGACGACACCATCACCACCCAGGAACCGAGCTTTCCCTTCGTACCGAGGATCGCGCGGCTGCCCCGGGACCGTCCGCTGGACCGCACACTCGACCGCCCCATGGAGCGGCCGAGCGCCAACGGCCCCACCGGGGGCCCCGACGACACCAGTGAGCGGGATTCGCTGACCAGCCTGCTGGAGGCGGTGCCCAGCTTCCGCGGCGACATGGTCGTACCGGACCTCTCGGCCCCCGAGGACGTCTCGGCGGAGTCCGAGGAGGAGCCGGAGGAAGAGGAGCCGGTGGCCTCGGCGGGCGCCGGATCGGCGTACGCGGATGTTCTGATGCCCCGCTCGGTGGCGGGTCACCGCGACCGGCTGACCGGTACGACGGACCGTCAGGCGGAGGCGGACGGTGTCCGTCCGGGCCGCCGGGCCGCCGTGCCCAGCTGGGACGAGATCGTCTTCGGCACCCGCCGCAAGAAGCAGGACTGAGCGCGGGCCGTACGCCCCGGGCGCACGGCCCCCGCCTCTCCGCCCAGCAAGATCCGTGAGAAACGGCCTAGGTCCGGGTGGCCGCCAGCTCCTCCAGCCGGGTGTGCAGCCACTCCACCCGGCCCTCCGACTCCGGTTTCATCAGCGCGCTCCGCAGAATCCGCGCGCCGTCCGCGTCCGCCGTCACCCCGGGGTGACGGGCCGCGAAGGCGCGGTCCGAGGCGCGCAGGGTACTGACGAAGACCGGATCCTCCCCGGCCATGCCCCGCTGGAGGATCCGCTCGGACGCCGGGTCGATCGCCGAGAGCGCGGCCGGGTCGGTCACCGGGTAGTAGGAGACGATGTCCAGCTCGGGCGGCTGATAGAGCTTCAGCACCTCGGAGCCGCCGATCATTTCCGACCAGCGCAGCGCCGCCCGCCGCCCGGCGGCGAGCACCCCGCCGAGTCCGCCGGCGGTGAGCGGCAGCAGCCGCAGGGTGAGCCAGAGCGCGGCGGCCGAGGCGCCCGCCCGGGAGCACTCCAGGCTGATCTCCCCGAGATGGAGCTCGGCCGAGGTGAAGTACGTATAGGGCGAGTCGTGCAGATAGAACCGGCCCACCTCCGGATCGGCGAAGATCACCGCACCGCAGCCATAGGGCTGGAGCCCGTGCTTGTGCGGGTCGACCACCACCGAATCGCACCGCGCGATGGCGTGCCACGGGCCCTCCGCCAGCCCCTCGGGCCCCGCCGCCCCGGCCAGCAGGGTGAAGAAGCCCCCGTACGCGGCGTCCACATGCAGGCGTATGCCGTACTTCTCGCGCAGCGCCACGGCCCGGTCGATCGGGTCGATCGCCCCGAGCCCGGTGGTGCCGGCGGTCAGGACGACGGTGCCCACCCGTCCGGTGCGCAGCAGCTCCTCCAGGGCGTCCAAGTCCATCCGGCCCCGGTCGTCCACGGCCACGGGGTGCCCGGTCACCCCGAGTACTCCGCACATCCGGCCATGGGTGTAGTGGGCCTCTTCGCTGTAGGCCACCCCGAGACCCGGGTGGAGTTCGCGGGCGACGAAGAGGGCTTCGAGGTTGGCGACCGTGCCACTGGTGGTCAGATGGCCGAGATGGGCGGCGAATCCGAACATCCCCGCCAGATCGGCGACCACCTCCCGTTCCATCCGGGCGGTCGCCGGACCGCCGTCCAGCGCGTGGTTGTTGGGGTTGATCATCATCGCCGTCGCATAGCCGACCACGGCCGCCGGATGCGGCGGCTTGAGCATCTGGCCGGCGTAACGGGGATGGAAGAACGGGTAATTGTCCTTCAGCCGCTCGGTGAACTCACCGAAGACCTCGCCGAAGCGGCCGTCGTCGACCCGGAGCGAGGGGTGCGTCTCATACGGGCCGAACGCGGCCGACCACTCCTGGTTGGATCTGGCCGCCTCGCGGAGCCAGTGCTGGAGGTCCATGGGTGATGTCGTGTCCCTTCGTACGTGGATCGGGGCAGGGCGATGCCCGGCGCCGGGCGGGGGCGGCGGACCGGTGCGCGTGAGCCACGCCCGGGGCGACGGGGGCCGTGGACGGAAGGCGTACGCGGATCAGAGCATCCGGGCGTACTCGCGGAACTCCCACTCGGTGACGGTGCTCTCGAAACGTTTCAGCTCGGCGCGTTTCATCGCGATGAAGACCTCGGTGAAGCGGGCGCCGAGGGCCGCGGCCAGTACGGTGTCCCGCTCCAGCGCGATGAGCGCGTCCCGCAGACCGGCCGGCAGCGGCGCTCCTCCCCCCGACGGCGCTCCGGTGACCGGCGGGGGCGGGACGAGCCGTCGCTCGACCCCGTCCAGCCCGGCCGCCAGCAGTGCCGCGAGGACGAGATGGGAGTTGGCCGCGCCGTCCGCGACCCGGATCTCGATCCGGGTGCCGGCACCGCGCTCGGGCGGGATCCGGGCGTACGCGGTCCGGTTGTCATGGCCCCAGTCGGCGGCGGCCGGGGCGAGGGAGTCGGGCGCGGCCAGTCGTTTGTAGGCGTTGACGGTGGGGTTGAGCACCGCCGTCAGTGCCGGGGCATGGGTCAGGATCCCGGCCAGGAACGACCGGGCCAGCGAGCTCAGGCCGTCGTCCGCCGCCGGATCCGCGAAGAGGTTCACTCCGTCGCCGCCGCTCAGCGAGAGATGCACATGCTGCCCGCTGCCCGCCTTCCCGTTGAACGGCTTTCCCATGAAGGTCGCCCGCAGCCCGCGTCCGGCGGCGATCTCCTTGATCGTGTACTTGAAGAGAAACGCCCGGTCGGCGGCGCGCAGGGCCGGGCCGTGGGTGTGGTTGAGCTCGAACTGCCCGCCGCTGAACTCCTGGTTGCCCGCGTGGACACCGAGCCCCAGCGCATGACAGGAACGGATCATCAGGGAGAGCAGCCGGTCCGGGTCATGGGCGGTCCCGACGGTGTAGCCCGCGGTGTCGTGCGCCGAGTACTGCCGCCAGCCGAGCGGTCCGGCGGGGTCCGGGGCGAGGAGATAGAACTCCAGCTCGGGGGCGGCGACCGCATGCAGACCGCGGAGCGCGAGCCGGTCCACCTGGTGCCGCAGGATGCCGCGCGGATCGAGGGCGAGCGGCGGATGCCCGGCCCCGGCCTCCACCAGATCGGCCAGCAGATAGGCGGTCCCGGGTGTGTGGTCGGGTACGGCGAGGGTCTCCGGGTCGATCCTGGCGTGGGCGTCCGGCCAGCCGCCGCCCGAACTCTCGGGCAGATCCAGGGGGTTCCCGGCGAGATCCGTCACCATCACGGCCCGGCAGAAGGAGAGCCCGGGGGCGGCGAACCGGGACACCTCGCTCACATGGATCTCCTTGCCGCGCGCGGCGCCGTGGAGATCGCTCCAGAGCACCCGGACGAGATCGATGCCCCGGTCCGTCAGCGCGGCGGCCAGCGCGGTGAGATCGCCGGCCCGCGCGGTGAGATCGCCGGGCGCGGGCCGGCCGGGGGCGGGCCGGCGGGACGTGGATCGGCCGGGGGAGAGAGGTCGGGGCACGGACTGCTCCATTCCGGTTGTCCGGGTGGTCCGGCCGGCGGCCCAGCGGCCCGGCTCCGGGCGCCCCGACGCTCCATTTGGACTCAAACGTATTCGCTGCGCGAGTGCGGTGGCAAGCCTTGCGCACCAACGCCATCGGGGGTCGGCAGGGGTTGGCGGCGGGGATCGGCGGGGGGTTGACGGGCGGTCTGCGGGCATTATTATTTGGCCCCAAATGAATGAAGTGTGCCGCCACCCATCGGACGAGGAGGCACCGTGCCGCAGACGCGCGGAGACTTTCACCCCGCACCGGACACCGGCGAGTTCTCGCTGATCCCCGCACCTCCCTGGCACTACTCCGGGGACCTGCTCACCATCGAGTACCGCACCGACCCCGGCCGGGTGCGCGAACTCCTCCCCGAACCCCTGGAACTCGCCGCGGAGGACCCCGGCGCGGTCGCCCTGATCTGGGCGGACTGGCAGTCCTGCGGCCCCTCGCGGGAGGAACTCCTGGATCCGGTACGGGCCCAGTACAAGGAAACGTTCGCGGTGGTCCGCTGCTCCCACCGGGGCCGCACCTTCTCCCGCTGCGTTCACATCTGGGTCGACAAGGACTTCGCCATCGCCCGGGGACTCCACCAGGGTTACCCGAAGCGGCTCGGCTCCGTCCACCTCACCCGGCCGCATCCGTACGGCCCCGCTCCCCGGATCGAGGCCGGGGCCCGCATCGGCGCGACACTGGCGGCGGCGGACCGGCGGCTGGCGCAGGCGGTGGTGACCCTCACCGGACCCTCGGAGACCGGCGGTTTCGTCAATGGCCATCCGATGGCCCATCACCGCAGGGTGCGCGCGATCGAGAAGGGGCGGGGTCTCGCGCTCGACGAACTGATCGAGACCGGCGCGGCGTCCTTCGAGGCCGGTCCCGCCTGGCGCGGGGAGGCCGAGCTGGAACTCTTCGACTCCCCGGTGGAGAAGCTGGCCGGACTCGCGGTCCGGGAGCCGATCGCCGCGTACTACCGGCAGGTCGGCGTGGTGTGGGACGGCGGCCGGCTGCTGGAATCCGCCGGCCCGGGCAGCCGCTCATGACCGAGCGGGCGATCGTCGCGGGCGTCCCCGTCGACACCCGGCACTGGATCGGCGGCCGGCGGGTCGCCTCCCCGGGCACCTTCACCACCACCTCACCCGTCACCCGGACCGCCCTCGCCGAGATGTCCCGGGGCACCGCCCTTGAGGCGGAGGCCGCCGTCGCCGCCGCGCGGGCGGCCTTTCCCGGCTGGGCCGCCACCGGCCGCGCCGAACGCGCCCGGATCCTGCATGCCGTCGCCGACGGTGTCGAACAGCGCCTCGAAGACCTCGCCGCGGTCGAGACCCACGACAACGGCGCCCTGCTGCGCTCGCACCGCCGCGGCGTCATGCCCCGGGTCGCCCACAACTTCCGCTTCTTCGCCGAGTGGCTGCTCACCCTCGGCCGGGACGACTTCGCCACCCGGGGCCACACCAACCACATCAGCTGGGACCCGGCCGGCCCCTGTGTGCTCATCACCCCGTGGAACGCGCCCCTGATGCTGGCCAGCTGGAAGATCGCCCCCGCGCTCGCCGCCGGGAACACCGTCGTCCTCAAACCGGCCGAGTGGTCCCCGCTCACCGCCTCACTCCTCGCCGACATCGCGGCCGGTGCCGGAGTCCCGCCCGGTGTGCTCAATGTCGTCCAGGGGTACGGGGAGGACCTCGGCCGGGCGCTCGTCTCCCACCCCGGGGTGCGCCGCATCAGCTTCACCGGCTCCGTGCCCACCGCACGGCGCATCGCCGCCGCCGCTGCCCCCAACCTCACCCCGCTGAGTCTGGAACTCGGCGGGAAATCGCCCCTGCTGGTCTTCGCCGACGCCGATCTCGGTCTCGCCGCCGACCTCGCGGTGGAGCAGTACGACAACGCGGGCCAGGTCTGTCTCGCCGCCACCCGGCTCCTGGTGGAGGAGTCCGTGGCCGGGGAGTTCACCCGGCTCTTCACGGAGCGGGCGGAGCGGCTGCGTCCGGGCGACCCGAGAGAGCCGGGGACCGACCTCGGCCCGGTCGTCGACGCCCGCCAGCTGGAGCGGATCGACGGCTTCGTCCGGCGGGCGCTCGCGGCGGGCGCCCGCGCCGTCATCGGCGGCGGCCCCGGCACCGGCGATTCGGGCACCGGTGAGTCCGGGCTCCATTACCGTCCCACCCTGCTCACCGATGTGGCGCAGGAGAGCGAGATCGTCCAGGAGGAGGTCTTCGGGCCGGTGCTGACCCTCCAGACCTTCACCACCGAGGAGGAGGCCGTCGGCCTCGCCAACGGCACCCGCTTCGGTCTCGCCGCCACCCTCGTCACCGGCGACCGCGCCCGGGCAGCCCGGGTCGCCGCACAGCTCGTCGCGGGCACCGTCTGGGTCAACTGCTTCTTCGTACGCGACCTCCGGGCCCCCTTCGGCGGCTCGCGGGACTCCGGCACCGGCCGCGAGGGCGGCGGCTGGAGCTTCGACTTCCACTGCGACGTCAAGAACACCGTGACCGCACCGAAGGGATGGCGCGACCATGGGTGAGATCACCGGCGCCGGACTGCTCTCGCACGTTCCCACCATGGTCCTCCCCGGGAAGCAGCGCCGGGAGCTCAATGAGGGCCGGGAGATCACCCTGGTCACCGGCTTGCGCCGGCTGCGCCGCGAGGTCTTCGAGACCGCCGCGTACGACACCGTGGTCGTCCTGGACTCGCACTGGGCCACCACTGTCGAATTCGTGGTCTCCGCCCACGCCCGCAGGGCCGGGCTCTTCACCTCCGACGAACTCCCGCGCGGGATGCGCCGCATGCCGTACGACTATCCCGGCGATCCCGAGCTGGCCGCGAACATCGCCCGGTCCGGGCCCGGGCGCGGCACCTGGATCACCGCCGTCGACGACAGCTGTCTCCCGGTGCACTACGCCACCCTCAATCTGTGGAAGTTCCTCGGCGAGGGGCTCCCCGGCAAGCGCTGGATCAGCATCGGTGTGGTGCAGACCGGCGACATGGAGGATCATCTGCGGCTCGGCCGCGCGCTCGCCGACGGGATCGCGGCCACCCCGGGCCGCAGGGTGCTGCTGATCGCCTCCGGCGCCCTCTCGCACACCTTCTGGCCGCTGCGCGAACTGCGGGACCACGAGTCCGGGGATCCGTCCCATGTCTTCAGCGCGGGGGCCCGCGCGGCCGACCGCGAGCGCATCGCCTGGTTCAAGGAGGGGCGCCACGACCGGGTGCTGGCCACCATGCCGGAGTTCGCGCGATTCCGGCCCGAGGCCGGGTTCTCCCACTATCTGATGATGGCCGGAGCGCTCGGGGAGAGTGCCTGCACCGCCCGGGCCCGGCAGTACGGGGAGTACGAGAACGCGATCGGCACCGGCCAGGCGCATCTGTGGTTCGACCGTCCGGCCGCCGGCTGGACCGCCCCGTCCGACCTCTCCGACCTCTCCGCCCCCTCTGCCTCGTCCGGCCCCTCTGCCCCGTCCGAACCCGCCCGCCCGTCCGCCCCGTCCGGCCCGTCCGACATCCCCGTACCCCACATGCCCGACCCCCGGGAGAGCTGACCATGCCCGAGTACCGCCGCATCCTGCTCGACGGGGTGGTGACCGAGACCGTGCGCGACGGCGATGAGCTGGTCGCCGGGGACGGCCGCCGGATCGCCGCCCGCGAGGCCCGGCATCTGCCGCCCGTGGTCCCCGGCAAGATCATCGCGGTCCATCTCAACCACCGCAGCCGGGCGGCCGAGTTCGGTGCCGTACTGCCGGCCGCGCCCACCTACTTCCACAAGCCCGTCTCCGCGCTCAACGCGCACGGCGGTGCCGTGGTCCGGCCCGAGGGCTGCCGCTGGCTCAACTACGAGGGCGAGATCGCCATCGTCATCGGCCGCACCTGCCGCAACATCGCCCCGCGCGACGCCGGCGCCCATATCGCCGGATACACCGTCGCCAATGACTTCGGGCTCCATGACTTCCGCGACACCGACGCCGGTTCGATGCTGCGGGTGAAGGGTTCGGACACCCTGGCGCCGATCGGCCCCGGGCTGGTCACGGAGTGGGACTTCCGCGGCAGGTCCATCCGCACCCATGTCAACGGCGAACTCGTCCAGGACGGCTCCACCGATGAGATGGAGTGGGACATGCACTATCTCGTCGCCGACATCGCCCGCACGATCACCCTGCTCCCCGGCGATGTGCTGCTCTCCGGGACACCGGCCCATTCACGGCCGGTCGAGCCGGGCGATGTGGTGGAGGTGACGGTCGAGGGGCTCGGCCGCCTCACCAATCACATCGTCGGCGGGCCGGCCGCCATCCGCACCGACGTGGGCGCGCAGCCGTCCGAGTCGGAGGAAGTGCTCTCCACGGCGCTCGGCGGCGACTGGGAGTTCCGCGGCATCCGGCCGCCGAGGCGCTGAGAGCCGCCCGGCCGGGGGTCAGCCGAGCGGGCCGCCGGCGGGCCTCGGGCGCCGCCCGCTCCGGCGCGGGACCGGCGGCTCACCGCCCAGCAGCTGGGCCCGGCGCTCCTCGCCATGGCTCTCGATCTGCACCACCACACGGCGCAGGGCGTCCGCCGTGCTGCGGCACTCCTCGTCGCTCAGGGGGCCGGCGACAAACGCCTCCTCGGCATTGAACTCCGGGAACAGACTCCGCATCAGCTCCTCGCCCCCGGCGGTGAGCGCCAGCAGCACCCGGCGGCCGTCCGAGGGGTGTTCGGTGCGCCGGATCAGTCCGCGCGACTCCAGGGTGCGGGAGACTCCCGTCAGAGTGCCCTTGGAGATCCCGGCCTCCGCGGCCACCAGCCGGGTCTCCATCTCGCCCCAGATCCAGACCACCCAGAGCACCACGAAACCGGTCCAGGTCAGATCCGATCCGCGCAGTACGGAGTTCTCCACATGCTGGCGGACCGCGGCGGCCGCGCGATGGATGTTTCCCACCATGGCCATCTGATCGTGCCGGATCGGCGTATCGCCCAGCTTGGCGCGGATCATGCGTTCGGTCTCGGCGATGGGTCGCTGACCAGGCATGGACCCTCCTCGGTGTGATCCCCCGGACAGGTGAGTTGTTCGGGTGCAAATTGTAGGTCGGCACCGGGCCGCTCTCCTTCGCGGGGCGACGCGTCCGGCCGGGCTCGGCGGGCCGTGCCGAACGGCCCCGCGATCGGGCGGTGGGCAGTCGGCGACAGGGCGGCGGACAGCCCGCGAACAGCGAACCGACAGCGAACACACAGCAAACGGCCCCGGTCGGCGGGGGCCGGCCGGGGCCGAAGGGCGGCGCTGAACCCTGTTGCCATCTCCTGGCGTGCTCATGACGAGCAGGGGGACACATGTCCTGCGGAGACGTGCGGTGGGCGGAAGGTGTGCGGGAGGCGATGTGGTGCGAGGCAGGTGGAGCGGGTGGAGCGGGTGGCGCGGATGGAGAGGGTGATGCGGAAGTGCGGGAAGTGCGGGAAGTGCGGAAGGCAGGTGGCGCGGTCGGTGGTGCGAGGTGCCTCCCCGTGGTCCGGAGCGGCTCGTACCGGGTGGGGCGCGGACCCGTTCCGGCGGAACGCGGCCCGGTGCGGGGTCAGTCCCGGCGGGGTGCGGCCAGGCGTGCGGCGCGGGCTTCCTTCTCCGCCTCCTGCCACAGGCGGCGCAGCATCCGCGCACGCTCGGCGGGCCGCATCCGCGCGATGGCGATCTCCGCGCAGGCGACACCGTCCGCCCACGGCATGGTGAGCGTGGGCCGCTGCCTGGGGATCCCCGGCAGGGTGTTCGATCCCCGGCCGTGCTGGTGCCGGGGATCGGCCGAGCGGGTCTCGGGCGAACGCGGCTCCGGCAGCCGGGACATGGCCCGCGACTCCGTGGCCGCGGCGCGGGCGTCGGCCCGCTGCTTCTGCTGCTGGGGAGTGAGCCGGGACAGATTCCGCACATGGACGACCTTGCGGCGCCCCGCCAGGAGATCGGCCTGGAGCTCCGGGCCGAGTTCGAGGACGGAGAGCTTGGAGGAGATCGTCGACTGGGCGATCCCCAGCCGCTTCGCCGCCTTGTTCTGCGAACCGTAGAACTCCACCAGTTTCTTCAGGGCGTGCGCCTGTTCCAGGGGGTTCATGTCGTCGCGGTGCACATTGGCGACGAAAGCGGCTTCGAGCAGGGACCGATCGGTGGACACCAGGGCGTCGTCGACACTGACGCGGACATGGGTCAGCCCCGCGCTCCGTGCCGCCTCCAGGCGGCGGTGACCGTCGACAACGATGTACCGCGCCGCCGGGTCCAGCTCCCGCAACCGGCTCGGCCGCTCACTTGCGTACGCCTCGACCGACGCCACGGTGATGGCGTTGACGAGGCCGATCTCGCGGATACTGGTGGTCAGCGGACCGAGGTCGCGCAGTGCCTCACGCGGATTGTCGGGGTTCTGACCGATCCAGCTCAGTGGCAGCTCCGTGGGGTGCCGGAGGGTGGCGTCTGAGTGGGGCTGCCCAGGGTCGACTTCGGTGAACATCTCGATTGACATGCTGATGGAACCCTTCCTCTTGCCTGCCGCCCGAGTTCCCCGCCTGTAACCCCGGGCAGAATGGCAAGATCTCAGGCACGACCGGCCACTGCCTGGCCATGACTTTGCCATTCGCTTGCCACACGGCAAGCGATTGCAGAGGATGCATTGCATGACCGATGGGGGTATGCGTTTTCGCGTCCTGGGGGGCCTGGAATGGGACTCCCATGGTGTCTCGCTGCACATTGGCCGTCGGCGGGAAAGACTCCTGCTCGGTCTGTTGTTGCTGGATATGGGCCGGGTGGTCCCGGCGCACCGTCTGATCGACCTGCTCTGGGACGAGGGGGAACCGCCGGCGAGCGCGCGCGGCAGTCTTCAGGTCCATGTCTCGCGCCTGCGCGGCCGCTTTCTGGAGGCCGGTGCGGAGCGCCATGGGTTCGCCCTTGCCAAGGGCAGCGACGGCTATCTCGTGGAGGGCGATCCGGAAGCCGTCGACGTACACCGCTTCCGCGGCCTGCTCCGCAAAGCGGAACGCACGGAGGAGTACGCCGACCGGCTCCGGCTGCTGGAGTCCGCCCTCGCCGACTGGGGCGGCCCCGTCCTCGCCGGTACCGCGCCCGACGGGCTGGTGCGGCGCCTCGGGGCCGGGTTCGACGAGCTCTATCTCTCCGCCGTCACCCAGCGCGCCGAGGCCCGTCTCGCGCTCGGCCAGCGCGGTCTGGTCCTGGAGGAGCTGGCCCGGGCGACCGCGGACCACCCCCACCACGAACGTCTCGCGCTGCTCCGCATGGTGGCGCTCTACCGCGCCGACCACCGGGGGGAGGCGCTGGAGGTCTACAACGAGACCAGGACCCGGCTCGCCGAGGACCTCGGCCTCGACCCGGGCGCCGACCTGCGCCGGGTGCAGAGCATGATCCTCCGCGCGGACTCCGCGCTCCTGGAGAACCACGCGGTTCCGGGGGACCGGCGCTCCGGCGACGGCGGTGCCCGGCCGCCGGCCGCCACCCCGGGCCGGCCGGCCGCGGGACACGGCAGTACCGACCGGGACCACCCGGACCGGCCCGGCCATACGGATGTTTTCGGCCATTCCGCCGCGCCCGCCGCCGAACAGCGGAACGCCTGGCGCGGCGAAACCGTCCAGGAAGGGACGGGCCGGGGCGATGGGGACAACCGCAAACGCGGGAACAACAGAGACCCCGCCGTCACCTCCGGCGGCGGCGGTGACGGCTACGGGAACGCCGGCCCCCGCTCTCCCTCGGACCCCGGCCCCGGCCCCGGCGACCGCCGTCCCGGCGCCGCGGACCCCGGGGACGGCTTCCGCACCGGCTCCGGCCGGGACGGGCAGCACCACCCGCGCGACACCCACCCGGACACCGGCCGGGACCGGGCCGCCCGTGACCGTACCGCCGCCGGCCACGACGGCCGCGGCATGGCCACGCACGGTCACCCGCCCCCGGGCCGGGGCCCCGCCGGACGGGCCTCCGGCGCACCCGGTCCGCTGCCCGCCCGTTCGGTCGCCGAGTCCGTGCGGCGGCAGTCCCGCACCGGCGCCTTCATCGGGCGCGCCCTGGAACTGGAACAGCTCACCGAGCTCGCGGCCGGCGCCCACGGCGGCTCCGGCGTCGTGATGATCGTCGGACCGGCCGGCAGCGGAAAGACCGCGCTGGCCCTCCAGTGGTGCCGCGGCACCGAGGCCGAGTTCCCCGACGGGCAGCTCTTCCTCGACCTCCGCGGCCACAGCGACGACAGCCCCATGCGCCCCTGGGAAGCGCTCTCCGGGTTGCTCCGCGCCCTCGGCGTCCCCTTCAAGGACATTCCGCACGACTGCGCCGAGATGGCCGAGCTCTACCAGCGCACCCTCGCCGGGCGCCGGGTGCTCATCGTCCTCGACAACGCCGAATCCGCCGACCAGGTGCGCCAGCTGCTGCCGTACGAAGCGGGCTGCCTCGCCCTGGTCACCAGCCGCAACCGCCTCGGCGCACTGATCGTCAGCCATGGCGCCGCCATGCTCCCGCTGCGCCCGCTCGCCTCCGACGAGGCGGAGGAACTGGTCCGCTGCGTCGTCGGGGAGTGCCGGGCCGCCGCCGAACCGGAGGCCCTGGCCGAGCTCGTGGCCATCTGCGGACGCACCCCGCTCGCCCTGCGCATCGCCGCGGCCAACATCGCGCTGCGCCCCGACGTCTCCATCGCCGACCATGTCCGGGACCTGCGGTCGGGCAACCCGCTGGAGAGCCTGGCCGTCGCCGGCCACCCCGACTCGGCCGTCCGCCGCGCCTTCGAACTCTCCTACCGGCGGCTCGACCCGGAGGCCGCCAAGGCGTTCCGGATGCTCGGGCTGCTGCCCGGACCCTCGACCAGCGTCGCCGCCGTCGGCGCCCTCCTCGGCGACGGCTCCTGCGCCGCGCACCACGTCCTGGACCGGCTCTTCGCCGAACACCTCGTCGAGCACAACGGCCAGGAGCGCCTGCGGCTGCACGATCTGATCTGGTGGTACGCCCGGCTCCTGGTCGACGCCGACGAGGACAAGGCCGCGCACCGCGAGGCCCGGCTCCGGCTGCTCCACTGGTACACCGCGTCGGCCGACGCGGCGGCCCGCAGTCTCTACCCCCAGATACTGCGCCTCGGGATCGAACAGCTGGACGCGGTGGCCGAGCCCGAGACCTTCGCCGACCCCGAGCGCGCGGCCGACTGGTTCGACGCCGAACACACCGATCTCGTCCGGCTGATCGAGGCCGAGTCGGACCGTGAGCCCTGCCCCGCCGTCTGGATCCTCGCGGACATCATGCGCGGCTATTTCTGGCTCCGCCGGGACGCCGAGACCTGGATCGCGGTGGCCACCGCCGGACTCCGCGCCGCCCAGCAGGCCGGCGACTTCCGCGGCCAGGCCGCCGCGTATCAGAGCCTGGGTCTCGCCGCCTTCACCATGGGCGATCTGGAACTGAGCCGGGGCCGCTTCGAGCAGGCCATCGAGCTGGCCCGGCGGGCCGACTGGGGCGTCTGCGAATCGGTCGCGCTCTCCAACCTCGCCGGTGTCTCCGCCGATCTGGGCCTGCTCAACCAGGCCGCGGAGTACTACGACCAGTGCATCACCCTCAACCGGAGGCTGGAGCGCACACCGCATCAGCCGCTCCAGGGCCTGAGCGAGGTGTTGCACGGCATGGGCAGGCTGAAGGAAGCGGAACAGCTCTGCCGGAGCGCGCTCGCCCTCTCCCGGAAGATCGCCGCGCCCGACAGCATCGCCCGGATCAGTACGACCCTGGCCCATATCTCGGCCCATCTCGGCGAGCTGGAGACCGCCCACGAACTGGCCTCGGCCTCCCGCAAGGGCTTCCAGTCGATCGGCAATCTCGCCGGCGAGGCCGAGACGGTCTGCGCTCTCGCCATGATCACGGCCACCTCGGGCGAGGGGCCCGCCGCGCTGAAGTTCGGGCTCGCGGCCTGCCGGCTCAGCCGCCGGGCGGGGCGCCCGCGGCTCCGGATGGAGGCGATGCTCGCGATGGGGCACGCCCGCTATCAGCTCGGCCAGTACGCGCGCGCCCACGAGCACTTCCGGATCGCCTGCCGGATCGCCGAGGGAATCGGCCTGCTGAAGGGCCGCACCATGGCCCTGCTCGGTCTCGGTGTCTGCGCCGCCCGCTCGGACCGCCCGCTGGACGCGCTCTGCCACGCGGGTGCCGCGCTGGAACTCGCCCAGGAGTCACAGCTGCGCCTGCTGGAGGGCCAGGCACAGATCGTCATCGCCCTGGCCCAGGCCGGCCGCGGCGACATCGACGCCGCGAGCCGGGCCCGGCGGCAGGCCGAGACCATCTACCGGACGACGGGATACCGGCCGGTGCACTCGCCGTTCGCCGGTCCGTCCGGCGGATACGACCTGCCGGGCCACCGGTGCGAGGTCCACGGCAGGCGGCACACGCTGGAGAGGCGGGTCGGGTGAGGACCGCGGGCGGCGTCCCGTACCGTGAGTCCCTCACGGTCATCGGCGGTACGGTGCCCGGAGCGTCATCGGCGAACCGGGTGGCGGACGGCGGGCCGGCCCGGTGCGGAGCCGAATGGCGGGACGCCGCGGCCCGTGTGGCTGCCGGGACTTCTGTGAATGGTGTGGTCTCCGACACTCTGTCAGGAGGGGGCGGACGGCTTGCCGCCGTCCCCGCCCGGAGGATCCGCACCGCTGGTATCCGTGTCGGAGTTGGGCCGAACGGGTGAGGGGCGCGAGGATGGGTTCATGAGTAGGTACGAGAGGTACGACGTCACCGATGAGCAGTGGGAAGGTCTTGCACAGGTCGTCCCCTTGCGGGGGCGCGGCGAATGGTCCTCGCGGTCGGACCACACGGTTCCGCAGGACGGCGCGGAGACCGAACCGCGCCGTATGGTCGTGCTGCGGGTACGGATCTTCTCCGACGCCCGAGAGGTCGCCGAGTATCTGATCAACCAGATTCCGGTACTCCTCGATCTCACCAGCGCGGATGCCGATGTGGCGAAGCGGATTCTGGACTTCAGCAGTGGTGTTGTCTTCGGCCTCGGCAGCGCCATGCACCGGGTCGACCGGAATGTCTTCCTCCTTGCCCCCCTCGGGATGGAGGTCGACGGGATCACCGGAGCCACCGACACCTTCACCCGCTCCGTCCCCCACTAGTCCCTCCGTGGTCCCTCATTAGTAGGAAGATCGCGGCGGCGGAACGGTTCAGCGCGGCAACCGCTGCGTACCGTCCGGCACATGGACGCGAATACCCTGCTCAGCGGCGCCGTGGACACCCGAGGCGCCCGCCCTGCTGTGACCGAATTGCGGCTCTCCGCCTTCGGGGTGCACCGGGGCGTCACCCTGCCGCTCACCCCGCTGACACTCTTCGCGGGGGCGAGCGGCAGCGGCAAGTCCAGCGCGCTGCGGGCGTACGAGGCGCTGGCCCGGCTTGCCGCGGGCGGCGGGCTGCGGGAGGCGTTCCCGGATCCCGGCCGGTGTGTGCCGGAGCGGGCCGGGGCCGATGAACAGGGGCGGCGCGGATTCCGGATCGGCTGTACGGTCGACGGCCCGGCCGGCCCGGTACGGCTCGACCTCGCGGTCCAGGCGGAGCCCGAGCTCCGGATCGCCGGGGAACGGCTGACCTGCGGCGGGCGCACCCTGCTGACCACGGCGATGCGGGATCCGCGGCGGCCCGCGGTGGAGGCCGCCTGGTACACCGCCGGATCGGGCCGGGTGACGCGCGCGCCGCTGCCGGACGACAGGCTGGCCACGGCGCTGCTGCCGCTGCGGGTGGCGGGCCGGACGGATGGTCAGTTACTGGTGCTGGCCGCGGCCGAGCAGGTGGTGGTCGCGCTGCGGTCGGTCTTCGTCTGCGATCCGCAGCCGCACGGGATGCGCCGTCCGGTGCCGGCGGGCGAGGGCAGGCTCCGGCGCTCCTGTGACAATCTCGCCGAGGTGCTGCACCGCACCCGGACCGAATGCGCCCGGCGCCATGCCCGGCTCACTGCCGCCGCGCGGGCGGGATGCGCGGGGGAGGTGGCGGATCTTGCCGTGGAGGAACTCGCCGACGGGAGGGTGCGCGCCCTGCTCGCCCGGGGGCCGGGGCGCGGGGCGACTCCGGTGGAGCGGCTCGGCGAGGGGGAGTTGCGCTATCTGGCGCTCGCGGTGGTGCTGTTGACC
The DNA here is from genome assembly GCF_039888735.1 of Streptomyces sp. CAU 1734. Lineage (NCBI taxonomy): Bacteria > Bacillati > Actinomycetota > Actinomycetes > Kitasatosporales > Streptomycetaceae > Streptomyces > Streptomyces sp. CAU 1734. Next base: position 276,887 of record NZ_JBDQQP010000008.1, read on the forward strand.
GGGCCGGGGGTGCTCGCCATGGATCCGGTGGCGGAGGTGCCCGCCGCGTATCAGTCGCTGACCGTTCTGGCGGACGGGTTCGACCGGTCCCTCGATCTCCGCCAGACGCGCGGACTCGTCGCGCTGGCCGCGGAGATGGCGGGTCGGGGGCATGTGCGGCTGGTGGGGACGGTCGCGGACGTGTCGTCCGCGCGCGGGCCGGCGGGGGAGGCGGGGGCGACGGTGGTAGATCTGGTGCCGTGACGGAGACGAACGAGAGCGGGCCGCGGGTGGCCGGTGACGGCGATGGTGACGGTGACGGGGTTCCGGCGGACGGGCGGACCGGCGGGTTGGACGACGGGCGGACCGATGGGCTGGATGTCGCGCTGTTGCAGCGCAGGCTCGCGGGATTCGCGGAGGCGCGCGGCTGGGGGCGGTACCACAACCCGAAGAATCTCGCGGCGGCGCTCAGCGTGGAGACATCCGAACTCCTGGAGATTTTCCAGTGGCTGACCCTTGAGGAAGCGGCCCGGGTGATGGACCGGGAGGAGACGGCGCATCGGGTCCGGGACGAGGTCGCGGATGTGCTGGCCTATCTGCTCCAGCTCTGCGAGGTGCTCGGGGTGGACGCGCTGGCCGTGCTCGCCGACAAGATCGAACGCAATGAGGGACGCTTTCCGGTGACGTGAGTTCGCCGTGGGATCAGGGGGGATCGGGGCCCCCGGACCCCCGTGGACCGGGGCGGATCGGGGTTGGATCATGTCTTCGTCACTCTATGGAGTTATGAACTTGTTCACAACCGTCTGGCTGTCCACAGATTTCCGATTTCCTCTGGCTTTTGGGCTCAACGCGCCTCACTCTGGGTAATGGAATGAGTGGGCAGTAAAACGTACGAACGGGGGTGGCGTACATGGACGCGGAGCGACTCGTGATCGTCAGTCGGCGTGCCTTGGCACAGAGCCGGTCGGTACCGGACATCGTGGCGGAGGCATGGCAGGCACAGGCGCTCGCCCAGGCGATCGGCGGGCGCCTCGCGGTCTACGGACCGCCGGAGTTGAGAGGTGACGCGCGCGGGCTGAGCGAGTCCGGTGGACGAGGGGTCGGAGCGCTGGATCACCCGGGTGTGCGCAGCGGCGGGATCAGGGCCGCGCGGATGTCCGGGGTGGCGGGCCCGCGCCAGACCCTGCTCGTGCTGGGCGAGCTCCTGGAGGATGTGGGCATGGCCCTGGTGGGTGTCGCCTGTGCCACCGACGAGGAGAGTCTGTACTGGCAGTGCATCGAGGCGATGGACGCGGCCGACGAGTCCAATGACCGGGTCCACTCGATGCTGCGCAAGATCGCGGCGCGGGAGGCGGGCCGGCCTCCCGACTCCGCCAGGGAGAGAGCCGGCCCGGCCGGCACACGGCCGGGCCGCACCTACCCCGCCGGGAATCCGGAGGCGCGGGGGATGCCCCGGCCACCGTCCGGGGCGCCGAGGGCATCGGGCATACCCACCCCGCCGGGCTCGTCCGGCCCGTCCGACTCCTTCGGCTCCTTCGGCCCGCCGGGGCCGCCCGGTCCCTCCCCGGGTGCCCCCCGCCCGCCGGGGCTTCCCGCTCCTTCCGGCGTCCCCGCGTCGTGCGGGCGCGGCGGGTCCCTGGGCACGCGGGAGGTGCCGGACGCGGTCGACTCGGCGGCGGGCCCCGCCTGACCCGCCGCCCGCGCGGCCGGCCGTCCTTCGGGCCGCCCTCCGCGCCGTGCGTCACACCGTCTTTCGCGCTGCCCTTCACGCCGTCACGCCGTCCTTCGTGCTGCCCTCCGCGCCGTCCGTCCCGGCGGGCGGCCCGCCGTCCGCCCGCAGGTCTCACCCGACCGGCCCCGGGGCGGCCCGGGCCCGGCGGTGCCGTCGGCCGGCCGGGGAAGGTGCAGGATGGAGCCATGGACCTGCGAATCTTCACCGAGCCCCAGCAAGGGGCGAGCTATGACACTCTGCTGACCGTCGCCAAGGCCACCGAGGACCTCGGCTTCGACGCGTTCTTCCGCTCCGACCACTATGTCGCCATGGGCTCCGCCGACGGGCTGCCCGGACCCACCGACGCCTGGATCACCCTCGCCGGGCTGGCCCGCGAGACCCGGCGGATCCGCCTCGGCACCCTGATGACCGCGGGCACCTTCCGGCTCCCGGGTGTGCTGGCGATCCAGGTCGCCCAGGTGGACCAGATGTCGGGCGGACGCGTCGAGCTGGGTCTGGGAGCCGGGTGGTTCGAGGAGGAGCACAAGGCGTACGGCATTCCGTTCCCCAAGGAGAAGTTCGCCCGGCTGGAGGAGCAGCTGGCGATCGTCACCGGTCTGTGGGCGACCGAGGCCGGCAAGACCTTCTCGTACGAGGGCACCCACTACCAGCTGACCGACTCGCCCGCACTGCCCAAGCCCGCCCAGGGCAAGGTGCCGGTCCTGATCGGCGGGCACGGTGCCGTGCGCACGCCCCGGCTGGCCGCGCGGTACGCCGATGAGTTCAACATCCCCTTCGCCTCGGTCGAGGACAGCGAGCGGCAGTTCGGCCGGGTGCGGGACGCCGCCGAGGCCGCCGGGCGGCCGGCCGGCGATCTGGTGTACTCCAACGCCCTGGTCGTCTGTGTCGGCCGGGACGACGCCGAGGTGGCGCGCCGCGCCGCCGCCATCGGCCGTGAGGTGGACGAACTGCGCGCCAATGGTCTCGCCGGCTCGCCCGCCGAGGTCGTCGACAAGATCGGCCGTTATGCCGCGACCGGTTCCTCCCGGATCTATCTCCAGGTGCTCGACCTGGACGATCTGGACCACCTGGAGCTGATCTCCGCGCAGGTCCAGTCCCAGCTGGGCTGATCCCGGTGCGCCCCGCACACGCGCTCGCCGCCGCCCTCACCGGGGCGGCCGGTGCCGGGACGGCCGTCGTGCTCGACGGCGGCCTCTCCAACGAGCTGGAGGCGCGGGGGTGCGATCTGTCCGGAGCCCTCTGGTCCGCGCGGCTTCTCGCGGACGACCCCGGACGGATCGAGGCGGCCCACGCGGCCTATGTGCGGGCGGGTGCGCGGGTGCTCGTCACCGCGAGTTATCAGGCGGGCTTCGAGGGATTCGCCCGTGCCGGCATCGGGCGGGCACGGGCCGCGGAGCTGTTCGCCGACAGTGTCCGGCTGGCCCGCGCCGCCGCCGGGACGGCCCGGGCGCCGGTCTGGGTGGCGGCCTCGGTCGGGCCGTACGGTGCGACGCTCGCCGACGGCAGTGAGTACCGGGGCCGGTACGGGCGGTCCGTGCGCGAGCTGGAGCGCTTCCACCGTCCCCGGATCGAGGCGCTGGCCGCGGCGGGCCCCGATGTGCTCGCCCTGGAGACAGTGCCCGACACCGACGAGGCGGCGGCGCTGTTGCGGGCGGCCGAGGGCTGCGGGATCCCGGTCTGGCTCTCGTACACCGTCGCCGGTGAGCGCACCCGGGCCGGTCAGCCGCTGGCGGACGCCTTCGCCCTCGCGGCCGGCCGCGACGAGGTGATCGCCGTCGGGGTCAACTGCTGTGAGCCGCGCGACGCGGACCGTGCGGTGGCCCTCGCGGCCCGGGTGACCGGGAAGCCGGTGGTCGTCTACCCCAACAGCGGGGAGCGGTGGGACCCCGTCCGGCGCGCCTGGCGGGGGCCCGTCACGTATCGGCCCGAGCTGATGCGGCGTTGGCGGGCCTCGGGCGCCGCCCTGATCGGCGGATGCTGCCGGGTCGGCCCGGACACCATCGCCCGGCTGGCCGCGCTCGCCGACGCCGACGCCGACGCCGACAGCAACAGCGACAGCGCCGGCCATGGTCAAGGTGCCGGGTGACATGACCCGGGGGCCGGTGCCGTGGGCACGGGGAAATGCCTGGTCAAGTGGTTTTCCCTACGACCATAATGACTCGGGTGTTCCTGACAATCAGTACAACCGGCACCCCAGAGCGCCCCGCCACCGACCTCGGCTTCCTGCTGCACAAGCATCCGGGGAAGGCGCAGCGCTTCTCCACCGCGCACGGCGAGGCGCATGTCTTCTACCCCGAGGCGACCGAGCAGCGCTGCACGGCCGCGCTGCTCCTGGAGGTCGATCCCATCGGCCTGGTGCGGCGGGGCAAGGGCAAGGGCCGGGGCGGTGCGCCCGACACGGCGCTCGCGCAGTACGTCAACGACCGCCCGTACGCGGCCTCCTCACTGCTGGCCGTCGCGCTCAGCACCGTCTTCAAGAGCGCCCTGCGCGGTGTGTGCGCCGCGCTGCCCGGGCGGGCCGAGGAGCCGCTGCCGCTGCGGATCGAGGTGCCCGCGCTCCCGGCGCGCGGCGGTGCCGAGCTGGTCCGGAAGCTCTTCGGCCCGCTCGGCTGGAGCTCGGTCGAGGCCCGTCCCGTACCGCTGGACGAACAGGTCCCCGAGTGGGGCGACTCGCGCTATGTCCAGCTGGTGCTGGAGGGCGAGCTCCGGCTCGCCGACGCGCTGCGCCAGCTCTATGTGCTCCTGCCGGTGCTGGACGACGCCAAGCACTACTGGGTGGCGCCCGACGAGGTCGACAAGCTGCTGCGCGCGGGTGAGGGCTGGCTGGCGGACCACCCCGAGCAGAAGCTGATCACCAGCCGTTATCTCGCCCGCCGCTGGAGTCTCACCCGGCAGGCGACGGAGCGGCTGGAGCTGGTCCGGCTGGCCGAGGCGGACGGTCTCGACGTCGAGGACGTGGACAACGCGGTCGACGAGACGACCGACACGGAGGAGAAGCCGGTACCGCTCGCGGCACAGCGGCGGGACGCCATCCTGGAGGCGCTGCGCGCCGCCGGGGCGAGCCGGGTGCTCGACCTCGGCTGCGGACAGGGGCAGCTGGTGCAGGCGCTCCTCAAGGAGCCGCGGTACACCGAGATCGTCGGCGTCGATGTCTCCGCGCGGGCGCTGACCATCGCCGAACGCCGGCTGAAGCTCGACCGCATGGGCGAGCGGCAGGCCGCGCGGGTCAAACTGACACAGGGTTCGCTCACCTACACCGACAAGCGGCTCACCGGCTATGACGCCGCCGTGCTCTGCGAGGTGATCGAACATCTCGACCTGCCGCGGCTGCCCGCCCTGGAGTACGCCGTGTTCGGCTCCGCCCGGCCCGGGACCGTGATCGTGACCACGCCGAACGTCGAGTACAACGTGCGCTGGGAAACCCTGCCCGCCGGGCATGCGCGCCACGGTGACCACCGCTTCGAGTGGACCCGCGCCGAATTCGCCGGCTGGGCGGCCAAGGCGGCCGAGCGCCACGGCTACGAGGTCGCGTTCACCCCCGTCGGGCCCGACGACCCCGAGGTGGGGCCGCCCACCCAGATGGCCGTCTTCACCCGTGCCGGGGAGTCCGCCGGGAAGGACCCCGCCGCCGATGCCGGGACCGCCCGCCCCGAGCCCGTTTTCGGCGAGACCGCCCGCCCCGACGCCACCCACTCCGAAACCGCCCAGCCCGAGACCGCCCAGCCCGAGACCGCCCACCGCGAGCCGGCGAAGAACATCGACACGAAGCAGGCGAAGGCCGGATGACCACCACGACCACCACCACCGAGACCGGGCCCGCCCAGCGCGTCCTCCCGGTGACCGACCTGTCCCTCGTCGTCCTCATCGGCGCCACCGGATCCGGCAAGTCCACCTTCGCGCGAAAGCACTTCAAGCCCACCGAGATCATCTCCTCCGACTTCTGCCGGGGGCTCGTCGCCGATGACGAGAACGACCAGAGCGCCAGCCGGGAGGCGTTCGACGTCCTCCACTACATCGCCGGGAAGCGGCTCGCGGCCGGCCGTCTGACGGTCATCGACGCAACCAGCGTCCAGTCCGAGAGCCGGCGCGCGCTGATCCGGCTCGCCCGCGAGCACGACGTACTCCCGATCGCCATCGTCCTGGACATGCCGGAGTCGGTCTGCTCCGAACGGAACGCCGCCCGCCCCGACCGGGCCGGCATGCCCGCCCATGTCATCAAGCGCCACCAGCGCGAACTCCGCCGCTCGCTGCGCGGACTCGAACGCGAGGGCTTCCGCAAGGTGCACATCCTGCGCACCGCCGAGGAGGCCGACACCGCCGAGGTCGTCCTGGAGCGCCGCTACAACGACCTGACCCATCTCACCGGCCCGTTCGACATCATCGGCGACATCCACGGATGCAGCTCCGAGCTGGAGACCCTGCTCGGCGAGCTCGGATACGCGGACGGCGTCCACCCCGGCGGGCGCACCGCCGTCTTCGTCGGCGACCTGGTGGACCGGGGACCCGACAGCCCCGGTGTGCTGCGCCGCGTCATGTCCATGGTGGCCTCCGGCAACGCCCTCTGCGTACCCGGGAACCACGAGAACAAGCTCGGCCGTTATCTCCGGGGACGGAAGGTCCAGCGGACCCACGGACTCGCCGAGACCATCGAGCAGCTGGAGAAGGAGGACGACACCTTCCGCGCACAGGTCGCGGAGTTCATCGACGGACTGGTCAGCCACTACGTCCTGGACGGCGGCAAGCTGGTCGTCTGCCACGCCGGGCTGCCCGAGAAGTACCACGGCCGCACCTCGGGCCGGGTCCGTGCCCACGCGCTCTACGGGGACACCACCGGCGAGACCGACGAGTTCGGCCTGCCGGTCCGCTACCCGTGGGCCGAGGACTACCGGGGCAGCGCCGCCGTCGTCTACGGCCACACCCCGGTGCCCAGCACCTCCTGGATCAACAACACCATCTGTCTGGACACCGGAGCCGTCTTCGGCGGCCGGATGACCGCACTGCGCTGGCCCGAGCGCGAGCTCGTCGACGTACCCGCCGAGCGCGTCTGGTACGAGCCCGTCCGCCCGCTGCTCACCGAGGCGCCCGGCGCCCGCGAGGGACGGCCGCTGGACCTCGCCGATGTCCAGGGGCGGCGGGTCGTGGAGACGCGGCAGATGGCCCGGATCGGCGTCCGCGAGGAGAACGCCGCGGCGGCGCTGGAGGTCATGAGCCGGTTCGCCGTCGACCCCCGGCTGCTGCCCTATCTGCCGCCGACCATGGCACCGACCGCGGCCTCCGGCCGGGAGGGCTGGCTGGAGCACCCGGCGGAGGCGTTCGCCCAGTACCGCGCCGACGGAATCGAGCGGGTCGTGTGCGAGGAGAAGCACATGGGCTCCCGCGCGGTCGCGCTGGTCTGCCGGGACGCCGCGGCGGCCGGTGAGCGATTCGGCGTCGACGGCCCCACCGGAGCGCTCTACACCCGTACCGGCCGCCCCTTCCTCGACGACGAGGCCGTCACCGAGGAGATCCTGGGACGGCTGCGCACCGCCGTCACCGCGGCCGGGCTCTGGGACGAGCTGGACACGGACTTCCTGCTGCTCGACACCGAGCTGATGCCCTGGTCGCTGAAGGCAGCCGGGCTGCTGCGCTCGCAGTACGCGGCGGTCGGCGCGGCCTCCGGCGCCGCGCTGCCGGCCGCCGCCGCGGCGCTCGAAGCGGCCGGCGCACGCGGGATCGACGTCGGCGGGCTGCTCTCCGCCCAGCGGGAGCGCGCCGCGGACGCCGCCGCCTTCACCGAGGCGTACCGCCGGTACTGCTGGACCACGGAGGGCCTGGACGGGGTCCGGATGGCGCCGTTCCAGCTCCTCGCCGTCCGGGGCCGCTCGCTCGCGGCCGTGCCCCACGACGAGCAGCTCGCCTGGATCGACCGGCTGGTGGAGCACGACCCGACCGGGCTGCTCCAGGTGACCCGGCGGCTGATCGTCGACACCTCGGACGAGGCGTCGGTCGCCGCCGGCACGGACTGGTGGCTGGAGATGACCGGCCGCGGCGGTGAGGGCATGGTCGTCAAACCGCTTCAGGCGCTGGCCCGGGACGGCAAGGGCAGACTCGTCCAGCCGGGCATCAAGGTCCGCGGCCGGGAGTATCTGCGGATCATCTACGGCCCCGAGTACACCCGCCCGGAGAACCTCGCCCGGCTGCGCGGCCGGTTCCTCGGCCACAAGCGGTCGCTGGCGCTGCGGGAGTACGCGCTGGGTCTGGAGGCGCTGGACCGGCTGGCCGACGGGGAGCCGCTGTGGCGGATCCACGAGGCGGTCTTCGCCGTCCTGGCCCTGGAGTCGGAGCCCGTCGACCCGCGGCTCTGACCTGGTACGACGCCATCAGCGGGGGAGCGGCCGGTGAAAATCTCCGGCCGCTCCCCGCCCCGCCGCTCGCCCCGCCGCTCGCCCCGCCGTCCGCCCCGCTCCCCGCCCGCCGGCCGGACGTTTCCGGGCCGCGCCCGGCGTTCGCGGCTCCGAACCGGTGTACGGAGCGGCGCGGTGCGGGATACGAGAGGAGAGATCCGGGGAGTTCGCCGAGTGAAGCGCGTACCGCGCGGTGAGGATGGGTGCATGGGATTCCACGTCGACTCCGAGGCCGGGCGGCTGCGCCGGGTCGTGCTCCACCGGCCCGGCCTGGAGCTGAAGCGGCTGACGCCGAGCAACAAGGACGCGCTCCTCTTCGACGATGTGCTCTGGGTGCGCCGGGCCCAGCACGAGCACGACGCGTTCGCCGCCGTGCTGCGCGAGCGCGGGGTCCACGTGCACCTCTTCGGCGAGCTGCTTCAGGAGGCGCTGGACATCCCCGAGGCCCGGAAGCTCGTCCTGGACCGGGTCTTCGACGAGAAGGCGTACGGGCCGCTCGCCACCGACCACCTCAGGGCCGTGTTCGACGGGATGGAGACGGCCGCGCTCACCGAGGCGCTGGTCGGCGGGATGACCAAGCGGGATTTCCTCGCCGGCCATCCCGAGCCGACCTCGGTCCGGTTCCATGTGATGGAGATGGACGACTTCCTCCTCGATCCGCTGCCGAACCATCTCTTCACCCGCGACACCTCCGCCTGGATCTACGACGGTGTCTCGATCAACGCCATGCGGTGGCCCGCCCGGCAGCGCGAGACGGTCCATTTCGAGGCGATCTACAAACACCATCCGCTCTTCACCGGACCGTCCGCCGGGGAGTTCCACCACTGGTCGGAGGGGCAGGACGACTACCCCTCCACCATCGAGGGCGGCGATGTGCTGGTGATCGGCAATGGCGCGGTACTGATCGGGATGAGCGAGCGGACCACCCCGCAGGCGGTGGAGATGCTGGCCCGCGGGCTCTTCGCGGCCGGTTCGGCGCGCACCATCGTGGCGCTGGACATGCCCAAGCGGCGCGCGTTCATGCATCTCGACACCGTGATGACCATGGTCGGCGCGGACACCTTCACGCAGTACGCGGGGCTGGGGATGCTCCGCTCGTACACCATCGAACCGGCCTCGGGCACCCGGGGGCTGCGGGTGAGCGACCATCCGCCGGAGCACATGCACCGGGCGATCGCCGACGCGCTGGGGATACCGGCGATCCGTGTCCTGACGGCGACCCAGGACGTGCACTCGGCGGAGCGGGAGCAGTGGGACGACGGCTGCAATGTGCTCGCCGTCGAGCCGGGGGTGGTGGTGGCCTATGAGCGCAATGCCACCACCAACACCCATCTGCGCAAGCAGGGCATCGAGGTGATCGAGATCCGCGGCAGCGAGCTGGGCCGGGGCCGGGGCGGACCGCGCTGTATGAGCTGCCCGGTGGAGCGGGACGCCGTATAGCCGGGCGCGCCCCCGCGCATCCCGGTGAACCCTCAAAATGCTGTATAGCAATGCGGCGACTCGTATAGACTTCCATCGTCACCGCATCCGCGACGCAGGAGCAGCCATCATGGCGATACATCTCGAAGGCCGCCACTTCCTCAAGGAGCTGGACTTCACGGCCGGGGAGTTTCGCGGCCTGGTCGAGCTGGCCGCCACACTCAAGGCCGCCAAGAGGGCCGGCGCCGAGGAGCAGTTTCTGCGCGGCAGGAACATCGCGCTGATCTTCGAGAAGGCATCCACCCGGACCCGCTGCGCCTTCGAGGTCGCCGCCGCGGACCAGGGCGCGTCCACCACCTACATCGATCCGTCCGCCTCCCACATCGGCGGCAAGGAGTCGGCCAGGGACACCGCACGGGTCCTCGGCCGGATGTTCGACGCCATCGAGTTCCGCGGTGACTCCCAGGCCACGGTGGAGGAGCTGGCGAGATTCGCCGGCGTCCCGGTCTACAACGGCCTCACCAATGAGTGGCACCCCACCCAGATGCTCGCCGATGTGCTCACCATGACCGAGCACAGCACCAAGCCGCTGGAGCGCATCTCCTACGCCTACCTCGGCGACGCGCGCCACAACATGGGCAATTCCTATCTGATCACCGGCGCCCTGCTCGGGATGGACGTACGGATCGTGGCGCCCCGGCAGTACTGGCCCGATGACGAGGTGGTGCGCCGGGCGCGCGAGGCGGCGGAGACCAGCGGCGCCAGGATCACCCTGACCGAGGAGATCGCCGAGGGCGTCCCGGGGGCGGACTTCGTCGTCACGGACGTCTGGGTCTCCATGGGGGAGCCCAAGGAGATCTGGGACGAGCGGATCAAGGCGCTCGGCCCGTACTCGGTGACCATGGACGTGCTGCGCGCCACCGGCAATCCGGAGGTCAAGTTCCTCCACTGCCTGCCGGCCTTCCACGACCTCGGCACCAGCGTCGCCCGCGACATCCACGAGCGGTACGGCCTGTCCGAGCTGGAGGTCACGGACGAGGTGTTCGAGTCGGAGCACTCGGTCGTCTTCGACGAGGCGGAGAACCGGCTGCACACCATCAAGGCCGTCCTGGTGGCGACCCTCTCCGGAGCCGCCGGCTGACCCGGCGCGGCCCCCGCGCCGCCCCCGGTGGGGTCCGCGCCCCGGTGGGGCGCGTGCTCACCGCCCCGTACCGCATGCCGCCCCCGCGAAGACGGCCCCCGCGTCCCGCAGCAGCTCGTGCAGGGTCGCGAACACCTCCGCCGACCGGATGCCCGGCCACCCTTCCGGCAGCAGCTCCAGCGGCAGCCCGGGATCGGTGTACACCAGCCGCCGCCAGGCGTCGAGCGCGTACAGATAGTCCCGGTAGGCGTCCACGGGATCGGCCTCCCGGCCCTTCGGCCAGGACCGCAGCACCGGCTCGTGGACGCCCAGGAACTCCTCGTGCGCCTTGGCGAGCACGGTCAGATCCCACCAGCCCGCCACCGCCTCCGCCGTCGCCGCGAAACCGAGGTGCTCGCCGCGGAAGAGCTCGGCGTACGGATCGAGCCTGCGCCGCCGCAGGGTGTGCCGCGTCTCCTCGTACAGCCGCGCCGGAGCGATCCACACCCCCGGCGCCACGGTTCCGAAACCGAGCCGGTGCAGGCGGGAGCGGAGCAACTGCCGCTCATGGCGTTCCGCACCCGGTGCCGAGAAGAGCGCCAGCACCCAGCCCTCGCTGAGCAGCGGCGCCCGCCGGGCATGGACCCGCCGGTCGCCGTCGGCCAGTGACTGGAGGGTCTCGGCGGAGAGCTCGTACCCGGCGCCGCCGTCCGCCGCCTGCCCCGCGGTGAGCACCCCGCGGCTCCTCAGCCGGGAGACCGCCGGACGCACGGACGGCGGATCCACACCGAGCGGGGAGAGCAGCCGGATCAGCTCGGCGACGGAGAGCGGCCCCGGCCGGGCGTGGCCGTAGGTGCCGCAGAGGGTGACGATCATGGAGCTGGGGGTGCGCTGCTCGGCCACCCGATCACTGTAGGTGTCCGGATCCCCGCTCCGCCGGAACGCCCCGGCCGGATCTCCCGCTCTTCACCGCGGCCGGCGAACGATCGGGGCCTTGATCGACTGGTGACACCCGAATGTCGGGTTTACGTTCAATGAGGGATTCGCGGGCTCGGTGCCCGACCCGTTCCAGGTGAGGGAGCGCCATGACGACCCCGCAACCGGCCACTTCCCGTACCACGGCCACCGCCCGGGACAAGGGCGGTGGCGACGGTGTGGCGCTGTTCATCATCGCGTCCTGCCAGTTGATGGTGGTCCTCGACATCACCATCGTGAACATCGCGCTGCCGCACATCCAGGACTCGCTGAACTTCTCCACCACCAGCCTGTCGTGGGTCGTCAACGCCTACACCCTCACCTTCGGCGGCCTGCTGCTGCTCGGCGGCCGGGCCGGTGACATCCTCGGCCGCCGCCGGGTCTTCATGTTCGGCGTCGCGCTCTTCGCGCTCGCCTCCCTGCTCGGCGGGCTCTCGCAGAACTCCGGCCAGCTCCTCGCCTCCCGCGCGCTCCAGGGGGTGGGCGGCGCCATCGCCTCACCGACCGCGCTCGCGCTGATCACCACCACCTTCCGGGAGGGCCCCGAGCGGAACCGGGCGTTCGGCGTCTTCGCCGCGGTGTCGGCGGGCGGCGGCGCGATCGGCCTGCTGGCGGGCGGAATCCTCGTCGAATGGCTCGACTGGCGGTGGGTGTTCTTCGTCAATGTGCCGATCGCGCTGCTGATCCTGGCGGCCACCCCGCGCTTCATCAAGGAGTCCGAGCGCCACCCCGGACACTTCGACCTCACCGGCGCGCTGACCTCGACGCTCGGCCTGGTCGCCCTGGTCTACGGATTCATCCGCGCCGCCCAGGAGGGGTGGCGCGACCCGCTCACCCTCGGGTCGTTCGCCGCCGCCGTACTGCTGCTGGCGGCGTTCATCATGGTCGAACGGCGCTCCCGGCAGCCCATCACCCCGCTGCACATGTTCGCCGACCGCAACCGGGCCGGCACCTACGGAATCATGCTCAGCCTCGCCGCCGCGATCTTCGGCATGTTCTTCTTCCTGACCCTCTTCGTCCAGGACGTGCTGGGATTCAGCCCGCTCCGGGCCGGACTCGCCTTTCTGCCGGTGAGCGTGCTGATCGCGGTCGGCGCCGGGGTGACCTCCCGGCTGCTTCCCCGGTACGGGCCCAAACCCTTCATGGTGACCGGCGCGCTGCTGGCGGCGGCGGGCCTCGCCTGGCTGACCCAGACCGATATCCATTCCACCTATCTCGGCAGCATTCTCGGCCCGATGCTGGTCTTCAGCCTGGGCATGGGAATGCAGTTCGTCTCGCTCACCCTGATGGCGCTGTCGGGGGTCGAACGGGCGGAGTCGGGTGCCGCGTCCGGGCTGCTCAATGTGATGCAGCAGGTGGGAGGCTCGCTGGGACTCTCCATCCTGGTGACCGTGTTCGGCACGGCGAGCCGCAATGACGCCCGGAACCAGATTCCGGAGTTCCTCGCCCAGGCGACACCGGCCGAGAAGGCCGCCTTCGAGCGGACCGGGCAGCTGCCCTCGCCGTGGAGCGAGGAAGTGCTCTCCTCCGGCATCTCGGCCGCCTTCGTCATGGCCGCGATCTTCACCGCGATCGCGGCGGTCATCGCCCTGGTGGTGATCCAGGTCCGCGCCTCCGACCTGGAACGGCTGAAGGGCGGAGGGCCGCCCGGAGCCTGAGCCCGAACATGGGCCCGGGCCCGGACCCGGGCCGCCCGCCCTTCGCGTGATCACGCGTGATCCACTGAACCGGCGGCCTGTATCTTGGGCCAGTGGCCGGTTCAGTGGTGAAGGACGAGGGCGCGGGGGGCCGGCGGATCCGCGGGCTGGACGCCGCGGAGCGGCGGGCCAGGCGGCGCGAGGATCTGCTGGACGCGGCGCTGGAGCTGTTCTCCGCCCAGGGGTATCAGGACACCTCGATCGAGCAGATCTGCAAGCGGGCGTATGTCGGCACCAAGAGCTTCTACGAGGTCTTCACCGGCAAGGAAGCCCTGTATCTGGCGCTGCTCGACCGCATCGTGGCCGATGTGACCGCTCGGCTCACCTCCGCGCTGGACGGCCTGGACACTCCGGACGGCGATCCGGACGAGAGCGATGCCGCACGGGCCCTGATCAGGCACTTCGCGGACGCCTTCGTGGACGATGTCCGCGTGGCGCGGGTGACCTTCGGCGAGGGCCGGGCCGTCACGCCGCTGGCCGAGACACATCGCCGTACCAACCGCCGGTGGGCGGCCGGCTTCGTCGAGATGGTCTGGCGCCGGCTGGGGGTCGCCACCGGCCCGCATGCGCATGTGGTGGCCATGGGGCTGATCGGCGGCCTCTTCGACATCATCGCCGACTGGCTGCTGGACAACGGCACCGACCGGCCCGCCGACCGCGCCTCGCTCCAGGACGGGCTCGACCGTTTCTACACGGTGATCAGCTCCGGACTCGCCAACTCCTGACTCTCCGTCAAGGCCGCCGGACGCCCCTTCGCCGAAGCCGCCGGACGCGCTGAATTCACCACCGCCGTATCGCCGGAGGCCCCTCGCCCCCCGGATGGAATTCCTCGGCCTTCTTTGGAAACGATGCCTTGTTCCTAATAAGGGGACGTGCTGTACTTCCGGGTAACCTACCGCGAACAAGGAGTCGCCCCATGGCCAAGCTCCGCACGTTCCTGACAGCGCTCGTGCTGTCCGTACTCGCCTCCACCGCTCTGACCGCGACCGCCTCCCCCTCCGCCGCGGCCGACACGCCGCCGAGGTCGGGATGGAACAACTGGTCCTGCCGGCCCAGCGCCGCCCACCCCGAGCCGGTGATCCTCGTCCACGGGCTCGGCGGCAACAGCTGGGACAACTTCCTGACCCTGGCGCCCACCCTCCGCTCGGCCGGCTACTGCGTCTACTCCGAGACCTACGGCAGAACGGTGCTGGGCGGGCTGGCCGGCGGCCTCGCGCCGATGGCGGAGAGCGCCGCCGAAGTGGGCGCCTTCGTCGACCGGGTGCGCGCCGCGACGGGCGCGGCGAAGGTCGACATCGTCGGCCACTCCGAGGGGACCACCGTTCCCGCGTACTACCTCAAGTACCTGGGCGGAGCGGCCGAGGTCGACGACTTCATCGGATTCGGCTCCAACTTCCGCGGCACCACACTGAACGGTCTGGCGACCCTGGCCGCCGCCCTCAAGCTCCAGGGCCTGCTGACCGGCGTCGGCTGCGGGGCCTGTACGGACTATCTGCCCGGCTCGGCCTTCCTCGCCGAGCTCAACGACGGACCCGTCGCCGTGCCCGGACCGACGTACACCAGCATCGTGACCCGCTACGACAGGGTCGTCACGCCCTACACCAGCGGTCTGCTCGCCCCGGCGGCCAATGTCACCAACATCGTGCTCCAGGACAAGTGCGCGCTGGACACGGCCGGCCATCTTGGTGTGGCCATCGACCCGAACGTCGCCCAGCTGGTGCTCAACCGGCTCGACCCGGAACACTCCAAGCCCTTCCGGTGTCTCCCCTTCACCACCATCGGCATCTGACATACCACGGAGACCACCGCCGCGGGGCCCGGGAGAACTCCCGGGCCCCGCGGTTCCGTCCGTCCGGAACCTGTCCGCCGCTCGTCCGCCACCGCCGAGGAGACCGGCGGGTCCGCCTCCGGCGCCGGCTCCCGTTCCGCGGCTCCGGCCGGCGTCTTCGCGATCTCCCGGGGCCGCGGGAGCGCCGCCGCGGCGCGTGTGCCGAGGCGCCGGCGAACGATCACCGGGGCGCCTGTCCTAACCGGGCGCGCGAGGACCGTCGTGGCGGAAGTAAACATCCCATGGCTCAAGTTCACTGCATCGAGCGATGGATCATGCCTCCAATGGCCCAGGCGGGGAGCGGGAGCCTACGGTTCTCGTGGTTTGGGACGCCTCGCCCCATTCCACCCCCGCACCGGCGTTCGCCGCGCCTTCGCTCCGCCCCGCGCGTGCGACGAGGTGACCGCCTCTGTTGAAGGAGAGCACTGCCCGTGACCGTGGAGACCAGCCAGGAAGCGTCCGAGCAACCGCGCCCCCAGAGCAGCCTCAGTACCGCGGCGGCCCGCAACCTCGCCACCACGACCAAGTCCGTCCCGCAGATGCAGGAGATCAGCTCCCGCTGGCTCCTCAGGATGCTTCCGTGGGTGCAGGTGGCCGGCGGCGCCTACCGGGTGAACCGCCGTCTGACCTACACGGTCGGCGACGGCCGGATCGACTTCATCCAGGACGGGGCCGAGGTCCGGGTCATTCCGCGCGAGCTCGGCGAGCTGGCCCTGCTCCGGGGCTTCGACGACGACGCCGTACTGACCGCCATCGCCGCCCGGTGCGTCCAGCGCGACTTCCGCGAGGGCGAGGTGCTCGCCGAGCGCGGCTCCCCGGCCGAGCGCATCCACCTCATCGCCCACGGCCGGGTCGAGAAGATCTCCACCGGCCCGTACGGCGAGGAGAACGTCACCGGCGTTCTCGCGGACGGCGACCGCTTCGGCCAGTCCGCGCTGCTCGACCCGGACGCCGTCTGGGAGTACACCGCCGTCGCCCGGACCGCCGGCACCCTGCTCACTCTCTCCCGCGACGACTTCGCCTCCGTGACCGCCGGATCCCCGGCCCTGGAGGCGCATCTCCGGGAGTTCCGCACCCTGTCGGGACAGCGGCAGAACCGCCGGGGCGAGGCGGAGATCGCGATGTCCGCCGGCCACACCGGAGAGTTCGAGCTCCCCGGCGCCTTCGTGGACTACGAGCTCAACCCCCGGGAGTACGAACTCTCCATCGCGCAGACGGTGCTGAAGGTCCACACCCGCGTCGCCGACCTCTACAACGAACCGATGAACCAGACCGAGCAGCAGCTCCGGCTCACGGTGGAGGCCCTGCGCGAGCGCCAGGAGCACGAGCTGATCAACAACCGCGAGTTCGGTCTGCTCCACAACGCGGCCTTCAACCAGCGGATCCAGTCCCACTCCGGCCCGCCGACCCCGGACGACCTCGACGAACTGCTCTCCCGCCGGCGCGGTTCGAAGTACTTCTTCGCCCACCCCAGGACGATCGCCGCGATCGGCCGCCAGTTCAACGCCCGCGGCCTCTACCCCGACCATGTCGACGTCGGCGGCCAGCAGGTGCCCGCCTGGCGCGGGGTGCCCATCCTGCCGTGCAACAAGATCCCGATCACCAAGGAGAACACCAGCTCGATCCTGGTGATGCGCACCGGTGAGGACAACCAGGGCGTGATCGGGCTCAACCAGACCGGCCTTCCGGACGAGTACGAGCCCGGCGTCTCGGTGCGGTTCATGGGCATCGACGACCAGGCGCTCATCTCCTACCTGGTCACCACCTACTTCTCCGCCGCCGTCCTGGTGCCCGACGCGCTCGGCGTCCTGGAGAACGTACAGATCGCCCGCGTCGGCGGCTGAACCCGCCCGGACGGCCCGCCTCCGCCGGGCCGCCGCCCCGGTGCCCGCCGGGCGTCCCAGGGCTCGTGCCGCGCGCCCCGGCCCCGGCCGGCACCCCCGACAGACCACCTCACCCGAGGAGTAGTGGTGCGACCATGAGCACCGATGCCCTGAACCGGATTCTGCGCGGCCCGACCGGTCTGGGCACGTCGGGGCTGTACCCGACACCGCCCGTGCGTCCGGCGGCCGTGGCCGGCCGCCCCGTACCGGGCCTGTACCACCACCCCGTACCGGAACCCGACCCCGTGCGGACGGCCGAGGTCGGCCGCCGGATCAAGGAATGGGCGATCGACGAGATCGAGCTGTATCCCCCCGAGTGGGAGGAGGAGTTCGACGGCTTCGGTGTGGGCCGCTACATGACCGTCTGCCACCCGGACGCGCCCACCACCGAGCATGTGCTGGTGGCCGCCCGGCTGATGGTCGCCGAGAACGCGGTCGACGATGTCTACTGCGAGGACCACGGGGGCTCGCCCGTCGGACTCGGCGGCCGGCTGCTGCTGGCCCACACGGTGCTCGACCCGCTGCACACCGCGCGGGAGTACGTGCCGGAGTGGGAGCGGTCCCTCGGTGCGGACGCGCCCCGGCGGGCGTACCACTCCGCGATGGAGTACTTCCTCCGGGCGGCCGCCGCCTCCCAGGCGGACCGGTTCCGGCACGACATGGCCCGGCTGCACCTCGGCTATCTCGCCGAGGCGGCATGGGACCAGACCGACCACGTCCCCGAGGTGTGGGAGTACCTGGCGATGCGCCAGTTCAACAACTTCCGCCCCTGCCCCACCATCACCGACACCGTCGGCGGCTATGAACTCCCGGCGGACCTGCACGCCCGCCCGGCCCTTCAGCGAGTGATCGCGCTCGCCTCCAACGCCACCACCATCGTCAACGACCTCTACTCCTACACCAAGGAACTCGACAGCCCGGGGCGGCATCTGAACCTCCCCGTGGTGATCGCCGAACGCGAGAAGTGTCCCGAGAAGGACGCCTACCTCAAGGCCGTCGAGATCCACAACGAGCTCATGCACGACTTCGAGGCCGAGGCCGCCGCCCTCGCCGCCGCCTGCCCGCTGCCCACGCTGCTGCGCTTTCTGCGCGGAGTCGCCGTGTGGGTCGACGGCAACCACCACTGGCATCAGAACAACACCTACCGCTACAGCCTGCCGGACTTCTGGTGAGGAAGGAACACCGTCCGTGACCACGCCTGAACTGACCACCCGCCGCGAGACCGTCATCCCCGCGACGGCGACGCCCTACCAGGGCGATATCGCCCGCTACTGGAACCACGAGGCCAGACCCGTCAATCTGAGGCTCGGCGACGTCGACGGCCTCTACCACCACCACTACGGCATCGGCGACATCGACCGGGCCGCCCTCGGCGACCCCGGCGCACCCGGCCACGAGCAGCGTCTGATCGCCGAACTGCACCGGCTGGAGTCCGCCCAGACCGATCTCCTCCTCGACCACCTCGGCCCGGTCCAGCGCGACGACATACTCGTGGACGCCGGCTGCGGCCGAGGCGGCTCGATGGTCATGGCGCACCAGCGCTTCGGCTGCCAGGTCGAGGGAGTCACCCTCTCGGCCAAGCAGGCCGACTTCGCCAATGACCGCGCCCGCGCGCTCGACTGCGAGAAGTCCGTACGGGCGCAGGTCTGCAACATGCTGAACATGCCCTTCTCGACCGGGCAGGCCAGGGCCTCCTGGAACAACGAGTCCAGCATGTACGTGGATCTGCACGACCTCTTCGCCGAGCACGCCCGGATCCTCGCCCCCGGCGGCCGGTATGTCACCATCACGGGCTGCTGGAACCCCGTCTACGGGCAGCCGTCCAAGTGGGTCTCGCAGATCAACGCGCACTTCGAGTGCAACATCCACTCCCGCCGCGAGTATCTGCGCGCCATGGCGGACAACCGTCTCGTCCCGCAGACCGTCATCGACCTCACCGAGGCGACCCTGCCGTACTGGGAGCTGAGGGCCACCTCCAGCCTGGTCACCGGGATCGAGGAGGCGTTCATCAACTCGTACCGGGACGGCTCCTTCCAGTACCTGCTGATCGCCGCGGACCGCGTCTGACCGACCGGCCTCCACCGGCACCACCGCCGCACCTCTCCCCGGCCCGCCGCGCGGCGGGCCGGGGAGAGGTGCGGCGGCATCCGCGCGTCAGATGTCGCGGAAGAGACCAGCCGGGTCTGTGACCTGCCACGTTTACTGGTGCCAGGCTTCTGACCTGCGTGAATGTTCCTTCGGGTGTTTCATGGTCATGCCCGTTGATGCAGCCGGAAGTCCCAGTGAAGTCCCAGGGAAATCCCACTGCCCGTCCTCACTCTTTCGGCTCTATGCAGAGGATGACGGTGCGGTGTGGGCTGGTCCGTGTGCATCGGCGGTCTGCCCTGAACGATCGGCAACGTGTCCTGCTCGAAAGCCTCGCGGACGGAGAGGAACCCCATGCCTGGGCGCCGGGTGAATGGCCCTCGGCGTATGCCCTGCGCGACCGTGGCCTCCTGAAGATCAGCCGAGTTGGTGGTGACGTGCATATGGAGGTCACCGAGGCCGGCCGGTTCTACCTTCACCATGGCCATCATCCCGACGACCCGGCGTTTGCGGATGGAGTCGTCCAGGCGTCGACGGACAGCCGCGGGCGGCACCATGCCACGAAGCGCAAGCGGAGCCCGACGCCTTACAACGAGCGGCCCATCACTCGGGTTCGGCGGGAGAAAGCGCGGGAATTGGTCGACCGCTTGGCTGCCAAGGGGCATGTCCGTTTCGTCGACCCAAGTGACGACGAGGTCGCGGAATGGCGGCCTGTCGTCAACTACGCCAAGCGGTACGGCCTGGAGCCGCCGGGTAAGCGCATCGAGAAGGTCGGCTTCGGCGCTCGTGGGCTGGAGATGTTCCTTGCAGAAGGCCCACACCCAAACTCGCGGAGCCAGCGGCCGAAGACAGACATCTCGGCCGTGCCCGTTCCCACGAGACTGAATTCACCTCGTCGAGCCGTTGCCGCGATCAGGGACCATGAGGGGCAACTGGTGATTCCGCCTGTGCTCCGTCGCAGGTCACTCCTGATGCTGCAGGCCCTGGCGGCCGAATCGGTACGGCGTGGGTACGAGGTGACGGAAGGGCGATCGTACTATTCGCTGCGCGAAGGCGGAGTGGACGTCGTCGTTGACGGCTTCGCCTACACGGTCACCGTCAGGCAGGAGTTCCCGCAGTCCACGAATCCGGACCGCACCGCACGTCTCGCTATCGAACTCGACCACGGCCGGTCCAGTAGGCCCGGCCGGTGGCGGGATCGAAAGGGGCGGACGCTTGAGGACAGCCTGGGCGTGGTTCTCGGGGAGATCGAGGCGCGAGCGCTGGCTGACGCTCAGCGCCGAGAGAACGAGGAGCGGGCCAGGGGGAACGTCGTCTTGCCGAGTCGGGCGGAGCCTTGGTCGGGCCGGCTCTGGAATCGGCAGTGTGGTGGCTGGAGTGGGCGCGTGAGTACGGGAAGGTGACGGACTCCTTGAATCAGCCTCTGGGAATGCCGGTTCCGAGCGATCCGAAACCGGAAGAGCTCAAACCATATTTGAAGGGGTGGAGCCCTTACGGGCCGGAACGACAGGACGGATAGTGACGTGGAGAGGGGTGACGCCATCTGGCCGCGGAGGCAGTCAGCGAGTTGCGACCCCCGTCGTGGGGCCGGCCCCCCGGATCCGGGCGCATTTGTTTCCTATGACGCACCATGTGGAGTGTGTGGCGATCCTGAACCGGCGGAAAAGGGCTCCTGACCTGTGGTTTTGTCGGTGAGTATTATGTGCACTGTGGGCGTTACGGGCGATATCTTGACGCTGAGATGACCCTCGTTCCGACGGGGTTTCAGACGAGATGACTGCCTGAAAGCCCGGGCGTGGAATGCAGTGCGGAGATCCGCCATCCGTGTCCGCTCAGCCCTTCGAGCAGGTGGTCGGCGATCTGTGCCAAGGCGTCAGGATGCTCAGTGGCGAAGTCGAGATCCTGACTGGGGCGGTGCGCGAGGTCGTGTGCCTGGACGGCAATGCCGCCCATCAGGGTCAGACCGTAGGGGTGGCCCAGGTCAAGGATGTCGCTGAGGAGCAGACGGTGGTGTTCGGTCCGCTCCGGCAGCTGTCCTCGGGTCACGAGGCGGCCTCGGTGGGGTGGAGGTGGAGCTGAGGGCAGGCGTCCTCCTGGCGGCGAGTGCGGTCGCGGCGAGTGTGGCGTCGATGGCGTACTCGCGACCGTGGAGGTCTGCGTCGGCGAGAAGTGTGGCGGCGTGCCGGGCGAGGGGGTCGTTGACCGGGTTCCGCGACCAGCCGGGAGAGCGGCCACTGCAGGGCAGGGCGGTTGATCCGGGGGTGGATGACCTCGACCAGGGTGGCTGCGGAGGTGATGACGTCGCCGAGCAAACTGGCCTGCCCGGCGGTTGTCCCGCGCACCTGGCTGCGTGTGGCGCATCCTCAGGGCCCAACCGTCCCGTCGTGGCCCGACCTCGGCAGCGCCGTGGCCAGCGGCGTCCGTGACGGGTCAGGTGTGCCATTCCAGTCGTACGGGCTCACGGGCCGAGGCAAGGGCACCGTCGAGGTCGGCGAGGCGTTCGGCGAGGGTCGTGGTGGCGATACGGGGTGGGAGGGCTGCCGAGAACTTCAGGCCGCGGACGGCCCGTGGGTCGACGGTGGGCAGTGTGAGGGAGTCGGGGAGTTCGGCGCGGGCGGCTTTCCAGTCGGCGGGGGAGAGGTCCTGGCGGAGCCGGACGTGGGTGTCGGTGGGGCGCTGCACAGGGTCGGCGAGGTTGCCGAGGGAGGCGGCGAGGGTGGCGTTGGCGCGGTAGCCGGCCCAGGTCCACCACCGGGCGGCGTCCGCGTCGCGGACCAGGAGGGAGCCCGCAGGGTGAACTTCGCGGGGTGCGCGGTCCGTTCGGAGTTCGGCGAAGGTCACGGTGGCGCGGCGAGTGAGGCGGACGTCGGGGTCGGTACCGAGGAGGACGTCACGCATGGAGCGGGTGAGCGCGTACGACAGACCACGGGTTTCGTTGCCTTGCCATTTGGCGACGCCGCCGTCCTCGACGGGTTCGACGAAGGCGCGGCGCCGGGCCCAGTC
The DNA here is from genome assembly GCF_039888735.1 of Streptomyces sp. CAU 1734. Classification (NCBI taxonomy): domain Bacteria; kingdom Bacillati; phylum Actinomycetota; class Actinomycetes; order Kitasatosporales; family Streptomycetaceae; genus Streptomyces; species Streptomyces sp. CAU 1734. The sequence goes on from NZ_JBDQQP010000008.1 coordinate 298,991, forward strand.
GATGAAGGTGACCTGCCAGCTGCGGCCGGCCAGGAGCAGCCTGCGCGGCCCCTGTCGTTCCTCGGTGAGGACAGTGGGGTCGGTGGTGCCGATCTCAGTACGTCCGGCGAGCACGGTGAACTCGGGAGGCGCGGTGAAGGAGGCGGTCAGTTCCATGAAGTGCCGACGCCCGAAGTGCTTCTCGGCTTCGGGGCCGATGAACAGCATGCCGCCGTCGTTGTCGAGAAAACCTTTGGAGACAAGGTGCGAGAGGAGTGGCGCGGCGGACCGGTCGAAGGGGACTAGTCCATTCCACTGCCTGGGCCACAGCCGGTCACCGATGCGGTGCTCCTGCAGGGTGACGGCGAGGAGTTGCTGGGCGACGAGGTGGCGGGGAGACGGCGGCGGAGTGACGGCCTCCACCCAGCCGCGGGACCAGAGGGTGAGCAGGCCGGCGGCCTGGAGCAGGCTGCTGGGCCGGGTGGCGAGGAAAAGACAGTTGCGAGTGGTGCCGCTGCGGCGTCCGGTGCGGCCGATGCGCTGCAGGAACGAGGCGACGGTGCCGGGGGAGTCGATCTGGACGACTCGGTCGAGGTCGCCGACGTCGATACCGAGTTCCAGGGTGGAGGTGGACACGATGACGCAGTCGCGCGCCTCGGCGAACGCCTGCTCGGAGCGTGCGCGTTCGTCGGTGGAGAGGGAGGCGTGGGAGAGGAAGACGGTGACCTCGCGGGCGCGCAGAGCCGCGCCGAGCTCCTCCACCTGCTTGCGGGAGTCGCAGAAGACCAGCCGCTTCTCCCCGCGGTGCAGGGCGGAGATCACCTTGGCGGCATTGGCGAGCGAGCCGACGTAGTCGAGTTCGACATCTCCGTCGGGGCTGGGGAGACCACCGGAACCAGAGGTGTTGTCACAGGAGGGCAGGGTGACGCCCGGGGCGATGACTCGGCCCGACCGGCCGGTGGAGCTCGCGCCCTGGAGCCAGGTGAGCAGGGCGTCGGGGTTACCTACGGTGGCGGAAAGGCCGATGCGCTGGATGCGGTGGCCGGTCAGCCGTTCCAGGCGTTCGAGTACGGCGAGTAGGTGCCAGCCGCGGTCGTCCCCGGCGAAAGCGTGCACCTCGTCGACGACGGCGGCGCGCACCCGGCCCAGTGTGTGCGTGTGGTCGGTCTTGACGCTGATGAGCATCGCTTCGAGGGACTCGGGTGTGGTGAGCATGAAGTCCGGGGAATCGGTCCGGATACGGCGGCGTACGGACTCGGGGATGTCCCCGTGCCACAGGGCGGCTCGGCGTCCCACCCACTGGGCATAGCCGTGGATCCGGGGCGCCAGGTTGTTCAGGAGTGCCTTGAGCGGGCAGAGGTACAACACGCCGGTGCCCGTCCAGCCCTGCTGGTTCATCCGCGTCAGCAGGGGGAAAACCGCGGCCTCGGTCTTGCCTCCGGCGGTGGGGGCGAGCAGGAGGGCGTCCTCACCGGCGAGCAGCGGTGTGACGGCTTCCGCCTGCAGCGGTCGCAGCCCGCGCCAGCCGAGGGTGTTGACGATGTGGTGCCCGAGGACCGGGTCGAGCAGGTCGAATACGTCATCTGGGCCGGGAGCCGGGGGGACCGTCATGACGACTTCGATTCCGTACTCGGCTCGGAAGCGGTGTCCTCGAACGGTTCCAGTTCCAGCTCGATGTCGTCGGCGCCGGCCGCGTTGCGTTCCGTGGGAGTGAGTTCGGCGCTGTCCAGGGTGAGTGCGTAGTGCTTGCGTGGGTCGAAGTCGTCGAACTCGTCGATCCGGTCCAGCACGTCGGCGACGAGTTTGCGCAGGTACAGGCGTGGTGCGATGCCGACCTTGCCACCGAGCGATCCGGTGAGCGAGCGGGCCAGTTCTTCCAGGTAGGTGTCGTCGGCGTGGGTGGTGAGACGGTCGGGTCGGCGGGCGTCGGCCGCGTAGATCTCGCGGACCTTGCGGCCCAGTTCGCCGAGCGAGGCCAGGTCGAATCCTGGCAGGCGAAGCTGCACGGCCCGCGGGGAGTCGAAGCGGGGGTCGGTGGTGAAGTCGGTGGCGAGGCGCTGGGCCAGCGGGGGGAGGCGCTGGACGCCCTGCGGCCCGTCGAAGAAGGCAGGGGTACCGGTGATGACGAGGAACAGCCCGGGGAACCGGCCGCTGTCGATCTCGTCGAGGAGCTGGCGCAGTGCGTTGAGGGATTTCTCCCGTACGTCGCCCCGCACTCGCTGTAGGGTCTCCACTTCGTCGAGGACGAGCAGCAGGCCCGGATGCCCGCAGTCGCGCAGGACGGTCAGCAGCCCCTGGAGGAATCCCAGAGCGCCGAAGTGGTCGAGGTCGCCACGGATTCCGGCGGAGCGTTTGGCGGCGGCGGCCACGGATTTCTGTCCGCCGAGCCAGGCGATGAGCGCTTCGGCCTGCGGCCCGTCCCCCGAGGCCACGGCCCGGTGGTAGCCGCGAAGCGCGGCGGAGAAGGCCGGCGTAGTGCGGGCGACGGCGGCGAGCCGGAGTTCCAGGAGCTCGTCCACCGCGGCTGCGAGGCCGCCCTCGTCGTCGTCCTCGATCTCACCGGACGCGAGGGCCTCCTCCTCCAGGGCGTACAGCCATGAGTCGATCACCGCCCGCAGCGCGGAGGGCTGGTGGGTGGCCGTGGTGAGGCGTTCGGTGAGCTTGCGGTAGACGGTCTCCAAGCGGTGCAGGGGGGTCTCGGTCTCGGAGATCTGCACCTCGCTGACGGCGAGCCCGCGCCGCTTGGCGTTCTCGGCGAGCCAGCGGGCGAAGAAGGTCTTGCCCGAGCCGTACTCGCCGCGCAGGGCGTGGAAGGCGGAGCCGCCGCGGGTGACCGTGTTCAGGTTGTCGTCGAGCGCCGCCTCGAAGCGGGTCAGGCCGACGGCGAACAGGCCGAGTCCCGCTTGGGGCACGGTGCCGCGCCGCAGTGCGTCGAGGACGTCCTGGCGCCGCGCGGTGCTGATGTCGGGTGTCGGCCGGGTCATGCGGGGCCGCCTTCCAGGAACTGCTCCTCGAGCAGGGCCTTGTCGAGCTGGACGGTGCGGCCGGACTCGATGAGCCGGAGCACGGGATAGCCGTCGATGTTGAGCAGCCGCTCCAGGACGGTGGCGAAGCGCTCTGGGTTGCGCTGCGACTTGCCGGTGGCGGCCCGGGCGGCTGCGGCGACCGCACCCGGCGAGAGCCTCCCGCCGGCTGCGACCAGTGCGTCGAGGACGGCCGCGACGGCTTTCTCACCGGGAGCCAGACGTACGAACTCCTTCTGCGCCTTGTACGGGAGGCTGCGCACGACGTGCTCGCCCAGGCTCGTCCGGGGGAGCGGGCGGGGAGCGGCGTCCACGTCGACGGCCCGGAGCGCGACCGGAACAGGGGAGCCGGAGGCAGCCGTGGCGGGAACCCGCTCGGCCTTCTGTCGTCCGGCGGCCTTCGGTGGGCTGTCGGTCTTCTCCGGTCCTGGGTCCGGGGTCCTCGCCAAGGCGGCGGCATCCGTGGTCCGGGTGTGCCACGGAGCGGTACCCGCCCCCGAGGAGGAGTTCCACCACCCGGGTTCGGTCGCTTCGGAGGGCAGCAAGACCCATCCCGATGGCACGACTCCTTCGGCCGGAATCAGGGTGATGACGGGGACGGTGACCTCGGCGAGTGAGGCGCCGCCGTGGTAGCCCGCCTGCCGTGCGGTGTAGCGGACGTCGTCGCGCCAGGCCAGGGTTGCGCGGCCGCTGTCGGTCCGGACGCGCGGCCCGCTCAGCGACACTTCCCCGTCCTGGGGGGTGCCGGTACGCCAGCGGGTTCCCTTGATGCCGGTGACCTGGAGGGGCGGATTCCCGCGATCGGTACGGTCGATGACGTGTCCGTGGTCGGAGACCAGGAGGACGGGGCGACCGTGGTTGCGGGCCGCGTTCAGAAGGTCGGGCAGTTTGCCGATGTCATGCAGTCCCCAACGTCCGCTGGTGCCCTCCCGGCCGCTGGACAGCGCGTCGTCGATGGTGTTGACCACGACCGCGACCACCTCGTCCGAGGCGAGCGACTCGACGAACTCGGGGGCGAGGCGGTGCCCGGCCGCGCCTTCGAAACTGCCCTTGTGGAAGAGCCGACCCTCCCGGTGGCGTTTGCGCCAGAAGGCGGCGAACCCCGAGCGCTCCGCGTCCTGCCCGCCTTCGGAGGCCCGCCCGCACAGCAGGGAGGCCCGGCTGACCCGGGTGACGGAGGGCAGCATTGAGACCGCCGCCTGCCGGGCGGGGAGGGCACCCCTGCAGGGGGAAGGGACGATCTCGGTCCATACCCGCCGGTCCAGCTCACCGGCGAGCCGGACGGCGACGTCCGCGCTCATTCCGTCGAGTACGACGATCAGCGGCCGGCCGCCGTCGCGGGCCAGCGGGGCCGCGGCCCGGCCCAGCACGTCCTCGATGAGCAGGGCGCCCCCGTCGGCCTGCTGGGCCGCGTTCTCGGTCCAGCGGGCGAGCAGCGCGGCGAACGCCTCGTCGATGGCGGACCGGCGCTCCCGTACGGCTCTTATGAGCCGCCGGTAGGCCTCGCCGATGACCGGGTCGGGTGACTCGTCGCCCTCGGCGAGGATGCCGACGGCCAGGTCGACCCAGCCGGTGTCGGCGAGGTGTTCCTGTACGGCCTGGCCGACGTGGGAGAAGGCGGGCGGTGGCACGGCGAGTCGGCGCAGCAGGCGGACCGCGGTGTGCGCGGTCTCGGTCGAGTGGCCGTACACGGCGGCCAGTTGGTGCGCGGCGAGGTCGTTCAGTGCTGATTCGGCGCCTCCGGCCGCATCGCCGCTCCCGGCGTGCGCACCCTCGGTGAGGGCGGTGGCCAAGGCGCGCAGCCGGCCGCGGTAGCCGGAGGGCAGCAGGCGGTCCGAGGCGATCAGGGTGTCGAGCCGGGCTCCGGCGGCCAGTCGGTCGGCGCGTTCGAGGACGCTGAGGAGCCGGTGCCGGGCCTGGTCGGCCTGGGCCCCCCCGCCTTCCGCTTGCGCGGTCCAGCGGGTGAGGACCCCGGTGGCTGCTTCCGCGAAGGGCTTCAGCCGGTCGAAGGCGGTGAGCGCGCTACCGAAGAGCGAGCCGAGGGCGAAGACAGCGGCTTCGGACCGGGACGAGGCGAGGGCGGCGGAGGCCAGTGCGCCGAGCGGCAGGGCGTCGGCGCCCCGTCCTTCGGCGGCCAGGGTGAGGAGGATGGGGGCTGCTTCTCCGGCAGCCCGGCCGAGCCATTCGCCGAGACCGCGCCGCTCGTCCTCGGGCAGTGCGGCGAATCGTGCGGGGCCCGAGGCGCCGCGGGTCCAGGAGAAGAGGGTGTCGGCGTCCAGATCCAGGGTGTCGGCCTCGGTGTCGCCGAGGCCGAGCCGGGCCGCGAGCAGGGCGCGTACGGCCCGGTCGCGGGTGAGGACGCCACTGGTGCGGGGCCAACCGTCGAGGGGTTCGGCCGCCAAGAGGGCATCGAGCAGCCAGTGCTCGCCGAGCATCCGGGGGTCGAGGTCGGCCGCCCCGAAGATCTGGGCGACGATCTCGGTCCGGTTCACGGGCAGCGGCCGCCGGTGCGGTGCGTGGGCGCGCAGGTCCCAGCCGAGCTGGTCGGGCGGGACGGTACCGGTGACGACGAGGACACTGTCGTCACCGGTACCGTCCTCAGCCTGCGCGAGGTGGCGGTTCCAGGCGTCGGCGATGCCGAGTGGGGAGTCCTGGTCGGTGACGAGGACCCGGCGGTGCGCGGTCCCGACCCGCACGGTGAACTCCATGTCCTTGTCCGCGCTGTCCCAGACGGCGTCGACCAGGACGAGCCGGCAGCCGGGAGCGCGGGCGAGTTCGGTCTCCAGGAGTACCTCGACGGCCCGGCGGCCGGCGACGGGACGGGTGGTGCTCATCCCTGTTCGCCTTCCCACGTCTGTACGGTGCCGTCGCCGACGACCTGCCAGACGATCCGCACCGCCGCGTCCGGGTGCGCGGCACGGTAGGCCTCGATCTCCTCCCGTACGGCGGTCAGCTTCCGGGGGAGCGCGGTGGCTCCGGAGGGGCCGGCGTCCACGACGTGCGGGACGGCCGGAAGGTGGTCTTCCGGCCGGCGGTCGTCTCCGGAGCGCTCGTCGGCCGGCGGGATGCGGAGCTGCTGGGAGGGGCCGGGAACGGTCGGCTGCGAGGGCACCGGCGGGACGCCGTGCTGGGACAGGGGGACCTGCTCGGCGTCCACCGGTGGCTGTGGGCCGGGGGCGGGGGCGGGCGGTTCCAGCTGGAGGGCCGCGTCCATCAGCGCGTGGGCACTCTCCCGGACCTCCTTGAGCACGGGGATCAGGGACCGCTCCTTCTCCGTGTCCCGGGCGGCCTCCCTGATCCGGTCCAGGAACCGCTGGGCCCGGTCGCCCACGGTGTCGTCCCGCGCGCTGAGCTTGCGGACGCGTTCGAGGAGCGCCCAGTCGGTGCCGTCCAGGGCCGCGGCGAGTTCCGCGGCACTGTCCATGGTGTGCGAGAGCTCAAGGTCCGGTGTCTCGTACGACAGGGCGGCCAGTTCGCGTACGAGGGCGGTGGGGTCGTCGCCGTGCCGGACGAGCCGGGCGAGGAGCGCGGCGGCCGTGTGCAGGCTCTCGGTGCGCGGGGCCTGCTCCGGTGCGTCGAGACCGAGGAGCACGGCGTGGCGCTTGAGGACGGACCGGACGTCTCCCACGCTCTTCTCGTGTGCGGATGCCTTCGCGTGGACGCCGGCGGCCAGCTCGTGGACGTTGCGGGCGAACAGGGCGGGCTTGGCGGGGACGCCGAACAGCCGTCCGGCGCGGGTCCGGGCCGCCGCGTACTCCTCCTCGCCGGGCATCTCCTTGGCACGCAACGACCACCCGGGGCCGATCTCGTCCAGCGGGGGGGCCGCCTCGACGGCTCCGTACTTCTCCCAGGTGCGGTTGTCGAGCAGGGCGTAGACGGCGATCAGCAGGCTGGTGATCTGCTTGTCGAGGCCGCGGTACCCCAGTCCCTTGTCCTCGGCGGGACGGGTGATCCAGCGGCGGATGTCCTCGGCGCTCAGCTCGGCGGCGTCCTTCTGGCCGTTGAGGGAGGCCACCTGGTTGATGCGGGTCCACCACTCCCGCTTCAGGATCAGCGGCCCCTCGTGGACGGTGCCGAGGCCCAGGGGCTCCACGACCCGCCTGACGGCCCGCAGGTCCTTGGAGTCGACCTCGATACGGGTGTCGCTCTCGCCGAGCGCCAGGGTGATCCACTTCAAGGCGGTGTTCAGCTCGTTCTGACTGACCGCCTTGGGTACGGAGCCGGCGCCGGGACCGAAGTCGGGGTGCTTGTCGTACATCGCCGAGAACAGGCCGTCGGCGAGTTGCGTCACCGCCTGCGGGAACTGCCTGCTCCCCGGGGGCTGCGGGCGCGGGTGCTCGGGCTGCAGGGACAGGAGGTGCCGGCCGTCGGTCACCTCCGCGCCGACGGTTCCCTCCTTGGCCTGCGTGAGGCCGTAGACCTCGCTCAGCGCGCCGGCCAGGGTCTCGGTGAGCGTCTCCCGGGCCCGCTCCAGCTGGTTGCGGGCCTTGGTCCGCTCCTCGGGCAGGAAGTTGCGGGTGTACTCGGAGAGCCGGTCGCGCTCGAGCAGGAAGTTGATCCGCATCAGCCGCCCCAGCTGGGCCTTGCGCTGCTCGGAGAGGTAGTCGCTCAGCCAGACCAGGACGGGGGCGTCGTGACCGCTGTTGATCAGCCCCTGGACCCGGTGGTAGGCGTCGTCGGGGGAGCGGCGGTGACTCTCGTCGAAGGGGTAGTCGAAGATGATCCTGATACGGCCCGGCTCGGAGACGGTGAACTGTTCGTCAGTGATGCTGACGGGGGAGTGGACCGACCCGAAGAAGAACTCCACGGTGCGCTCGGAACCACGCCAGATGATCTTCTTGGTGTCGAGGAGCTGCTCCGCCCCCTTGCCCAGTCCCAGTTCCTGCCGCATCCGCTCCCGTGCCCAGCTCTGGCGGACCCCCGTCTTGTCCTCGCGGACCACGGAATTCAGGATCGGCTCGACATCGAGGTCGGACAGATGGATGGAGAAGGCGGGATCGTCCCCGCCCTCGGCGCGCAGCTCGGCGGGGAACTCCAGCTGCAGGGCCTTCATCCGCTCCCGCACCCGCTCACCGACAGGGACGGTCCGGGAGCGGACCGAGCCGTGGTTGAGCGCGGCGAGCCGGGTGCCGGTCAGCCGTCGCAGCGCGGGCACGTCGGGGGCGAGCGCGGCGAGCAGCAGGGTCTTGACGAAGCGCTCGTCGGCCCGGAAGTCGATGTGGTCCGCGCTGCCGTACTTCTCCAGGAGGTGTGCCCGGGCCTTGGCGTGGAACCGCGTCGCGGACTCCGACTCCTGGCTCAGTTTGTCGGTGAAGGCGGTGCCGGTGTCGTGGATCAGTACGTCCCACAGGTCACCGAGCGGGATCAGGCTGCCGAGCTCGGTGTCGGCGTTGAGCTCCATGAGCTGCTGCACCAGCTTCAGGCCCGAGCGCTCGCGTTGGAGCGCGCCGGACAGGGCGACCAGCACGTTGAGCAGGGCCGGGGAGAGCGGGTACACCGACCGGAAGTCCTCCCAGCGCGAGCCGGTGGCGCCGTCCCCGTCGAGAAGAACGTCCTTCACGATCTGGCTGGTCCGGTCGATCCCGGCGAACGCGGCGTCGAGGACCGCCTCCTGGCCGGGGCGCGGCCTGAGGACCCGCTCCTTGATGATCTCCGGGAGGTTGCGGTCCTCCAGGTTGATCACCTCGAAGCGCTCTTCGAGGTACTTCAGAGCGTGGTTGAGGTTCTCCACGTCGGAGCCGAGGACGTCCTTGCCGACGAGCTGCGAGAGGTCACGCTGCCGGGAGACGAAGGAGATGATCGGCACCGGCCGGTCGGGGTTGGTGGTCTCGATCAGTTTGACGGTCTTCTGGATCTGCTCGTTGATGAAGGTGCGGTCGGACATCTTGGCCTGCAGCCACAGCACCAGCTCGTCCAGGAACAGCACCACACCCTGGTAGCCGAGGCCCTTGGCGTGCTTGCTGATCTCGCTCAGCCCGTCGTCCAGCGGGATGTACGCCCTCTCCTCGCCGCCGGTGCTGCCCGCGTACGACTTCATCGGACCGTCGAACAGTGCGGTGACCAGCTGGTCACGGCCCGGGTCGCCGGCGGGGGCGTCGAGTGCGGCGTCGAGCGCGGCGGCCGTCCAGCCCTCGGCGGGGGCGGTGCCGATCGGCCGCAGCTCGGCCTCGTCGTCTCCGCCGGCCGGGGCGGCGGGCGATACGGGGGCCTTCTGCGACCTGGGCGCGGGGAGCAGCCGGAGGAACGCCTCGTCGCCGATGGAGGCGCGCAGGTTTCGGGCGTCGGCGAGCAGGGAGTCGGCCCGGAAGACCAGGGGGGTGGCCTCGTCGGGGTGCAGCTTGCGCACGGCGTCGGCATAGCCGCCGAGCAGCGCCCCCTCCAGGCTGGGGTAGCCGACCAGGTGGAACGGCACCATCAGGAACTTCTTGTCCCGCAGCCACTCCTGGTGCCCGGCCACCACCGCACCGAGGCGTTCCTTGGTCTGGGCGGCCGGGTCCCCGTTGAGCACGGCGTGCAGCACCGTGAGGAAGTGACTCTTACCGGCGCCGAAGGATCCGTGCAGGTAGGCGGCGTACGAGGTGTTCTTCCGCAGGGCGTCGCGGACCAGTCGCAACGCCTTGTCGAACTCCTTCGCGAGCTGCGGGGTGGCCACGTACTCGGCGATGGAGCCGGCCGACTTCCCGGCGAAACCCTGTGACAGCTCGATCTTGAAGTCGCCGGCGTGTGCGTCCTCCTTGATGTCGAGAACGTCCTTCAGCACGGTCCCGTTGCCCCTGGCCATCAGCAGCTCCATCTCCCCACAGCGTCCTCGCCCCGCACTGCCGCACCACCACGGCCGGGCGTCCCCTCCATCCTGCCAGCTCACCCGGGTGGAGGAGTCCGGATCGGGACGGCGGGAGCGGATCAGCCAGGGGCTCCGGAAGGGCGGAGGCAGGCCCACACGATCTTGCCGGGTGCGCCCTCGCGGGGCCGCACCCCCAGTCCTCGCCGCCAGCTCGACGACCACCAGGGCGAAGGCGTCGTTCGTCTCCGAGCCGTAGTGGTGTCCCCAGATGTGCAGCCGGTGGGTGGCCAGACGGCGGGCGAGGCGGGCCCCGCGGGGTGGCGGTGAAGCGGAGGGTGAAGTCGTCCGTGGGGTGCGAGGTCGTCATGTGCCGACGATGACGCGGGCGGCCGGGCCACGGCCAGGAACGGAACCCGTACGGGGCGTGACTGTGAGGGCGGACGGGAAGACTGTACGGGTTGTACGGGACACTCACACGGGGGAACCTGTGGCGCGCAGGCGACGGGGGTTCGGGCGGTGGGGGCGGGCGGGGTCCTCGCGGCGATGAAGGAGGAGGTGGGGCGGGCGCGGTATCCGGGGTTCGCCCGGCAGTACGTCCGGTTGGAGACCGAAGCAGTGGAGCTGCACGTCTACCACAACCACATCGTGAACGGCTTGTTGCAGACCCCGGAATATGCGCGGGCGGTGTTCGCGATGAGGCGCCCGTTGCTCGACGAGGAGACGGTCGAGCAATGAGTGGCCGCAAGGATCGCGCGGCAAAAGACCTTCTCCCGGAGGTCGAGGCCGCTGATGAGCTCCGTCATCGAAGAGGTTGTCCTGCACCGCCCAGTGGGTGGGATCGAAGTGCTACGAGGGCAGCTGGAGCAGATCCTGCTGGTCGGATAACTGCAACGTGGAGGTGCAGGTCATGCCGACCACCCGCGTTGATCATGCGGGTCTCAGCGGCCCGTTCACGTTGATCGGGACGGCAGGGCAGCGGTGCGTCGTCTATGCCCAAGTAGCCAGCGTCAGCAGCCTGCGCACCGAGCGGAAAGCGGTTCGTGAGCTCGAAGCGCAGTATGGAATCATCCGTGCACAAGCCCCTACGCCGAGTGAAGCTCTGGCGTACATCGGGAAGTTGCTGGGAGAGGTATGAACCTCGATACGGATGTCCAGGCGTGCCGACTTGGCTGGAAGAAGAGTAGCTACAGCAGTGGCGAGGGCGGCCAGTGCGTCGAGGTCGACGCTACCGTCGATGCCGTCCACGTACGGGACTCCAAGCGAGCCGAAGGACCGACCTTCGCCGTCGGGGCCGAGGAGTGGGCCGCGTTCCTGCACATCGCGGGGCGCGGCTGACGGACGCGGAGGGGCTGGGCGCCTCGCGAGTGAGGTACCCACCCCCTCCGTGCTGTCCGGGCTACTTCGCCCCGCGCCCGCGCCCCTTCGGCTCGGGGCGCCAGTCCCGCAGGTCGGAGGGGGAGAGGTCGCGAGCCTCCAGAGCGATCTTGAGAGCGGTGCGGAACTCCTCAGCCGCGTTGCTGCCCCAGTCCTCGTCGTACGCGTCGTACCACTGCTCGACCCAGGGCAGGACCTCGGCGAGACCGGCCAGGAGCGGTACGTACCGGGGATCCTCGCGGGGCCAGCCGTTCCGCTCCAGGCGGTCGGTGATGAGACCGGACAGCGCCTCGGCCTGTTCGCGGTGGTCCCAGCCGGCCCAGCCGATCAGGAGCGAGGGGTCGCCGTCGGGAGCGGAACCCGGGTAGGAGATGAACCGTTCCTTGGGCACGTCGAGCTTGCCGCGGTTCGACCAGTAGCTGTGCTTGAGGAAGTCCGCGGAGGTGTACTTGGGCGGGACCTTGATGTCGAGACGCTCGCCGGACTTGTCTTCTTCCCGCTGACGCTCCCAGACCTCCTCCCACTGTGCGCGCTTGCGCAGCCCGGATTCCTTGTAGCGCAGGACCGCCAGGTGCGGCACGTGCTCGGTCTCGATGACGGCGGCGAGAACCGTGGACAGCCGGGCCTCTCGCTGGCCGAGATGGTCGGCGGCGTAGAGCGCGGCGACGGTCTGTACGTCTTCGTCGTGGCGGAGCCGGTCGGCGAGCTGGTAAATGGTCATCGGGCAGGCGGAGTCGAAACCGTCCCGGTCCGTGTACCAGAGGTCCTTGCGCTCGGCGGCGTCAAGCAGCCAGGTCCGCAGGGCGGCGGCCTCCCGCTTCTCCCACGGCTCGGTGGACCAGCGGCGCTTGAACTCCGGGCGCTCGATCAGCCGGATGTCCTTGTTGTGCGCGATGAGGTCCAGGCGGGCCTCGACCACACGGCGGTAGGACTCGGGCCAGTCGGCGGGGATCTCCGTGACGGGGGTGGAGTGGTGCCGGGTGAACCAGGCGGTCTCCGCGTCGCTGCGGGCGAGCGCGATCTCGAACGCACGCTGTCCCAGGGCGAGTTGGGGCACGTCTGCGTCGGTCAGTGTGTCGAGGCTGCCGGGCAGGGTGGTCCGTTCGGCCTCCTCGGGGGTGAGGAGGCCGTAGAGCCCGTACACGGTCCAGTCCAGCTCCTCCTGGAGGAGGATCATTCGGGCGCGAATGCGGTCTTGCTCGGAGCGGGCCTCGTCGAGGGCGGCGCGCGTGGGGGTGGCCGTGGCCGAGACCGAGGACGGTTCATGCGCGCTCATTTGCTGAGCCAGAGAGTCGAGTTCGGAAGCAATGGAGAGCGGAAGCGCGGAAGGAAGGGGGAACTGGTGAAGTTTCGTTGAGTTGAACTGGTAGAAGCGCTCCCATTCGGAGCTGGTGAATCCTCCGCCTTCTCCACGGATTCCCTTGTCGTGGCACATCTGCTTGAGCCAGAAGCAGGAGACCGACGCATTCAACACCCCGAGCAGCTCAAGATGCCGCTCCTCGCTCGCCCCCTCCGGCAGCTTGATCACCGGAGCGGTCTGCTTGAATACCTTCCCGCCCCGGTCCAGCACGAAGTGATTGTGCGTGGAGACTTCGCCGTACGCGATCGACAGCGGCGTCCGCAGCTTGCTTGTGGTCAGCCGTCCGTACTCCGACCACTTCAGACCGCCCTCGACCTTGGTCTTCCTGCCGAAGAGGATGCTGTTCGCAATGCTGGTCCGGCTCGGCCACATGAAGTGGTGGAGAGGTTCGATGTCCTCCACGTCAATTGGTTCGAACTCCGGTGAGTACGGAAACAGGGCAGCTTCAAAATCTCCGCCGTTCCAGTCCCGGAGGAGGTCTCCGGTGACCATGGGACGCGTCCATTCCTCCGGAATTCCGGAGGTCTTCACGGCGCGCTGCGGCAGCAGGTAGAGATCGTCCTCAAGCGTGAACGAGGTAATCCCCAACGACTCGGCGACGCTGCTCAAGCGGGCTGCCGAAGCATCTTCGATCCGCTCCAACAGGTTCCCCGCCCCACCTCCGCTCAGTGACCACGGGTGCTCCGCGAACCGCGCTCGCTCCGCGTCCTCCACACTCACCCACTCCGACTCGCTCCCCGGCTTCCGCCACTGCGAGACGATCGCCTGCCAGACCTTGCCCTTCGCCTCCTTCCCCTTCTCCGGCTGGCCGGGCTCGCCCCGCACGCCCAGGACGGCCCGGATCGGCAGGCTCTGCCGGGCCATCTGGTGGCGGCCCGCCAGGATGACGGTCGGCGTGCCGTGGCCGGGGATGAACGCGCCGGATGTGTCGATGACGTGGGTGAGGTCGACGCCCGCGTAGTTGTCCTTGCGTCGGGTGACCGGGTCCTTGTAGGGGCCACCCTGGAAGAAGGACTGGATCAGTGTCGACCCGAACTCCCGCTTCATGAAGGAGTTCGCCGTGATCTGCCCCGTGAACCCGCCGTCGCGATGTGATCCGCCCGCCCGTACCGCCAGCTCGAAGATCCGCTGGGCGAAGGGCACGGACAGGGCGTACTTCCCGGAGCAAGTCCAGTATGCCTTGCGGTAGTTCGCGTTCTCCAGGGGGTCCTTCACCGTGATGTACGGCGGGTTCGCCACCACCACGTGGTACGAGCCGCGCCCGAGCAGGTCCACCCGCTTGACGTAGTCCTGGACGTCCTCCGTCCGGTACGTGAAGACCTCGCCGCCCCGAGCCACGTCGTCCAGCGTGGCGTCCGTCTTCCGGCCGGCCTCGCGCCCGTGCAGCAGGGAGTCGGCGACCGCGATGTTGATCGGCACTCCGGGGGCGGCGGAGATCGTCCTGACCCCGCACTCCTGGACCACGGCGACCAGCATCCGGAAGCGGGCGATGGCGACGGCGAAGGGGTTCTTGTCCGCTCCGTGCACCGCCTCCAGTGAGCGGCGGATCAGCAGCCAGTCCTCCTCGCCCGGGGCTGCCTCGCGCCACTTGGCGAGGATCCGGCGGAAGAGCCCGAGCAGGAAGTGACCGGAACCGCAGGCCGGGTCGATGCAGCGCAGACCCCGTACCTCCGGATTCTCCGGGTCGTCGGTGTCGTACATCTCGCCGTCCCAGTTTACCGGACGGTGCTTCCACACCGGCTCCAGGGTGAACTCCTCTACCGCCGGCTCCAGGGTGAGGCCGAGGATGAACTCCTCGACGAAGTCCGGGGTCTGGAGCAGGGCGTAGGTCTTGCGGGCGTGCTCGGACAGGTCCTGGTAGAGGTCGCCGAGGAAGCGGGTGTCGAGCGCGGGGTCGGTGAAGTCGTGGCGCAGGGTGCCGTCGGCGCCCCGCTCGCGCCAGAAGGCGAGCAGCCGGGCCCCCGCCGTGTAGGACGGATTCAGCTCCCACAGCGGGTTGTGGGCGGGGTCGAAGAGCCCCTCGGTGATCTCGTGCTCGCGGCCCAGTGCCCGGAAGGACTCCTGCAGCCAGTCACGGTCGTTCTTCTCGGGGTGGCGGCGGAAGAACGCGTCGTGGTTGTCCTGGGCCTCGGTCAGCCGCTCACCGGGACCGGCAAGGCGGGCCTCCCGTACGAGGCGGTTGTCCTCGCAGAACCGGACGAAGACGCAGGCGAGCACCCAGGCCGAGGCGATCTGGACCAGGCGCTCGTCCAGCCAGCCCTCGTACCGCAGGGAGGTGCGTTCCGCGTCCAGGGCACGCTGGTACTCGGCGGTCAGGGCGGCTTTCGCCTCGCCGCCCTCCGCCTCGCGCTCCCGCAGGTCCTCCACCAGGAGGGCGACCTGCTTCTGCAGATCCTTCAGCAGCACGTCACGGTCCTGCGAGGCGGTGGTGGCCTCCGTGGTCTCGGGCGTGCGTGCGTCCTCGGGGGGCACGGGCGGCACCTCGTCTTCCTGGTTCTCCGGAGCGTCGTCCCGCGAGGTCGCTCGTCCTCGCGGGTCCGTCCGTCCATCCTGCCAGGTCGGGGTCCGGTGCTGGCGGCTACCTGCGGCCGGTCAGCGGGATGCCGCCCTTGCGTCCGAGGCCGAAGGCGAGGCGGTAGATGTCGGGCAGGTCGAGCAGCGCGTGCTCGTCCCGCTCCTTGTCGCGCCGGCGCATCACGCCCAGGTCGACCAGCTCCTGGATCAGGCGGGGCAGGTCGTCGGGGTCGCGGGGGCCGGTGACGACCAGCTCGGGCCGGTCGTGCTGGGTGTAGCGGGCGGAGTCCCGGCGCAGCTCGCTCGGCAGATCGTGTTCCTGCCAGATCTCGATGATCTTCCCTTGGGTGATCGGCACCTGGCAGCCGGACAGCGGCTCTATCGCGGTCCTGACCCACGGGGTGTCCTCGCCGACCTGGTCCACCCGCACCCTGGACGCCGCGCGCACCCCGCTGTGGATGGCGGAGTGGTGCAGCGCACGGTCGTGCCCCGGCCGGGTGACCTCGGCCGCCTCGGACAGGGCCTTGAGGAAGCTGCGCGGGCTGATCCGGTCCTTGCTGTCCATGAGGTGGTTGGGCAGCCAGGTGTAAGGGCGTCCCTGGCGGACGTTGCTGCCCATGTACGGGTCGGCGATCTGCTCGAACAGCTCCGTCTGGGCCCTGGCGTCGTTGCGCAGGGCGATCGGCGGGACATGCCGGGCTGACGACACCCCGTCCGGCCCCGGCGTGCTCTCCCAGCCGCCGGTGATCCGGCGGAACCGCTCGGCGTCCGCGCCGCCCTCGTTGCCCAGATGATGAAAGAGAAGCCCGTACAGATCGGTACGGGACCAGGTCAGCTCCGCCGCGTTCCCCGACAGTTTCGACGCATCGGGGAAGAGCTGCTTGGCGGCCTCGAACATGTCGGGACGCAGGAACACCTTGAAACGGATGTTGCGCGTGCCGAAGCGCATCCGCTGGGCGACCCTGAGTAGTCCCGCGATCAGCCGGTCCACGACGCGCTGATCGGGGTGCAGATGCTCCAGGCCGTCGAAGACCAGGAGATGCACCACGTCCTCGGCGAAGGCCCGGGCGTCCGCCTCCTCGATGGTCCGGTCGGCCGGACCGGGGTTCGCCCGGAGCCAGGAGAGCTTGTCGCCCCACTCGGGGAGCGCGCGCAGTTCCGGCTGCCCGAGCGCGGTGAGCAGCACGGCGTACCAGATCTCCTCCGCCAGAGCACCACCGTCCACCAGACGGGGCAGCGCCATCGGGCCAGGATAGGAGTCCGACCGTATGTCCTGGCCGTAGCCGGGGGAGACCCGCAGCTTGTTGAGCCGGTTGATGCGGTACTCGGCCGCCGCCGCCGCCCGCAGGACCGGGTCGAGGAGGGACCGCGCCCAGAAGGTTTTTCCGTCACCCCGGCCGCCCTCGACCACCGTGGAGTCCACGTACAGGGCGGACCGGTGGAGATCCGGCATGTACAGCGAGTGCGAGTCCGGCCGCCGGGTGTCCGCGTCGACCGTGCCCTCCAGTGCCCTCGACAGCAGGTCGCGGTAGGCGTCGGCGCTCAGTGGCTCGGTCATCCCGTCTCTTCCTCGTCGTCGTTCCCGTTGACCGGGTCGGCCAGGACCAGCGGAACGACCGTCGCGAGGAACTCAAGGTACGCGGCCCGTACGAAGACTCGCTCCTGCCACTGCGGGGAGTCCGGGACGTTCATGCCGACCAGGCCCGGCTCGAAGAGGATCGGGACCGGGTGATGAGGAGCGGAGTCGTCCTCCGGGGACGGGGCGAATGGAACACTGCCCGTGGTCCCCTCACCGGAATCCGACCGCTGCGGATCCTCAGCCGTGCCCTCGGCCAAGACCTCGTCGTAGAGCGTGGAAAAGCAGTCGTAGGAATTCAGCCGGAAGGACCTCAGGTAGATCTCCATCGGGTGGTGGACCGAGTCCGGCACCATCGAGGCAACCATGCGGAGCTTGCGCCGGATGTCCGGGCCCTGCCCTGACGCCGCCCACGCCTCGAAGAGGTCCCGGTACCCCGACCAGGTCTGCGCGTTGTCCGCGCCGAAGAGCAGCGCGAGGTCGCACAGCCGGGAGATGGTCACGGCGGCGACGTCGTGGATGCCGGCCCGGCTGTCGAGCAGCACCACATCGGGGCGGCGCCCGCTGTCGCTCTTCTCCACCGCCTCCTCGCAGGCACGGACGGTCGCCTCCAGTCGGTCCGCGAAACTCGCGCCCGGCGAATCGGCGTAGACACGGTTGAGTTTGTCCACGTAGGCGTTGGGTGTGTCGTCGCCCGCCCCCCGAGCAGGGGCGATCCACAGCTCGCCCCGGTTGCGCGGTTCGTACCCCGATCTGGCCACGATCTCCAGGCCCTCCTCGTTGCCGAGAGCCGCCTCCACGAGGTGGTCGACGACACCGTGGCGGCACAACCGCCCCGTCCCGAGAAGCAGCGGGCCGATACCCGGTGACTCCAGGTCCAGGTCGATCACCAGCACGATCTTGCCGGTGTCGGCGAGGGAGCGGGCGAGGACCGAGGTCGCCGTGGTGCGGCCGACGCCGCCCTTGAAACCGTACAGAGCGGTGCGATGGGTACGGGGCCCGAGCTTCGGTGCGGACGGCGTGGAGACCTGGGTCCAGCCCTCGCCGACCACGGTGTTGTCCAGGAACCGGACGGGGCCGACGGAGGTGGACCCGTCGGGGGCGTCGATCGCACGAGGGGACCTGAGCAGGACGTCGGCTGAGAACATCCGGGACTTCAGCAGGACCCGCCGCTTGCCGCAGTACGGGCCGAGCCGGTCCTGCAAGGTCGCCGACCAGCGCTCGTGCTGTCCGGCATCCACGCCTTCGCTGTCGTCGACGACAAGGGTGAACCGGCCGAGCACGTCCCGTACCAGCACGACGTCGTACCCCTCCTCCGCCACGTCCCGTGCGATCCCGAACGCGATCGGGCGGGAACTGTCGAAGCGGACCGGGACGTCGTACGCGGTCATGAGGTCCTTCCGGTGAGCTCGTACAGCTCGTACAAGGAGAGGGCGAGGCGCGCGGCCTCCTGGCGGTCGGCCACGACCGAGTCGGAGACCTGCCTGCCGTCCCGGTAACGGTCCGCCAGGTCCCAGGACGCGAAGACGTTCAGCCTGTCGACGGCCTCCACGAACGCGGGGCCGCCGCGGCCGTACGCCAGCAGCGGGGCCGCCCCCAGGACCTGGTTGATGTGGCCCAGCCAGTCCTCTTTTCCGGTCCGGGGATTCACCCACCGTGCCCGGTTCACCGCATTCCCGTTGCGGTACGTGGACACGTCGTGCACCGCGAACCGCAGCAACAGGCTCTTCAGCGCGCACTCGGCGGCGAACCCGAAGAGGTGGTCGGCGGTCGGCCACCGCTGGTCGCCACAGAGATAGACGGCATCGTGGTAATGCCGCGCTCCGGCGAGGGCGTACTGCTGCTCCATCACCGCGTCCTGGGCTCTTGCGTCATCATCCGGCACGCCGCTGATCATAAGCGGCGAGGCTGCTCCGAAGGGGTGAATTCGCGCAGGCCGTCGGCGGTTGAGCTTGCGTCAGGGACAGCGGGTGAGGGAAGAGGGCCCGACGCCGTGCCGCCGCTCCCCCTTGCCCTCACTCCTCGCCGCGAAGCTCCCTCAACGGCAGCCCTTCGAGGACCACCCACTCGCTCACCCGGTCCACCACGTCCACCGTGCGTCCCTCCAGCGCCGGGGTGGCCTGCGGGTCGTCCATCGGGACGAGCAGCCACAGGCCGTGCGGGGTGTCGGCTGGGCGGCGGGCCGACTGCTGCAGGGAGACCAGGAGTTCGCGGCCGCCGGCCTCCCAGTAGCGGGCCACCAGGCCGGCCCGATGCAGCAGCGGGACGGTGCGCGGGCCCGCCTCCTCGGCCAGGTCCGCGCACCGCCGCGCCACGCGCTCGGCGGCGAGTCGGGTGTAGGAACCCAGAGCGGTGCCGAGGAGGCCGGTGGCGGTGAATCCGGCGTCCGCCTTCAGCAGGGCCCGCCAGGGCACCCCCTGCTCCTCGGCCAGCTCGCGCAGCGCGGTGAGGAACAGGTCGTCCAGGGCGATCGGGAGTACACCGCAGCGCTCGGCCAGCCGCTCGGCGAGACCCGGAAGGTAGGCGCCTCTGACGGTCAACGCCATGAAACCGCCCCGGCGCAGCGCGTCGTCGAGGCGCAGGGTCAGGACCCGGCGCGGATCGCGCCCCTCGGCCAGCTCCGCCTGCGCGTCGCCGTAGAGGGTGCCGGTCCCCGGCACGGACGTCATGGTGTACGCGGGACGGCTCCGGTCGGGGTCGCGCGCGGGCGGGAAGAATAGCGAGCGGTCCCGGTCGTACTCCAGCGGGAAGCCGGCCTTGTCCAGGGCCTCCTCCAGCTCCACGTACGTGAGGTCGGCCAGTACCGCCAGACCCGGGAAGCGGGAGCGGAGCCGGGCCAGCAGGTCATCGGCCCCGATGCCGATGGCGCGCCGCACCCCGGCCGCCGCCTGAGAGACGCGAAGTGCCCGGTCCAGACCGAGGTCCAGGGGGAACAGCTCGAACCGCGGAGAGACGCCGACACCGCCGGCCATCGACGCGGCCAGCGCCACCAGACGGGTGTCGGCCGGGGGGGCCATCCCCTCCGGCGCGGGCACCGCGCGCAGTTCGCGCAGGACGGCCTCCTTGCCCGGCAGCGGATCGCGGGCCGCCAGGGCCTGGGCGGCGTGGCCGAGCTCGGTCGCGTGATCGGCCAGCTCCACCGGGGTCGGGTCGTCGCTTCCGGGAAGGTCCTCCAGAGCCAGCAGGACCGTGCCGCCGCGCCGCAGCACGGCGATCCGGGGCAGAGGAGCGGACCCCTCCCCGTCTCCGTCCCCGTGCTCGATCCCGTGGGCCTCGTCCGGCCGGCGCGACTCGGCCTCGACCGCGGCCCGTACCACGGCCAGCGCCAGCGCCTGCAGGTCCGCGCGGTCCGTGTCGTCGTCCGCGTCCTGCGGGGCGTGCCTGACCCGGAGCTCGGCCGCGAGCTCGGCGGCCGTCATCACCCGGCCCTGCTCGGACAGTACGGTCACCAGCTCGTCGCGGACCCGGCCGAGCCAGGGCAGTGCGGCCCACTGCCCTATAGCGGCGCTCTGGTGCTGCGAAACGGTCGGCTGGCTGATGTCCAGGGCCCTGGCGATGGCCGGTTGGGAGGGCCAGCTCTCGGCCAGGGCGGCACCGGGCAGACCCAGGGTGGCCAGGACGACGTCCGGCCGTGGCCGGGTACGCCGTCCGGTCGTCGCCGCCGGGGTGAGCCGGGCGGCCAGGGTCTCCACCGACTCCAGCGCCTCCTCGGGAGCGTCGGCGGGCAGCGAGACGGGCCTTCTCCCCGCAGGGCGCTGCCGCAGCTCCTGGAGCCACTGCTTGCGCCGCCGGTTCAGCTCCTTGCGGATCACGTTCCCGGCGCCCCGGGCACGGGAGATCGAGTACGCCGGGATGTCCAGGAGCGCCTCCACGGTGGAGGCTCCGAGACCGGCCGCCACCGAGACGGCCCGCGGCGAGAGCCCCGCCGCGTCCAGCGAGGTCTTCGGCCCGGCAGCCGCGGCCGCCTGTTCCCGGGCGTCCTCCACGTCCTCGGCCTGCCGGTCCACCGTGGCCGGGGTGGTAGGGGGCCGTGCCGAGTCCGCCCGGCGGAAGACGTCCCGCCAGGCATCCTGCAACAGACGCAGACTGCCGTAGCGCTGATCGAGATCTCGATGCAGTGCCTGGTGGAAGAAACTGGTCAGTCCCTCGCGCAGGGCGGACTCGAACAGCTCGTCAGCGACATGGAGCTCGGCGTCCGCGACGGTCAGCGGATCCGCCTGGCCGTCGCCCCACACCGGTCGTTCGCCCGTGGCCATCTCGTACAGGGTGACCGCCGCCGCGTACCACTCGGCGTGATCGTCGTAACGGGAACGACGGCTACTGCCCAGGAACGGGTCGAGATAGCCGCGGGTGCCGGCCCGCAGATCCTGGTCGGGTGCGTCGGCCAGCGAGAAGTCGAACAGCATCAACTGCCAGGAACCGTCGTTGCGTTTGAACAGGCCGAGGTTGTCCGGCTTGATGTCACGGTGGCGTACCCCACGGGCGGCGAGAGTGTCCAGAGCGTCGAAGAGGTCGGTGCCGAACCGCTCCAGCTGTCCGTACCCGAGCCGCCCCTCACCGCGCAGCCGCGAGCCCAGGCTGACCGGCTCCCGGTCCTGGGAGGAACGGAACCCGCCCGCGTACTCGATCTCCAGGACGGTGCGGCCGCCCACCTCACGCGGGTCGGCGAGCAGCTTGACGATGCGGCTGCCGCCGACCTCGCGCAGCGCCTTCGCCTCGGCGTAGAGACGGGCGTCCTTCTCACGGTCGAGAGCCACCTTGAACACCCGCAGGGAGGCTTCGTCGTAGGCGCCCTCTTCGGTGCGGCGGGCGACCAGGATCGCGCGGGCGGTAGCGCCGGTGCCGAGGACCCGTACGACCTCCCACTCCTGGTCCAGATACTGCCCGGCCTTGGCGGTCAGCGGGTCGACCGTCACCGCAGCCGACCGTCCGGTCTGCGCGAACTCGGCCTCCGCGGCGTCGAGCAGCCGCAGGAACTCCTCGGCCGAGGTGAGCCGGTGCTGCACATCGGAGGCGGTGGCCCGGAAGACCAGGTCGTCCAGGGTGGCCGAGACACTGTCGGAGACCGCGTACGGATGCAGTCCGCCCTCGGCGGCCAGCCGGTCCACCAGGGAGCTGCGTGCCTCGGCGGGCGGCTTCCCGGTCAGCAGGAGGTAGGAGAGGCTGCCGAGGCCGAAGATGTCCAGGTCGACCGGGTCGGCGAACTCCCGGGACGTCTCCGGGGCGAGATACACCTGGGCCGTGTCGGCCACCAGACCGGAGTCCAGCGGAGTGTCGGCCAGCGAAAGATGGGAGCTGGATTCGAAGTCCCGGGCGGCCGTCTGCCAGTCCGCGATCCGCAAGGTCGGGTCCGTGCCGTCCTCGCGGGCGCTGACGTACACCGAGCGGGCGGCCAGCGCCCGGTGGTAGAGCGAGCGATTGTGCGCGTACCGCACGGCCTCGGCGAGCTGGCGCACCAGATCCAGACGCATCGCGGGGGAGAGGAGGCCCCCATAGGCGTTCAGGTAGGCGTCCAGCCGCAGATCGGCCTTGCGGTGCCGGAAGAGGATCGCCGGGCCGCCCTGGTGCTCGCGGATCTGCACGGCCTGGACGATGCCGCGGTGGTTGATCCCCTGCAGGACCTGGTACTCGCGACGGGCCGCACGGTCGAGGCGGCTGCGCTGCTCGGCGGACGAGTCCTGCCCCGACAGATAGATCCGGACCCGGCCGCTCTCCTTGGCCAGGCTGTCGTCGCGGACCGCGAGGCGGTCCTCCCACCCAGGGCCCGCGTCCAGGGCCCGCGGCTCGAGGCGCCAGTCGTCCCCGTACCGCAGATGAGCGGTGGAGTGGCTGATCCCGACGCGTTTCATCAGCTGTTCGAGGCGGGCGCTGTCCTGCGGGGTAACCCGCCAGCTCTCCCGCTCCGGAGGGAGTCCGAGCAGTCCGTCCCAGATGCCGGGCAGCCCGCTTCCGGAGTCGTTCAGCCCGTAGACGGCGGTGCGCTGGAACTCGTCCAGCTCGCTCACCAGGGCGGCGTCGTGCAGGAAAACGGCCGGCTTGATGAAGGGCACCTTGCGCGGATCGATACCGGAGGCGCGGGCTGCCTGCTCCAGCTGGGCCTTGAGTTCCTTGGCCTTGAGATCGGTCAGGTGCAGCGGATTACGGAGCGTGCGCACCCGGTCGCTGTGGAACTGCCAGGTGTCACCGTGGTTCACCACCCGGCCTGGATGTCCCTTGAGCTCCAGGAGGTACACGCCACCGGGCACCGCGATCAGCAGATCGCACTCGTTGACCCGACCGGTGACGCCGGTGAACTGGAAGGTGGCCCAGGCCCGGTACGGCTCGGTCGCCGGCATCAGCCGACGGATGTGGTCCAGGCCCTCCTGCTCCCAGCGGAAACCGGAACGACGCGGCTGAAACCAGTGCTCACGGGCCAGCGGCGGACCGGGGCGAGGAGCGGACGGCCGGGGAGTCGACGACACCTGGGGACCTCCGGTACGGGACAGGCGGGGACGGGCTTCACGAACGGTGGAGGGCGCCGGGGTGCGGGCCGGGTCCGGCGCATGCCCCGGACCTGTACGGAATCGTAGTCGCAGCGGGCTGACCGGCTGGTCCTGTTCGCGATCACCCTCCCTCTCCGGCTCTCTTCCGGGCTCGGGGGCGTATGAGGAGGCGGCCCAAGTCGCTCAGGGCCCGAAGAGTGCGCCACGATGACCGGTCGCGGTAGGTGGCAGGAGTCGGCGGTCCCCGCGTTCAGAGGGCGTTCCGACCGTGTTGGTGAGGAGCCGGTAGAGCAGGTACTTAGAAGGCGCCTGCTCTGTTAAAACGCTTTCGCTCGTTCAGGGCCGAGTGCTCGATGGGTCGACCCTGGTGTTTTCGGCACCAGCGTGGCGGTTTGCCGTGTGGTTCGCCGACGGCAGACATATTGATCCCGGAAGTGACTGGAAACGTGCGGCGAAGCAAGCGAACCTAGATCAGCTTGCGGAAGAGTATGTGCGTGAGCGGCGTGCCGTAGCACGGGATCGCCGGTTACCCAAGCCGGCGATTCTCCGGACCATTGGAGAAGTTCGGCCGCCGTGCGATTCGCATGCGATGGCTGGACAGTGGTGTCTATCCCCACCTCACACCCCCAAGGAGCATTGTCATGGCCACAGTTGTTAGTGAAGAGCGGGTTGGCTCCTGGTTCACTCTCAGGCTCAAGAGCGCCGCGAGAAGGGTTCGGACCGCGCGGGCGTTTTACGGCGTGTTCCCGTCTGCCGTGAGTTGGCGGTGATCCTGAAGAAGGAGATCATCCGGCGCGTTCTCGGCCCTGAGGACGCGATATTCGTTCTCGACGATGGACGGCCGCTTACCGCCGAGGTCTACCGGAAGGTTTGGCGGCAAGCGCGGGCGGCGGTTCTGCAGGCCCGTGAACTCGACTCGCGCTCGGTAGGCATGTATCGGCTCTCCGTGACGCGCGCATCGCGGCGTGGCTGAAGAACGGCGACCAGACGGCGGGCCACATCCTTGCGGTGGCCGAATGCGCCGGAATGGGCGCTCCTCGCCTCGCTGAGCGCTTCGCGAACTGCCTTCGCAAGCCGACACGGGACGAGATCCCTTGGGACCGACTCGAAGCTGCCTTGACCCTTCCTGACCTGCCGAGCCAGCCGACTTCGACCGCACGGCGTCCGTAGCGGCACACCGGGTCGCGGCTTGTCCGCGATTCTTCCCTGCCTCACGACAGGCAACGGCTGGGCGGACCAGTGGTTTCCGCCCAGCCGGGCTCGCCTCTCCCGTCCCTCACAGAGAACCCCAAATGCCTGCACGACCCTTGCCTGCGCCCACTGCTTCCTCCGCGGCGGTACGCACGGCCTTCCTGACCGTGAAGGAGGCCGCCGATTACCTCGGCCTCTCACCCCACACCCTCTACGTCCGGCGCCACCTCCGTCAGGGACCGCCGAGCTTCCGCATGGGCCCCCGCGGTCGCGTCATGTACCGAGTGGAAGCCCTCGATGCCTGGGTCCGCGAACAGGAGCAGGCCGACTGCCGCTCCAACGCCACCCTCAACCCACTCAGCGTCCGGCCGCAGGGGCGTTCCGCCCGCTTTACCACCGCCTGACACGGCCTCCTGCGCCGTAGAACGCCGCCGTCACCCTCATCACCAAGGAGTTCCACCTGGCCGGCTACATAGAAGACCGATGGCTGAAGAAGCGCCCGAACCCGAAACTGGCAAACGTGAACGCACCGCCCTGTACGGCAAGTGCACCCGCTACTGCGTCAGCCGAACAGGTGCTGGCGGTACGGGCGGCCTTGCCGGACCGTTACCGGCTTCTCCTCGTGATCGCGGCGGGTCTCGGACTCCGGCAAGGGAAGCGCTCGGGCTCGCTCTGGAGGACATCGACTTCGCCAAGGAAGTCGTCCATGTACGGCGGCAGGTCAGATGTCGCGGAAGATCTCGATCTGCGCGCCCACCGAGTTCAGCCGCTCGGCCAGCTCCTCGTACCCCCGGTTGATGACATACACATTCCGCAGCACCGAGGTGCCCTCCGCCGCCATCATCGCCAGCAGCACCACCACCGCGGGACGCAGGGCCGGCGGGCACATCATCTCCGCCGCGCGCCAGCGGGTGGGGCCCTCCACCAGGACCCGGTGGGGGTCGAGCAGCTGGAGCCGGCCGCCCAGGCGGTTCAGGTCGGTCAGATAGATCGCCCGGTTGTCGTACACCCAGTCGTGGATCAGGGTCTGGCCCTGTGCCACCGCCGCGATAGCCGCGAAGAACGGCACATTGTCGATGTTCAGACCGGGGAAGGGCATCGGGTGGATCTTGTCGATCGGCGCCTCCAGCTTGGAGGGGCGGACCGTCAGATCGACCAGCCGGGTGCGTCCGTTGTCCGCGGTGTACTCGCTGGAGCGGTCGTGGTCGAGGCCCATCTCCTCCAGCACCGCGAGCTCGATCTCCAGGAACTCGATCGGCACCCGGCGGATCGTCAGCTCCGACTCGGTCACCACGGCGGCGGCGAGCAGGCTCATCGCCTCCACCGGGTCCTCGGACGGGGAGTAGTCGACATCCACGTCGATGGTGGGCACACCGTGCACGGTCAGCGTGGTGGTGCCGACCCCCTCCACCCGTACGCCCAGGGCCTCCAGGAAGAAGCAGAGATCCTGGACCATGTAGTTGGACGAGGCGTTCCGGATGACCGTGACACCGTCGTGGCGGGCAGCCGCCAGCAGGGCGTTCTCGGTCACGGTGTCGCCGCGCTCGGTCAGGACGATCGGGCGGTCGGGGGACGAGGGCCGGACCTCCGCGTGGTACAGCCCCTCGGTCGCGGTGATGTCCAGGCCGAACCGGCGGAGCGCGATCATGTGGGGCTCGATCGTCCGGGTGCCGAGATCGCAGCCGCCCGCGTACGGCAGCTTGAAGGAGTCCATCCGGTGCAGCAGGGGACCGAGGAACATGATGATGGAGCGGGTGCGGCGGGCCGCGTCCGCGTCGATCGCGTCCATGTCCAGCTGCGCCGGGGGCACGATCTCCAGGTCGACGCCCTCATTGATCCAGCGGGTGCGCACCCCGATGGAGTTGAGAACCTCCAGCAGACGGAAGACCTCCTCGATGCGCGCCACCCGGCGCAGCACCGTACGGCCCTTGTTGAGGAGCGAGCCGCAGAGCAGCGCCACACAGGCGTTCTTGCTCGTCTTGACGTCGATCGCACCCGAGAGACGGCGACCGCCGACCACGCGCAGATGCATGGGTCCGGCATAGCCGAGCGACACGATTTCACTGTCGAGCGCCTCACCGATGCGCGCGATCATCTCAAGGCTGATGTTCTGGTTACCGCGCTCAATGCGATTGACCGCGCTCTGACTCGTGCTGAGCGCTTCCGCCAGTTGCGTCTGAGTCCAGCCGCGATGCTGCCGGGCATCACGGATGAGCTTGCCGATGCGTACGAGGTAGTCGTCTGCCATGAGCGTGAGGCTATCTCAGATATGAGATGAGGCGCGCGCTGGGGGTGGCGGATGGGTGAGTCGCACACACAAGGGCTCGCGTTCTGACGATCCGTCGGGGGCCGGAACCCGTCAAGTGGTGCGGCGCCATCCGGGTATACGCGCGCCGGGCCCGTGCACCCTCACCTCGCGCCGGCCCGGACCGGCGGAGCTCTCCGCCGGATTCGTCGGATTCTGTTCCCGCTCGTCCCCTTTCTTTAGGGGGTGCGGAACGGGCCGGCGCTCCGGGGTGCCCTCGCGCTGTCCGTCATCGGTGTGGGCCGGCGGGCCGGCCGACCGCGTGCCGTGGTCCCGGTCGGGTTGGTCCATCCGGGGAAGAGTCCGCACACCGTCCCGGGCCGTCGCCGGCCGGGCGGAGGGTTCCGGGTGCGGGGTGGTCCGCGTCGAGCCGTGGCGGATCCGGCTCGTCCGGGGCTCCGGCCTTCGCGACACCGTCCGGCGCCCCGCCGCCCGGGCGGGAATGATCCGTATCCCTCCGCCCGGCCGGGCGGAGGGATACGGCCGTACGGCGGCCCGTGTCATCGCTTTGATGACGCGGGTCACGGGCGCCCGGGCATGACCCAGCCGCACCGATGTACTAGAGTTATCTCGACATCGAGATATCTGCCGAAGACGTGCCGCAGCCGCCACTCGGTAAGGGTGACCTAACTAAGCCCTACCTTAGCGGATCGGTGAGAAGCCGTGGCGGCAGCATGGACGTAGTACGCGCACATTGATGAAGGAGACTGTCGTGTCGGCGAACAGCTTCGACGCCCGCAGCACGCTGCGCGTGGGCGACGAGTCGTACGAGATCTTCAGGCTGGACAAGGTCGAGGGCTCCGCGCGCCTCCCGTACAGCCTGAAGGTGCTGCTGGAGAACCTGCTCCGCACGGAGGACGGCGCGAACATCACCGCCGACCACATCCGGGCGCTGGGCGGCTGGGACTCCCAGGCGCAGCCCAGCCAGGAGATCCAGTTCACGCCGGCTCGCGTGATCATGCAGGACTTCACCGGTGTGCCCTGCGTCGTGGACCTCGCCACCATGCGCGAGGCCGTCAAGGAGCTGGGCGGCGATCCGGCGAAGATCAACCCGCTGGCCCCGGCCGAGCTGGTCATCGATCACTCCGTCATCGCCGACAAGTTCGGCACCAGCGACGCCTTCGCGCAGAACGTCGAGCTGGAGTACGGCCGCAACCGCGAGCGCTACCAGTTCCTCCGCTGGGGCCAGACCGCGTTCGACGAGTTCAAGGTCGTCCCGCCGGGCACCGGCATCGTCCACCAGGTCAACATCGAGCACCTGGCCCGCACCGTCATGGTCCGCAAGGGCCAGGCGTACCCCGACACCCTCGTCGGCACCGACTCGCACACCACCATGGTCAACGGCCTCGGTGTGCTCGGCTGGGGCGTCGGCGGCATCGAGGCCGAGGCCGCGATGCTCGGCCAGCCGGTCTCCATGCTCATCCCGCGCGTCGTCGGCTTCAAGCTGACCGGTGAGCTCACCCCCGGCACCACCGCCACCGACCTGGTGCTCACCATCACCGAGATGCTCCGCAAGCACGGGGTCGTCGGCAAGTTCGTCGAGTTCTACGGTGAGGGCGTCGCCGCCACCTCGCTCGCCAACCGCGCCACCATCGGCAACATGTCGCCGGAGTTCGGCTCCACCGCCGCCATGTTCCCGATCGACGGCGAGACCCTGAAGTACCTGCGTCTCACCGGCCGCGACGAGCAGCAGGTCGCGCTGGTCGAGGCGTACGCCAAGGAGCAGGGCCTCTGGCTCGACCCGGCCGCCGAGCCCGACTTCTCCGAGAAGCTGGAGCTCGACCTCGCCACCGTCGTCCCCTCCATCGCCGGACCGAAGCGCCCGCAGGACCGGATCGTCCTCGCCAACGCCGCTCAGCAGTTCGCCGTGGACGTGCGCAACTACGTCTCGGACGACGAGGAGGCGGGCAAGGAGTCCTTCCCGGCCTCCGACTCGCCGGCCTCGGCCAATGGCGTGCCGTCGCGTCCGACCACCGTCACCGCCCCCGACGGCTCGACGTACGAGATCGACCACGGCGCCGTGACCGTCGCCGCGATCACCTCCTGCACCAACACCTCGAACCCGTACGTCATGGTCGCCGCCGCGCTGGTGGCCAAGAAGGCGGTCGAGAAGGGCCTGACCCGCAAGCCGTGGGTCAAGACCACCCTGGCGCCCGGCTCCAAGGTCGTCACCGACTACTTCGACAAGGCGGGGCTCACCCCCTACCTCGACAAGGTCGGCTTCAACCTCGTCGGCTACGGCTGCACCACCTGCATCGGCAACTCCGGCCCGCTGCCGGAGGAGGTCTCCAAGGCCGTCAACGAGCACGACCTGGCCGTGACCTCGGTGCTCTCCGGCAACCGGAACTTCGAGGGCCGGATCAACCCCGACGTCAAGATGAACTACCTGGCCTCCCCGCCGCTGGTCGTCGCCTACGCCATCGCGGGCTCCATGAAGGTGGACATCACCCGCGACGCCCTCGGCATCGACCAGGACGGCAAGCCGGTCTACCTCCAGGACATCTGGCCCACCGAGGCCGAGGTGAACGACGTCGTCGCCAACTCCATCGGCGAGGACATGTTCAACAAGTCCTACCAGGACGTCTTCGCGGGCGACGCCCAGTGGAAGGCGCTGCCGATCCCGACCGGCAACACCTTCGAGTGGGACACCGAGTCCACCTACGTCCGCAAGCCCCCCTACTTCGAGGGCATGCAGATGGAGACCACCCCGGTCTCCGACATCGCCGACGCCCGGGTGCTGGCCAAGCTGGGCGACTCGGTCACCACCGACCACATCTCCCCGGCCGGTGCGATCAAGGCCGACACCCCGGCCGGCAAGTACCTCACGGAGCACGGCGTCGAGCGCCGCGACTTCAACTCCTACGGCTCCCGCCGAGGCAACCACGAGGTCATGATCCGCGGCACCTTCGCCAACATCCGGCTGCGGAACCAGATCGCGGCCGGCACCGAGGGCGGCTTCACCCGCGACTTCACGCAGGCCGACGCGCCGGTGTCCTTCATCTACGACGCCTCGCGCAACTACATCGACCAGGGCATCCCGCTGGTCATCCTGGCGGGCAAGGAGTACGGCTCCGGCTCCTCCCGCGACTGGGCCGCCAAGGGCACCGCGCTCCTCGGTGTGAAGGCCGTCATCGCCGAGTCGTACGAGCGGATCCACCGCTCCAACCTCATCGGCATGGGCGTCCTCCCGCTCCAGTACCCGGAGGGCGCGAGCGCCGAGGCCCTCGGGCTCACCGGTGAGGAGACCTTCTCCTTCACCGGCGTCACCGAGCTCAACAACGGCGTCACCCCGCGCACCGTCAAGGTCACCACCGACACGGGCGTCGAGTTCGACGCGGTCGTCCGTATCGACACCCCCGGCGAGGCGGACTACTACCGCAACGGCGGCATCATGCAGTACGTGCTGCGGAACCTCATCCGCGGCTGACGGCACGGGCCCGAAGAGCACCGGGGCCGCTCCTCCGTACACCACGGAGGCGCGGCCCCGGTGCCGTTCCGGCCCGCGAGCTGCTCGGTCTCCATACCCGGGGAGGGCTGAGGGCGGAGAGCCCCGGGCCGAGGGCTGAAGGCTTCGGGCCCATTCCGAAGGCCAGGTCCCGCCGCGCGCGACCGTCCGGTGCCGGCGTTCGCTCCCGCTCACCCGCAGCCCCCGGACACAGCTGTTCTGAGCTCCGACCTCCGGCGTCCGGCCATTGTCCGGACGCGCGGTCGCCCTGGTGAACAATCGGGAGCCGATGGCATACTCCCCGCTCCCCGTCGCCGCCGGACGGAAGCCGGGCGCGGAGAAGAGCCGGGAGAACACCTCCCGCGTCTCCTCCCGCGTCCGCCATGGACGCGACGCGGTGTCGTACGGGTAAATGGTGTACCGGGCGAAGGGGTTGGAGCGCCCGTACCCGCCCATCCGCGCGTCGCGGGCCTCCCTCACCTCCTGGACCACCCCGCCGCGGGAGCCGGCGCATGCGGGGGAGACGGTCTCCGGGGTGGTGCGGTACGCCTGGAAGAGCGCCCGGCCCGTCCCGGCGAGTCCGCGGTCGTTGAGATACCCCTCCAGGGGCCACGACAGGCCCTCGTGTGTCCTCGTGGAGGCGTATCCGGTCAAGGGGGACGTCTCCATCCCCTCGCGGCCCACACCGGGCGAGGTGGGACGGCGGTCGCGTTCCCCCGGCGCCGTCTCGCGCACCGCCCGGTACGCCGTCCCGTACACCGCCTCGCGGTGCGGCGGACGCTCCTCACCCGGGCGTCCGCGACGACGGCATCGGAGCCGGTGCCCGGCACAGCGCCGCTGGGCGAAGCCGTCGGCCGGTTCGACCGCCTTGCGCGGGGTGAGCAGGGAGTACGCGGGCCGGGCGGTCCGCCGGGAGTCGGTGACGGCGCGGTCCGGGCCGGCGTCGGGGCGGGGGTGTCCGCTCACCCCGCCGGGTCC
Source organism: Streptomyces sp. CAU 1734 (assembly GCF_039888735.1). Lineage (NCBI taxonomy): Bacteria > Bacillati > Actinomycetota > Actinomycetes > Kitasatosporales > Streptomycetaceae > Streptomyces > Streptomyces sp. CAU 1734. The sequence goes on from NZ_JBDQQP010000008.1 coordinate 330,002, forward strand.
GGTGACGGATCCCCGGCACCGGGCGCGTCGAGGACTCCGTACACGAAGAGGCGGGTCGCGCCCGTGGAGAGTCCGCCATGCCCGTCGCGCTGTGGAGGGCGGCGCTGCCGTCCTCACCCGGACAGGTGAACCGCATCATGGCGGCACGGCCGGGCGGGGTCAACTCGGCGCGGATGCCGTGCCCGAAAGTGACTGGGCGGTCATGAGAGCGTGCCGTCTCGTCGCCGTGGCGGAACGGCGGTGTGCGCTCGGCCCGGCCGAGCCGCCGATCGTGTGCGTCCGGTCGCGAAGCGCCCGCCCGTCCGGCGCCGGCCGGGGACCCCTGCACTGCCCGCGGCCGGCGGATCCCTTGAGGGGCCGGCCCCTCGGTTCGCGCGATTCGGGGTCATCGGCCGAGGTCGGGACGGAGAACGCGGCCTCCACCGGGGCGCCGGCGCCGAACTCCGGCCATGCGGTGGCCGGCTGGAGAACGGCTGGATTCTCCTTGGCCTCCCCGGTCGCGGCGTGTTCACCACCGGCATGCAGATCGATCACCTTATCGGTGATATTGCCCGGTATGCCGATGAGGAATCCGCCATTGGCGTCGAAAGCCCTTTTCTTGCCGTCCGAGCTGATATCAACGGTATTACGTCGCTCCGGTCGGCGTTCATCCGATTCGAGGGAGGTGGTGAATTCGCGTTCCGCAGGTGGGGCGGCCCCGGCCGCGGGAATGGCGACGGCGGCCGGCGGGCGCGCCGCCGGCGGTGGGCCAGTGGCGGCCGTGAGGACCGGACTTGGGCTCCGCCGGGGCCCGGGTCCGGCCGTCGCCGACTTTCCCTCGTTGGGGGGAGTCGTTTCGGAAGAGTGCGGGACAACGTTGTCAGTGTGGCGTACAGGCATCAGCGGGGAGGTGAGTTCGTGGCGGTGTCAAGGGTTTTGGCGTGGTGTCGCCAGTGAAATGATCAGGGGCGGATGGAAGAACTGGCCGTTTGGTTCCATCTGCGCCTCAGATATCCGCGAGGTCTCAACTCGGGAAAGACTCCTGCGCAACCTTGCTTTCGATCTTGCTCCCTTGACGGGAAGTGGACTATACCTGTCGGCACCCGCGCAGCCATTGCACAGCGTGCGGGGCCCAGGGGGACCGGGGGAGACGGGCAGCCGTGCGCTCATATTCAGCTGCCCGTGTGCCGTTCACCCTGCCGACTGTGCAGACAACCCAAGCTTCAACTGATTTTCCCCTGGGGAAACACAGCAACTGACCGCGGTAACGGGGCCCTTCGCCTGAGCGACGGACGGGCGACCGGTTCACCGCCTGAGTCCTGATGAAGGTGAGGACTTGAGCATGGGATCCACTTCCGCGCACAACAATGAGGGCGGTCTCGGCCGTCGTAGTCTGATCAAGCGGTCCGCCGCGATCGGCGCACTGACGATTCCGACGATGAGCTTCCTCTCGGCCTGCGCCAGCGGCGACAGCGGCAGCGAAAAGAAGGTCGACAAGGGTACGAAGTCGGACAAGAACCCGCTGGGCGTCAACGCCTCAGCGCCTCTTGAGTTCGTCATCTTCGATGGCGGGTTCGGCCAGCAGTACGCCAAGGACGCGGTCAAGGTCTACGAGAAGACCTACCCCAAGGCCAAGGTCAAGTTCCAGGCCACCCAGAAGATCACCACCGAGCTCCAGCCCCGGTTCAACGGCGGCACCCCGCCGGACCTGATCGACAACTCGGGTGCCGAGCAGATGGACATGGGCGTCCTGGTCGGCCAGAAGCAGCTCACCGACCTCACCACGCTGCTGGACGCCGCCTCCATCGACGACCCGTCGAAGAAGGTCCGCGACACCCTGCGGCCCGGCATCGTCGAGATGGGCCAGTTCGAGGGCGACCCCGTCTGGGTCCTCTACTACGCCTACACCGTCTACGGCGTCTGGTACTCCCAGAAGGCCCTGGACTCGCTCGAGGTCGAGTACCCGGAGACCTGGGACCAGATGCTCGACGTCTGTGCCAAGGCGAAGAAGAAGGACATCGCGGGCTGGACGTACGCGGGCAAGCACCCGTACTACATCCCCTTCTCGCTCTACCCGATGATCGCCAAGGTCGGCGGCGCCGATGTGCTCAAGGCGATCGACAACCTGGAGCCGAACGCCTGGAAGCACCCGGCGGTCAAGACCTGTTTCGAGGCCTACTACGAGCTCTTCAAGAAGGGCTACATCCTTCGGGGCACCCCCGGTCTGGACCACATCCAGTCGCAGACCGCCTGGACCGAGGGCAAGGCCCTCTTCCTCCCCAACGGCTCGTGGGTCGAGAACGAGGCCGCGAAGACCATGCCCAAGGACTTCAACCTCGCGGTTGCGGCGCCGACCGGCATCGACTCCTCGGACAAGATGCCCTTCGGCACCCTGTGGGCGTCCGGCGGTGAGCCCTTCATCGTCCCGTCCAAGGCCAAGAACCCCGACGGCGGCATGGAGCAGCTCCGCATCATGCTGAGCGAGGCGTCCTCCAAGAACTTCACCGGCCAGGTGAAGTCCCTGACCGCGTTCAACGGCGGTACCGACGGTCTGCAGCTGACCCCGGGACTGGCGTCCGCCGTGGCCGCGCTGGAGAAGGCCGGCGACAATGTCGTCAACCCGCGCCTCCAGGACTGGTACAGGGCGCTTCAGGCGGAGAAGATCGGTACCGGTGGTCTCGGCGAGATGATGGCCGGCCGGCTGACCCCGGCGGAGACCATCAAGAAGATCCAGGGCTACGCCGACGAGGCTGCCAAGGACACCTCCATCAAGCACTACAAGCACCAGTGATCACAGCCGGGGCCCCATGTCCGCCGACCGGGAGCGGGGCCCCGGTTTCTCCACGCGCGCACGCGGTGCACCAGCGGCGCCTCCGCAGGAAGATCGGGGTCGGTAAAAAATGCAGCACGGAAAGTACCGTTTCATCGTGGGGTTCTTGGTGGCGCCCCTGGCCTTGTACGCGACGTTTGTCATCTGGCCATTCATTCAGTCCATCTACTACTCGTTCACGGACTGGAGCGGTCTCAGCCCCGAGTTCAAGATGATCGGGTTCGACAACTACAGCAGGATGCTGGACGACACCGTCTTCTGGAAGTCGCTCCAGCACAGCCTCACCTTCGCGCTGCTGCTGCCGGTGGCCACGGTGGGCCTGGCGCTGTTCTTCGCGTTCATGCTCAATGTCGGTGGCCGGCGCCGCAAGGGTGCGGCCATCTCGGGTGTGCGCGGATCGTCGTTCTACAAGATCGTGTACTTCTTCCCCCAGGTGCTGTCGATCGCGATCGTGGCGCTGCTCTTCCAGTTCGCCTACAACCCCAACAGCGGCGCGATCAACTCCGCGCTGAAGGCGGTGGGCGTGGGCGAGGAGAGCCTGCCGGACTGGCTCGGTGACCCCGATTTCGCGCTCTGGTGTGTGATGGCGGTGCTGATCTGGTCCACGGTCGGCTTCTTCGTGGTCCTCTTCTCCGCGGGCATGGCCTCCATCCCCAAGGACTTCTACGAGGCGGCGCTGCTGGACGGCGCGAGCCGCTTCACCACCTTCTTCAAGATCACGCTGCCGCTGCTCTGGGACACCGTGCAGTCCGGCTGGGTCTACATGGGCATCCTCGCGCTGGGCGCGGAGTCCTTCGCGGTTGTGCAGATCATGACGGTGGGCCCCAATGGCGGCGGCCCCGACTTCTCCACGATCGTCATGCCGCTGTACGTGTACCAGAAGGCCTTCCGTGACGGTCAGGCCGCCTACGCAACAACGATCGGTGTCGCACTGCTCATCGTCACGATGCTCTTCGCGGCCGTGGTGATGAAGCTGGGCCGGCGCGAGCGGCTGGAGTTCTGATGAAGACGACCGAGACCTCCGTCGAGGCCACCGCCACCGGCGGAACCGAGACGAAGACCAGCGCCCCCAGCGGGAGCGCGGCCAAGCAGAAGGCGAAGTCCGAGGGCGGCGTCCTCAATGTCTTCTCCCACGGTGTGCTGATCCTCTGGGCGATCATGGTGGTGATGCCGCTGCTGTGGGCGGTCATGACCTCGTTCAAGAACGACAAGTCGATCTTCACGGATCCGTGGGCACTGCCGGACAAGCTGCACTTCGAGAACTGGTCGCGGGCCTGGACCGAAGCCCATATGAGCGACTACTTCCTCAACACCATCCTGGTGGTGGGCGGATCGCTCTTCGGCACCCTGCTCTTCGGCTCGATGGCCGCCTATGTGCTGGCGCGCTTCGAGTTCCCCGGAAGCCGGTTCCTCTACTTCCTCTTCATCGGAGGAATGAGCTTCCCGGTCATCCTCGCTCTGGTGCCGCTCTTCTACGTGCTCCAGAACATGGCCCTGGTCAACACCCTGCACGGTCTGATCCTGGTCTACATCGCCTACTCGCTGCCGTTCACCGTCTTCTTCCTGACGGCGTTCTTCCGGACCCTGCCGTCCTCGGTGGCGGAGGCGGCCTTCATGGACGGCGCCTCGCACACCCGGACGTTCTTCCAGGTCATGCTGCCGATGGCGAAGCCCGGCCTGATCAGCGTCGGTATCTTCAACTTCCTGGGACAGTGGAACCAGTATCTGCTGCCCACGGTGCTCAACACCGACCCGGAGAAGAAGGTGCTCTCGCAGGGCCTGGTCCAGCTCGCGGTCAGCCAGGGCTACAAGGGCGACTGGTCCGGGCTCTTCGCCGGTCTGGTGATGGCGATGCTGCCGGTGCTGGCGGCGTACATCATCTTCCAGCGCCAGGTGGTCGCCGGACTGACGGCGGGGGCGGTGAAGTAGCGGCCCCGGCGGTACGCCTCCGGCCCGGCCGGACGCCGCCCGCCACTCCGGTACGGCTCCAGCAGGTCTCGTGCGGACCCTGGTGGACTCGAACCCAACGAACTCCTCTCGTACGACCGTGACCCCTCTCGTACGACAGTGAAGGCGACGGCCCCCGCGGAACTCTCCGCCGGGGGCCTTCGTCGTCCCGCCGGTGAGATCGGCTCTTGACGGAATACCCACCGGACAGTGAGCTTAGGCTTCACAAGTTGGAGAAATCCGGGGCGGCCCGAGCCGGCCCCGGACGGGGGCGGGCCATCGTGCCGGCCCCGGGGCGGGAGTGGTGAGCCAATGGGGACTCCGGGATCGCAGACATCACTGCACCGGGCCAATCTCGAACGGGTGGTGCGCGCGGTGCGCATGGCCGGTTCGCTGACCCAGGCCGAGATCGCGCGGAGCACCGGTCTCTCGGCGGCCACGGTCTCCAACATCGTCCGCGAGCTCAAAGAGGGCGGGACCGTGGAGGTCACCCCCACCTCGGCCGGCGGTCGCCGTGCCCGCTCCATCTCGCTCAGCGGGGACGCGGGCTGTGTGGTGGGCGTTGATTTCGGCCATACCCATCTGCGGGTGGCGATCGCCGATCTCACCCATCGGGTGCTCGCCGAGGAGTCCGAGCCGTTCGCCGTGGACGCTTCGGCCGCGGAGGGCTTCGACCGGGCCGAACGCCTGGTCAAGCAGATGATCGCCACCGCGGGGACCGTACAGGACAAGGTCATCGGGGTCGGGCTCGGGCTGCCCGGGCCCATCGACGGCGCCTCCGGGATCCTGGGCTCCACCGCGATGCTGCCCGGCTGGATCGGCACCAACCCCGGCGAGGAGATGTCCGGTCGGCTCGGAGTCCCCGTCCATGTGGACAACGATGCCAATCTCGGGGCCCTCGGCGAGCTCGTCTGGGGCGCCGGCCGGGGCGTGCGGGATCTGGCGTACATCAAGGTCGCGGGCGGGGTCGGCGCCGGTCTGGTGATGGGCGGCCGGGTCTACCGGGGGCCGGGCGGCACGGCCGGCGAGATCGGCCACATCACCCTGGACGAGTCCGGTCCGGTCTGCCGCTGCGGCAACCGGGGATGTCTGGAGACCTTCGCCGCCGCCCGCCATGTGCTCCCGCTGCTCCACACCAGCCACGGCCCCGGTCTCACGATGGAGGAGGTGGTCCGGCTGGCCCGGCAGGGGGACCCCGGCTGCCGCCGGGTCATCGCCGACGCCGGCCGCCACATCGGCAGCGGGGTGGCGGTCCTCTGCAATCTCCTCAATCCCAGCCGGGTGATCATCGGCGGTGATCTGGCGGACGCGGGGGACCTGGTCCTCGGCCCCGTCGGGGAATCCCTCGCCCGGTACGCCATCCCGAGCGCGGCCCGGCAGCTCTCCCTCGTCACCGGTGCCCTCGGCCCGCGCGCCGAGGTGCTGGGCGCCCTCGCCCTGGTGCTGAGCGAGATGGGCGACGGCGCCCTGCTCGACAGCGAACTCCCCGGTACGGATTCAGTGTTCATCTAGAGAACGCATGGCACCGTTGTCATCTTGTCGGGGATTTACTCCTTGACGCCGACTCCGGGGCCGAGTTGACTGCCTGCCACCTCGGCCGCGATGTCGCGGCCCCGTCAGGGAGGTTCAGAGATGAACGCACAACTGCGCCGGGCCGCCGTTGCCGCCGCCGCCTCGGCGATGGCCGTCTCACTCGCCGCCTGCGGCAGTGCCGGGGAGTCGGGGGACAAGGCGAAGGGGAAGGCGTCCGGCGGTGCGCAGGGCGACGACATCTCGGTCGGCCTCCTCCTGCCCGAGAACCAGACCGCCCGCTACGAGAGGTTCGACAAGCCGCTGATCGAGCAGCGGCTCGCCGAACTGACCGACGGGAAGGCCGAGATGGTGTACGCCAACGCCAAGCAGGACGCCGCGCTCCAGGCCCAGCAGATCGACACCATGATCACCAACAGGGTCGATGTGCTGATCCTGGACGCGGTCGACTCCAGGGCCGTCGCGGCCGGGGTGCGCAAGGCCGATGAGGCCGGGATCCCGGTCGTCGCCTTCGACCGGCTCGCCGAGGGCCCGATCGACGCCTACACCTCCTTCGACAACGAGGAGGTCGGCCGCGTCCAGGGACAGGCCCTCCTCGACGCGCTCGGCGACAAGGCCGGCTCCGGCCTGATCGTCATGATGAACGGCTCCATCACCGACCCCAACGCGGCGCTCTACAAGAAGGGTGCGCACGCGGTGCTCGACGGCAAGGTGAGGATCGGCAAGGAGTACGACACCAAGGAGTGGAAGCCGGAGAACGCCAACGCCAACATGGAGGCGGCCATCTCCGCCCTCGGCAAGGACAGGATCGCCGGCGTCTACGCCGCCAACGACGGCATGGCGGGCGGCGTCATCACCGCACTCAAGGGCGCCGGTCCGGCAACGCTGCCACCGGTCACCGGCCAGGACGCCGAACTCGCCGCCGTCCAGCGGATCGTGGCCGGCGAGCAGTACCAGAGCGTCTACAAGCCCTACGCCGGCGAGGCGAGCGCGGCGGCGGAGATGGCCGTGGCCCTCGCCAGGGGCGAGGATCTCGCGGGCATCGCCGAGGACACGGTCGACAGCCCGACGGTACGGGGAGTGCCCTCGGTGCTGGTCCCAGTGGTCTCCCTGACCAGGGAGAACATCGCCGACACGGTCGTCAGGGACGGCATCTGGACCATCCGGGAAATCTGCGCACCCGCCTACGAGGCCGCCTGCGACAAGCTCGGCCTGAAGTGAGGGGATGATGCGGATGTCCGCCCCACCCGTACTGGCGCTGCGCGGAGTCTCCAAGCGATTCGGTGCCGTCCGGGCACTCACCGATGTCGAGCTGGAGGTCCGCGCCGGAGAGGTCGTCGCCCTCGTCGGCGACAACGGCGCCGGAAAGTCCACCCTGGTCAAGGCCATCGCCGGGGTCCATCCCATCGATGACGGGACCATCGAGTGGGACGGCCGGCCGGTGTCGGTCGGCAGCCCGCACGACGCGCGGGAACTCGGCATCGCCACCGTCTACCAGGACCTCGCGCTCTGCGACAACCTCGATGTCGTCGGCAATCTCCACCTCGGCCGGGAGCTGCGCACCCGGGGTGTCCTGGACGAGGTGGAGATGGAGCGCCGCACCCTCGAACTCCTCGGTACGCTCTCCATCCGCATCCCCAGCGTCCGCGTCCCCGTCGCCTCGCTCTCCGGCGGCCAGCGGCAGACGGTCGCCATCGCCCGCTCCCTGCTCGGCGAACCGCGGCTGGTCGTCCTGGACGAACCCACCGCCGCCCTCGGCGTCGAACAGACCGCCCAAGTTCTCGACCTGGTGGAACGGCTCCGCGAGCGCGGCCTCGCCGTCATCCTGGTCAGCCACGACATGGCCGATGTCCGAGCGGTCGCCGACCGGGTCGCCGTGCTGCGCCTGGGCCGGAACAACGGTGACTTCGATGTCCGCCACACCTCGCGGGAGGACATCGTCTCCGCCATCACCGGCGCCGCCGAGAACGCCGTGACCCGCCGGGCCGCGCGCGGCGCGGGGCCCCCGGCGGCGCCCGGGCCCGATCCCCACGAGACGGAGGAGGTCACCCGGTGACACCAGCGGACCCGCCGGATTCCGCGGAAGCGGCTCCGGACCCGGCCGACCTCCGGAAGGACACCGCGCCGGCCGGCTTCCGGAAGAAGGCCCTCACCCCGGCCGGCCCTCCGAAGGACCTCACCCCGGCCGACCTCCCGAAGGACACCGCGCCGGCCGTCACCGCCGCGGACCCCCGGCCGCTCGCCGGGGAGCGGGGCCTCACGGGACATCTCGCCGGCCTCCGGCGCCGGGCCGGTGCCGGCGACCTCGGCTCCACCCCGGTGATCATCGGCCTGGTCCTCATCTGGGCTGCCTTCCAGCACATGAACGGCGGCTTCCTCTCCGCCGAGAACCTGAGCAACATCACGGTCTCGATGGTCGGCACCGGAATGATGGCCGTCGGCATCACCTTCGTCCTGCTCCTTGGCGAGATCGATCTCTCCGTGGGCGCCGTCAGCGGTGTCTCGGGCGCGATCGTCGCCGTACTGAGCGTCTCCCACGGCGTCCGGGAATGGCTGGCGGTCCTGGCCGCCGTCGCGGGCGGCACGGCCATCGGGGCCCTGCACGGCTTCTTCTTCGCCCGTGTCGGCGCCCCGGCCTTCGCCGTGACCCTGGCCGGGCTGCTCTTCTGGCAGGGCTTCATGCTCCAGCTGCTCGGCGACAGCGGCACCGTCAACCTGGCGGACGACGGCATCGTCGGCAGCCTCACCACGTACTACTTCACCGATGTGGCCGCCGCCCACGGACTCGCCGCCGCCGCCGTCGCCGGATACTTCCTCGCCGGATTCCTCGACCGCCGCCGCCGCACCGCCGCGGGCGTACCCGCCCGCCCGCTCGCCGGCATCGTGCTGCGCACGGCCCTGCTCGCGCTGGTCTCCTTCGGCGCCGCCTTCACCTACAACCAGTACAAGGGCCTGCCGCTGGCGGTGGTCCTCTTCCTCGCCGTCCTGGTGATCACCGATTTCGTGCTCCGCCGCACCCTCTGCGGCCGAAGGGTCCTCGCCCTGGGCGGGAGTGTGGAAGCGGCCCGCCGGGCCGGTGTCAATGTCACTGCCGTCCGTGTCTCCGTCTTCGCCGTCGCGGGCACCTTCGCGGCCATCGGCGGACTCTTCCTCGCCTCCAAGATCGCCGCCGCCAATCAGAGCGCCGGCGGCGGTGAACTCCTGATGAATGTGATCGCGGCGGCCGTCATCGGCGGCACCAGCCTCTTCGGCGGACGCGGCAGCACCTGGAACGCCCTGCTCGGCGTGCTGGTCATCGTCTCCATCCAGTACGGGCTGGCGCTGGAGGGCATCGAGTCCCCGGTGCAGTTCATGATCACCGGTGGTGTGCTGCTCGCCACTGTGGTGATCGACTCCCTCACCCGCCCAACCCGCCGCACCGCCGGCCGGCCCTAGAACCGCCCACCCGCCGCCCGTCCCCCGCCACACCCGTCCGCACCAGCGGATTCCCTCCCCGCCGGACCCGCTCCGGCACCCCGGCCGGGGCCGGACCCGGTGCCCGGCACCGCCCGCGCGGTGCCGGGCATTGTCGCGCATCCGGACCACCCGCGGAGGAAATCGGCCATTGGCATGACTCCTATCGGACCGCCCGGGAACCATGGTTCAGATCGGAACATTAGACTCGTCCAAATCGGCAAGGCTCGAACCGGCTGTCACACCCAGCTCAATACACCCAGCTCAATACGCAAGGAGGCACGGGTGACACTGCTTACCCGTATCAGGGGACCGCGCGATCTGGACCGGCTCAGCCCGGAGCAGCTGGATCAGCTGGCCGCAGAGATCCGCACCTTCCTCGTGGACGCCGTCTCCAAGACCGGCGGACATCTCGGCCCCAACCTCGGTGTGGTCGAGCTGACCATCGCCCTGCACCGGGTCTTCGACTCCCCGAAGGACAAGGTTCTCTGGGACACCGGGCACCAGAGCTATGTGCACAAGCTGCTCACCGGCCGCCAGGACTTCACCCGGCTCAAGATGAAGGGCGGCCTCTCCGGCTACCCCGCGCGCGCCGAGTCCGAGCACGACTTCATCGAGAACTCCCACGCCTCCACCGTCCTCGGCTGGGCCGACGGCCTGGCCAAGGCCAATGAGGTCCTGAAGAAGGACGACCATGTCGTCGCCGTCATCGGTGACGGCGCGCTCACCGGCGGCATGGCCTGGGAGGCGCTGAACAACATCGCCGCGGCCAAGGACCGCCCGCTCGTCATCGTCGTCAACGACAACGAGCGCTCCTACGCGCCCACCATCGGCGGCCTCGCCAACCATCTGGCGACCCTGCGCACCACCGACGGCTACGAGCGCTTCCTCGCCCGCGGCAAGGACATCCTCGGCCGTACCCCCGTCGTCGGGAAGCCGCTCTACGAGACCCTGCACGGCGCCAAGAAGGGCCTCAAGGACTTCATCGCCCCGCAGGGCATGTTCGAGGACCTCGGCCTCAAGTACGTCGGCCCCATCGACGGGCACGACATCGAGGCCCTGGAGTCCGCGCTCATCCGCGCCAAGCGCTTCGGCGGGCCCGTGATCATCCACTGCCTCACCGAGAAGGGCCGCGGCTACCAGCCCGCCCTCCAGGACGAGGCGGACCGCTTCCACGCCGTGGGCAAGATCCACCCCGACACCGGGCTGCCCATCGCCAGCTCCGGCCTCGACTGGACCTCCGTCTTCGGCGAGGAGATGGTCAAGCTCGGCGCCGAGCGCGAGGACGTCGTCGCGATCACCGCCGCCATGCTCCAGCCCGTCGGCCTGGACAAGTTCGCCAAGGCGTACCCGGACCGGGTGTACGACGTCGGCATCGCCGAGCAGCACGGCGCGGTCTCCGCCGCCGGTCTCGCCACCGGCGGGGTGCACCCCGTCTTCGCCGTCTACGCCACCTTCCTCAACCGCGCCTTCGACCAGGTCCTGATGGATGTCGCCCTGCACAAGTGCGGTGTGACCTTCGTCCTCGACCGCGCGGGCGTCACCGGCACCGACGGCGCCTCCCACAACGGCATGTGGGACATGTCGATCCTCCAGGTCGTCCCCGGCCTGCGGATCGCCGCCCCGCGCGACGCCGACCAGGTCCGCGCCCAGCTCCGCGAGGCCGTCGCGGTGGACGACGCGCCGACCGTGGTGCGCTTCTCCAAGGGCGCGGTCGGCCCCTCCGTCAAGGCCGTGGGCCGCGTCGGCGGCATGGACGTACTGCGCAGGCCCGGCTCCGACACGCCCGATGTGCTGCTGGTATCCGTCGGCGCGCTGGCCCCGATGTGCCTGGAGATCGCCGACCTCCTCGACAAGCAGGGCATCTCCACGACCGTCGTCGACCCCCGCTGGGTCAAGCCGGTGGACGAACAGCTTCCGCCGCTCGCCGAACAGCACCGGGTCGTCGTCACCGTGGAGGACAACAGCAGGGTCGGCGGTGTCGGCTCCGCCGTCGCGCAGGCGCTGCGCGACGCGGGCGTCGATGTGCCGCTCCGCGACTTCGGCATCCCGCCGCGGTTCCTCGACCATGCCTCGCGCAACGAGATCATGGCCGAGATCGGACTGACCGCGCCGGACATCGCCCGCCAGGTCACCGGTCTGGTCTCCCGTCTCGACGGCCGCTTCGGCTCCGCCGCGGAGGCGGCGGGCGAGCCGGTGGAGGAGCCGGTCCGCGACTGATCCACCCCCGTGCGCCCCCGGGGCCGCTCCTCGCCGCTCAGCCGCCGGGGACCGGCCCCGCGGCGCGTCGGGACGCGGTACGGGCACACGGGGGCACCCCGGGCCCGTACCGCACGCCCGCCGCTGCCCGCACGGGCTCCCCTGACGGCCTCCGGGCGGCGGTCCCGGTCCCGTACCCCCGGACGCGTACCCGGGCCCTGCCCCGCCCGGCGCGGGCCGGGGCGATCCCGCCTCCTCGCCCGCCCTCCCGGTACGAGCACGTCCGTGCGGGAGGAGCGGGCGGGGGCACCCTGGATGGGTGGTCCTCCCGGCCCATTCGCGTGAAATCCCCCCGCTCGGACGCCGGTCGCTTCCCCGTAGTCCCGATCATGTCGGGGACAACAAGCGTGGAGGTGCACGTGAGCACAGAGACAGACCCCGCGGGCAGGCGGGGCGTCTTCCGGACGAAGACCGTCGAGCAGTCCATCAGCGACACGGAGGAACCGGAACACGCACTGCGGCGGTCGCTCTCCGCCCTCGATCTCACCGTCTTCGGAGTCGGTGTCATCATCGGCACCGGGATCTTCGTCCTCACCGGAACGGTCGCCAAGGAGAACGCGGGCCCGGCCACCGCGCTGGCCTTCGCCGTCGCCGGAGTCGTCTGCGGACTCGCGGCGCTCTGCTACGCCGAATTCGCCTCCACGGTCCCCGTCGCGGGATCGGCCTACACCTTCTCCTACGCCTCCCTCGGTGAACTCCCCGCCTGGCTCATCGGCTGGGACCTGGTGCTGGAGTTCGCCCTCGGCACGGCGGTGGTCGCCGTCGGCTGGTCCGGCTATCTGCGCTCCCTGATGGAGAACATCGGCTGGGAGCTGCCGCGGGCCCTCTCCGGGACCGGCGAGAGCGGCTTCGCCTTCGACCTGCTGGCATTCCTGCTGGTCCTGGTCCTGACCGCGATCCTGGTCATCGGGATGAAGTTCTCCGCCCGGGTCACCACGCTGATCGTCGCCATCAAGGTCGGCGTCGTCCTGCTGGTCATCATCGCCGGATCGTTCTTCATCAAGGCGTCCAACTACGACCCCTTCATCCCCCCGGCCGTGGCGACCGAGGGCGGCTCCGGCCTCAAGGAACCGCTCATCCAGCTGATGTTCGGCTACGCCCCCACCAACTTCGGCGTCATGGGGATCTTCACCGCCGCCTCCGTCGTCTTCTTCGCCTTCATCGGCTTCGACGTGGTGGCCACCGCGGCCGAGGAGACCAGACTTCCCCAGCGCGACATGCCCCGCGGCATCCTCGGTTCCCTCTTCATCTGCACCGCGCTGTACGTGGCGGTCTCGCTCGTCGTCACCGGTATGCAGCACTACACGGAACTCTCCGTGGACGCCCCGCTCGCCGACGCCTTCAAGGCCACCGGCCACCCCTGGTACGCGGGTGTCATCAGCTTCGGGGCGGTCGTCGGCCTCACCTCCGTCTGCATGATCCTGCTGCTCGGCCAGACCCGGGTGTTCTTCGCGATGAGCCGGGACGGACTGCTGCCGCGCTTCTTCTCCCGGGTGCACCCGACCTTCCGCACCCCCTACCGGGCCACCGTGCTCCTGGGTGTGGTCATCGCGATCGTCGCCGGCTGCACCAGCATCGAGGAACTCGCCGTCCTGGTGAACATCGGCACCCTCTTCGCCTTCGTGGTCGTCGCGATCGGCGTCGTGATCCTCCGCCGCACCCGTCCCGACCTCCCGCGCGCCTTCCGCACCCCGCTGGTGCCCTGGCTGCCGATCGCCTCCGTCGCCGCCTCGCTCTGGCTGATGATCAATCTGCCCACCGAGACCTGGCTGCGGTTCGGCGCCTGGATGCTGATCGGCGTCGTCGTCTACTTCCTCTACGGGCGCCGCCACAGCAGGCTCGAACCGGGCGCCGCGGTGCCGCACGGGGGAGGCGGCCCCGGCAGCCGTACGCCGGGCTCCTGACCCGCTCCCGGCCCCGGAGGAAGCTCAGCGGCTCCCGCGCCCGTACACCGTCCTCGGACCGGCCGTACGGGCGCCCGCGGCCGTCACCCGGGCGCACAGCTCACGGTCGGCCGTGACCACCACACACGGCCGGCCCGCCGCACCGGCCGCCAGCCCGGCGATCAGATCGTCACCGCTGCCCCGGGCGGACTCCACCCGTACGCCCGGCACCGACGCCACCCCGCGGGCGGCCCCCTCCACCACCAGGACGACCTCCAGCGGACCGGGCAGGCCCGCGGCGCCCTCGGCGGCGTACCGCACCAGCCCGTCCCGCAGCCGTACCGCCGCCCCGCGACGGTCGCGCCACCAGCCGTCCGGGACCGAACCGACGACATTCGCGCCGTCGACCACCAGCAGTGCCACCGGCACCCCGACCACCCGCCCTCCACTCGGAACAACGCACACAGGGGCCGTACGGGAACGCCCCGTACGGCCCCTCGCGCGTCCGCGACCCTACGCGGGCACGCTCGCCACACCCGGTGCCAGGAACGGCTTCCCGTTCACCCGCTCCGAGACACCCTCACGGTCCAGATACGGTGTCACGCCACCCAGATGGAACGGCCAGCCCGCGCCGGTGATCAGGCAGAGGTCGATGTCCTGCGCCTCGGCCACCACACCCTCCTCCAGCATCAGGCCGATCTCCCGCGCCACCGCGTCCAGCACCCGGACGCGCGCCTGCTCCTCGGTCAGCACGGTGTCGCCCTGCCGCAGCAGCGCCGCGACCTCCGGGTCGAGCTCCGGCCGGCCGGAGTCGTACACATAGAAGCCGCGCTTGCCGGCCTCGACGACCGCCTTGAGATTCGGGGAGACGGTGAAGCGCTCCGGGAAGGAGCGGTTGAGGGTCTCCGACACATGGAGACCGATCGCCGGACCCACCAGCTCCAGCAGCACCAGCGGGGACATCGGCAGACCCAGCGGCTCCACCGCGCGCTCCGCCACCTCGACCGGGGTGCCCTCGTCGATGACGTTCTGGATCTCGCCCATGAAACGGGTCAGGATCCGGTTGACCACGAACGCCGGCGCGTCCTTCACCAGCACCGCGGTCTTCCTCAGCTTCTTCGCCACGCCGAAGGCGGTGGCCAGCGAGGCGTCATCGGTCCGCTCGCCGCGGACGATCTCCAGCAGCGGCAGCACCGCCACCGGGTTGAAGAAGTGGAAGCCGACGACCCGCTCCGGGTTCTTCAGCTTCGACGCCATCTCCGTAACCGACAGCGAGGAGGTGTTGGTCGCCAGGATGGCGTGAGCCGGGGCGACCGCCTCCACCTCGGCGAACACCTGCTGCTTGACACCCATCTCCTCGAAGACGGCCTCGATCACGAAATCGGCGTCGGCGAAGCCATCGGCCTTGTCCAGCACACCGGTGACCAGGCCCTTCAGCCGGTTCGCCTTGTCCTGGCCGATCCTGCCCTTGCCGAGCAGCTTCTCGATCTCGGCGTGGACATACCCCACACCCCGGTCGATCCGCTCCTGGTCGATGTCGGTGAGCACCACCGGCACCTCCAGCCGGCGCAGGAAGAGCAGCGCCAGCTGCGAGGCCATCAGACCCGCGCCCACCACACCGACCTTGGTGACCGGGCGGGCCAGACCGCGGTCCGGGGCGCCGACCGGGCGCTTGCCGCGCTTCTGCACCAGATTGAAGGCGTAGATCCCGCTGCGCAGCTCGCCGCCCATGATCAGATCGGCGAGCGCGGTGTCCTCGGCGTCGAAACCGGCCTGGAGATCGCCGTCCTTGGCGGCGGCGATGATCTCCAGCGCGCGATAGGCGGCCGGGGCCGCCCCGTGCACCTTGGAGTCGGCGATGAACCTGCCCCGCGCCACGGCGGCGTCCCACGCCTCACCGCGGTCGATCTCCGCCCGCTCCACCACGGTCTCGCCGTTCAGCACGGCGGCCGTCCACACCAGCGAGCGCTCCAGGAAGTCCGCGCCGTCGAAGATCGCGTCCGCGATCCCGAGGTCGAACACCTGCGCACCCTTGAGCTGGCGGTTCTGGTTGAGCGAGTTCTCGATGATCACACTGACGGCCCGGTCCGCGCCGATCAGATTCGGCAGCAGCGCGCAGCCGCCCCAGCCGGGGACCAGGCCCAGGAACACCTCGGGCAGCGAGAAGGCCGGGATGGCCCGGGAGACCGTACGGTACGAGCAGTGCAGCCCGACCTCGACGCCGCCGCCCATCGCGGCGCCGTTGTAGTACGCGAAGGTCGGCACGGCCAGCCCGGCGAGACGCTTGAAGACATCGTGGCCGCTCCTGCCGATGGCCAGCGCCTCCTCGCGCCTCCTCAGCAGCTCGACACCCTTGAGGTCGGCGCCGACGGCGAAGATGAACGGCTTGCCGGTCAGACCGGCACCGACGATCGAGCCGGCCGCGGCCTCCTGCTCCACCTGGTCGATCGCGGCATTCAGATGGGCCAGCGACTGCGGGCCGAAGGTGGTCGGCTTGGTGTGGTCCAGGCCGTTGTCCAGCGTGATCAGGGCGAACCTGCCGGCCCCGGCGGGCAGGTCGAGATGGCGGACGTGCGCGCTGGTGACGACCTCGTCCGGGAACAGCTCCGCAGCGCCCTTCAGCAGCTCAGCCGTGGTGCTCACTTGCTTCCTCCGTCGAAGTGCGGGTTCTCCCAGATGACCGAAGCGCCCATGCCGAAGCCGACGCACATGGTGGTGAGGCCGTAACGCACCTGCGGCTGCTCCTCGAACTGCCGGGCCAGCTGGGTCATCAGCCGGACACCGGAGGAGGCCAGCGGGTGGCCGTAGGCGATGGCGCCGCCGTACTGATTGACGCGCGCGTCGTCGTCGGCGATGCCGTAGTGCTCCAGGAAGGCCAGCACCTGTACGGCGAAGGCCTCATTGATCTCGAAGAGACCGATGTCGCCGATGGCCAGCCCCGCCTTGGCGAGGGCCTTCTCGGTCGCCGGGATGGGGCCGTACCCCATCACCTCGGGCTCGACACCGGCGTACGCGAAGGAGACCAGCCGCATCCGCACCGGGAGGTCGTTGGCGCGGGCGAAGTCCTCGGAGGCGATCAGCGAGGCGGTCGCGCCGTCGTTCAGGCCGGCCGCGTTGCCGGCGGTGACCCGGCCGTGCGCGCGGAAGGGGGTCTTCAGCCCGGCCAGGTTCTCCAGCGTGGTGCCGGGACGCATCGGCTCGTCGCGGGTGGCCAGTCCCCAGCCGGTCTCCCCGGCCTCCGGGCTGGTGCGGCGGATCGAGATCGGCACCAGGTCCTGCTGGATGGCGCCGTTGGCGTACGCCTTGGCGGCCTTCTCCTGCGAGCGCACGGCGTACTCGTCGGCGCGGAGCTTGGTGATGGCCGGGTAGCGGTCGTGCAGATTCTCCGCGGTCATGCCCATGAAGAGCGCCGACTCGTCCACCAGCTTCTCGCTGACGAAGCGGGGATTGGGGTCGACGCCCTCGCCCATGGGGTGGCGCCCCATGTGCTCGACACCGCCCGCGATGACGGCGTCGTACGCGCCGAAGGCGATCGACCCGGCGGTGGTGGTGACCGCGGTCATCGCGCCGGCGCACATCCGGTCGATGGAGTACCCCGGCACGGACTGCGGCAGCCCGGCGAGGATCCCGGCGGTCCGCCCCAGGGTGAGCCCCTGGTCGCCGATCTGAGTGGTGGCGGCGATGGCGACCTCGTCGATCAGGGCGGGGTCGAGTCCGGGGTTGCGGCGCAGCAGCTCCCGGATGGCCTTGACGACGAGGTCGTCGGCCCGTGTCTCGTGATAGATGCCCTTCGGGCCCGCCTTGCCGAACGGGGTGCGGACGCCGTCGACGAAGACGACATCCCTGACGGTACGAGGCACGAGCTCTCCTCCAGGGTGCGGGGTGGCACTGCTGCGGGGCGCACGGGCTAAGCATGCGCTTGTCGCCATGCTACTTGTGGGTAACCATTGTGCCCAGTACCTGGGGTGGTCCCCTTGCGGGGAGCGGCGAAGGTCACACACGCGGGTGCCCTTGGGGTCGCGGGCGCGGGTGCTCGTCCGTGGCTCCGCCCCGGACCCGGGCGCGGCTGCCTCCGGCGGGGCGGAGTCTTGTGCGCCCCTGCCCGTGGTGCGGGTCCCTTCCCGGGGCTCCGCCCCGGGCCCGGCGCGGCTGCCTCCGGCGGGGCGGGGTGTTGTGCGCCCTCGTTCGCGGGTGCGGGTTGGTGTGGGGGCGGTGTCGCATCCTCGCCCGCGTCGTTCGGGTCGCCCGGGGGTGCGGGTGCTCTTCCGGGGCTCCGCCCCGGGCCCGGCGCCTCAATCGCCGGCGAGGCTGAGTTTGTGGCGCCCTCGCCCCGGGTGCTGGTGCCTTTCCGGGGCTCCGCCCCGGGCCCGGCGCCTCAAACTCCCCCAGAGCTTCGCCTGGGAGGTACCCCCAGCGAGGCTGAATTTTGCTCGCCCTCGTTCGCTGGTGCGGGCCGGTGCGTGGGCGGTGTGGCGTCCTCGCACGTGTTGTTCGGGTTGTCCGGGGGGCGGGCTTTCAGGCACCTTCGGCGCCTTGCGGTGCCTCGGGGTCTTGTCCAGCCCGGTCGTGTCCGGGGCGCGGGTACGGGGCGGGACACCTTCGCATTCGTGCGGCCCGGGGGTCCTCCGGGCTCGACTCCTCAGAGCCAGCGGAAACCGGCCCGCTTGCACTGATCACCCGGGTCTTACCGCCGGCTCTTCCGGGGACGACCCTGCACACCCCCTCCACGGGCGTCGCCCGATAGGCGGCCCCTGTCCCCGAGCCGCTTGTTTCTGGTGCGGGAGCGCCCGCCCAGAGGCACCCGCCCACTCTGACGCCCTTCACCCACCCACCCCTGGGTGACCTTCCGAAGCGGGGTTCCCCGCCTTGTGAAACCGTCCCGGAACGCACGGACAGACAGAGCACTGTCATCACGCACTGGGCTTACTCGCGGAAGGGGGGACGCGCAGGAGCGGTACTGGGGCATCAAGCGTGATTTGTGGCGCAAAGGAGAGTGCACAGAACAAGACCGGGTGCGCGCGCCGTAAATCATGCAGCCCCAGTACCGAACCGGAGCGGCACCCAACCCGCACACACAAGAACCCCACCCGGGGAAACAGGCAACCCGCACCAACAACAGCCCCGCCGAAGGCAGCCGCGCCGGACCCGGGGCCGAGCCCCGGACAAGCACCCCGCACCCCACCCCAAGCGCGGGGCTACTCCGTCGTCAGGGCCTCCGAGAGGAGGGGGGAGACCAGTTCCACCTGCCAGGCCCGCGCGCCCAGGGCCTCGAGGACGCGGGCCACGCCCTCGGGAGAGGCGTCCGCCGGCGGCTCCCAGCACACACGCCGCACGGTGTCCGGTGTGATCAGGTTCTCCTGGGGGAGGTTCAGCTCCTCCGCGAGCGCCGACACCCCGGCCCGTGCCGCCGAGAGCCGCGCCGCCGCCGCCGGGTCCTTGTCCGCCCAGGCGCGCGGCGGCGGCGGGCCGTTCATGGGCTGGCCGGGCTGGGGGAGCTCCGCGTCGGGGAGCGCCTTCGCCCGTTCCACCGCGGACTGCCACTGTTCGAGCTGGCGGCGGCCCATCCGATGGCCGAATCCCGTCAGCGCGGTGAGCGCGTGCACATTGGCCGGCACCGCCAGCGCCGCCTCGATGATCGCGCCGTCGCTCAGCACCTTCCCGGGCGAGACGTCACGGCGCTGGGCGATCCGGTCGCGGGCCGTCCAGAGCTCGCGGACGACCGCCATCTGACGGCGGCGCCGCACCTTGTGCATGCCCGAGGTGCGCCGCCACGGGTCCTTGCGCGGGGGAGCGGGCGGCGCGGCCACGATCGCGGCGAACTCCTGGTGGGCCCAGTCGAGCTTCCCCTGCCGGTCCAGCTCCTTCTCCAGCGCGTCGCGGAGGTCGACGAGGAGTTCGACGTCGAGCGCGGCGTACCGCAGCCACGGTTCGGGCAGCGGGCGGGTGGACCAGTCGACGGCGGAGTGGCCCTTCTCCAGGGCGTATCCGAGCACCGACTCGACCATCGCGCCGAGGCCGACCCGGGGGAAGCCGGCCAGCCGGCCGGCGAGCTCGGTGTCGAAGAGGCTGGTGGGGACCATGCCTATCTCCCGCAGGCACGGCAGGTCCTGGGTCGCGGCGTGCAGAATCCACTCGGTACCGGCGAGCGCCTCGCCCAGGCCGGAGAGGTCGGGGCAGCCGACCGGGTCGATCAGGGCGCTGCCCGCGCCTTCCCGGCGGAGCTGGACGAGGTAGGCCCGCTGGCCGTAGCGGTAGCCGGAGGCGCGCTCCGCGTCCACGGCCACGGGGCCGCTTCCGGCCGCGAAGGCGGCGATCACCTCGGCGAGCCCCTGGGCGTCGGCGACGACGGGCGGAACCCCCTCGCGGGGCTCCAGCAGGGGTACGGGGGCCTCTGCGGCTGCGACGCCGGCGTCCGGGGGAGCGCCCCCGGCGGTTCGCAGTGCGGTCTCTGCTGCGGTGTCTTGGGCGTCGGTCACGTGTCAAGGGTATCCGTGAACGGAGCGCGCCTGTCGACGGAACGTTCCGTCGACAGGCGCGCGGGAGTGGTGAACGGTCAGTGGATGATGCCGGTACGCAGGGCGACCGCGACCATTCCGGCCCGGTCACCCGTGCCGAGCTTGCGCGCGATCCGGGCGAGGTGGCTCTTCACGGTGAGGGCGGAGAGGCCCATGGAGACGCCGATGGCCTTGTTGGACTGGCCTTCCGCGACCAGTCTGAGGACCTCGACCTCCCGGCCGGACAGCTCGCGGTAGCCGCCCGGGTGGCTCGGGGCGCCCGGGGGGCGGCGGTGGCCGAGCCGGGCTGCCGCGGCGCCGATGGGGGCGGCGCCGGGGCGGCCGGGGTGGCCGATATTGGTACGGGTGCCGGTGACGACATAGCCCTTGACGCCGCCCGCGAGTGCGTTGCGCACGGCGCCGATGTCATCGGCCGCGGAGAGGGCGAGGCCATTGGGCCAGCCCGCGGCACGGGTTTCGGACAGGAGGGTCAGCCCGGAACCGTCGGGCAGGTGGACGTCGGCAACGCAGATGTCGCGCGGGTTGCCGATGCGGGGACGGGCCTCCGCGATGGACGAAGCCTCGATCACGTCACGCACTCCGAGCGCCCACAGATGCCGGGTGACGGTGGAGCGTACGCGCGGATCTGCCACGACGACCATGGCCGTCGGCTTGTTCGGGCGGTAGGCGACCAGGCTTGCGGGCTGCTCAAGTAGAACGGACACCAGGCCTCCTGGGGGAAGGTGGGGTGGGGCCGGCTCGGGGATGAAGCCGGGGCGAACCGTGCTGTCAGGGTCATTGACCTCTTCGGCACCAAACCTGATCGCCTTTAGAGAATGATCACGATTTAGTGAGTAACAATTGGGGCAATTCGGACTAGTGATCGATCATCCTACGAACAACCTGACGGATTGTCATCGAAGGAGTGATCCGGAAAGCGGAGAGTCACCGGCCGGCCAGGGGCGCACGCCCCCCGCGCACCCCGCTACCGAAGGAGCCCCGCGAAGTCCCCGGGAGGCACAGCCCCGCGCTCACCGGTGCTGCGGCCCCCGGCGCTGCGGCAGCGAGACCACACCCGTCCCCGTCCCCGTCTCCGGGGAGCCGGCGGACGACGGCGGCAGCCCGGCCAGCTGGCAGAGGAGATCGCACCAGGCCACCAGGTGCCCGGCGGTGTCCGGCACCCCGTCCGGGCCGGTCTCGGGCGTCCAGGACGCCCGGATCTCGATCTGGGTGGCGGGCCGCCGTGAGCTCAGTCCGCCGAAGTAGTGCGACCCCGCGCGGGTGACGGTCCCGCTCGGCTCCCCGTACGCCAGCCCCCGGGCCTCCAGCGCCCCCGTCAGCCAGGACCAGGACACCTCGGGCAGCAGCGGATCGGCCGCCATCTCCGGCTCCAGCTCGGCGCGGACCAGCGTGACCAGCCGGAAGGTGCCCTGCCACGCCTCGTGCCCGGCCGGATCGTGCAGCAGCACCAGCCGCCCGTCCGCGAGATCGTCCTCGCCGTCGACGACCGCGGCCTCCAGGGCGTACGCATGGGGCGCGAGCCGCTGCGGCGGGCGCGCCGGGTCCACCTCGATCTCCGGGCGCAGCCGCGCCCCCCGCACCGCCTCGACCGCCAGCCGGAACGCGCGCGGAACCGTGTCGCCCTCCGCGCCGTCCTTGTCGTCAGCGCCATTGGAATGATCAGGATGATCGGAAAAGTGTCCCTGAGCCGCAGCCATGCGGGGAAGAGTAGGCGGAACGGAGCCCCGGCGCAGGGAAGGACACCCGGGGCGGGCCCGCCACTTCCCGCGGCCGTGCGAAGATTTGGGGCGTGAGCGCCAACGACCTCCCCCTGAGCCAGCCCGCGGACCGCCGCACCGAAACGCACGACTCCGCCTTTCTGCGGGCGTGCAGACGCGAACCGGTGCCGCATACGCCGGTCTGGTTCATGCGGCAGGCGGGACGCTCCCTGCCCGAGTACCTCAAGGTCCGCGAGGGCATCGGGATGCTCGACTCCTGCATGCGGCCCGAGCTGGTCAAGGAGATCACCCTCCAGCCGGTGCGCCGGCACGGCGTGGACGCCGCGATCTACTTCAGCGACATCGTGGTGCCGCTCAA
Source organism: Streptomyces sp. CAU 1734 (assembly GCF_039888735.1). Classification (NCBI taxonomy): domain Bacteria; kingdom Bacillati; phylum Actinomycetota; class Actinomycetes; order Kitasatosporales; family Streptomycetaceae; genus Streptomyces; species Streptomyces sp. CAU 1734. Next base: position 352,474 of record NZ_JBDQQP010000008.1, read on the forward strand.
GGCGATCGGGGTCGACCTCGACATCAAGCCCGGAGTCGGCCCGGTCGTCGCGGAGCCCTTCCGCACCCGTGCGGACCTCGCCCGGCTGCGCGACCTCACCCCCGAGGACGTCTGGTACGTCACCGAGGCCATCGGGCTGCTCACCGCCGAGCTGGGCGCCACCCCGCTGATCGGCTTCGCGGGGGCGCCGTTCACCCTCGCCAGCTATCTCGTGGAGGGCGGGCCGTCCCGCAACCACGAGCACACCAAGGCCATGATGTACGGCGACCCCGAGCTCTGGGCGGATCTGCTGGACCGGCTGGCCGAGATCACCGGCGCCTTCCTCAAGGTCCAGATCGAGGCGGGCGCGAGCGCCGTCCAGCTCTTCGACTCCTGGGTCGGCGCGCTCGCCCCGGCCGACTACCGCCGCTCGGTGCTGCCCGCCTCCGCCAAGGTCTTCGCCGCGGTGGAGTCCTTCGGCGTGCCGCGCATCCACTTCGGGGTGGGCACCGGAGAGCTGCTCGGCCTCATGGGCGAGGCCGGCGCCGATGTCGTCGGCGTCGACTGGCGCGTACCGCTGGACGAGGCGGCCCGCCGGGTCGGCCCCGGCAAGGCGCTCCAGGGCAATCTGGACCCGGCGGTGCTCTTCGCCGGGCGCGCCGCCGTCGAGGCCAAGACCGACGAGGTGCTCGCCGCGGCGGCCGGCCTGGAGGGCCATGTCTTCAATCTGGGCCACGGGGTGCTGCCGTCCATGGACCCGGACGCGCTGACCCGCCTGGTCGCCCACGTCCACGAGCGCACCGCACGCTGAAACACCCCGCCGCGCGCCCGGACCGGGCGCGCGGCGGTTCTCAGCCCTCCGCGCGCACCTTCGCCACGGCCTTGCGGGCGGCCACCAGAACCGGATCCCACACCGGGGAGAACGGCGGCGCGTACCCCAGGTCCAGCGCCGTCATCCGCTCCACCGTCATCCCCGCCGTGAGCGCCACCGCCGCGATGTCCACCCGCTTCGCCGCGCCCTCGCGGCCCACGATCTGCACCCCCAGCAGCCGGCCGGTGCGCCGTTCCGCGATCATCTTCACGGTCATCAGCGCGGAGTCCGGGTAGTAGCCGGCCCGGTTGGTGGACTCCACGGTCGCCGTGACGTACTGGAGCCCCACCTCCGCCGCGTCCCGCTCCCGCAGCCCGGTCCGCGCGATCTCCAGATCGCAGACCTTGCTGACGGCCGTGCCCACCACACCGGGAAAGGTGCCGTAGCCGCCGCCCGCGTTCGCCCCGATCACCTGGCCGTGCTTGTTGGCATGGGTGCCGAGCGGCACATACCGCTCCCGGCCGGAGACCAGGTCGAGCACCTCCACACAGTCGCCGCCCGCCCAGATGTTCTCCCGGCCGCGCACCCGCATCGACAGATCGGTGAGCAGACCGCCGTAACTCCCCAGCGGCAGCCCCGCCGCCTCCGCCAGGGCGGTCTCCGGCTCGACGCCCATCCCGAGCACGACGACATCCGCCGGATACTCCGCGTCCCCGGTCGCCACCGCGCGGACCCGCCCGTCGGAGCCCGTCAGGACCGCGGTGACCTCGGTGTTGTTGACCGTGGTGATCCCCAGGCCGTCCATCGCCTCGTGCACCAGCCGCCCCATGTCGGGGTCGAGCGTCACCATCGGCTGCGCGCCCCGGTTGAGCACGGTCACCTCCAGGCCCCGGTCCAGCAGCGCCTCCGCCATCTCCACCCCGATATAGCCCGCGCCGACCACCACCGCGCGGCCCCCGCCCTCCAGGGCGACCAGCGAGTCGAGCAGCGCCTGGCCGTCGTCCAGCGACTGCACCCCGTGCACCCCCGGCGCGTCGATGCCCGGCAGCGGCGGGCGGACCGGGCGGGCGCCCGTGGCGATGACGAGCTTGTCGTACCCCGTCCACTCCTCCGCGCCCGACTCCAGGTCGCGGGAGCGCACCCGCCCGCCCGCGACGTCGATCGCGGTGACCTCGGTCCGCATCCGCAGATCGATCGCCCGCTCCCGGTGCTCGGCCGGGGTGCGGGCGATCAGTTCGGAACAGTCCTGGACCCGGCCGCCCACCCAGTACGGAATGCCGCATGCCGAGAACGAGCTGAAGTGGCCGCGTTCGAACGCGACGATCTCCAGCTCGTCCGGGCCCTTCAGCCTGCGTGCCTGCGACGCGGCGGACATGCCCGCCGCGTCGCCCCCGATCACGACCAGTCGCTCTGTCATGGGGAACACGCTACGGGGTGCGGTCCGTCAGCCCTCCCCGGGCTCCTTCCCTTCGGCCGCGCCCCCGGCCTGCCGCGGCGCGTCCGCCGCTCGCCGGGCCCGCAGCGGCCGGCCCAGTACCCGCCAGAGCCCGTACAGCACGCCCAGCACCAGTGCGAAGGGCGCGACCGCGCCGATCACGATCCCGATCCACCGCACCGTCCCCACCAGCGCGTCCCAGCCCCCGCCGAGCGCCTCCCCGAAGGTCGGGGTGGAGTCGCCGTCGTCCTTCACCGGCTTCGGCGCCTCGGAGAGCGTCAGGGTGATCGTGGCCAGGGTCGTACGGTCCTTCAGCGACGCCTGCCTGGCCAGCAGCGACTCCAGCTCCGCCTGGCGGCTGCTCAGCTGCCCCTCCAGGGTGACCACGTCGGAGAGCTTCTCCGCCCGGTCCATCAGCTCGCGCACCCGCTCCACACTCGCCCGCTGGGTGGCGATCCTGCTCCCCACATCGACCACCTGGTCGGTGACGTCCTTGGCGCCGGCCTTGCGGAGCAGCAGCTTTCCCGAGCCGGCCAGCTCCGACAGCACCGTCTCGTACCGCTCCTGCGGTACCCGCAGCACCAGCCGTGACGACAGCTGTACGTCATCGACCCGCTCGGTCGCCTCATTCGCGACATGGCCGCCGGCGTCCTCCGTCACCCGCCGGGCGTCCGCGACCGCCCGGCGCGAGTTCTTCACCTCCACCTCCAGCTCGGCGGTGCGGATGACATGAGCCGCGGGCAGCGGCGCCCGGGCGGCGGCGCCCGGCGCCCCCTGCTTCGCCGCCTCGCCCCCGGCCTCCGGCCGCGAGCCCCGGGGGTCCGCCATCTGATCCTTCGCTGCGGCCCCGGAGGACTTCTCCGACGACGACGAGTCCCCGGCACTGCATCCGGCCACCCCGAGCGAGGCGGCGATCAACAGCACGGCACATCCGCGGCGTATCCGCATGAAACCCCCCAATGAACCTGAATGAACCTGTCACGGCTTCGACGGTCCACCCCCGTGCCGGGTTTCCGTCCGGCGGTCCCGAACCGGTCACGGTCGGGACTCGGAACGGTGTTTGAGAGAGTGGGGCCATGCAGCACACCCCGCATGCGGACACCGCACCCCGCACCGGAACCGGCCATGCCGTCGTCATCGGCGGCGGCATCTCCGGTCTCGCCGCCGCCCACCGGCTGATCACCGCCGGAGCGCGGGTCACCCTGCTGGAGGCCGGCGACCGCCTCGGCGGGAAACTCCGCACCGGTGAGATCGAGGGCGTGACCGTCGACCTCGGCGCCGAATCCCTGCTCGCCCGCCGCCCGGAGGCGATCGACCTCGCCCGCGCCGCCGGACTCGGCGACCGGCTCCGGCCGCCCGCCACCCACACCGCCTCCGTCTGGACCCGGGACCGGCTGCGCCCCATGCCCAGGGGCCATGTGATGGGTGTGCCCGGCACCCCCGAGGCCCTCGCCGGACTGCTCTCCCCGGAGGGCGTCGCCCGGATCGCCCGCGACCGCGAGCTGCCCCCCGCCGACCTCGGCGACGACATCGCCATCGGCGAGCACGTCGCCGCCCGCCTCGGCCGCGAGGTCGTCGACCGGCTGGTGGAACCACTCCTCGGCGGGGTGTACGCGGGCGACGCCTACCGGATCTCGATGCGCGCCGCCGTGCCCCGTCTCTTCGAGGCCGCCCGGCGCCACCCCACCCTCCTCGGCGCCGTCGCCGAGGTCCAGGACGAGATCCGGGCACAGCAGCAGGACGGGCCCGTCTTCCTCGGCATCGAGGGCGGTGTGGGCACCCTCCCCGGGGCCGTCGCCGACGCCGTGCGCGCCGGGGGCGGCGAGATCCGCACCCGTACGCCCGTCCGCGCACTGCACCGCACGGCCACCGGCTGGCTGGTCCGCACCGACACCGGCACCCTCGCCGCGGACGGGGTGATCCTCGCCGTCCCCGCCCCGGCCGCCGCCGCGCTCCTCGCCGCCGAGGCGCCCGCCGCCGCGGCCGGACTCGGCCGGATCGAGTACGCCTCCATGACCCTGGTCACCCACGCCTTCCGCCGCGCCGACCTGGCCGGGCTCCCGGCCGGCAGCGGCTTTCTCGTACCGCCCGTCGACGGCCGGGTCATCAAGGCGTCCACCTTCTCCAGCCAGAAGTGGCGCTGGGTCTCCGAGAGCTCCGCCGACCTCTTCGTGCTGCGGACCTCCATGGGCCGGTACGGCGACGAGGAGCATCTGCACCGCCCGGACGGCGAGCTCGCCGAGCTCTCCGCCGCCGATCTGCGCACCGCCACCGGGGTCGGGGCCAAGCCGGTCGCCACCGTGGTGACCCGCTGGACCGACGGCCTCCCGCAGTACCCGGTCGGCCATCTCGACCGGGTCGCGGACATCCGCGCCGCCCTCGCGGGACTCCCCGCCCTCGGGCTCTGCGGCGCGGCCCACGACGGGGTCGGCATCCCCGCCTGCATCGCCGGCGGCCGGCGCGCGGCGGACGAGATTCTCGCCACGCCGACCCTGGCGCGGGGCATTGATCGGGACGCGGGACAATAGCGTCATGAGTGCGCCCGAAAAGATCCCGAACGCAGGCAAGAAGGCCAAGGACCTCAACGAGGTCATCCGGTACACGCTGTGGTCCGTCTTCAAGCTGCGCGATGTGCTGCCCGAGGACCGGTCCGGTTACGCCGAGGAGGTCCAGGAGCTGTTCGACCGGCTCGCCGCCAAGGACGTCACCGTGCGCGGCACCTACGATCTCTCCGGGCTCCGCGCCGACGCGGACCTCATGATCTGGTGGCACGCCGAGACCGCCGACGAGCTCCAGGAGGCGTACAACCTCTTCCGCCGCACCCGGCTCGGCCGCGCTCTGGAGCCGGTCTGGTCGAACATGGCGCTGCACCGCCCCGCCGAGTTCAACAAGTCGCACATCCCGGCCTTCCTCGCCGACGAGCGGGCGCGCGACTATGTCAGCGTCTACCCCTTCGTCCGCTCCTACGACTGGTACCTGCTGCCGGACGAGGACCGCCGCCGGATGCTCGCCGACCACGGCAAGATGGCCCGCGGGTACCCGGATGTGCGCGCCAACACGGTCGCCTCCTTCTCCCTCGGCGACTACGAGTGGCTCCTCGCCTTCGAGGCCGACGAACTGCACCGGATCGTCGACCTGATGCGTCATCTGCGCGCCTCCGAGGCCCGGATGCACGTCCGCGAGGAGGTCCCCTTCTACACCGGCCGCCTCCGCTCCGTCGCGGAACTGGTCGCCGGTCTCGCCTGACCCGGCCGCCACCCGCGAGGGTGCGGCCCCCTGAACGAAGGAGCCGGTCCGCAGCCGGCGGAACCAGCTCCTCCGACCCGGAAGATCAGACGGTGTGCGGCAGCCCCCGCACCCCGGCCCTCTCGGCCGGGGCGTGGCGGGGCTGTCCGGCCTCATCGGCCCGCCGCTCCAGCGACACCGGGTCCGGCTCCGGGTGCGGCGCGCAGTACGCGCGCCGCACCGGCGTCTGCCCCCGCAGCAGATAGTTCTCCAGGTGGGCGTTGACGCACTCGTTGCCGCCCCCGCCGATACCGTGCGTACCGGCATTGCGCTCGGTGATCAGCACCGCGCCCCGCAGCCGCCGCGCCAGCTCCTTCGCCCCCTCGTACGGGGTCGCCGCGTCCCGCTCCGCCGCCAGGATCAGCACCGGCGGCAGCTCACCCCGCTCGGTGCGCACCTCCAGCGGCTGCTGCCGAGGCCCCTCCCAGTAGGCGCACGGCAGATTCATCCACACGTTGTCCCAGGTCTCGAAGGGCGCCCGCCGGGCCAGCTCGGTGTTGTCGCGGTCCCACACCGCGAAGTCGGTGGGCCAGGGCGCGTCATTGCACTCGATCGCCGTGTACACGGCGGTGGAGTTCTCCGCCTCCGCCGCGGCGCCCCGGTCCGGCGCCGCCTGCTCGATCAGCGGCTTCGCGTTGCCCCGCAGATACTCCGAGAGCGCGGTGGCCCGCGGCACCCAGTAGTCGTCGTAGTAACCCGCGCCCAGAAACGCCGACTGGAGCTGACCGGGCCCGACCACCCCGCCCGCCGGCTCGACCGCCAGCCTGGCCCGCGCCTCCTCGTACCGCTCGGCGACGGCCGCCGCCGTGGTCCCGAGGCCGTAGGTCGCGTCGTGCCGGGCGACCCAGTCGCGGAAATCGGCCCAGCGGCTCTCGAAGGCCAGCGACTGTTCGAGATTGCTGCGGTACCAGATCCTGCTCCGCTCCGGGTTCACCGCCGAGTCGAAGACCATCCGCCGCACATGGGAGGGGAAGAGCGTCGCGTACAGGGCGCCGAAGTAGGTGCCGTACGAGGCTCCCATGAAGGTCAGCCGCTCCTCGCCGAGGGCCGCCCGCAGGACGTCGAGATCGCGTGCGTTGTTGAGCGAGGTGTAGTGCCGCAGCGCGGTGCCGCCCCGGCGCGCGCACCCCGCCGCGTACGCCTTCGCCTCCGCGATCCGCTCGGCCTTGTGGGCGGGGGAGGGGTGGGTCGGCGCGAGGGTGGGCGCCTTGAGGAATCCCTTGGGGTCCTGGCAGCTCAGCGGCGCGGACCTCGCCACTCCGCGCGGGGCGTAGCCGACGATGTCGTACGCCTTCGCGATCCGCTCCCACTCGGGGAGTGCGGCGGCGAGCGGGAACCACATACTGGAGGCGCCGGGGCCGCCCGGGTTGTAGACGAGGGCGCCCTGCCGGGCGGCGGGTGCGCCGCTCGCCTTCACCCGGCTCACCGTGAGTCTGATCTTCCGGCTGTTCGGCGCCGCGTAGTCGAGCGGGACCTCGACGGTGCCGCAGCGCACATGCCCGGGCAGTGCCTCGGACTTCGGGCAGACCCCGAAGTCGATTCCCCCGGCGGCGGCCCGCCGGGCGGCGAGCGCGGTGCCCAGGGCCTCCGCGTCGGTGGTGGTGGCACCGGCCGGGGCGGCGGTCAGGACTCCGGCGACCAGGGAACCCGCCACCATCCCGATTCCGTACTTCGCCACTGATCGCATCGCATTCCCCTTTGTGCGGACGGCCGGTGTGGTGCGCGGTCGGCGGGGCGTCCCGTACGGGGCACTCCACCGCGGCGCGAACGGCGGTCCGGGGATCCTTCGTGCGCGGGCGGGAGTTGTAAAGCACCGGAGGCGGGTGTCGCGTCGCATGACCCCAACGAGACCGTCCGGGCGACCCGTACGCGGGACCGCCCCGTATCCCTGTTCGGGTACGGGGCGGTCCGCGCGGGCCGTCCGGGATCAGCAGCCGCCTCCTCCTCCGCAGCCTCCCCCGCCCCCGCCCCCACCACCACAGCTGGAGCCCCCGCCCCCGCCGCCGCAGCTCGAACCGCCGCTGCTCCCGCCTCCTCCTCCGCAGCCGAAACCGCCGCCGCCGCCGCTCCCGCCGCCCCCGCAGCTCGAACCGCCCCCGCCCGAGGTGCCGCAGCCGCCGCTGCCGGGGCCGGCACCGCACCAGGAGGCACCCGCGTCACACCCCGGGCCGCCGTCCGGCACCGAGGCGAGGATCACCGGCGCCACGGCCGCCGCGGCCAGTGCCGACGCGGCCGAGGGGTCGCTCATCATTCCGCGCCACGGCCCGCGCAGCGCCACCAGTTCGCCGGTTCCCGTCACATGGCGGGACGCCGACCGGTGCTTCTGGAGCACGGCCCGCCCCGTGGCGGTGAGCCGCCGGGCGCGGCCCGCCATGATGAAACCGCTCACGCTGCCCACCAGCAGGGCGGGCAGCACCGTCAGCACGAACGGCGGGAGATTGCCCTCCCAGTCGTGGACGAGACCCACGATGGTGAGCGCGATCGCGGCCGGTATCGCCACGATGCAGACCACCCCCTGGGTGATGCCCCAGATCCGGAAGGGGCGCCAGGGCGTGCCGGGCCGCAGCAGCAGCCCCTCCTCCGCGAGCCGGTCGCCGATCTTCTGGACCGCAGGGCTCCGCATCACCGCATGGCGCAGCTCGCTCAGCGAACCGTTCGGGGCGGCCGCGAGCTGATCGAGAATCGCCCGCTCGACCGTGCCCCCGCCCTCGGCGCGGAGCACGGCGACGATGCCCGGCCCGCCGATCCGCAGCTCCCCGGCGGCGTGCATCTCCGCGAGCGCGGCGTCCACCACCCTGCCCGGCCCGCCGCTGAGGAAGGCGGCCTCGTACATGCCACCGCGCGCCCGGTGCGGATACGCGGCCGGAACCCGGCTGGTGACCCGGCTCCATCCGGCGATCAGCCCGATCGTGGAGGCGGCGATCACGATGTAGGTGAAGAGCGTGGCTGTGTGCAGGTTCACGGCACTACCTCCTGACGAGTACGGCACGGGCGGCGCGCAGGATCCGGCCGGTCCTGCGGGGCGGGCGGGGCGGATGCGGTGCGATCCGCTCCTCCCACCACCGGGTCAGCTCGCGGCGCGCTCCGTCGTCGGCGGGCCGCCCCGCGATGAGCAGATGCTCCGCGAAGTCCAGCGCGTCACGGCGGTAGCCGGCGCGCATGGGCCGGGCCCCGGCGTACGCCAGGAAGCCGGTCCGGTAGTCGGCACCGAGGATCTCGGGCAGCTCGGGCGCGATCCTGGCCACCACCGAGGCCCGCTTGGCCGCCAGCGCGCGGCTCTGCACCCGCAGCCGCCGGGAGTCGAAGCCCTCGGGCGCGGGGGTGCCCGCGACCAGCGCGGAGAGCAGCGCGGTCTGCCCGAGCGCCAGCCGCTCCCGGGCGCCGGTGTCCGGGGCGGGCGCGGATTCCCCGCGCGGCGCCGTCGTGACCGGTTCGCGGGCCGGTACGAGAGCCGGCTCAAGCACCGTCCGCCGGATGGTCTCCAGCTCGGCGGCGAGCTCCGCCGCCGGCGGGAAGTCCTCGTCCCGCTCCAGCAGCACCCCGGGCGGCGACACCCGGGACAGCAGCTCCCGGAGCACCTCCAGCACCGGCTCCGTCACCGGATGGGCATGCGAGTCGTGCCACACCCCGTCCCGCTCCACACCCCCCGCCACATGGACATAGGCGATGGCCTCGACCGGCAGCTCGTCCAGCGCCCGCGCCGGATCCTCGCCGCGGTTCACCCGGTTCGTATGCAGATTGGCCACATCGATCAGCAGGCCGACCCCGGTCCGCTCCACCAGCTCGGCCAGGAACTGCCCCTCCGTCAGTTCCTCGTCCGGCCAGGAGAAGAGAGCCGCGATGTTCTCCAGCGCCAGCGGCACCGGCAGCGAGTCCTGGGCGATCCGGACGTTCTCGCAGAGCACCTTCAGCGCCTCCCGGGTCCGGGGCACGGGCAGAAGATGACCCGCCTCCAGTCGGGGCGACGCGGTGAGCGGACCGCCGCCGCGGACAAAGGCGATGTGCTCCGTCACCAGCGGCGCCCCCAGCGCCACCGCGCGTTCCGCCAGCTCCGCCAGCCTCCGCTCATCGGGCCGGTCGGCGCCGCCCAGCCCCAGCGACACCCCGTGCGGGATGATCCTGGTGCCGCGCTCGCGCAACCGGGCCAGCGGTTCGGGCAGATGACCGGGGCAGATGTTCTCCGCCACCACCTCCACCCAGTCGATGCCGGGCAGCTCCGCCACGGTCCGGGCGATCTCCGGTCGCCAGCCGATTCCGATACCGAGTTCCATGTCCCCCTCCTCACGCCCACCGCACCGGTATGACGGTGTGCGTGCAGGGGTGATGGCCCCGCCGGGCGAATCCGAATCCGGAAGGGAGGACGTTCAGAGGTTCATTTGAGGTTGCGCCGCAGCAAGGTGCGCGGCACCCGGCCCTGCGGTCAGCGCCCGCCGCGCAGCGCCGGATGGTCGGCGACCACCGTGGCCGACCCCGGGGCGATCTCCGTGAAACCTGCGTCCCGCACCACCGGCAGCCCACTGGCCGCCAGCTCCCGCCACCGCTCCGCCCCCGGGGTGCGCACCGAGAGCGGGAACCCCGCCTCCGCCCATGCCGCGCGTTCCTCGTCCGTCAGCTCCCACCACGCCAACTGCGCCCCGTGGCCGGACTGCGCCATCGCCTTCCCGGCCGACATCTCCACCGCCGGGCTCATCCACAGCACGGGCCCGGAGAGGTCCGGGGCGGCGGCCGGCTCGGGGTCGTCCAGATCCGTCCCGGAGACCTGGAGCTTCGCCAGCTCCCTGGGCCAGCCGTCCAGCGGCACCGGCGGGAACACCCGCACCTCCGCCGTCCGGCCCGTCACGGTGACACCGGGCAGCTCCGACGCCTTCCGCCACTCCGCGCCGCGCGCCCGGCGCACCACCTTGCGGATCCGGGCGTCCTGCCAGTCCCGCATGGCCCCGGCCCACTCCCCGTCGCCGTGCGACCGCTCGTCCGCGAGGATGCGGAGCACCGCGCGGGCGGCCGTCTCCAGGGCGTCCGTACGGGCCGGGGGCGCGGTCTTCTCGATCCGCACCACCAGCGGCAGTACGAACTGCCGGGCCTCGTGCCGGAAGGCGGTCTCGGGCCTCTCGGCCTGGTTCTCCAGGGTGCCGGGCTTCACGCTCTCGCTGCTCACGCCGGCCAGTCTGCCAGCCCGCGGCGCCGGGGCCTCCGCCCCCCACCTGGAGCGATGGTTGTCGGAACACACCCCTCCGGGTGAGGATGCTTTCCATGAAGAGTGAACTTTTCGCCTCGGAGAACATGGCACAGCAGGCGACCGTGCCCGGCATGTCCCAGCAGAACGCGAAATCCATCCGCTATGTCGTCAACGGTGAGATGCATGCGCGCCAGGGGTCGATGATCGCCTTCCGCGGCAACCTTCAGTTCGAGCGCAAGGGCCAGGGCCTGGGCGGCATGCTCAAGCGGGCCGTCACGGGCGAGGGCCTGGCGCTGATGGCGGTGCGCGGCCAGGGCGAGGCGTGGTTCGCCCACGAGGCGGCGAACTGTTTCATCGTCGAGCTCGACCAGGGCGACGCGCTGACCATCAACGGCCGAAATGTGCTCTGTTTCGACCCCACCCTTTCCTACGAGATCAAGACCGTGAAGGGCGTGGGCTCCGCCGGCGGCGGCCTCTTCAACAGCGTCTTCACCGGCTACGGGAAGCTCGCCGTCATCTGCGAGGGCAACCCGATCGTGATCCCGGTCACCGCGCAGCAGCCGGTGTATGTGGACACCGACGCGGTCGTCGGCTGGAGCGCCCAGCTGGAGACCTCGCTCAACCGCTCCCAGTCCTTCGGCTCGATGGTGCGCGGCGGCTCCGGCGAGGCGGTGCAGCTGATGCTCCAGGGCGAGGGCTTCGTCATCGTGCGTCCCAGCGAGCTGGTACCGCAGAAGGCATCGGGCTGACCCCTTCGCGGACGTACTCTCGGGGGTATGGAATCCGTTCCCCGGTACCCCTGTGAGCCGCCGGCTCCGGCCCCTGCCCCGTCCGACAGCGGAGGGCCGCCCTTCGCCGAGTGCGTCCTCTGCCGGGAACCGACGGAGTACCCGGAGTCGGTGAAGGGCGCGACGCTCTGTCCCGTCTGCGAATGGCAGGAAGCGCAGCGCGGGGCCTGCTCGGGCTGAGCCCGGCGGGCTCACCGCGCCGGGCTCCCGTTCCCCATCAGCTCGGAGACCCGCACCATCCGGTAGCCGCGTGCGCGCAGCTCCGGCACGATCCGCCGGATCGCCCGCTCGGTGGCCGGGGCGGCGCTGGTGGTGCAGTGCAGCACCACCACGGACCCCGGCCGCACTCCGTCCAGCACCTGCTCGGCCACGGCGTCCGCGTCCGTCGCGAAGGCGTCGCCGCCGACCACGTCCCACTGCACGGCGGTCACCCCGGTCGGTGCGACGGCCCGCAGGGCGGCGTCGTCGTAACAGCCGCCGGGGAAGCGGAAGTACGGCACGGTCCGCCGCACGCCGGTCTTCCGGAAGGAGCCGGCCGCCCGCTCCACATCGGACCGCATCCGGCTCCGGTCCACCACCGGGAGTCCGTGGCAATCGGCCGTGAAGGCGTAGTGGCTGTAGGAGTGATTCCCCACCTCGAAGAGCGGATCGGCACCGATGGCCCGCGCCTGGGCCGGGTACTCCTCGGCCCAGCGGCCGGTCATGAAGACGGTGGACGGCACCTTCAGCTCGCGCAGGGTGTTGATCAGCTCCGGATTGTCGAACCGCTCACCGCGGGCCGCGCGGGGGCCCTGGTCGGCGGTCATATCGGCGTCGAAGGTCAGCGCGACGGTCTTCTCCGCGCCTGCCGCCGGGGCGGCGGCTCGTTCGAAGACGGGAGCCACCACCCGCCCGCGCTCGGCCCGCGGCGCGGGGGCGGGCGCCTGGGCGCCGTGAGGTGTGGGGCGGGCCTGCTCACCGGTCTCGCCGTCGCCTCCGCTGCCGCCGCAGGCTGTGAGAGTGAGGGCGGCGGTGAGGGCGGCGGTCATCCGGCGTACGGGGGTGATCATGGCTCAAAAATATCTGAGCATGTCGTGTTTGTAGGTAAATGTGACTGTGCATTGGGGTGATGTGCGTGGGCGGTGTCGCGTCCGCCTTGCGGTGCCTCGGTCCCTTGTTCCGTTTGCTCTCCTCGCATGTGCGGGAGCGCCCGCCCAGAGGCACCCGCCCACTCTGACGCCCATCACGATCCGACCCCTGGGTGACGTTCCGGACCGGGGTTCCCCGCCTTGTGAAACCGACTCGGAACGCGCGGACAGCCAGAGCACGGTGATCACGCACTGGGCTTACTCGCGGAAAGGGGGACGCGCAGGAGCGGTACTGGGGCATCAAGCGTGATTTGCGGCGCAAACCCGGGCGAACAAAACAAGACCGGGTGGCCGCGCCGTAAATCATGCAGCCCCAGTGCCGAACCGGAGCGGCACCCAACCCGCACCAACAAGCACCCAGCCCGAGCAAACGGGCAACCCGCACCAACAACAGCCCAGCCGGCGATTGAGGCGGCGCCCACCCCGCGCAAGGGCGACCAAACCCCGCCCCGCCAGAGGCACCCGCCCGGGGCCGAGCCCCGGAACCGCCCCCGCAAGGCGTCACCCGCCCCGCAGGATCCCCTCGTCCGCCGAATCAAGCGCCTCCGTCAGCTCCGCCAACTCCCTCCGCAGCGCCCCGATCCGCCCCGCCGGCAACCCCGTCGCCGCCGCGATCCGCCGCGGTACCTCAAGCGCGCGGGCCCGCAGCGCGGTGCCCTGTTCCGTGGGGCGGGCCGTCACCGAGCGTTCGTCCTCGCGGCTGCGGCGGCGCTCCACGTGGCCCGCCGCCTCCAGCCGCTTCAGCAGTGGCGACAGTGTGCCCGAGTCCAGCCGCAGATGCTCCCCGATCCGCTTGACCGGCAGCTCGCCGTGTTCCCAGAGCACCAGCATCACCAGGTACTGCGGATAGGTCAGGTCCAGATCCTTGAGCGCGGCGCGGTACACCGCGTTGAACGCCCGCGACGCCGCGTGCAGCGAGAAGCAGATCTGATGGTCCAGGCGCAGAAAGTCCTCGTCCGGCACATCGCTGAGCGTCGCTCTCTCCATGAGCACAGCATACCCCTCACGTCATTCAGTTGTGCACAACTCAATTGCGTGCTCTACTGGCTCCACTCGTATCAGGGAACGCCGACGACGAAAGAGGTTCACCACTCATGGACGCGCTCTACACCGCTGTGGCCACCGCCAACGGCCGCGAGGGCCGCGCCGTCAGCTCCGACGGCCAGGTCGATCTCCCGCTCGCCTTCCCCGCCGCTCTCGGCGGCGACGGCAGGGGCACCAACCCCGAGCAGCTCTTCGCCGCCGGGTACGCCGCCTGTTTCGCGAGTGCCATGGGAGTGATCGGCCGCATGGAGAAGATCGACGTCAAGGACGTCTCGGTCACCGCCGAGGTCAGTATCGGCAAGGACACCGACGGCGGCTTCGGGCTCGCCGTCGTGATGCGGGTCGAGCTCCCCGACCACCTCCTGGGCGAGGCGGGCGAGGCGCTGCTGAAGAAGACCCACGAGACGTGCCCGTACTCGAAGGCCACCCGGGGCAACATCCCGGTCGAGCTCGTCATCGAGTAGCGCCGGGTGCCGCCCACCCGCCGCCCACCCGCCCCGCGCGCACGGCGCACGGCGGACGAATGGCAGGCAGACGGCAGACGGCAGACGGCAGACAGCGGGCGAACGGCGGACAGACGGCCGGCGGCCGTTCAGTCCCGGTGGCTCCAGGGGCCCGTGATCGCGAAGGTCGTCCCCGGCCGGTAGACGTTCAGATACATCGTCTCCCCGTCCGGCGAGAAGCAGGCCCCGGCGAACTCCCCCCAGCGGGGGCTCTCCGGCGAGCCGATGTTCTGCCGGTTGCGGGCCAGCTCATAGAGGTCGCCGCGCCTGGTCAGCCCGTACACGTGCTGGGCGCCGTCGCCGTCCTCGCACACCATCAGCCCGCCGCTGGGCGTGAGACAGATGTTGTCCGGCGACTCCCCGGGGAGCTGGATGTCGGTGTCCGGGCCGAAGACGATCACCAGGGTGAGCCGCCTGCGGTGCGGCTCGTACTTCCACACCTGCCCGAAGTGGTCCCGTGCCGAGCCCTCGTCGCTCCGCGCGAAGCTGGAGACGAAGTACACCGAACCGCCGCCCCAGTAACAGCCCTCCAGCTTCTGCGCCCGGGTGATGCCCCTGGGGCCGAAGTCCTGGAGCCGTACGGGTGTCTGCCGCGCCTGGCTGTCCGGTACGGGCACCCACTCCACCCGCTGGAAACACGCCCCTGTCTCGTCGATCGCCGACAGATCGGGCACGCCGGGCACCCGCATCGCCTCCAGCTCGCCGCCCGCGCGGAGCGACCCCGTACCGCCCAGCGGCTTCCTCGGCAGAAAGCGGTAGAAGAGTCCGTACGGTGGCTGGAAGGCGTCCTCGGTCTCGTAGACGATTCCGGTGGCCGGGTCGACGGCGATCGCCTCGTGCTGGAACCGGCCCATCGCGGTCAGCGGTACCGCACCGGTGCGCCGCGGATCGGCGCCGTCCACCTCGAAGATGAAGCCGTGATCCCTGGTGTAGCCGTTGGTGCCGGCCTTGTCCTCGTTCTCCTCGCAGGTCAGCCAGGTGTCCCAGGGGGTTCGGCCGCCCGCGCAGTTGACGGCGGTACCGGCGATGCCGACCCGTTCGGAGAGCACATTGTTCCGGCCGTCCAGCTCCAGGACCGTGCAGCCGCCCCGTGCCGCCGGGTCGTAGGTGAGGCCGTCGACGGTGGGGACGCCGGGGGAGGAGCTGTGCCGGTTCTCGTGGTTGCGCACGAGATGGACTCTGCCCCGGCGGCCCGCGAGGGCCTCCATGCCGTCGTGGCGGCCGGGCACCGGGCCCTCGCCGGAGCGCAGCGGGTCCCCCTCGCGGGAGAGCACCCGGTAGCGGAAGCCCTCCGGCAGATCGAGCAGACCGGCCGGATCGGGGAGCAGCGGCCCATAGCCCCCGCGCCCGTGGGCGGCGGCCGTTCCCGCGAAGAGTTCGGTGAGCGCGCCCGTGAACGCGATTCCGGCACTCAGCGCGCCGGTACGGGCCAGAACATGACGTCGTGTCGCTGACATGAGGCAACTCCCTGCTGGCGGACAGAGATGTGACCCGCACGGTGTATCACGCACCTTGACGGTGTGTGAACGGTGCGGGCCACAGGACCTCAGGAGACGCCGAAAATCGCCGGTGTCACAGGTGTGGTCAGGCCAATTCGGCGGTGAGCGTGATCGTGGTGCCGGTGAGCGCCTGGCTCACCGGGCAGTTCTGCTTGGCGTTCTCGGCGGCGGCGGCGAAGCCCTCCGCGTCCAGGCCCTCCACCTCACCGCGGACGGAGAGGTGGATTCCGGTGATGCCCTCACCGGGCTGGAAGGTGACATCGGCCTTGGTCTCCAGCCGGGTCGGCGGGGTGCCGGCACCGGTCAGGCCGTGCGAGAGCGCCATCGAGAAGCAGCTGGAGTGAGCCGCCGCGATGAGCTCCTCCGGGCTGGTCTTGCCATTGGCCTGCTCGGCGCGGGACGGCCAGGACACCGGCTGGGAGCCGATGCCGGACGAGTCGAAGGTGACGGTGCCCGTCCCCTTGAGCAGCTCGCCTTCCCAGACCGTGTGCGCCGTGCGGGTGGTGGCCATGGTGGTGGATCCCTTCTGACGGAAAGCTGGTTACGCACCAGAACCTACTGCCCCGCCAGAACCTTCGCGTCACGGGCCAGTGCGGTGAGACGGGAGATGGCCCGGAAATACTTCTTCCGGTAGCCGCCGTTGAGCATGTCGTCGCTGAAGAGCCGGTCGAAGGGGAGCCCGGAGGCGAGCACCGGCACCTCGCGGTCGTACAGGCGGTCGGCCAGTACCACCAGCCGCAGCGCGGTGGACTGGTCGGGCACCGGGCCCACACCGGTGAGACAGACCGCGCGCACGCCGTCGGTCAGCGCGCCGTACCGGCTCGGGTGGACCCTCGCGAGATGTTCGAGGAGCCCGGGGAAGTCGTCGAGCGAGGCGCCGTCGGTGGCGTACGCGGCCTTCGCGACCACCTCTTCGGAGTACGGGGCGGGCGCGTCCGGCAGGCCGCGGTGGCGGTAGTCCTGGCCGTCGATGCGCAGCGGGCGGAAGTGCGCCGAGAGCCCCTGGATCTCCCGCAGGAAGTCCGCGGCGGCGAACCGGCCCTCGCCCAGCTTCCCGGGCAGTGTGTTGGAGGTCGCGGCCAGCGCCACCCCCGCCTCGACCAGCCGGCGCAGCAGGCTCGACACGAGGACGGTGTCGCCCGGGTCGTCCAGCTCGAACTCGTCGATGCAGAGCAGCCGGTGACCGCTCAGGGTCTGCACCGTCTGCTGGAAACCGAGCGCGCCGACGAGATTGGTCAGCTCCACGAAGGTCCCGAAGGCCTTGAGGGAGGGCTCGGCCGGGGTCGCATGCCAGAGCGAGGCGAGCAGGTGGGTCTTGCCGACGCCGTAACCGCCGTCGAGATAGACCCCGCGCGGCCCGGCGGCCGGGGCGGGCTTCCGGGCGAACCAGCGCCGCTTGCCCGCGCCGCCGGCATGGGCACCGCCGAGACCCGCCGCGAAGGACGAGAGGACGGTCACCGCCTCGGACTGGCTGGGCTGCCCCGGATCGGGCACATAGGTGTCGAAACGGACCGAGTCGAAACGCGGTGGCGGCACCATCTCGGCCACCAGCCGGCCGGCGGGGACGAACGGCTCGCGGGCGCACAGGGAGAGCGGCACGCCTTCTGATATGGCACTCGGGGCACGGGTCGACACAAAACCCCACTGTAAGGGGCGTGCCACACTGCATCCCATGCGACGCCTGCTCCCTGTGACCGATCAGACACCCGCCGACGACCGTGAGTGGTCGTTCGACGAGCTGGCCGACGCCTATGCGTATCCGGCCGGCACCCGGGCCGAGGGCGCGTCCGGCACCCCCTGGCTGCGCGCCAACATGGTGTCCTCACTGGACGGCGCCGCCCAGCACGACGGCCGCTCCCAGCCCCTGTCCTGCGACACCGACATGCGGATCTTCGGCACGCTCCGGGCACTCGCCGATGCCGTCGTGGTCGGTGCGGAAACGGTACGCCTGGAGGGTTACCGCCCGGCCAGGGCGCGGGAGGTCTTCGCCGCCCGGCGGGCCGCCGCCGGTCAGGGCCAAGCGCCCGCGATCGCCGTGGTCAGCGCCTCGCTGGAGCTCGACTTCGGGCTGTCGCTCTTCACCGAGCCCCTGGTGCCGACCCTGGTGCTGACCGGCGCCGCGGCGCCCCCGGACCGGATTCGCGCGGCCGAGCGGGCGGGTGCGGAGGTGGTGATCGCCGGGGACGGCCCCGGGGCGGAGCCGGCCCGGATCGTCCGGGCGCTGGGGGAGCGCGGTCTGACCCGGCTGCTCACCGAGGGCGGTCCGCGGCTGCTCGGACAGTTCGTCGCCGCCGGGACCCTGGACGAGCTCTGTCTGACCGTGGCGCCGGCCATGACGGCGGGGGACGCCCAGCGGATCGCGGGCGGGCCGGGCACGGCCGTCCCCGAGCGGTTTGCCCTGGCTTCGGTGCTGGAGGAGGCGGGGTTCCTTTTCACCCGCTACCGTCGCATCTGACAATCGGCGGAATTTGCCGTTCCGGTTAGCTTCGGCTGGGCACACTTACTCTCGCAGACCCCGTGCGGGCACGGGGAAGGATGGTTTCCGCAGAAGGGTCCCGACGTGTTCACAAGCGTACTGATGATCGAGAAGCCCCTGACGCCCGACGACGTGGACTTCGTCACCACGCTCCACGGGGACGAAGGGATCTCCTTCATCGTGCTGATGCAGCCCCGCGGAGACCAGGCCGATCTCCTGCTGCGGGCCATCGACGACGTGGCTCTCGGCGAACTCGGGGAGGCCGTGCACGAGAACGAGGTGCCGGAGGGACGGGACGCCGCGGCCCCCGCCCGGCTCGCCCTGGAGCACTCGCTGGCCGCACTGCGCGCCGCCGGCTGCGAGGCCACCGGCCAGGTCGTGGAGGCACATCCGCTCGACCGGCTCAAGGCCGTGGTGGACGAGGCCGGCGCCGATGAGGTGATCGTGCTGACCGCACCCCACTACGTCGAGGAGTTCTTCCACCGCGACTGGGCCTCGCGGGCCCGCCACAAGGTCGGCGTACCGGTGCTCAAACTCTTCGCGCACAGCGAATAGGCTTGCCGTCCGTCCACACCACCGCCCCGCGCGTCCCGCGGGCCGGACCGCCCGTCGGAATCATTGGGAGACATCTGCATGGCATCCGCCGCCCCCAGCGCCATGGAACGCCCGCACTTCATCGGCATCGGCGGTGCCGGCATGTCCGGTATCGCGAAGATCCTCGCCGAGCGCGGCGCGAAGGTCGCGGGCAGCGACGCCAAGGAATCACCCACCGCCGGCGCCCTGCGCGCCCTCGGTGCCACCGTCCACATCGGCCACGCATCCGGACATCTGGCCGCCGACGCGAGCTGTGTCGTCGTCTCCAGCGCGATCCGCGCCGACAACCCCGAGCTGGTGCGCGCCGCGGAGCTCGCCATTCCGGTGGTGCACCGCTCCGACGCCCTCGCCTCCCTGATGGACGGTCTGCGCCCGATCGCGGTGGCGGGCACCCATGGCAAGACCACCACCACCTCCATGCTGGCCGTGGCCCTGGCCGCGCTCGACCTGGACCCCTCGTACGCCATCGGCGGCGACCTCGGGGGCCCCGGCACCAACGCCCGCCACGGCGACGGCGCGATCTTCGTGGCCGAGGCGGACGAGAGCGACCGCAGCTTCCACGCCTACGCGCCCGAGGTCGCGATCATCCTCAATGTGGAGCTCGACCATCACGCGAACTACGCGTCGATGGAGGAGATCCACGAGTCCTTCGAGACCTTCACCGGCAGGATCGTTCCCGGCGGCACCCTCGTCGTGGCCGCCGACCAGTCCGGCGCCGTCGAGCTGACCGGCCGGGTGCGCCGCGCCGCCGCCGAGCGGGATGTGAAGATCGTCACCTACGGTGAGTCCGAGACCGCCGATGTGCGGATTCACAAGGTCACCCCGCGCGGGCTCACCAGCGAGGTCACCGTGGTCCTGGACGGCCGCTTCCTGACCTTCACCGTCTCCGTCCCCGGCAGGCACTACGCCCACAACGCGGTGGCCGCGCTCGCCGCGGGTGTCGCCCTCGGCATCCCCGCCCACAACCTCGCCTCCGCCCTCGGCAAGTACACCGGGGTCAAGCGCCGCCTCCAGCTCAAGGGCGAGGCGGCCGGGGTGCAGGTCATCGACTCGTACGCGCACCACCCCACCGAGATGGCCGCCGACCTGGAGGCCATGCGGTCGGCCGCCGCCGACGCCCGGCTGCTCGTGGTCTTCCAGCCGCACCTCTTCTCCCGCACCCGGGAGCTCGGCACCGAGATGGGCCGGGCACTCGCACTGGCCGACGCCTCGGTGGTGCTGGACATCTACCCGGCACGCGAGGACCCGATCCCCGGTGTGACCAGCGACATCATCATCGACGCCGCCCGTGCGGCCGGCGCCGACGTCACAGCGGTGGGGGAGAAGAACACGGTGCCCGCCGTGGTCGCGGGAATGGCGAAGCCCGGGGATCTCGTTCTCACCATGGGTGCGGGCGACGTCACGGACCTCGGTCCGGAGATCCTGGCCCGTCTGTCGAGCTGAGGAGCGGTTGTCATGGCCTACGACATCGAGAAGCCGGACGAGCGGTGGCGCGAGGAGCTGAGCCCGGCCGAGTACCAGGTGCTCCGCCAGGCCGGGACCGAGCCCGCCTTCACCGGTGAGTACACGGACACCAAGACGGAGGGCGTCTACTCCTGCCGGGCATGCGGATCGGAGCTGTTCCGCTCCGACACCAAATTCGCCTCGCACTGCGGCTGGCCGTCCTTCTACGACCCGAAGGACACGGACGCGGTCGAGCTGATCGAGGACCGCTCGCACGGAATGCTCCGTACCGAGGTACGGTGCGCACGCTGCGGATCACACCTCGGACATGTGTTCGAGGGTGAGGGGTATGCGACCCCGACCGATCAGCGGTACTGCATCAACTCCATCTCGCTCCGGCTCACCCCCGACGAGAGCTGAGCCGCGGAGCCGTACGGAGCGCGCACAACGGCCCCGTACGGCTCCGGGCCCCGGTGATTCACTGGCACCATGCCCGAAATCCAGTCCAGCCTCCTCGAACGGGCCCGGGCACTCGCCGTCCCGGGCCGCCGCCATGTCCTGGGCATCACCGGACCACCCGGAGCGGGGAAGTCCACCCTCGCCGGACAGCTCACCGACGCCCTCGGCCCGCTGGCCGCCCTCGTCCCCATGGACGGCTTCCACCTCGCCGGAGCCGAACTCCGCCGCCTCGGCCGCGCCCACCGCAAAGGCGCCCCCGACACCTTCGACCCGCACGGCTACGCGGCCCTGCTCACCCGGCTCCGCACCCCCGAGCCCGGCGTCACCGTCTACGCCCCCGCCTTCGACCGCTCCCTAGAAGAAGCCATCGCGGGCAGCGTCCCCGTACCCCCCGGCATCCCGCTCGTCGTCACCGAAGGGAACTACCTCCTCCACGACGACGGACCCTGGGCACGGATCCGGCCACTCCTCGACGAGGTCTGGTACCTCGAACCCGACCCCGCGGTACGGGTGCGCAGGCTGATCGACCGGCATGTCCGGCACGGCCGCGACCGGGCCGGCGCCGAACGCTGGGTACGCGGGTCCGACGAGCTCAACGCCGAACTCGTCGCCCGCCGAAAAAACCGTGCTGACCTGGTCGTACCCATCGACTGAGCAGCCCCGCGCGGGGTGGGAGCGCCACGGGTGGGTACCCTCTCAGCGCGGATGACGGACGAATGGAAGGCAGACGACGTGGGGTTGTTCCGGCGAGGGCCGAGGCGCGACGGGCAAGATGCCCCCCGCGACCCCGAATTCTCCTACTTCTCGGCCAATGAGGGCACCCGGTTCCGTGCCCAGGTACGGGAAGCCTTCGCCGAGCACGGGCTGGAGGTCACCGTCTACGCCGATGTCGTCTCCGACAGCTCCGGCCGCCAGTTCGGACTCGCCAATCTCGCCGCCGTCCTCCACAACGACGACCGAGGCCCGCGCTCCTGGCCCGAACTGGTCCGCCGCCATGTCGGCATGGTCCTGCGCACCATGGACGCGCCCTCCGCGCTCGACACCCTCTCCACCGAGCAGATCCGCTCCCAGCTCTACCCCCGGATCATGAGCTCCGAGGGCTTCGAGCGCGAGAACTTCGACTACGCCCGCGAGCTCGCGCCCGGCCTGTACGAGATCATCGCGCTCGACCTCCCGGAGAGCGTCATGATGCTCACCGACGACGCCCTCGAACCCCTCGGAGACCACCGCTACCTGCGGGAACAGGCGCTCTACAATCTGCGCGGCCTGGCCATCGAAGGACACGAGACCGTCAAGGGCGACGACGGCATGCGCTTCGAGGTCGTCCTCGGGGACTCCTTCTACACCGCCAGCCGGGTCCTCGCCCTGGAGAGCGTCGTCCGCGAGACCACCGGCGACCTGCTGACGGCGGACGGCGCACTGGTCGCCATGCCCTTCCGGCACCAGCTCGCCTTCCATGTCATCCACGACGCCGGCATGATCCCCGCGCTCAATGCCATGGCCTCCTTCGCCGCCGCCGGGTACACCGACACCCCCGGCGCGATCAGCCCGTATGTCTACTGGTGGCGCGACGGCAGGCTCACCCAGCTCAGCGACCGGGACGACGACGGCGAAGGGCTGCGGATCGTGGTGGGGGAGGACTTCCAGGAGCTCCTGGAACGGCTGGTGAACGAGGAACGCGGGTAGCCGCGGGGTCGCGGGCCCGTGCGACCCCGGGCACGATGAACCCATGCCCACACCACCCGCGCCCTTCACCGCCGACGACTACCGGGCCCGGATGGCCCGGGCCGCCGAGTCCGCCGCCGAAGCGGGACTCGCGGGCATCCTCATCGCCCCCGGCCCCGACCTGGTCCACCTCACCGGCTACCAGCCCCCCGCCGCCACCGAACGGCTCACCCTGCTGGTCCTCACCGCGGACCGGGACCCCGTCCTCGTCGTCCCCGCCCTGGAGGCCCCCGACGCGGAGCGGGCCCCCGGCGCCCCCGCGACGACCCTGCGGCCGTGGACGGACGGCAAGGACGACCCGTACGCCGTGACCGCGCCGCTCCTCACCGCGTCCGGCCGGTTCGCGGTCAGCGACAACACCTGGGCCCTGCACCTCCTCGGCGTCCAGCAGGCGCTCCCGTCCACCACGTACGCCGCCCTCACCGAGGCGCTTCCGATGCTGCGGGCGGTCAAGGACTCCCATGAACTGGAGCGCCTGGCCGCGGCGGGGGCGGCGGCCGACGCCGCCTACGAGGAGATCCTGAAGGTCCCCTTCGCCGGACGGAGGGAGACCGAGGTCGCCGCCGACCTCGCCGCCCTGCTCCGGCGCTTCGGCCACTCCCAGGTCGACTTCACGGTCGTCGGCTCCGGCCCCAACGGCGCCAACCCGCACCACGAGGCCGGGGACCGCACCATCGAACACGGCGACATGGTCGTGCTCGACTTCGGCGGCCTCAAGGACGGCTACGGCTCCGACACCACCCGCACCGTCCATGTGGGCGAGCCCACCCCCGCCGAACAGCACATTCACGACGTGGTGCGCGAGGCCCAGCAGGCCGGCTTCGAGGCGGCGCGCGCGGGTGTCCCCTGCGAGGAGGTGGACCGGGCGGCGCGCACGGTCATCACCGACGCGGGGTACGGAGACCTGTTCATCCACCGGACCGGGCACGGGATCGGGGTGACGACGCATGAGCCCCCCTACATGATCGAGGGGGAGACGCTGCCGCTGGTGCCGGGGATGTGTTTCTCGGTGGAGCCGGGGATCTATCTTCCCGGGCGGTTCGGTGTGCGGATCGAGGACATCGTGACGGTGACGGCGGAGGGGCCGCGCCGCCTGAACAACACGCCCCACGACCTGGCCGTGGTCACCTGACCCCTCCGGGCGGCGGGACGCTTGTTCCGCGCGGGTGGGGTGCCCCCGGGTGCGGGTGGGGTGCTCCTGCGGGGGCCGTTTCCCGTAACCGGGGCTCCGCCCCGGCGAGGACCCGCACCCCCGCAAGATCAGCCGCACTCCGTCAGGACCACGCACGACTCCCCACCCACCCGCACCACCCTCCCCCTCAGCTCCGCCTCCCCCCAGACCCCCCACACCCGCCCCGCAGCACCCCCACCCACCTCCACATCCACCGCACCACCCCCACCCCCCGACAGATTCACCACCACACACACCTCTCCCCGCCGGAGTGTCAGCCACCGCGCCGACTCGTCCCATGCCACACGGACCGACGTGAGGTCGGGGTCGAGGAGGTCGGGGTGGGTGCGGCGGAGGGTGATGAGGGCGCGGTGCCAGGTCAGCAGGCGGGCGTGCGGGGCGCGGAGGCGTTCGGCGCGGTCGAGGCAGGAGCGGGCGCGGGTCGCGGGGGACTGGGGGTCCGGGAGGTCCGCCGCCGGCCAGCCGTGGGCCGCGAACTCCCGCTTGCGGCCCTCGCGCACCGCCGTCGCGAGGGCGGGATCGGTGTGGTCGGTGAAGTACTGCCAGGGGGTGCGGGCGCCCCACTCCTCGCCCATGAAGAGCATGGGGGTGAAGGGCCCGGTCAGCACCAGGGCCGCCGCGCAGGCGAGGAGGCCGGGGGAGAGGGAGTGCGCCGGCCGGTCGCCGAGGGCGCGGTTGCCGACCTGGTCGTGGGTGAGGGAGTAGCCGAGGAAGCGGTGCGCGGGGGTGGCCGTGAGGTCGACGGGGCGCCCGTGGGTTCGGCCCCGGAAGGAGGAGTACGTGCCGTCGTGGAAGAAGACCCGGGTGAGCGTCTTGGCCAGGGCGGCCAGCGGCGCGGTCGCGAAATCCGCGTAGTACCCCTGTGCCTCACCGGTCAGCGCCGTGTGCAGCGCATGGTGGAAGTCGTCGTTCCACTGGGCGTGGACGCCGATGCCGCCGGCCTTGCGGGGGGTGGTGGTGCGCGGATCGCAGAGGTCCGACTCCGCGATCAGGAAGAGCGGGCGGCGCAGTTCGACGGAGAGCTTGTCCACCGCGCTGGTCAGCTCCTCGAGGAAGGTCAGCGCCCGGCCGTCCGCGAGCGCGTGCACCGCGTCGAGCCGCAGCCCGTCCAGCCGGAACTCCCGCAGCCAGCGCAGGGCGCTGCCCAGCAGATGGGCCCGCACCTCGTCGGAGCCGGGCGCGTCGAGGTTGACCGCGGCTCCCCAGGGTGTGTGGTGGGTGTCGGTGAAGTAGGGG
The DNA here is from genome assembly GCF_039888735.1 of Streptomyces sp. CAU 1734. Lineage (NCBI taxonomy): Bacteria > Bacillati > Actinomycetota > Actinomycetes > Kitasatosporales > Streptomycetaceae > Streptomyces > Streptomyces sp. CAU 1734. The sequence goes on from NZ_JBDQQP010000008.1 coordinate 377,246, forward strand.
CCGAAGGCGCGCAGATGGTTGCCGGAGGGGCCGAGGTGGTTGTGGACCACGTCCAGGATCACACCGAGACCGTGCGCATGTGCCGTGTCGACAAAGCGTTTCAGTGCCGCGGGTCCGCCATAGGGCTCGTGGACCGCCCAGAGCGAGACACCGTCGTAGCCCCAGCCGTGCACTCCGGGAAAGGGGCAGAGCGGCATCAGCTCGACATGGGTGACGCCCAGCTCGGCGAGTTCGCCGAGGTGTCCGGCGGCCGAGTCCAGGGTGCCCTCGGCGGTGTACGTGCCGATGTGCAGCTCGTACACCACCGCGCCGCGCAGCGGCAGGCCCGGCCACTCGTGCCGCCAGGAATGAGTGTCGGGGAGCGCCACCGCGCTCGGCCCGTCCGGGCCGAGCGGCTGGCGGCGGGAGCGGGGGTCGGGCAGGACCGGCCCCCCGTCGAGCCGGAAGCCGTACCGCGCGCCCTCCCCGGCCGCGGCCTCCGCGCTCCACCAGCCGGCCCGTTCCGGCACCGGGGCCATCGGGTGTTCCGTACCGTCCAGCCAGAGCGCGACCCGTTCTCCGGCCCGGGGGGCCCACACCTCGAACAGCACCGGCGACCTCCTCGTCACGGGAGCCCGGCCGTCCGGACCCCCGGAGGTCATCCTGGCAATGAACGCGGTACGGAACGGGTGTCCCGCGCCGCGGGGGGTGCCCGGGAGAGCCCATGGACACCCCCGTGACCCGTCAGCCGGCGGAACCGCCGGGCACCGGCGCAACCGGAACCGGCGGCACCGGCACCGGAACGAGATGGATGCGCTCCTGCACGATCGGGTGCCCGGCCCGGGCGAAGTTCGCCGCCATGGGGAAGTTGCCCTGGTCGGTGGCGCCCGCGACGAATTCCGCGCCCTGTTCGGCCAGTACCCGGGTGCACTCCACCAGCAGGTCGTACGCGTAGCCGTGCCCGCGCTGCCCGGGCACGACCCCGATGAAGCCGATGCACGGTCCCGCCGGGTTGTGCGCCGGGATGTGCAGTCCGACCAGCTCACCGCCGGGGGTGTAGGCGAGCTGCCACCACTCGCGCGGTGACGGGCACCAGTGGAAGAACTCCAGTTCCTCGCGGGCGGCCCGGTCGAGCCCGTCCTCGGCGATGGCGAGCAGCGCATGCGCGTCGAGGGTGCCCGAGTGCACCCGGCGCAGTACGGAGAGGATCACCTCGTCGTCGGGTTCGGGCCGGAAGACCAGCCGCCCCGGGCGCTCGGGCAGCCCGCAGTCGGGTGTCCACCGGTACTGGTAGCGCTCCACCAGCAGCTCCATCCCGGCGGCCTTCGCGGCCCGCAGCCGGGCCTCGCCGGCCGCGGCGGTCACCGGATCCGCCCGCCAGTCCTTCGGCAGGATCAGCTGGTACTCGGCCCGATGGGGCGAGGTGCGCAGCAGCTCGGCGCCCGCCTCCTCCTCGCCGTCGGCGAAGTCGAACCAGTTCACATTGACGGGGCGCTCGTCATCGGGCGCGCCCCACCAGGCGGCCCGCGCCACGACCACGCCGTCGCGCAGGGCGACCCGCTTCCAGTCGGGCCGGTGGGTGACCCGGGAGAGGGCCTGTCCGACGCCGAGGGGGTCGGGAAGGGTGTCGAAGAGATGTGCGTCGCGCTCGGTGAGCGCGCGGATGACCAGATCGGTCATGGGAGAGTCCTCCGGAGAAGCGGTGAAAGCGCTCCCGGTCAGACTGCGGACGCCGGGCGGACGGGGCGGGAGCGCGGGAACGATGTGGTGAACACGGCACTCGCCTCCTCTCCGTCACTTCAGGCGTTGATCATCACCATAGACGGCAGCTCCGGAACCGTCCAGCCGATTTCCCGCGGCCCCCCGGAGCGGGCCGGCGGGCCGCGGGCCGCCGGCGGGAGCCGGTTCTCATTCTGGACAGGGTCAATCCCCGGCCCGACAATCACAGAGTGACATCGTCCTTCGAATTCCCCGCGCACCCCGCTCCGGCCCGGCTCTCCGACGCCGAGCGGGATCGGTTCGTCGGTTTGCTGAGAGAGGGAGCGGCCGAGGGGAAGCTGTCACACGACACCTTTCTGCGCCGGATGGAGCTGGCTCTCGTCGCCCGCAGCCAGGGCGAGTTGCGGGCACTCACCGCCGATCTGGACACGGCGGCGCCGGGCGGCCTCTCGCAGCGGCTGGTCGGCGCGGTGGGCGGGGTCTCCGCCTTCGTCGTACGCCTCCGGCGCGCCTGGCACACCCAGAAGCTGCCGCCACTGCTGCTGCCCGAGCCCGATCCCTTCCCGCTGCGGATCGGCCGCGACCCCAACAACGGGCTGCGGCTGAGCCATGACACCGTCTCGCGCCACCACGCCGAGCTGAGCATGCGCAACGGAGTCTGGATCCTCCGCGATCTCGGCTCCACCAACGGCACCACCGTCAACGGCCGCCGGGTGACCGGGTCGGTACCGGTCCAGGAGGGCGACATGGTCGGCTTCGGCCAGATGTGGTTCCGGCTGACCTCCCGCTGACCGCGATGCGGTGACCGGCCGTCATATGACCGAACCACATGGACCGGCCGCCCGTCGCCGAAACGCGTCGACCCACCGTCATCCGGTCGAAGCACGGTGATCGAGGGTCAGGGCGACTGACGCACCCGTCCCAGCAGCGCCACCGGCCGGTCCGCGAAGAGCTCCGCCAGCCGTACGGGAGTCCCGCCCGCCCCCTCCCGGCCTTCCCCTTCCCCCTGCCCCTCCGCGAGCAGATCCGCCCAGCGCCCCTCCGGCAGCACCAGCTCCGTCTCCCGCCAGCCGCCCGCCCGCTCCAGCCGCAGCGACAGCCGGGTGACGGCCACGACCGCCTCTCCCGTACGGCAGTACGCCACACAGTGGTCGGCGGCCGGTCCGCCCGCCCGCAGCGGCACATAGGTCCCCGACTCGCCGAAGACGGCCGGCCGCTCCCGGCGCAGTGCGAGCGCCGCCCGGGTCAGCGCCGTCTTCTCGTCCGGCGGGCCCTCCTCGAACGGCCGCCGGTTGTCCGGGTCGACCAGGGCGAGATACTCCCGCTCCGTCCCCTGGTAGAGATCCGGCACGCCCGGCATCGTCAGATGGAGCAGCGCCGCCCCGAGGGTGTTGGCCCGCGCCCACGGAGCCAGTTCACGGGCGAACCGGGCCATCGAGTACAGCGGCGGCCCGGCCGGCCCGGCGGCCACGAAGTCGGCGACGGCCTTCTCGTACACCTGGTCCGGCTCCGTCCAGCTGGTGTGCAGCGCCGCCTCCCGCACCGCCTTGAGCAGCGCCGCGCGCAGCCGGTCCCCGTAGGGGAAACCGAATCCGGCCGCCGTCTGCCAGGCCACCCACGCCACATGGGGATCGGGCGCCCGCCCGCCGTCCTGGAGTTCCGCCTCGGCGGTGACCCGGGTGATGAATTCGGCCCACTCGCCCGGGCACTCGGAGAGCACCGCGATCCTGGCCCGGACATCCGCGCTGCGCTTGGTGTCATGGGTGGTCAGCACGGTTCCGCCGGAGGGCCAGTCCCGGGCCAGCCGTTCCCCGTAGGCATGGAACTCGGCCGGGCCGACCGCCGGCCTGGCCGGATCGCCGCCGACCTCGTTCGCGCTGATCAGCGGCGTGTAGCGGTAGAAGGCCGTGTCCTCGACGGCCTTGGCGCGCAGCGCGGACGCCGTCTGGGCGAACCGGGCGCGGAAGGCGTCGCGGCTGGGGCTCTCGCCGAGCCTGCCGAGGGCCAGATCCCGTACGACATCGACCGCCGCGGCCTCCTCCGGGACCGGGAACGCCGCCTTGGCGCCCGCCGCCGCCCGTACGGTGAGCACCTCGTCGCCGCCGATGCGGTACGGGCGGTAGACCGGCACCCGCACCAGCAGTTCGCGCACGGCGGTCCGCAGCGCCCAGGGGGCGTGGTCGCGCAGCGCCGGATCCCCGGCGCAGACCCGCTCGGCGAGCCGGGTGAGCGCGGCCGTCTCGGCGGCCAGCTCATGGGTGACGACCCGGTACGCGGCCCGGCGCACCGTCGCGTCCCAGAAGCCGCCCCGGTCCCCGGCCTGGCCGGTGTACTCCCGGTAGTGATGGGCGAGTTCGGCCGCTCCCGACGGGTCGGTGAAGAGTCCGTCGATCCGGTGGAGCGCGTCATAGCCGGTGGTGCCGGCGACCGGCCAGCCGGGCGGCAGCCGCTCCTCGCCGGTGAGGATCTTCTCGACCACCGTCCAGCAGGCACCGCCGACCGCCTCGTCCAGCCGCCGCAGATAGGTCTCCGGGTCGGCGAGCCCGTCCGGGTGGTCGACCCGCAGTCCGTCCGCCACCCCGTCCCGCACCAGCTCGATGATCTTGGCGTGGGTGGCGGCGAAGACCTCCGGGTCCTCCACCCGCACCCCGATCAGATCGGAGATGGTGAAGAACCGCCGGTAGGTGAGCTCGGTACGGGCCAGCCGCCACCAGCCGAGCCGGTACCACTGGCCGTCCAGCAGCTCCGGCAGCGGCACCCCGTCGCCCCGGGAGCGGAGCGGGAAGCTCTGCTCGCCGTAGCGCAGGACATCGCCGTCCACCCGCATCGCATGCAGTTCGTCCCCGATCCGGCCGCCGAGCACCGGCAGCAGCACCTTGCCGCCGCCCGCCTCCCAGTCGATGTCGAACCAGCGGGCGTACGGCGACGACGGCCCCTCGCGCAGCACCTCCCGGAAGGCGTGGTTGTGGCGGGGGTGGGCGGCCATGTGATTTGGGACGATGTCCAGCACCAGTCCCAGCCCGTGCTCCCGGGCCGTGCCGGCGAGTGCCCGCAGCCCCTCCTCGCCGCCCAGCTCCTCCCGGACCCGGGTCGGATCGGTGACGTCATAGCCGTGGGCGGATCCCGGTACGGCCTCCAGCACGGGGGAGAGATGGAGGTGCGAGACACCGAGTCCGGCGAGGTACGGCACCGCTGCCGCCGCCGCGGCGAAGGGGAAGGCGGGCTGGAGCTGGAGCCGGTAGGTGGCGGTGGGCTTCATGGTGGCGTTCGTACCCGCCCTGAGGGCATCTCTGTCATGGAATCGGCCGCCGATCGGGTGAGAGCCGCCCCGCGCCCGGCCGTACGCGCCCCGCGCGCCCCCGCCCGCGCGGGGGCGCCGCCCCGGTGCCGGCCGGCCTCACCGGGGCGCCGGGCGGGTCCGCCGCCCCGCTCGGCACTCCTCCGCCGGTCAGGGGTACCGCCGGAGGACCGTCATGCTCCGGGCGGGCATGCGCAGCCGCTCACCGGCCGTCACCGAAGGGCCCCCGCCCGGCGGGACGCCCTGCGCGGCGGCCGTGTCCACCACCAGCCGCCAGCGCCGCCCGTGATGGGCCGGCACCGCGAAATCCAGCTCGTCCGCTCCCGCGTTGAACATCAGCAGAAAGGAATCGTCAATGATCCGTTCGCCGCGCGGGCCGGGCTCCGAGATGGCCTGTCCGTTGAGGAAGACGGAGAGCGCGCCCGGCCGGGCCGCCTGCCAGTCCCTCGGGGTCATCTCCCTGCCCTCGGGGGTGAACCAGGCGATGTCGGCCGGCTCGTCGGGGGAGCCCTCGGCCGGGCGGCCCCGGAAGAAGCGGCGGCGGCGGAAGACCGGGTGGTCGCGGCGGAGCCAGACCATCGCCCGGGTGAATTCGAGCAGCGACTGCCGGGCCCCGTCCCCCGCCGCGGAGCCGTCGTCCGGGTCCGGGGGCCCGGAGCCGTCCGGCCAGCGCACCCAGGACACCTCGTTGTCCTGGCAGTACGCGTTGTTGTTGCCGCTCTGGCTGCGCCCGAACTCGTCCCCGTGGCTGAGCATCGGAACGCCCTGCGACAGCATCAGGGTCGCGATGAAATTCCGGGTCTGGCGCTCCCGCACCGCCAGCACCGCCGGATCGTCCGTCTCGCCCTCCGCCCCGCAGTTCCACGACCGGTTGTCGCTCTCGCCGTCGCGATTGCCCTCCCCGTTGGCCGCGTTGTGCTTCTCGTCGTACGAGACCAGATCGCGCAGGGTGAACCCGTCGTGGCAGGTGACGAAGTTGATCGAGGCCAGCGGGCGCCGGCCGTCGTCCTGGTAGAGATCGGACGATCCGGTCAGCCGGGAGGCGAACTGCGCGAGGGTGCGCGGCTCGCCCCGCCACAGATCCCGCACCGTGTCCCGGTACTTGCCGTTCCACTCCGTCCACAGCGGCGGGAAGTTCCCCACCTGGTAGCCGCCCTCGCCCACGTCCCACGGCTCGGCGATCAGCTTCACCTGGCTGACCACCGGGTCCTGCTGCACCAGATCGAAGAACGAGGAGAGCCGGTCCACCTCGTGGAACTGCCGGGCGAGTGTCGCCGCCAGATCGAAGCGGAAGCCGTCGACATGCATCTCCGTCACCCAGTACCGCAGCGAGTCCATGATCAGCTGGAGGACGTGCGGGCTGCGCATCAGCAGTGAGTTCCCGGTCCCGGTGGTGTCCGTGTAATGCCGGCGGTCCTCGGCGAGCCGGTAGTAGGAGCGGTTGTCCAGACCGCGGAAGGAGAGGGTCGGACCGAGGTGGTTCCCCTCCGCGGTGTGGTTGTAGACCACATCGAGAATGACCTCGATGCCCGCCTGGTGCAGCGCCCGCACCGCGTGCTTGAACTCCAGCACCTGCTCGCCCCGGTCGCCCCAGGAGGCGTAGGCGTTGTGCGGGGCGAAGAATCCGATGGTGTTGTAACCCCAGTAATTGCTCAGCCCGGCGTCCACCAGCCGGTGATCGTCGACGAACTGATGCACCGGCATTAATTCCAGCGTGGTGACGCCCAGCTCCGTCAGATGCGAGATCACCGCCGGATGCGCCAGCCCCGCATAGGTCCCCCGCAGCTCCGGCGGCAGCTCCGGGTGGCGCATCGTCAGACCCTTCACATGGGCCTCGTAGATCACCGTGCGGTGATAGTCCGTCCGGGGTGAGCGGTCGTCACCCCAGTCGAAGTACGGATTCACCACCACCGACGCCATGGTGTGCGGCGCAGAGTCCAGGTCATTGCGCGAATCGGGCCGGCCGAAGTGGTAGCCGTACACCGACTCGCCCCAGGTCACCCGTCCGCTCATGGCCCGGGCGTACGGATCGAGCAGCAGCTTCGCCGAGTTGCAGCGCTGTCCCCGCTCGGGCGCGTACGGGCCGTGCACCCGGAATCCGTACCGCTGACCCGGCATCACCCCCGGCAGATAGGCGTGGCGGACGAAGGCGTCCGTCTCGCGCAGCTCGACCGCCGTCTCCGAACCGTCGTCGTGCAGCAGGGCGAGCTCGATGCGCCGGGCCGCCTCGGAGAAGACCGCGAAATTGGTGCCGGCGCCGTCGTAGGTGGCACCGAGAGGGTAGGCCCGTCCCGGCCAGACCTGCATGGATGACTCATCCCCTTCCGATCCGGACGCTGAGGGACAGATGGGCCGGATCCCCACCGAAAGTATCGCGGCGGCGCCCCGGCGGCGGTGGACGACGCGGGTCAACATCGGGTTCCTTCATCCCCCCACCGCCCGCGGCGCGTCCGTTTGGCTATGAATCAGCTCACTCCGCGCGATCCGGCCAGCGGGAACCCGGCTGAGGGGCGGCGGAGTTGGGAAGGGACCCCGGCGATCGGGCTGCACCGCGTCCCGCAGGCGGAGTAGTCTTCCTTGATCGTTGGGTGGGGGACGGGAAGGCGGTACGCGGTGGGCTCTGGAGGTCTGGAGCTACCCCCCGGTGACATCGGTCACGAGGGGGACTCCGGCGGCATTCCGCCCGGTGCGGTCTCGCTCGCCAGACCGATGGAGATCGGGGCGGAACTGGACTGGGACGCGGACGCCTGGAGCGAAGTGCGTACGCGCGCACAACGCGCCGGACGCGCGTACATCTGGCTGAACCTGGTCGAACAGCGGCTCCGCGCGGTGGTCGCCGCCGTGCTGCGCCCGATCTATGAACCGGTGCACGGCGACGACTGGGTGGTGGCCGCCGCCGGACCGGCGGGGCAGGAGTGGGTGCAGCGCGCCGTGGCGGTGCGCGAGGTCTCGCGCCGCAAGGGGTATCTGCTGGACCCCGCCGACGACAATGTGCTCTCCTTCCTCACCCTGCCCCAGCTGCGCGAGCTGATGGTGCAGCACTGGCCGTGTTTCGAGCCGTACTTCGACGACCGGCGCGATGTGGAGCTGGCCCTCGACGAGCTGGAGGTCACCCGCAATGTGGTCTCCCGCAACCGCGCGCTGAACGAGGCGGTGCTCGCCCAGGCCGAGCGGGCGTCCGCCCGGCTGCTGGAGATCCTGGGCAGCGGGGCGGGGGTGCCCTCCGCCGACCGGCTGCCGGTGGACGCCGTCGAGGATCTGGTGGGCGACCGGTACGCGGATGTGGTCTCGGTCCATCCCGACCGGGTCCGGCTCCAGCGCATGCTCCCGGCCGAGGACCTCTTCGGCGGCGCGCGCCGGGTCGACGCCGTCGGCATCGGGCTCAATCTGCTGGTGCAGAACTTCTCCGGCCGGCGGCTGGTCCGGCTGGCCGAGTCCGGGTGCCGGGTCCGGCTGCTCTTCCTCAACCCGGCCAGCAGCGCGGTCAAGCGCCGCGAGCGCGAGCTGGGCATCCGCAAGGGTGAACTGAGCCGCACCGTGGAGATGAACATCCTCCACATGCGCCGGGTGCGGTCCCGGCTGCGGGATCCGGGGGCCTTCGAGATCCAGGTCTTCGACGAGACGCCCCGCTTCACCGCCTATCTGGTCGACGGCGACGGCCCCGACGGGCTGGCCGTCGTCCAGACCTACCTGCGCAAGGCCCGGGGCATGGAGGCCCCGGTGCTCGTACTCCGGGGCGGTGGCCGCTCGGTCGTCCGCGCCGGCGCGGAGGGCGAACACGGGCTGTTCCAGACATACCGGGAGGAATTCGAGTCGGTATGGGCCGACTCCCGTCCTGTTTCCTGAGTTGTCAGTGGCGCGTGGCAGGGTGGGAACCACTGGGGGAGAGCACCACAGCAGCATGGAGGAGGGGGCCGTCATGGCTTGGCACGGGGAACCACTGGTCGGGTTCGATCTGGAGACCACGGGCACGGATCCGCTGGAGGCCCGCATCGTGACGGCCGCCGTCATACGGGTCGAGGCGGGCGATCCGGGCCATGGCGGGTATCGCCGCGGCTGGCTGGCCGACCCGGGGGTGCACATCCCCGAGCAGGCGTCCGCGATCCACGGCATCAGCAGCGAGCGGGCGCGCACGGAGGGCCGGCCGGCACCGGAGGTCGCCGACGAGATCGCCGCGGAGTTGACCGGCCACTGGTCGCGCGGTGTCCCGGTGGTGGCGTACAACGCCTCCTTCGATCTGTCGCTGCTCTCCGCCGAGCTGCGGCGGTACGGCCTCCCGTCGCTCGGCGACCGGCTGGGCGGCCGGGCCATCGGCCCGGTGATCGATCCGTACACCATCGACCGGGCCGTCGACCGGTACCGCAAGGGCAAGCGCACCCTGGAGGCCGTCTGCGCGGAGTACGGCGTCCCGCTCGGCACCGCCCACGACGCGGGCTCGGACGCGCTGGCGGCGGTCCTGGTGGCCCGCGCGGTGGCCGAGCGGCATCCCTCGGTGGCGGCGCTCGACCCGGCGCGCCTCCATGAGTCCCAGGTGCGCTGGTACGCGGAGTGGGCCAAGAGCTTCCAGGCGTTTCTGCGGAAGAAGGGGAACACGGACGCGGTGGTGGACGCCGACTGGCCGCTCCGGCAGCCGGCCCCGGTCGACGCCTGAGCCCCGCGCCGACGGCGGAAGCCGGGCCCGGGGCGGCCCGGCTGTCCCGGGCCGCCGGCAGCGGGCGCGGAGGGGGAGACGTCCCGCCACCGTGCCGGGGAAGCCGCCACCCGGCGCCGGACGGAGGCGTACGCCCCGGCCGCCGGCCCGCCGTCGGTGCCCGCCCGGCATCGGCGCGGGGTCACCCGGCGCTCAGAAGGGGTACCACCGCACCTCGTGCGCGCCGTCGCGCAGAGAGGCCACCCGGCGGGCGAACTCCTCCCCGGCCCGGGGATTGGCCGGGGCATGCTGGGCCACCCAGGCACAGCTCGCCGTCTCCCGGGCGCCGCGCAGCACCTCGCAGCCCTCCCACTCCCGCACATCCCACCCGTACACCTCGGTGAAGGCGTCATACGCCTCGGGTGCCAGGCCGTACCGGTCCCGGGAGAGGGCCAGGACCACCAGATCGTGCTCCCGCAGATCCGAGGAGAAGGTCTCCAGATCCACCAGCACCGGACCGCCGGGGCCGATGTGCACATTGCGCGGCAGCGCGTCGCCGTGGATCGGGCCCGCCGGCAGCCGGGGCGTCAGCGCCGCCGCCGCCTCCTCGAAGCCGTCGCGGCGGGCGCGCAGAAACTCCGCGTCCGCCGGGTCGATCGCCTCGCCCGCCAGCCGCAGCCACCGCTCCACCCCGCCCAGCAGCTCCCGCCGGGGGAGCGGGAAATCGGGCGCGGGCAGGGCGTGCACCAGCCGCAGCAGTGCTGCCAGATCGGCGGGTTCCGGCGGGCGCACCGCGTCCGGGAGGCGGTGCCAGAAGGTCACCGGCACCCCGTCCACCAGCCGCGCGGCAGGCTCGGCCGGACGCACCGCCGGCACCCCGGCCCGCTCCAGCCAGACCCCCACCGCCACCTCGCGCTCGGCCCGGTCCAGCAGTTCGGCCGACCGGCCGACCTTGACGACCGTCCCGCCCGCCGCGAAGACCGCGTTCTCGCCGAGCGCCAGCAGCTCCGCCCCGTCCGCCTCCCCCGGCCGCAGCCCCGCCGCGCGGAGCACCTCCCGGGCACGTGTCTCGTCCATCGCCGCGCCTCGCCCCTTTCCATCCCGCTCTCACCAGTACGAATCCGCCAAAGTCTGCCATCCGGCCACGGCCTCCTTGACGAACGGACGGCCCGTCAGCACCATGACGGGGACCACCAGGACAGTCAGACCATCAGAAAGCACTCCTGAGGAGTCGAACTGTGGCAAAGGCGACCGCGCCACCGCGGTCCGGAAGGCATCCGGACCATGGGGCCTGGTTCCTCGTCCTCCCCGCCCTGATCCCGATCCTGGTGCTCAGCGTCGGGCCGCTGCTCTACGGAATCTCCCTCGCCTTCACCGACTCCCAGGCCGGCCGGACCGAACCCACCCAGTGGATCGGCCTTCTCAACTTCCGCGATCTCGCCCACGACACCCTGTTCCTGGACTCCTTCGGCATCGGCCTGGTGTGGGCCGTCGGGGTCACCGTCCCGCAGTTTCTGCTCGCCCTCGGCCTGGCGCTGCTGCTCAACCAGCGGCTGCGGCTGCGCTGGCTCGCCCGGGCCCTGGCGATCATCCCGTGGGCGATGCCCGAGGTGGTCGTCGGCATCATGTGGCGGCTGGTCTACAACCCCGACGCCGGGATCCTCAATGAGACCCTGCGCACCCTCGGCCTCGGTGACGGCCGCGACTGGCTCACCGATCTCGCCACCGCACTGCCCGCGGTGATCCTGGTCGGCATCTGGGCCGGGATGCCGCAGACCACCGTGGCGCTGCTGGCCGGGCTCCAGAACACCCCGCGCGAGCTCCACGAGGCCGCCGCCATCGACGGCGCGGGCGCCTGGCGCCGCTTCCGCACCGTCACCTGGCCGGCCCTGAAACCCGTCGCGCTCGCCATCACCGCCCTCAATTTCATCTGGAACTTCAACGCCTTCGCCCTGGTGTACGTCCTCACCAACGGCGGACCCGGCGGAAGAACCCGGCTGCCCATGCTCTTCGCGTACGAGGAAGCCTTCCGGTACGGACAGTTCGGCTACGCCGCCGCCATGAGCTGTGTGATGGTCGCGGTGATCTCGGTACTGCTCGCCGTGTATCTGGTGGGGCGGCTCAAGGGAGGCGACGACCAGTGACCCCCGCGAGCCGGGCGGCGGCGGCGAGACGAGCGGGCCGGGCCGGGCAGTACCTCGCCCTCCTCTGCTATCTGGTCTTTCTCGCCTTTCCGCTGCTGTGGCTGATCTCCACCTCCTTCAAACCCGCCCGGGAGCTCGCCTCCCTCCACCCCACCTGGATCCCCGGGAATCCGACCCTCGCCAACTTCCGCCAGGCGTTCGAGGAACAGCCCCTGCTCCAGGCCGCCGCCAACAGCCTGATCGCCGCCGTCTGCGCGGCAGTGATCTGTGTGGTGATCGCGACCCCGATGGCATATGTCATCGCCCGCCGGCGCTCCCGGCTCGCCACCGCGGCCACCGGCTGGGTGGTGATCAGCCAGGCGTTCCCCTTTGTGCTGGTGATCATCCCGCTCTTTCTGATCCTCAAGAACCTGCGGCTGATCAACACGCTCTCCGGGCTGATCCTGGTCTATGTGGTCTGGGCGCTGCCCTTCGCGCTCTGGATGCTCGCCGGATATGTCCGGGCCGTACCGCGCGAACTGGAGGAGGCGGCGGCGGTCGACGGCGCCGGCCGGCTGCGGACCCTGGTCTCGGTGGTCGCCCCGCTGCTGGCCCCGGGCATCGCCGCCACCGCGCTCTTCGCCTTCATCACGGCCTGGAATGAATTCTTCTTCGCCCTCGTCCTGCTCAAGACACCGGAGAAACAGACGCTGCCCGTGGTGCTGACCCACTTCCTCGGCGCCGAGGGCGTCGCCGATCTCGGACCGCTCGCCGCCGCCGCGTTCCTGGCCACGATCCCCTCGCTCATCATCTTCGCGATCATCCAGAAGCGGATCACCGGCGGCATGCTGACAGGGGCGGTGAAGGCGTGAGGAGCGGAATCCGGGCCCGGTGCACCCGTCTGCCGGCGGTGGCCGCCGTACTGGCCCTGCTGCTCACCGGCTGTGCGGGCGGCGGCGAGAGCTCCGACGGCCGGATCCGGCTCACCTTCCAGTCGCTGGCCTGGCAGAAGGAGTCGGTGGACGCCAACAAGGAGCTGGTACGGGAGTGGAACGCCCGTCATCCCGGCGTCCGGGTCGAGTACGTCCAGGGCAGCTGGGACAGCGTCCACGATCAGCTGCTGACTTCCTTCGAGGGCGGCGAGGCGCCCGACATCATTCATGACGCCTCCGACGACCTCGCGGACTTCGCCCACGGCGGCTACCTCGCCGATCTGCGCGGACTCCTCTCCGAGCGGCTGCGCTCCGACATCCCGGCGCGGAGCTGGGAGACGACCACCTTCGGCGCGGACGGCGGGATCTACGGGGTGCCCTTCCTCCAGGAGCCCCGGGTCCTGATCGCCAACCGCGCGATCCTGGAGTCCTCCGGGGTCCGGATCCCGACCCCGGAACACCCCTGGAGCTGGCCGGAGTTCCGGGCCGTCGCCAAGACCCTGACGGCCGCCATGGGCCAGGGGAAGTACGCGGTCGCCTGGCCGCTCAAGGAGCCGGTCTCGGTCACCCTCAACCTCGGCCTCTCGGCCGGCGGGCGGCTCTTCCACCGGGGGGCCGACTCCAGGGTCGCCATCCGCTTCACCCGGGGGGACGAGGTCGTCCCGGGGACCATTCACGACCAGGTCAACACCGACCGGACCGCCTCCCGCTCCACCCTCGGCTCCGGCGGGTCCGACGCGCTGCCCGGTCTCTTCGGCGGAAAGTACGCCATGGTCCCGCTCGGCTTCGCCTACCGGCAGCAGATCGCCCAGCAGGCCCCCGAGGGCTTCGAGTGGACGGTGCTGCCCGCGCCCGCCGGAGCGGACGGGCCGGTGCAGGGGGTCAGCCCGCAGACCCTGTCGATCGCCCGGGACAGCCGGCACAAGAAGGAGGCGGCCCGGTTCATCGACTTCCTTCTCCGGCCGGAGAACATGGTGCGCCTCGCCCGGGGCGACTGGATGCTGCCCACCGGCACCCGGGCCCTGGCGGACCCCTCGCTGCGGACCGCGGAGGACGGCTGGGCGGTCGGCGCGGCGCTCGCCGAGGGGCTGCGGCCGGCGCCCGCCCAGTCGGTGCGGGGCTACCCGGAGTGGAAGGACAAGGTGGCGACCCCGGCGTACCAGGAGTACTACGCCGGTGCGATCGACGCCGGTGAACTGGAGAAACGGCTGGTCAGGGACGGGAATCGGGTACTGGCCCGCTATCAGCGCTGATCTATTCGGCTTGCACGATACGGTTCGTCTCGCTAGCTTGGCGGTATGACATCCCACCGGTCCGCCCATATCGCCATGTTCTCCATCGCCGCGCCCGGCCATGTGAACCCCAGCCTCGAGGTCATCAGGGAGCTGGTGGCGCGCGGGCACCGGGTCAGCTACGCCATCCCGGCCTCCTTCGCCGACCGGGTCGCCGCCGCCGGGGCCGTGCCCGTGGTCTACGACTCCACCCTGCCGACCGGTGACGACCCGGACGCGTGGGGCACCGAGCTGATCGACAACATCGAGCCCTTCCTCCGCGACGCCATGCAGGTACTGCCCCAGCTGGCGGCGGCGTTCGAGGGCGATGAACCCGATCTCGTCATCCATGACATCACCTCCTATCCGGCACCGGTCCTCGCCCATCGGTGGGGTGTGCCGGCCGTCTCGCTCTCCCCCAATCTGGTCGCCTGGGAGGGGTACGAGGAGGAGGTGGCCGAACCTCTCTTCCGGGAGCTCAAGGCATCCGAGCGCGGCCGTGCGTACTACGCGCGCTTCCGGTCCTGGCTCGGGGAGAACGGACTGGACCCGGATCCCGACCGTTTCCAGGGCAGGCCCCGGCGGTCGGTCGTACTGATCCCGCGAGCGCTCCAGCCCCATGCGGACCGGGTGGACCCGGCGGTGTACACCTTTGTGGGCGCCTGTCAGGGGGAGCGCGCCGACCAGGGGGAGTGGGAGCCCCCGGCCGGTACGGAGAAGGTGCTGCTGGTCTCGCTCGGCTCCAGCTTCACCAAGCAGCCGGCCTTCTACCGCGAGTGCGTGAAGGCGTTCGGCGACCTGCCCGGCTGGCACACCGTGCTCCAGATCGGCCGTCATGTGGACGAGTCCGAGCTGGGCGATGTGCCGCCCTCGGTGGAGGTCCGCGACTGGGTGCCCCAGCTCGCCATTCTCCGGCGGGCGGACGCCTTCATCACCCACGCGGGCGCGGGCGGCAGCCAGGAGGGACTGGCCACGGCGACCCCGATGATCGCGGTCCCGCAGGCGGTGGACCAGTTCGGCAACGCCGACATGCTGGTCTCCCTCGGTGTGGCCCGCCGGATGGACTCCCTGACGGCCACGGCCCGGGAGCTGCGCACGGCCGTGCTGGAGCTGACCGCCGATCCGGCGGTGGCCCGGCGGCTGGAGTCGGTCCGGCAGGAGATGGCGGGGGAGGGCGGCACCGCGATGGCCGCCGACCTGATCGAGGCGGAGCTCCCGCGCTGACATCCCCCGCGGAGGCGTGCCGCGCGGCCCCGGACCCCGGGCCCGGAAGGGCACCCGGCCCCGGGTCCGTCCGCCGCCGCGTCCCGATGTCCGGCTCCGTCCCGTCCGGCTCCGTCCCGTCCCGCTCCGTCCCGGCCCGGGAGGGCGGCGGTGCCGGTCGCGACTCCGGCCGGTGCCGCCCGGAGACGCGGCGCCCCCGGCCCGCACATCATCGAGGCGCGCCCGGGTCGACCGCCCGCGCCGGCCGGGACGATCTACCCTGAACCCCCATGACGACGAGATACGCGGCACTGCTGCGCGGTGTCAATGTGGGCGGCCACAAGAAGGTCCCCATGGCGGCGCTCCGCGAAGTCCTGGGGGAGCTGGGGTTCGGCGAGGTCAGCACCCACCTTCAGAGCGGCAATGCCGCCTTCAGCCATGAGCCCGCCGACGAGGCCGCCCTCGCGGCGGAGCTGGAGGCGGCCATCGAACGGCGGTTCGGCTTCCGGGTCGACTGTCTCGTCCGCGACGGACGGTATCTCCGCGCGGTCGTCGACGACTGCCCGTTCCCGGCCGCCGGTCTGGAGCCCCGGCAGCTCCATGTCACCTACTTCTCGGAGCCGGTCGCCCCCGAACGCTTCGCCGCCCTCGCTCCGGCGGACTTCGCGCCCGAGGAGTTCCGGCTCGGGGCACGGGCGCTCTATCTGTACGCGCCCGACGGACTCGGCCGCTCCAAGCTGGGCGCGGCGCTGGCCCGGCCCGCCCTGAACAAGGGCCTGGTCGCCACCACCCGCAACTGGAACACCGTCGTCAGGCTCGCCGAACTGACCGCCCCCGGCCGGCCCGGCTGAACCGCGCCCGGGCGGGACCGGTCAGCGTCGGTGGGAGTGGCGCCGCCAGCTGAAACCCCCGGGCAGACGGACCGCGGCGCTGCGGCGCCCGTGGTTGTCCCGGGTGATGTGTGCCCTGCGGGTGCCGAAGGTCCAGGACCAGCCGCGCGAGCTGATGTTCAGATGCAGCACCCTGGGAATCACGGTGATCCGTTTGTGGTAGTGAAACGACATAAGGGCCTCCTTTCCTCGATGGTGCGCGATACGCGCCCCGTATCCGTCACCGTAAGGCCACGGATCTGTCACCGGGGACGGTTCACCGCCGGAAGGAACCCGGTGCCGGAACGCCGGAAGCCCGGCCGGGTGGTGGAAACCACCCGGCCGGGCAGCCGGACCCGAGGAGTCCGTACGCGTCAGGCCGGAACTCCGATCCGCAGCCCCGTGACGCCCCCCGCCGCCGGGACCCCGGTCGCTCCGGCGAACCGCAGCCGTACCGCCTCCGCGGATGTGCGGAGGGCCGCCTCGTCGTACCGGTCCAGCAGCAGCCGGGCCAGTTCGGGAGCCGGTCCCAGCACATCCGCCAGGACATCCGCGTCCCGCGCGCCCTCCGCGATCCGGTCCGGCAGCCGCCCGGGAGCGATGACGAAGGGCGCCACCGCCACCCGCGCACAGCCTTCCGCCCGCAGCAGGCGCACCGCGTCACCGGTGCGCGGAATACCCCCGGGCACGATGGCGGAGGCGAACGCAGGCCGCACGGAACACCAACCGGTGTGCCGCAGCTCCCGCGCCATATCTGCGATCACTGCGATCGCCTCCGGGTCTGTGGAGCCCGCCGAGGCCAGTACCAGCCCCGTCGAGCGCTTGTCCGCCTCCCGTACGCCGGCCTCCCGCAGCCGCCGGTCCACCGCCGCGAGCAGCAGTGGATCGGGGCCGAGCACCTCGGCCTGCCGGATCCGCAGCCCCGGGAGCCGCGCCGAGGCGTCGGCGAGCACCGCGGGGATGTCGGACTTGGCGTGGAAGGCCCGGGTGAGGAGCAGCGGAAGCGCCACCACATCGGTGATGCCGTCCGCCGCCTCCGCCGCGAGCCGTTCCAGCACCCTCGTCACCGAGGGCGCGTTGAAGTCGAGGAACCCCGTCTCCACGCGCAGCCCCGGCCGCAGCGACCGGACCCGGCGAAGGAGGGCGTGGACGGTCGCGGCGTGCCGCGGATCGCGGCTGCCGTGGGCGACGACGAGGAGAACGGGAGGACGCATCGCGGTACTCAGTTCTTGACGAGCAGACCGCGGCCGCGCAGAACCGCGCGCTCCAGCGGGCTGAAGATGAGCAGATCGATGGCGATACCGACGATCAGGATCAGCAGAATCGCCAGGAAGACACCGGGCATGTCGGAGTTGTTGCGGCCGTTCTCCAGCAACTGGCCGAGACCGAGCCCCAGATCGGGCGACGAGGCGATGATCTCCGCCGCCATCAGGGAGCGCCAGGAGAAGGCCCAGCCCTGCTTGAGACCGGCCACATAGCCGGGCAGCGCGGCCGGCATCACGATGAACCAGGTGCCCTTGAGCCCCGTGGCGCCCAGGGTCCGCCCCGCCCGCAGAAAGAGCGGCGGGACCTGGTCGACACCGGAGACCAGCCCATTGGCGATGGACGGCACGGCGCCCAGCAGGATCACCGCATACATCATCTGGTTGTTCAGCCCGAGCCAGATCACCGCCGGCGGGACCCAGGCCACCGACGGCAGCGACTGGAGACCGGAGAGGATCGGCCCGATCGCCGCCCGGACGAACTTCACCCGGGCCACCAGCAGCCCCAGCGGCGTACCGATGGCGAGCGCCAGCAGGAAGCCGAGCAGACCGCGCGAGACGCTGGTCCACACCACCTCCAGCAGGGTGCCCTTCAGCCACAGGGCGGAGACGCTGTCCCACACCGCGGTGGGCGCGGGCAGACTGCCCTCGTCGGTGACCTTCGCCCAGACCAGGATCTGCCAGACGGCCAGCACCAGTGCCACCGCCGCGAGCGGCGGCAGCACCTTCTTGAGCAGGACCTCGCGCACCGGGGTGCGGTGCGACTGGATCGCGTCCAGCGCGTCCAGTCCCGCCTCCAGCCCGGCCAGGTCGTCGTTCTTGACGGCCTTCGGGGTGGTGTCAGTGCTGGCCATGTCGGCGGATCTCCCCACGCAGTTCTTCAGTGATCTCGATCGACAGCTCCGCCACGGCGGCGTCCTCGATCCGGCGCGGCTGCTCGATGCCGACCGTCCATTCCCGGGCGATCCGGCCCGGCCGGGAGGAGAGCAGGACCACCCGCTCCGCGAGCCGTACCGCCTCGCGGACGTTGTGGGTGACGAAGAGCACCGACACCCGGGTCTCCCGCCAGATCCGGGTCAGCTCGTCGTGCAGGACATCCCGGGTGATGGCGTCCAGCGCCGCGAACGGCTCGTCCATCAGCAGCAGTTGACTGTCCTGGGCCAGCGCCCTGGCCAGGGCGACCCGCTGCCGCATACCGCCGGACAGCTCGTGCACCCGCTTTCCGTACGAGCCGGTGAGGCGGACCAGTTCGAGCAGCCGCTCGGCCTCGGTGCGCCGCTCGTTCTTCGCGACTCCGCGCAGCCGCAGGGCGAGCTCGATGTTCTTGCCCGCGGTCAGCCACGGGAAGAGCGCGTGTTCCTGGAACATCAGGGCGGGCCGCCCACCGGGGGTCTCGATCGACCCCGCGGTGGGCTTGTCCAGGCCCGCCACCAGATTGAGCAGAGTGGACTTTCCGCAGCCGGAGGCCCCCAGGAGCGTGACGAACTCGCCCGGCGCGACATCGAGTGTGATGTCGTCCAGCACGAGCTGCCGGCCCGCGGGTCCGGTGAAGGACTTCGAGACATGCTCGATTCGGGCGGCGTGCCCGGCCGTCGTTCGCTCCTCGGCCTGGTCCTTGGTGAGGGTGGTCATGGTCGTCACCTCTTGGGGATCGTGGCTGCGGGCTTACTTGACGCCGAGACCGGCGTCGGAGACCTCGGGCTTGCCGTCCGCCGCGAGGATCTTGTTCAGCGACTTCAGGTCGTAGATCCCCTTGAGGTCCGGCTCCTCCAGCAGCCCGGCCTTCACCGCGTAACCGGCCTGGGTCTGGAGGGTGGACGCCAGCGGGTCATCGGTGAACTGGATCGACGGCCAGGCCAGGTTGAGGATGTCGGCCGGCAGTTCCTTGCCGGTGAGCGCCTTCAGCTTGGCGTTGGCGGAGAGCTTGGCCTGCTCCGGGTTGGCGTTGATCCAGGCGTTGGTCTTCACGGAGCCGCGCACCACGGCCTCGACCACATCGGCGTGTTCCTTGAGGAACTTCTGCGACACGATGATGTGGGTGATGACGAACTTGTTGTCGGGCCAGATCGTCGCCTCGTCCAGCAGCACCTTGGCACCCTGGCTCACCAGCCGGGACGCGACCGGCTCCGGCACCCAGGCGCCGTCGATGGAGCCGGACTTGTAGGCGTCCGGGGTGATCTTGTTGTCGGTGCGGACGACGGAGACATCGCCCTTGCCGCTCTGGGCGTCGGTCTTCCAGCCCTTCTCGGCTATCCAGTTGAGGAAGGCCACGTCCTGGGTGTTGCCCAGCTGCGGGGTGGCGATCTTCTTGCCCTTGAGATCGTCCAGCGTCTTGATCTTCTTGGGGTTGACGACCAGCTTCACGCCACCGGAGGCGGAGCCGGCCACGATCCGCAGGTTCTTCCCCTTGGACTTGGTGAAGCCGTTGATCGCGGGGGAGGGGCCGATGAAGCCGATGTCGATCGCGCCGGCGTTCAGCGCCTCGATCTCGGAGGGGCCGGCGTTGAAGGTGGTCGACTTGATCTGGGTGCCGCCCAGTTCCTTCTGGAGGATGCCCTCCTGCTCACCGACGAGGGCGGTGGCGTGGGTCAGATTGGGGAAGTAGCCCACCTTCACCGTGTCGGCGGAGAGCTTCTTCCCCTTGGCGGCTACTGCGGCCTTGTCGTCCTTCTCGGAGTCCGAGCCATAGCCGCACGAGGCCAGGGCGCCGATCAGAAGCGGCAGGGCGGCCGCCGCGGTGACACCGCGGCGGAGGGTGATACGGGTGGCAGACACGGGAGGGTTTCCTCTCGGAGGCTCCGGCGATCGCGCCCATGGTCTCGTCCATGGGAGAGCGCGGCCGGAACAATGGCGGTTCTCTGTCTTCGTCTGTGGTGCTGGTGGTGCCAGTGGTGCTCTCGGGTTAGCGCGTCCATGGAGTTCATCGGACACATCGGGCAACACCCCCCGATCCGGCGCCGAGGGTGCCGCTGCCCACACGGCCGCCCTCCTTCGCGAAGGAAGCGAACACATCGCTCATCAGAAATCCCATTCGGTGTCGTCGGCCGCCGGGGCGGCCTTGGCGTCGCTCGCGAAGGAGTCGCCCGCCATACCCGCCGCCAGCGTGGTGCCGTCGGCCGGGTCGATCAGGAGGAAGGAGCCGGTGCGCCGGGAATCGGCGTACGCGTCGAGCGCCAGCGGCTCCGCGGTGCGCACCGTGACCAGGCCGATGTCATTGGCGACGAGCCGGCCGGGCTCCGGGTGCTGGGAGAGATCGGTCAGGGTGAGCCGGGACGGTATCGCCTTGACGATCGCCTTGACGGTGCGGGTGGTGTGCTTGAGCAGCACCCGCTGGCCCACGGTGAGCGGCTCGTCGGCGACATGGCAGACCGTCGCCTCGACGTCTTGCGTGGTCGCGGGGGCGTCCCCGGACGGCACGATCAGATCGCCGCGCGAGATGTCGATGTCGTCGGAGAGCAGCAGGGTCACCGACTGCGGGGTCCAGGCGATGTCCACCGGCTTGCCGAGCAGATCGATCCCGGCGATCGTCGTCGTCCGGCCCGAGGGGAGGACGGTCACCGGCTCGCCGACCCGGAAGGTGCCCGCGGCGATCTGGCCCGCGTACCCCCGGTAGTCGGGGAGCTCGGCGGTCTGCGGCCGGATCACGTACTGGACCGGCAGCCGGGCGTGGCAGCTGGTCAGATCGTGGCTGACCGGCACCGTCTCCAGGTGTTCCAGGACGGTGGGGCCGCCGTACCAGTCCATGTGGGCGGAGGGTTCGACGACGTTGTCGCCGGCGAGGGCGGAGATGGGGATCGCGGTGATCTCCGGTACGCCCAGCTCGCGGGCGTAGGTGGTGAATTCCTCGGCGATGGCGGCGAAGACCGGCTCCGCGTACTCGACCAGGTCCATTTTGTTGACCGCCAGCACCACATGTGGCACTCGCAGCAGCGCGGCGATGGCGGCGTGGCGGCGGGTCTGTTCGACCACTCCGTTGCGGGCGTCGACGAGGACGACGGTCAGCTCGGCGGTGGAGGCGCCGGTGACCATGTTGCGGGTGTACTGCACGTGTCCG
>NZ_JBDQQP010000009.1:0-155091 GCF_039888735.1 Streptomyces sp. CAU 1734
CACCCAGGTCAGGAGACCAAGACCCGATAAGTCAGACACACTCGCAGCCACCTGAACCACCCCCGGGACCCACTACCAAACACAGTACGCCCACCACAAAGACAACGGCATTGGGCCTAGGCCTCCGCCGCCGCACCGTCCTCGATCACCGCCGCCACCTCCGCCACCCGCGCCGACTCCTCCGCCGCGAACCTCTCGCGGTCGAGCCGTTCGGCGATCTCCTCGTCCCGGGTCATCAGCAGATCGAGACTGGAGTCGCCCATCTCGAAGACGCCCATGTCGATATATGCCTTCTGTAACCGCTCACCCCAGAGCCCGATGTCCTTCACACAGGGCACGATCCGGCTGAACAGCAGTTTCCGGAACATCCGCAGGTACTCGGAGTGCTCGCTCAGCTCCCGGGCCTCCTTCCGCGGCACCCCGAAGTTCTCCATGACCTCGACGCCCCGCAGCCGGTCGCGCATCAGATGGCAGCCCTCGATGACGAACTCCTCGCGCTCCCGCAGTTCCGCGTCGCCGAGCTCCTTGTAGTAGTCGCGGAGCGCCATCCGCCCGAAGGCCACGTGCCGGGCCTCGTCCTGCATGACATAGGCCAGGATCTGCCGGGGCAGCGGCTTGTCCGTGAGGTCGCGGATCAGGCCGAAGGCGGCCAGCGCCAGCCCCTCGATGAGTACCTGCATCCCCAGATAGGGCATGTCCCAGCGGGAATCGCGCAGGGTGTCGCCGAGCAGCTCCCGGAGGCTGTCGTTGACCGGATAGAGCAGGCCGATCTTCTCCCGGAGGAACCGGCTGTAGATCTCGGCATGGCGCGCCTCGTCCATGGTCTGGGTCGCCGAGTAGAACTTCGCGTCCAGATCGGGCGCGGACTCCACGATCCGCGCGGCGCACACCATCGCCCCCTGCTCGCCGTGGAGGAACTGGCTGAACTGCCAGGAGGCCGCGTGGCGGCGAAAGTCGGCGCGGTTGCGCTCGTCCATCCGGTCCCAGTGGCGGCTGCCGTGAATGGCCAGCACCTCATCGGGGGTTCCGATGGGGTCGTACGGATCGACCTCCAGCTCCCAGTCGATCCGGGTGACGGCGTCCCACTGTTTGTCCTTGCCCTTCTGGTAGAGGGCGAGCAGCCGGTCGCGGCCGGCGTCGTACTCCCAGCTCAAGCGGGCCGCGCCCGCGGCCGGGACCTGCCAGTCGGGAGACTCCGGGGCATTCGCGCGGGGGTCGTGCATCGACACCGGGCCCAGCTCCTTCGCATCGTGTTCCAGGTGTTCACGGCGGCACTTGGTGCGTGATGGCGCTGTTCGGGGACTCGCCCCGGGCCCTTCCGGACGGCGCCGGAAGCGGACCGGACCCGTACCGCGGGCGGACCGGGCTCGTACCGGATTCGACCGGGGCTCGGCCGGGACCCCCGCGGTTCTCCCCCGGGGCGTGGGACGGTTCCCCGGCAGGCTCACCCGTCGGCGGACAGGAAGTCAACAAGTCGTGCGCGAGGGATTGACGGTCTTACTGACAGGGAGTCTCATAAAGGAGCCTCCGGGCCGCTTCACCCGCCCGGGGCCCCGCACCGCACTGTCCGCCGGCCGTCCGCGAGGTGCCCGCACACCATGACATCCGAGCCCATACGCGATTTCAGCCTGCTGCGCGATGCCCTCGGCCCGCTCCGCGACCGCGAACAGGTCGCCCTGCGGCTGCTGGAGTCCTCCGCCCGGCACTCCTTCGACCCCGATCGGGAGCTGGAGTGGGACCGGCCCCCGGAGGACGGCAAATGGTTCTGGCCCCCGGAGCTGGTCTCGCTGTACGGCACCCCCCTGTGGCGGCGGATGCCGGAGGAGCAGCGGATGGACCTCGCCCGGCACGAGGCCGCTTCGCTGGCCTCGCTGGGCATCTGGTTCGAGATCATCCTGATGCAGCTCCTGGTGCGGCACATCTACGACAAGCCGGTGACCAGCAACCACGTCCGGTACGCGCTGACCGAGATCGCGGACGAGTGCCGCCACTCGATGATGTTCGCCCGGATGATCGAGTACGGCGGGACGCCCGCCTACCCCCTGCCGCGCTTCCACCACCATCTCGGCCGGGTGCTCAAAACCTTCTCCACCACCCCCGGTTCCTTCGCCGCGACCCTGCTCGGCGAGGAGATCCTGGACTGGATGCAGCGGCTGACCTTCCCCGACGAGCGGGTGCAGAGCCTGGTGCGCGGGGTGACCCGGATCCATGTGGCGGAGGAGGCCAGACATGTGCGGTACGCCCGTGAGGAGCTGCGCCGCCAGATGGTGACCGCGCCGCGCTGGGAGCGCGAGCTCACCCGGATCAGCTGCGGCCAGGCGGCCGGGGTGCTCTCGGCCTGCTTCGTCAATCCCCGGGTGTACACCGATGTCGGCCTCGACCGGCGGGAGGCGGTGGCCCAGGTCCGGGCGAGCGGCCACCGGCGCGAGGTGATGCGGTCGGGCGCGCGGCGGCTGACGGAGTTCCTGGACGATGTCGGGGTGCTGCGGGGCGCCGGGCGCACCCTGTGGAAGCGGTCCGGCCTGCTGGCGTGAGCGCCGGCCCGCCGCAGTCACCGGGATCCGTTCACCCGCGCGGCGCGGCTACGCTGCCGCCATGACCCCTCCCGCTCCCGCAACTCCCGCGTACCGACGGCTGAACGTCGACGAGCGCCGCGCACAGCTTCTGGGCGCGGCGCTGGAGCTCTTCGCCCACCGGCCGCCGGGCGAGGTCTCCCTCGACGATGTGGCGGAGGCCGCCGGGGTGTCGCGGCCCCTGGTGTACCGCTATTTCCCGGGCGGGAAGCCGCAGCTGTACGAGTCCGCGCTGCGCTCGTCGGCGACCGAGCTGGAGCTGTGCTTCGCGGAGCCGCCGGCGGGCCCGCCGACCGAGCGGCTGGTGCGGGTGCTCGACCGCTATCTCGCCTTCGTGGACGGCCACGACGCCGGTTTCAGCGCCCTGCTGCGGGGCGGGAGCGTGGCGGAGACCTCCCGTACGAGTGCGATCGTCGACCAGGTGCGGCGGGTCGCGGCGGAGCGGATCCTGGTCCATCTGACGGCCCCGGACAGCGATCCCGGACCCCGGCTGCGGATGCTGGTCCGCACCTGGATCGCGGCGGTGGAGGCGGCCTCGCTGATCTGGCTGGACGAGGGGAAGCAGCCGTCGGCACCGGAGCTGCGGGACTGGCTGATCGACCATCTGCTCGCCCTGCTGGCGGCCACCGCCGCCACGGATCCCGAGACGGCGCGGGCGGTACGCGCCCTGCTGGCGCTGGAGCGTCCGGGCGGCCCGGTGGACCGGCTGGCGCGCCGGATCCCGGCCTTCGACCTGCCCTGAGCACCTGCCCCGAGCGCCTGCCCCGCGATCCTGCTGCCGAGCGGCACACCGCCCGCGCCGGGCCCGATTGGTGGAGCGCTCGCCACTCTCCGGGGTGAAGTCCGCGCCACGGCCCGCGGTGGCGCCCGCACCGTGGAATCCGGCCCCCGGCGCCGCCAGCATGAACGCCATGAAGAAGACCACCCCCCTGAGCGCACTCGCCCTCGCCCTCGTCACCGCCGTCACGGCGGCGGCGCCGGCCCCGGGCGCCGCTCCCTCGTCCCCCGGCGGCGGGGACGGGCTGGACCGGTTCCGCGAACAGACCGTCACCTGGACCGGCTGCCGGGACGCCTCGCTCGACGCGAGCGGAACCGAGTGCGCGCGGATCACCGTCCCGCTCGACTACCGCGAACCGGCCGGGCGCACCATCGAGATCGCCGTCTCCCGCATCGGGTCACCGGACCCGCGCAAGCGGCGCGGCATCCTCCAGACCAATCCGGGCGGCCCCGGCGGCCCCGGTCTCGACATGCCCGCCGAGCTGCGGAAGGTGATGTCACCCGAGGTGGCGGCGGCGTACGACATCATCGGCATGGACACCCGCGGGCTGGGCGAGAGCACCCCGATCGACTGCGGTCTCGACCGGGGCATCTGGCTGCACGCACCGGGCCCCGACCGCGCCGGGTTCGAGAAGACCGCGGCACTGGCCCGGGAGGACGCCCGCAGGTGCTGGGCGAGGGAATCGGGCACCCTGCCGCATCTCTCCACCCGCAATATCGCCCGGGACGCGGACATCGTCCGGGCCGCGCTCGGCGAGCGGAAGACCTCGTGGTTCGGCCACTCCTACGGATCGGTCCTCGGCGCGGTCCACGCACAGCTCTTCCCGCACCGGGTGGACCGGCTGGTGCTGGACAGCGCGCCCGACCCGGTCGGGTACGGCATGGAGATGATCCGCTCCATGGGCCCCGCCAATGAGCGGGCGCTGGACGACTTCGCGGCCTGGGCCGCGCGGCGGGACGGCGCGTACGGTCTGGGCGCCACCGCCGCCGCGGTGCGGGCGGGGGTGGACGAGCTGATCCGGGACGCCCGGCGGAAGCCGATCGCGATCGGCGGGGTCGAGCTGACCCATCACGATCTGCCGCTCACCCTCTTCGCGCAGCTCTCCAACGAGCTGGAGAACCCCGGTCTCGCCGAGACCCTGCGCGCCCTGCGGGACACCGCCGACGGGAAGCAGGTCGCGGTGCCCCCGGTCCTCCAGGGCTTTCTCGACCTGATGTTCAACACCACGGGCTCGGCGCAGGCCCAGAGCTACGCGGCCCAGCTCGGGGTGATCTGCGCCGACGCGGCGATGCCCCGCGACCCCGGCCACTACTGGCGGGCGGTCGAGCGCAGCCGCGCCTCCCAGCCCGTCTTCGGCCCCGCGACCCATGCCCCGCTGCCCTGCGCCTTCTGGAAGGAGCGCCCGCGCGAGCCCAAGACGAAGATCGGCAACAAGGTGCCCGCACTCCAGATCCAGGCGACCGGCGACACCCGCACCACCTATGCCTCGGGGCTCGGAATGCACCGGGCGATGCGCGGATCCAGGCTGGTGACCCTGCCCGCCCGGGCCCACGCGGTCTACGTGTACCACCCCAGCACCTGTGTGCGGGAGACCGTCGACAGCTATCTGCTGACCGGCACCCTGCCCGCCCGGGACACCGTCTGCGCGAAGTAGTCCCGCGCCCGGGGCGTGCCCGGTGACGGGGGCGTCCCGGCCCTGGGTGAGACTGGCCGGTGTGAGAAGCGAGAACACCCCCTTCGTGGGCGGGCCCCTGGACGGACATGTACTGCCGGTGCTCGTCGGGCCGACCGGGCACCCGCCGAAGTGGTACGAGGTCCCCGTGCCCGGCGACGGCGACGGCACCCCTCCGGCGGTGCACGCCTACCGGCGCGAGCCCGCCGGATACACCAAACGGCTCGGCCTCCAGCGCGGGTGGAAGTACGTCTACGCCTCGGCCGGGCGGGAGCGGCGCGAGCTGAAGTGGCCCTGGTCGAAGCCGGGCGGCGGGGGGCGAGCCGACACGCCGTAGCGGGCCGGGGACCGCCGTCACGGGTGACCGGATTGCGCCGTTCCGGCCACCCGGCGGGCGGGCGGGCCCGCGGGCACCCATCCTCGGGCCGGGACGGAAGGGGTCCGTCCCGGCGACGGAGGTGATGTGGTGCCGGGCAGGCTGCTGCGGAGCGTGTGCACGGCGGCGGTGGCGACGGCGGCGGTGGCCGCCGTGCTGCCGGGCGGAATCGGGGCGGCGCGCGCCGAACCCGTACCCGCCGTCTCCGCTCCGGCGGAGACGGGCCCGGGATCCGGAGACGCGGACGCAGTCGGCCCCGGAGCCTCCGCCGGATCCGGAGACGGAGACGGAGACGGAGACGCAACTGGAGACGCAACCGGACCCGGACCCGCCGCCGGGGCGCCCGCCGGTGTGCCCGAGGCGCTCAACCGGCTGCGGGAGCTCTACCACCGGGCCGAGGACGCCGGCGCCGCCCATCTCGCCGCCGGGGAACGGCTCCGGGAGCAGCGCGCCGAGACCGCCCGGCTGGGGCGGGAGCTCACCCGGGCCCGGGAGGCGCTCACCGCCAGCCGGGACGAGGCCGGGCGGCTGGCCAGGGAGCAGTACCAGGGCCGGTCCGAGCTCTCGGCGTATCTGCGGATCCTGCTCGCCCGCGACCCCCGCCGGGCCCTGGACCAGGAGCATCTGCTGGAGCGGGCCGCCGCGCACCGGATGGCGACCACGGTCCGGCTGGCGCGGACCGCCAAGCGGGCCGCCTCGCTCGCCCGGCGCTCCCGGCAGGCGCTCGACCGGGAGCGGACACTGACCGTCCGCCGGGAGCGGGCCCTGGAGACGGCGTCCTCGCGGCTGCGGGCGGTGGAGGAGATGCTGGCCTCCCTCTCCCCCGCCGAGATCACCGCACTGACCTCGCCCGGGGTGGGCCGGACACTCGCCGGGCCGCCCGGCGGTCCGGCGCACTCCACGCGTACGGACCCGCCCACGGAGCGGGGCGCGGCGGCGGTGCGGTACGCGGTGGAGCAGATCGGCAAACCGTATGTCTGGGGCGCGGCGGGGCCGGCCGCGTACGACTGCTCCGGACTGACCTCACGGGCATGGCAGGCGGCCGGGCTGGGGATTCCGCGCACCAGCCAGGAGCAGTGGGACGAGCTGTCCCGGGTGCCGCTGAGGGCGCTGCGGCCGGGCGATCTGGTGGTGTACTTCCCCGAGGCGACCCATGTGGGCCTCTATCTGGGCGACGGCCTGGTGGTTCACGCGCCCCGGCCCGGGGCGGTGGTGAAGGTCTCCCCGCTGACGGCCAATCCGGTGCTGGGCGCGGTCCGGCCGGATCCCGAGGGCGCCCCGCTGGCCCGGTGGACCCCGCCGCGGCTCCCCGAGGGGGCCACGGCGGGCACGGACACCGGGTACGCGGGGACCGAACCCCCCGCGTGACGGCTGCTATCCGGCCGTGAGCCCGCCGAGGTAGCTCTCGGTCAGTTCCGGGTCGTAGAGGAAGTTCTCGAAGTCCGCCGGGTCGTTGAAGCCGTTGGCGAACCGGTCGGCGGCGGGCTGGAGCTGTCCGGCCGCGCCGAGGAGGTTGACGACATGCTCCGGCGGCGGCGCGAGCATGGTGTTGGTCCACTTGGTGACGTGCTGGGCGGTCTCCCAGTAGCGGTCGAAGGTGGCCTGCATCCAGCTCTCGTCGAAGGGCCGGTCGCCGTGCTCCTCGATGGCCGACAGATAGGCGGCGGCGCACTTGGAGGCCGAGTTGGAGCCCTGGCCGGTGATCGGGTCATTGGCCACGACCACATCCGCGACGCCGAGGACCAGCCCGCC
This sequence comes from Streptomyces sp. CAU 1734, assembly GCF_039888735.1. Taxonomy (NCBI): domain Bacteria; kingdom Bacillati; phylum Actinomycetota; class Actinomycetes; order Kitasatosporales; family Streptomycetaceae; genus Streptomyces; species Streptomyces sp. CAU 1734. The sequence goes on from NZ_JBDQQP010000009.1 coordinate 7,152, forward strand.
GCCGGGGAGCCGGCCGACCGGCTTGCGCACGGTGGGGGCGTACCGGCCGGCGAGGGTGCCGCCCGCGTCGGTCAGTTCGGCCTTGGTCGCACGGGCGTACTCCCACGGCAGGAAGCGCTCCAGCAGCTCCAGGGTGAGGGAGAGATGCTCGGAGGGGTCCTTGATGCCCTGGAAGGCGTCGAGCGGACCGCCGGGGACTCCCTCCCAGAAGAGGATGTCCGCGCGACCGGAGTGGGTCCAGGTGGGCATGACGAAGAGCTCGCCGACCCCGGGGATCAGATTGCAGCGGACCGCGTCGAACTCGGGGTGCTCGGGGCGCGGGCCGAGGCCGTGCACATAGGCGACGGCGAGTGCGCGCTGCGGGGTGTCGTACGGCGAGCGGGCGGCGTCCCGGGCGAACATCGAGACCAGCTCGCCCTTCCCCGCCGAGACCATGACCAGGTCGTACGTACGCGAGAAGTAGTCCAGGTCGGAGACGGCCGCGCCGTGGATGACGAGCTGTCCGCCGCGCTCGGCGAAGGTCTCCATCCAGCCGGCCATCTTCACCCGCTGGTCGACGGACTGGGCGTGGCCGTCGAGCCTGCCGACCCAGTCGATCAGCCGCTGCGACTCGGGCCCGGCCACCGAGACGCCGAGGCCCTCGATCCGCGGGGCCTGGTGCTCCCAGAAGTTGATGCCGAGATCCCGCTCGTGCTGGAGCGCGGTGTGGAACATGCACTGCGTCGACATGACCCGCCCCGAGCGGATCTCGTCGGAGGTGCGGTTGGACATCAGGGTGACCTCGTACCCCTTCGACTGGAGGCCGAGGGCGAGCTGGAGGCCGGACTGTCCGGCTCCGACAATGAGTATCTTCCGCATCCGGGGTGTCTTCTCTTTCGTCAGATCAAGGCGGGGACCGTGCGCGACTATTCGGGGGTGGCTTCGAGCGCGTGGGCCACGAGTTCGAGCAGTGACTCGACCACGGTGGCCCTTTTGCGCGCGTCCATGATCACAATCGGCACATGTGCCGGTATGGTCAAGGCTTCCCGCACGTCCTCGGTCTCGAAAAGCTCCGATCCGTCGAAATGGTTGACGGCGACGACATAGGGCAGTCCGCTGCTCTCGAAGTAGTCGAGAGCCGGGAAACAGTCCGACAGCCGCCGGGTGTCGGCGAGCACGACCGCGCCTATCGCGCCGCGTGCCAGGTCGTCCCACATGAACCAGAAGCGCTGCTGTCCGGGTGTGCCGAACACGTACAGCACCAGGTCCTCGTCCAGGGTGATCCGGCCGAAGTCCATGGCGACGGTGGTGGTGAGCTTCTCGGGCGTGGCGGTGAGGTCGTCCGTCTCCTCGCTCGCCCGGGTCATCAGCGCCTCGGTCTGGAGCGGGGTGATCTCCGAGACCGAGCCCACGAAGGTGGTCTTGCCGACCCCGAAACCGCCCGCGACCACGACCTTGGCGGCGGTGGGCGCGCGGGTGTGGTCCAGCTGCCAGGGCTGTACGCCGTCGTCCGCCGCGCTCCGGGGCCCGTCGCCGGGATGGCTCCGGGCGGCGGGGGGCGGGGCCGCCGCCGGGTGGGTGCCGGGGGGCTCAGTGGTGAGCGCGGCGGAGGCGAGCGTGTCAGAGGCGGCGGAGTCCACTCAGCACCCTTTCCAGCAGTGCGCGTTCCGGGCGTCCCGGGCCATGCCCGGTGCCGTATACACGAATTCTTCCCTGATCGGCCAGATCGCTGAGGAGCACCCTGACGACGCCCAGGGGCATCTTGAGAATCGCCGAGATCTCGGCGACGGTGCGCATCCGGCGGCAGAGCTCGACGATGGCCTGCAATTCTGGCATCACCCGGGTGGAGAGATCACCCTTGGGCAGCTCTTTGCGGTCGGCCGGGGCCTCGATGGCCGCCACGAAGGTCTCCACGAGGAGCACATGGCCGAAGCGGGTGCGGCCCTGGGTGAGCGAGTACGGGCGCACCCGGGCGGGTCTGCGGTTCTCGCCCCGCACCGGAAGGCCGGCCGGGCCGGTGGGCGGGTGCTGGGAGGGTTGAGAGGACGTCACCGGGTGCCCTCCAGGGACTGGCGCAGTTCGCTGCGGAGTTCGGGGGTGAGTACGTGTCCGGCGCGGCCGACGAAGAGACCCATGTGGTAGGCGACGACGGACATGTCGCAGTCGGCCTCGGCCTGCACGCCGAGGAGTGAGCCGTCACTGATCGACATGATGAAGACACAGGCGTCCTCCATGGCGACCATGGTCTGTTTGACGCCGCCGCCGTCCATCAGCCGTGCGGCGCCGATGGTGAGACTGCCTATGCCGGAGACGATGGTGGCGAGGTCGGCGCTGGATCCCTTGGGCCCGTCCTGCCCGGCCGGGTGGGCCGGGGCGCTGTTCTGGGCCGGGTCGGAGGAGAGCAGCAGCAGCCCGTCGGACGAGACGACGGCGACCGAACGCAGCCCTGGCACCTCCTCCACGAGATTGCTGAGCAACCAGTGCAGATTGCGGGCCTCACTGCTCAGGCCGAACGTGCCGGTCGCAGTCAACTGCGTGCCTCCTCGACTGTGTCCCCCGCTTCTCGGACTGCCGTGCGCGCGATCTCCGCCTCGGCTTCTTTGCGACCGCTGTCGGCGCCCCGCTGGAATCCGCCCAGCTTGCGGCGGAGGGCGTCGGCGTCGACGCTGCCGGCGCGCTCGCCGGGTGCGGCGGCGGGCTTGACGACCTTGGGCGTGCGCTTGGGCAGACCCTTGTCGGTGACCTTGTCCCAGACGGGCGCGGGGCCCGCGGCAGGTCCCTCGGTGTCCGGCTCCTCGGGTGTCTCCCCGGCACCGTCCTCCGCGCCGCCGGCACCGGCCTCGTCCGGAAGGTCCGGGAGCCGCATCGCGAAGGTCGGCTCGTCGACGCGGGCCGGGGCGGCGGGCTCCTCGGCCGCCGGGGGCTCGGCGCTCGCCGGATCGCCGTCCGCGGTGCGCTCGTGCACCTCGGGCTCGGCGGCGCGGACGGCCGCCTCGGCGGCCTCCACCAGCGGGTCGGAGTGCGGCCCGGGCCGGACCCGGTCCGGCAGCGGGCGGCGCGGAGTGCTCGGCAGCGCGTTGGAGTTCGCCTCGGCGGCGGAGCCCGGGAGCTGAAGCGAGCGGCTGGTGTCCGACATGGCCTGCGGGCGCTCGGCGTCGGGCTCCTCGGGCAGCAGCCCCTGGGGGAGTACGACCACGGCGGTGATCCCGCCGCCCTTCTGCTGCCGCAGCTGCACCCGGATGCCGTGGCGCGCGGCCAGCAGTCCGGCGACCCGGAGACCGAGCCCCTCGGCGTCGGGCCCGCCGGTGGGCTCCGCGGGGGCCTTGGCGCCCTTGGAGCCCTTGGCACCGGCGGGAGCCCGCTCGTGCGCCCGCGGGTCCTCCAGCCGGGCATTGAGCTCCGCGAGCCGTCCGGCGGTCATCCCGATGCCGGTGTCCTGGACGGAGAGCATCACCTCGCCGCTCTCCAGCAGCCAGCCGGAGAACTCGACCACGGCGTCCGGCGGCGAGAACGCGGTGGCGTTCTCCAGCAGCTCGGCGACGAGATGGCTGAGGTCGTCGGCGGCGAATCCGGCGATCTGCGCGCGCGGCGGCAGGGCCTGGATGACGACCCGCTCGTACCGCTCGATCTCACTGACCGCCGCCCGGGCCACATCCACCAGCGGAACCGCGCCGGGGTGGCCGTGGCCGTGTTCGGCACCGGCGAGGACCAGCAGATTCTCGCTGTGCCGGCGCATGACGGTGGCCATGTGGTCGAGCTTGAAGAGGGTGGCCAGGCGCTCCGGGTCCTGCTCGCGCTCCTCCAGCCTTTCGATGACCGAGAGCTGACGCTCCACCAGGCCGAGGGTGCGCAGCGAGAGATTGACGAAGGTGTGGTCGACGGTGTGCCGCAGCCGCTCCAGCTCGGCCGTCAGCCCGCCGGTGCTGTCGCGCAGTTCGGCGCGGGCGGCGGCGAGCCGGGCGGTCAGGGAGTCGTTGGAGGCGGTCAGCTCGCGGCGGTCGTTCTCCAGCCGCTCGGCATGGGCCGAGAGCTCCCGCAGCCGGCCCTGAAGCAGATTCAGGGAGCGCACGACCTGCGCGAATTCATCATTGCGCCCGGTGAAGCCGACCGGCTCCCCGGCGTCCGGACCGGCCGCGAGGCGGGCGGCGCCGATGCGCAGCACCGCCAGCGGGCGGGTGAGCGTACGGGAGAGTCCGGCGAGTACGCCGATGGTGACCAGGACCAGTCCGCCGAGGACGGCGACCCTGATCTCCAGGGCCGTGACATCGTCGTCACGGAGCTGCTCCGCCGCGGTGATCCGCTCGGAGGCGAGTGACGACTCCACTCCGCGCATCTGCTCGACACGGGCGGTGAGGGAGGTCTCCAGCCGCTTCCGGTTCGACTTGCGGTCGCCGCCCGAGAGCTCGGGTTCATCGGTGAGCCGGCCCAGATATCCCTCTGCGGTCTTCACCTCGGCACCCGTGACGGTGGCGGCGAGGGAGTCCCGGGCCGCACCGCCGGCGGCCTGGTCGAAGTCGGCGAGGGCGGCGAGCTCGCGCATCCGGGACTGGGTGGCGGCGGCGCTGAGCGCGTCCCGGGCCTCCCGGGCGGCCTTCTCCTCCTCGCCCTCCTCCCCCTGGACGGGAAGGCCGGTGAACTCGTCGATGCGCTCGGCGGCCTCCCCGGCGGGCACGGAGAGCGCGGCCAGCAGCAGCCCGCGGGTGGCCGACGCCTGCTCGACGGCGATACCGAGCTCGGCGGTGGCGCGGGCGCCGCCCGGGGCGCGCGGGGGGGTCCTGTCGGCGAGCTCGACGGCGAGGGCCTGGAGGCCGTTGATGACGGCGGTGTAGGCGCGGTGGGCCTCCATCGCGGTGCCCTTGCCGGTGAGCGCGGTCCGGCGGACGGAGACCACGGTCGCCAGCGAGCGGCGCAGCTCGGCGCGTTCGCCGGGGATGTCCGCGCGGATCTCGTCTATCTGCCGGTCCACCCGGGCGCTGCGGGCGCTGGTGACCTCCCGGCGGTCCTTCTCGGCGCCGCGCTGGTCCTCGCGTCCGGCGGCTATGTAGGCGGTGACCTCGTCGCGCTCGTCGGAGAGCGAGTGGGCGAGGGTGACGGCCTGCCGGTTCAGCCCGGCGAGACCGACCAGCCGCTGCGACTCGGAGAGATCCCCGGACACGGCCAGCACGCCGGGGGCGCCCGCGCCCACGACGACCAGACCGACCACGGCGACACCTATGACCAGCCTGTTGCGCACCCGCTTGGCACGGCCGCGTGCGACAGGCACCGGCGAGATGTCCCGTGCCGGATACGTCTCAGGGACCAGGGGGGCCTGAGGCCGCTTCTTCTGCACCGGTGCTCGCAATCCTGCTTGACTCGTCCGCCCTTTGAACCTTGAAGCAGAGATGACGACCGGTAATACACATGATCCCACCCCTGGCACGACATAAGACCATTCCAGTGCTTTTGGGAGGGGGGCGCACCTCGGCCGCTCCGCCACCTGAACGAGTGAACATCACTGGGGAGTTGGCAAACAACTCCTCTCGGTTGCCGCCGGAGTCATTCCCTGGACACTGACTGGATCTTCCGGCCGGGCTTTGGCAGGATGCGCGCCCGCAGCTTCACCTGATGATCGATCAGACACTTCGAACGCCGTCTGACCAGGGTGTACAGAGGGAATTCACGGTTGTGCACATGACGTGAACGACTCATGCAGACTGGGCCTCATGCGCATGGATCTAGCCACTTCACCCGGATCGCCCGAACGCCCCAACGAGGACTGGGCATCCGTTGCCCTGCCGACATCCGGCCAGGGCGGATCGCTCGTGGTGCTGGACGGGGTCACTCCTCCGGAGGGCGACTACGGCTGTGAGCATGGGGTCCCCTGGTTCACCGCCCGGCTCGGGGGTGCATTGCTCGAACTGTCCACTTCTCGGCCGGATACATCTCTGGCCGGGATTCTCTCGTCGGCAATTCGACGCACCGCCGATGCCCACCGAAACAGCTGTGACCTTTCTCACGTTCGAACGCCACAGGCAACGGTCGTCATGGCGCGCTGGGGCGGACCGCCGGATCCGGTGGAACATCTGGTGCTCTCCGATTCGGCCCTGCTGATCGAATCCCCGGACGGCGCGGTGCGCGCGATCCTGGACGACCGCCTCGACCGGCTGCCGCCCGGGGCCCTGCGCACCCACGCCTCGGCGGACGCCCTCCGCAATGCCGAGGGCGGCTTCTTCACGGCGGCGGCCGACCCCGGGGTCGCCGCCCGCGCGGTGACGGGCACCACGCCGCGCGCCCTGGTCCACTCCCTGACCGCCCTGACGGACGGCGCGTCGCGGTGGGTGGAGATGTTCGGCGCGGGCGACTGGGGTGATTGCGTGTCCGTCCTGCGTTCGGAGGGCGCGGAGAGCTTGATCGACCGTGTCCGGAAGCTGGAGACGGTGGACCCGGGGCCGGGGGCCCGCGGCAAGCGGCACGACGACGCGACGGCGGTCTTCGCGAGGCTCTGACGGCTGCCTCCGGCGGGGCCGAATCTTGTGCGCCCTCGCCCCGGGGTACGGGTCCCTTCCCGGGGCGCGGCTGCCTCCGGCGGGGCCGAATCTTGTGCACCCTCGCCCGGGGGTGCGGGTGTTTTCCCGGGGCTCCGCCCCGGACCCGGCGCCTCAATCGCCGGCGGGGCTTGATTTTGCTTGCTCTCGTTCGCGGGTGCGGGTTGGCGTGGGGGCGGTGTCGCGTCCCCGCCCGCGTCGTTCGGGGTCCCGGGTGCGGGGCTCTTCTTGTGCGCCTCGTGCCCTGTGTTGTTCCGGTGCGCGGGTACGGGGCGGGACACCTTCGCATTCGTGCGGCCCGGGGGTCCTCCGGGCTCGACTCCTCAGAGCCGGCGGAAACCGGCCCGCTTGTCCTGTGCACCCGGGTCTTACCGCCGGCTCTTCCGGGGACGACCCTGCACACCCCCTCCACGAGCGTCGCCCGATAAGGAAACATCCTCCGCACGCGCGTTCAGCTGATGCAGAAGCCGCGCGAGCTCCGCGACCTCCCCCCGGTCCCACTCCGCCAGCCTCGCGACATACCGGTCCCGCCTCGCATCCCTCACTCGGCGGAACCGTTCGAGACCTTCTTCGGTGAGCCGGACGAGTGACGCCCGCCCGTCCGCCGGGTCGGGCTCGCGGACGACCAGGCCGAGGTCCTCCAGCGCCCGGAGCTGGCGGCTCATCGTCGCCTTGCCGACGCCGAAGTACCCGGCGAGCTCCGTGGCGCGCAGCGAGCCGGACTCCTCCAGGCGGACGAGGAGCCCGTACGCGGCGGCCTCCAGGTCGGGGTGGAGCTGGCGGGCCATCTCGCCGGAGGAGGCCCGCGCGCGGCGCAGGAAGACGGCCAACTCCCGTTCCAGCGCGAGGAATGCGCGGTCGGCGCCGGCTCCCCCGGTGGGGCCGGGCTCGCTCCCCGTACCGCTTTCCTGCACGTCAGCACCCCTCGTACGGTTTCCGGTTCCTGAAAGTTTCCGCCGGCACGGCTCATCACCGCAGCTCGGTCAGTATTTCGCAGGATTGGACCAACGGCGGCACTCCGGGGCCCTTACGAACCGGTCTTCTCCGCGCGTAGCGTCAAGCGTGGCATGTCCACACCACATTGCTCCATCCCGGGCATGCCGCCCGGTTACCGGGTCCCCCCACGGTGCGTCTTCGGAGGCACGCTATGAACGTGCACAGATACGGAATGATCCATTTCTCCAGCTATGCGATGAGGCCCCGCCGTTCACGTCTGACGTTCGGCGCCGCGCTCCTCGCGGTCCTCTCCCTCCTCCTCACCCTCCCCGGCACGGCCGGTGCGACCGACGCCGACGCTCCCCCGCGCGGTTCCGCTTATCTGGGCATGGGCGTCATCGCGCACGACGGTCAGGGCGGACTGCCGCCCGGGACCCGCAACGCCCAGACGGAAGGCGTCGACGTCTCCAGCCATCAGGGCAATGTCGACTGGCCGGCGCTGTGGAACAGCGGGGTGAAGTGGGCCTATGTGAAGGCCACCGAGGGCACCTACTACAAGAATCCGTACTTCCCGCAGCAGTACAACGGCTCGTACGACATCGGGATGGTCCGGGGCACGTATCACTTCGCCACCCCCGACACGACGACCGGCGCCGCGCAGGCGGACTACTTCGTCAACAACGGCGGAGGGTGGACACCGGACGGCAGAACCCTGCCGGGCGCGCTGGACATCGAGTGGAATCCGTACGGGGACGCCTGCTACGGCAAGACGCCGTCCGCGATGGTGGCCTGGATCCGGGACTTCCTCAACCGGTACAAGGCACGCACCGGACGGGACGCGGTGATCTACACGGCGACGAGCTGGTGGGTCCAGTGCACCGGCGACCACGCGGGGTTCGGGGCGAGCAATCCGCTCTGGATCGCTCGTTACAACACCACGCCGGGGACCCTTCCGGCCGGGTGGGCCGTCCAGACGATGTGGCAGTACACCTCGTCCGGGCCGATCGTCGGCGATCACAACAGATTCAACGGGGCGTACGACCGCGTCGTGGCCCTGGCCACCGGCTGACGGCGGCGGGCCCGCCGCCGTCACCGCCAGTGCGCGGGGCGGTCCAGCGCGGCCGGCAGCGCGGTCCGGGTGTCGCCCCGGGCCGCGCTGAGCTGCGGCCGGGTGAGGAAGAAGGCGTCCGTCAGGTCGGCGCCGGAGAGATCGGCGTCCCGCAGATCCGCCCCCAGGAGGTCGGCCCGGCGCAGATCCGCGCCGGAGAGATCGGCGCCGATGAGGTACGCGCCGCGCAGGCTCACTCCCCGGAGGTCGGCGCCGTCGAGCCGGGCGCCCATGAGATCGGCGCCCCTGCGGTCCTTCGGCCTCCGGCCGGTCCGGGCGCGGGTCCGGGCCCGGGCCCGGACCAGTCCGCTGACGCGGTCCAGAAGGATCCCGGTCCGGCGGCGCCGGCCCGCCACGTCCACGCCGGGGAGTTCGTCCGGGCCGAGCAGAGTGAGCGCCTCGGTCTCCGTCAGCAGCGCCCGGATCTCGGTGTGCAGTGAACGGGCCGGTTCCAGTGTCAGGGCCTCGTTCAGATACCAGAGCAGTTCCTGGAGCTGCCGCACGACGGGGAAGGCCGCGAACATCGGGCCGGCGGTCTCCGGGGCGGTGCGCCAGTCGGTGCCGCCGAAGGTGACCCGGGAGACCTTCTGGCCGGCGCCGAAACAGTCGTACACCGTGCAGCCGGCGAAACCGCTCCGCCGCAGCCGGGTGTGTATCCCGCAGCGGAAGCCGGTGTCCAGATTGCGGCAGGGGCGCCCGGCGGGCTTGCTCACGGCGAAGTCGGCCGAGGCGGTGAAGGGGAGTGCGACACAGCAGAGGCCGAAGCAGTTCGCGCAGTCCGCCCGAAGGTCTCCGTCCCCGGTGGGCCGGGCGGTGATGTCCATCCGGGCCATCCGATCACAGAGGGCTTGAGCAGCGGAAACGATTTTCCGCGAGACGGAGCGGAACGGAGCGGAACGCACCCGCGCCCCGGAGCGGGACGCACCCGTGCCCCGGGCGGGAGACGACATCTCCCGCCCGGGGCACGACACGGCCGGCCGGGTGTCAGGCCGCGGCGGCCACCGCCACCTCCGCCGGGCTGAGGGCGATCTCCAGCACCTGGCGGACATCGGTCACCGGGTGGACCTCCAGCTTCTCCAGGATCTCGGCCGGGACATCGTCCAGATCGGCCTCGTTCCGCTTGGGGATCACCACGGTGGTGATGCCCGCCCGGTGCGCGGCCAGCAGCTTCTGCTTCAGGCCGCCGATCGGGAGCACCCGGCCGGTCAGCGAGACCTCGCCGGTCATGGCCACATCCGTGCGCACCGGACGCCCGGAGAGCAGCGACGCCAGCGCGGTCGTCATGGTGATGCCCGCGCTCGGCCCGTCCTTCGGGACCGCGCCCGCCGGGAAGTGGATGTGCACACCCCGGTCCTTGAGGTCGGCGACGGGCAGCTCGGCCTCCGCGCCCCGCGAGCGCAGGAAGCTGAGCGCGATCTGCGCCGACTCCTTCATCACATCGCCGAGCTGGCCGGTGAGGGTCAGCCCCGAGGCACCGGTCTCCGGGTCGGCGAGCGACGCCTCCACATAGAGGACGTCACCGCCCGCCCCGGTGACCGCGAGCCCGGTGGCGACGCCGGGCACGGAGGTCCGGCGCTCGGCCGGGTCCTGCGCGGACTCCGGCACATGGTGCGGCCGTCCGATCAGCTCGCGGAGCTGCTCGGCGCCGATGGTGTACGGGAGCTCACGGCCGCCCAGCTCGTGCTGGGCCGCGACCTTGCGGAGCAGCCGGGCGATGGAGCGCTCCAGATCGCGGACGCCCGCCTCCCGGGTGTACTCGCCGGCCAGCCCGCGCAGCGCCGAGTCCTCGATGACGACCTCGGCCGGCTCCAGGCCCGCCCGGTCGAGCTGGCGCGGCAGGAGGTGGTCCCGGGCGATGACGACCTTCTCGTCCTCGGTGTAACCGTCGAGCCTGACCAGCTCCATCCGGTCGAGCAGCGCCTCCGGGATGGCCTCCAGGACATTGGCGGTGGCCAGGAAGACCACATCGCTGAGGTCGAGCTCGACCTCCAGGTAGTGGTCCCGGAAGGTGTGGTTCTGCGCCGGGTCGAGCACCTCCAGGAGGGCGGCGGCCGGGTCGCCCCGGAAGTCCGAGCCCACCTTGTCGATCTCGTCGAGCAGGATCACCGGATTCATCGACCCGGCCTCCTTGACCGCCCGGACGATGCGGCCGGGCAGCGCTCCGACATAGGTGCGCCGGTGGCCCCGGATCTCCGCCTCGTCCCGGACACCGCCGAGCGCGACCCGGACGAACTTCCGCCCCATCGCATGGGCCACGGATTCGCCGAGTGAGGTCTTGCCGACGCCGGGCGGGCCGACCAGTGCCAGCACCGCGCCCCCGCGCCGCCCGCCGATCACTCCGAGCCCACGGTCGGCGCGCCGCTTGCGCACCGCGAGGTATTCGGTGATCCGCTCCTTCACGTCCTTCAGGCCGGCGTGTTCGGCGTCGAGGATGTTCTTGGCGCCCTGGATGTCGTACTCGTCCTCGGAGCGTTCATTCCAGGGCAGTTCGAGGACGGTGTCGAGCCAGGTGCGGATCCAGGAGCCCTCGGGGCTCTGGTCACTGGACCGCTCCAGCTTCTCGACCTCCTTGAGCGCGGCCTCGCGCACCTTGCCGGGCAGGTCGGCGGCCTCGACCCGGGCGCGGTAGTCGTCCGACTCCTCGCCCTCGGCCTCGCCGTTGAGCTCGCGCAGCTCCTTGCGGACGGCGTCGAGCTGACGGCGGAGCAGGAATTCGCGCTGCTGTTTGTCGACGCCCTCCTGGACGTCCTTGGCGATGGACTCGGCGACGTCCTGTTCGGCGAGGTGTTCGCGCAGCTGCTCGGTGGCGAGCCTGAGCCGGGCGACCGGGTCGGCGGTCTCCAGCAGCTCGATCTTCTGGGCGGTCGTCAGGAAGGGGGAGTAGCCGGAGTTGTCGGCGAGCGGGGAGACGCCCTCGATCTGCTGCACCCGGTCGACCACCTGCCAGGCGCCGCGCCGCTTCAGCCAGTCGGTGGCGAGGGCCTTGTACTCCTTGACCAGCTCGGCGATCTGTCCCGGCAGCGGATCGGGCTCGCTCTCCTCGATCCGTGTCCCCTCCACCCAGAGCGCGCCGCCGGGGCCGGTGGTGCCGGCGCCGATCCGCACCCGGTCCCGCCCCCGGATCAGGGCGCCGGGGTCTCCGTCGGAGAGCCGCCCGACCTGCTCGACCGTGCCGAGCACACCGGTCGCGGCGTAGTTGCCGTCCACCCTCGGAACAAGGAGCACCTGCGGCTTGCTGTCCCCCGAGGAGCGGGCGGCGGCCTGTGCGGCCTCCACCGCGGCGCGGACCTCGGTGTCCGTCAGATCCAGCGGCACCACCATTCCGGGCAGGACGACCTCGTCGTCCAGCGGCAGCACGGGCAGGGTGATGAACGTCTGGGACTCAGCAGCCATGATCTCCCCTTAGGCAGTGAAGTTGAGCTATGTGCACTCAATGCATGGGAGCCCCCGGATGTTCCCCACCCTGCGTTCACTCTGAGCGAACGACCGGGCGGGGGCCGGCCTCCGGACGGCTTCCTCGCAGGTGAGGTGGGGGGCGGCGGGGGTCGTTGTCAGTGGCCGCGCCTACGCTCCGCCCATGAGCACGATCGGGGAGTACGCACGGCTCACACCCGCCGAGCTGGAGCAGGCGCTCCGGGATCCGGAGTGGGCCGAGGATTTCATCGGCGACATGGCCGGGACGAAGCCGCACGACGGCGCGGATCCGGCCACGGCACGCCGTCTGGACATCGGCAGGGCATGGCACACCCTCGATTTCCTGCTGCGCCCGGCCGGGCTCCCCGTCGACATCGTCCAGGGCGAGGCGGACATCCCCGTCACCGAGCTCTGGGGATCCGTACCGCCCCGCTGTCTCACCCCGGAGCGGGTCCGGACGGCGGCCGAAGCGCTCGCGGAGATCGACGCCGCCGGCCTGGTGGAGGGGGTGACGGCGGAGGATCTGGCGGCGGAGGAGATCCACCCCGCCTTCGTCTGGGAGCACGGTGAGCCGCTCACCTCCGTCACCGCCTGTCACAGCGTGCTGGTGGCGTTCTTCCGGGCGGCGGCCGACGAGGGCGACGCCCTGCTGATCCGGCTGGACTGACCCCGGCCGGGCACCCGCCGGGCGGCCGGCGAACCGATCCACTCCCGCCCGGCGATATACCCGGCGTGAGATGGAAGCGCCCCCCGAGGGGAGACCAGGACGACGCCGGGCTGCTGCGCGCCGTCGCACGCGGCGACGCCGACGCGCTCGCCGTGCTCTACGACCGGCATGCCGGCTGGCTGCACACCCGGCTGGCCCGCCGCTGCCCCGACCCGGAGACCGTGCGCGAGGTGCTTCAGGACACCTTCGTCACCGTCTGGCGCTCCGCCGGTTCCCATCGCGGCGGCGAGGCGGGCGGCTGGCTCTGGGTGATCGCCGCCCGCCGGCTGGTGGACGCCCAGCGCGCCCACGCCCGCCGGTGCCCTCCCCCGCCGGAGACGGCCGCGCCGATCGCACCGGCCGGACCGGCCGGATCCGCGCCATCGGCCGAGGACCGGGTGCTGGCCGGGCTGGAGTACGGGGATGTCGGCGCCGCCCTGGAACGGATCTCCCCCGAACTGCGCGACGTGCTGCGCGCCACCGTCATCGACGGGCTGACCACCCGCGAGGCCGCCCGGCTGCTGGGCATCCCCGAGGGCACGGTCAAAACCCGCGCTCTCCGGGCCCGCCGCGAACTGCGGGCGGCACTGGCCGAACTCGCCCCGGACACACACCCGCTGGGAGGCATGGCATGAGCGGCTGGCATGTGAGCGAACAGCTCGCCCGGGGGTACGCGGACGGCTCGGCCACCGAGCCCGACGCCTGGTCGCTGGAGAAACACCTGGAGTCGTGCGGAGCCTGCGCGGTCCGGGTGTCGGCAGCGGTCCGGGCGGGCTCGGCCGGCCCGGTGATCGGCCTGGTCCGGTCCGCGGTTCTGGCCGAGGCGGCAGGAGCGGAGGGGGTGACCTCCGGAGCCGGGGCGGCCCCCGGGGACACCGCCGGCGCCGGGGCGCCCGTCGCGCGGCGGTCCGGGCGGACGGGCTGGGCGGTGCGGATGTTCTGGGCGGCCGGGCCCGCCCTGCGCGGACCCTGGCTGGTGGCGCTGGCGCTGGTGACCGGCGGCGCGCTCTTCCTCGCGTACGGGGTCGGTTTCAGCCACACCCGCACCCTGCTGCTCACCCTCTCCCCGGCCCTGCCGCTCGCGGGCGTGGCCCTCTCGTACGGGCGGTACGCGGATCCGCTGTACGAGATCGTCGCGGCGACCCCCGGCGGCGGGCTGCGGCTGCTGCTGACCCGCACCGCGCTGGTGCTCGCGGTCAGCGTGCTGCTGCTGGCGGGGACGGGGGCGCTGCTGCCCCCGGGCGCGTCGGGAGTCGCGGGCGTACCCGGCGCGGCGGCCTGGCTGCTCCCGGCGCTAGCACTGACCCTGGCGGCGCTGGCGGCGGGCTCGTACGTGGGGTGCCGGGCCGCCGCATGCGCGCTGAGCGGTGGCTGGATCGCGATCGTTCTGGTGCCGTACCCGGCGAGGGGGACCCAGCGGGCCGCCTTCCTCGCCGACCTGGTGTCCGGCCCCGGCAGCCAGGGCGGCTGGGCCGCCGCGGCGGTGGTGTGCGCCGGGCTGCTCGCGGCGCGCCGTTCCTCATTCGACCATCTGGAGAGAGTGCGATGACGACGATCAGGGTGACCGGGCTGACGGTCCGGCACCGCAGGACGGTCGCGCTCGACGCGGTCGACCTCGGTTTCGGCACGGGAGTGCACGGTCTGCTCGGCCCCAACGGCGCGGGCAAGACCTCACTGATCCGGGTCCTGGCCACGGTCAACGCGCCCGGCGCGGGTGCGGTGGAGCTGCTCGGCCGCGATGTCTCCGTGTCGCGCGAGCGGACCGGGGTGCGGCGGCGGCTGGGGTATCTGCCGCAGGAGTTCGGGTTCTATCCGGGTTTCACGGTGCGGGAGTTCGTGTCGTATGTGGCCTGGCTGAAGGAGATGCCGGGCGATCTGGTCCCGGAGGCGGTCGAGACCGCGGTGGCACGGGTCGGGCTGACGGACCGGATCGACACCCGGGTGAAACACCTCTCCGGCGGAATGGTGCGGCGGGTCGGCATCGCCCAGGCGATCGTCAACGAGCCGGAGGTGCTGCTTCTCGACGAGCCGACCGCCGGTCTCGATCCGGAGCAGCGGGTCGAATTCCGGTCACTTCTCCGGGAGATGGGCACCGCCTCCACCGTGATCGTCTCCACCCATCTGGTGGAGGACGTGGCGGCGGCCTGTACGGAGGTGACGCTCCTGGAGCGGGGCCGGGTCGCCTACCGGGGCACGACCGGCGAACTCACCGAGCTGGGCGGGGAAGCGCCCGCCGATGAGGGCAGCGCCATCGAGCGCGGCTACACGGCGGCCCTGCGCCGCCACCGCGACGGCGGCGTTCCGCGGGACGGGAGGGCCGGCCGATGACGCTCACCGGAGTACGGCCCGCGCCCGCCTCCCCCGCCGGGAAACCCCCGCGGCCCGGCGCCCGGCGCGCCCATCCGTTCCGCGGCGAACTGCTGCGCGGCACCGCGCCCTGGGCCGGGGCCGCCGTGCTGCTGACGGTCTCGGTCACCATGGCGGAGAAGTCTGCGGGCTGGCAGGGAGGCTGGGGCGAGACCCAGGCGCTGCTGCGCACGGTCTCCGTACTGCTCGCCGCCCCCATCGCCGGAGCGGCGGGGTGCTGGCAGGGCGGGCGGGAGTGGCGGCGGCGCACGGAGGAGCTGGGCGCGACATCCTCCCGGGGCCCGCTCGCACGGTTCCTCGCGGCGGCCCTGCCCACCGCCCTCTGGTCGGCGCTGGCCTGTCTGATCGCCCACGCGGCGGCGCTGCTGGCCTGTCTGCCGTACGCGAGTGCCGGGCGGCCGAGCGTGACCGCCCCGCTCTCGGACGCGGTGTTCGTCATGGCGGTGACCCTGATCGGGCATGTGGCGGGCGGAGTGATCCGCTGGCGGCTCGCGGCACCCTTCTTCGGCGGCGGGGTCTACCTCGGGTCCGCTGTCGTGTCGAGCCTGGGGAGCGGATACCGGTTCCTGAGCCCCGTCGCCGTCTCGGACTCGGGGATGGCCCACTCCCTGTATGTGTGGTGGGAGCCGCTGGTGACGGCCGGCTGGTTCGGCGGCCTGGCGGTGGCCGCCGTGCTCGCGGTCGCCGCCGCCCGGCGCTGGACCGCCCTGCCGGCGCTGCTGATCGCGGCCGTCTGCGGGGTCACCCTGGTCAAGTCCGGTGATCGCATGTGGCGGCCCGATCCCCTGCCGGCCCGGCAGGTCTGCGACACCTCCGTCCGGCCGGTGATCTGTGTCAGCCAACGCCACCCGGCGGTGCTGCCCCAGGTGACCCGCGCGCTCTCGCGGCTCACCACCCGGCTGGAGGGGGTCGGTCATCTGCCGGAGAGGTTCGTGGATCTGCCCGGCCGCCGGGGGCCGAATGATGTGCAGCTCCCGATGCTGACCCCGCTGGGCCAGTCCCTGACCCGCGGTGAGCTGACCGACCCGGAGCGGTACCGGTGGGAGGCGGCGCAGATGCTCGTCCACCGGGACGCGTGCGACGTCCGCGATCCGGACCGGGCGGAGCAACGGGTGCAGCTGGTGGACCGCACGGTTGTCGCATGGCTCGCTCCCCATCCCTCGGCCGGTTTCCACGAGACCGCGCTCGGCTGGGCCGAGAAACGGGGTGACACGGCGGAGGCCGCCGGGATCAGAGCGGAGATGAGGTCTTTCGACCGGGCCCTCGGCCGGCTCGGTGCCATGGACCCCGAGGAGCGCCGGCAGTGGCTCTCCCGCTACTTCGAGACCGCCCGCTCCTGCGACCCGGGGAAGGTGCCCGCGCTGTGACCGCCTTTCGGAACACCGGCTTCCCGCTCTACGCCCGCTCCCGGTCCCTCCCGCTCTGCGCGGCGGTCCTCCTGGCGGCGGCCGTGCTCGTGCTCTGGCGCACCGGGCGGACCGACGGCGCCGGACGCTCGTGGGATCCCGGATTCGGCGTCCCCATGACGGCGGTCGGCCCGCTGATCGCCGCCATCGCCATCGGTACGACCCTGTATGTGTACGCCGATGAGCTCGACCGGACCGCAGCCCGCGCCTGGTGGCCGCGGCGGCTGGCGCATCTGCTCGCGCTCGCCGTCTGCGCGGCGGCGGTCCTGGCGCTCGCGACGGCCGCCGCGGGCGTGCCGGACACCCCCGGAGGACCGGCCGCGTTCGAGCCGGGCGCCCCCGCCATGGTGCGCAACACCCTCGGGGCGGCGGGCCTGGCGGCGATCGGGGCCGTGGTGCTGGGGGCACGGCTGAGCTGGCTGCCGCCGCTGATGTATCCGGCCATGGCTCTCCCGCAGGGGCATCAGGACGGCCGGGTGGCGGCACTGGCCCGGATGGCGCAGCCGGACGGGCGGTGGGGCGCGTGGGTGACGGCCGGTCTGCTGCTCACCGCCGGGGCCGCGCTCTACGCCTGGCGGGGCGCCCGCCGGCCGGGGCGCTGACCCGGGTCGGCGTACGCGCGATTCCGCCGGGCCCGCCCCGGCGGAATCGCCCCGTGCCCGCGCCCGGCACGCGCGTGAGCCCCGGCGCACCAGCCGCTTCCGCGCCCGGGTACGCCCCGCACACACCTCACGCGCCCCCGCGCACTCGTCCGAAATCGTTTGTACCGGTCCTCGCGGAACACCACCATGACCAGGAGCACCCATCGGACCGAAGGCACCGGAGGCCCCTGTGCGCGACCGCGCGACCGTGACACTCGACCGCCGTGAAGGGCCGTACGGCGAGGTCGTACTGCGCCGGCGCGGCGAGCACCACGAGATCATCGCCAACGGCTGTTTTCTGATGGACACATCGGACGGCCGCTCGGAGCGGCTGCTCATCGACGCCGCTCGCGACGCCCTCACCACCGCTGCCGGCGGGGCCCCCGGAGCCGGCGGGCCCTCCGTCCTCATCGGCGGTCTGGGAGTGGGTTTCTCCCTCGCCCACGCCGCGGCCGATCCGCGATGGGGCCGCATCGCCATCGTGGAACGCGAACAGGCCATCATCGACTGGCATTTCTCCGGCCCGCTCTCGCACATCTCCGCAGCGGCACTCGCCGATCCCCGCAGCGTGATCCTCCGTACGGATCTGCTCACCCACCTCCGGGAAACCGAGGACCGTTATGACGCTCTCTGTCTGGATATTGACAACGGTCCCGACTGGACGGTGACCGACGACAACGAGAACCTCTACTCCCCCGCCGGACTCGCCCTGTGCAAGCGGAGGTTGCTGCCGGGCGGAGTTCTCGCGGTCTGGTCCGCGCGACCCTCCCGCAGTTTCGAAGAAACCTTGCGGAATGCCGGTTTCACCGGGGTAAGAACCGAAGAGATCCGGGTTGCCCGGGGCGTACCCGACGCCGTTCACCTCGCCGTTCGGCCCGCGTAGCCGCGACCCCGTAACTGCCTTTACGCTGCTGTGTTACACAGATCAGAACGCGCGTAAAACTCGCGATAGCTGCTTACAGGGGCGGGCGATGGAACAGACACACACGACCCAGAACGGCGTCGCGGCCACCCTCGGGGCCCAGCGCCGGGTGCTGGTCGTCGAGGACGACACGACCATCGTCGATGCCATCGCCGCCCGGCTGCGGGCGGAGGGGTTCCTGGTGCAGACGGCCGCCGACGGACCCGCCGCCGTCGACGCCGCCGAGGCGTGGCAGCCGGATCTGATGGTGCTCGACATCATGCTGCCCGGCTTCGACGGCCTGGAGGTCTGCCGCCGGGTGCAGGCGCAGCGCCCGGTGCCGGTGCTGATGCTCACGGCGCGCGACGACGAGACCGACATGCTGGTCGGGCTCGGCGTCGGGGCCGACGACTACATGACCAAACCCTTCTCCATGCGGGAGCTGGCGGCACGGGTGCATGTGCTGCTGCGCCGGGTCGAGCGGGCCGCGCTGGCGGCCGTCACCCCCCGGAGCGGCATCCTCCGCCTCGGTGAGCTGGAGATCGACCACGCCCAGCGCAGAGTGCGGGTGCGCGGCGACGATGTGCATCTGACCCCCACCGAATTCGATCTGCTGGTCTGTCTGGCGAACACCCCGCGGGCCGTCCTCTCCCGTGAGCAGCTGCTCGCGGAGGTCTGGGACTGGGCGGACGCCTCCGGCACCCGGACCGTGGACAGCCACATCAAGGCCCTGCGCCGGAAGATCGGCGCGGAACGCATCCGTACGGTCCACGGCGTCGGCTACGCCCTGGAGACCCCCGCGCCATGAGCCGTCCGCCCGGCGACGAGCCCCCCACCGGGACGGCCCCCGGCGGCACCGCCGCCGGCCCGGACGCGGGGGCGGCCGGGGGCGGGGGCCGTCCCGAGCCGCGGGAGCGCTGCCCGCTGCGCCGTCCGCACCCCGTCCGGCGCCGCAGGACGGTCGCCATCTCGATCAAGACCAAGCTCGGCACCCTGGTGGTCAGCTCGGTCTTCATCACCACCGGTCTGCTGCTGGTCGCCCTGGAGACCGCGACCGAGTTCCGCTTCATCACCGTCTTCTCGGTGATAGCGACCCTGCTGATCACGCAGTTCGTGGCGCACGGCCTGACCGCGCCGCTCGACGAGATGAACACCGTCGCCAAGGGGATATCGCACGGCGACTACACCCGCCGGGTGCGCGGCGCGGACCGGCGGGACGAGCTGGGCGACCTCGCCTCCACCATCAACCGCATGGCGGATGACCTGGAGGCGGTCGACCGGCACCGCAAGGAGCTGGTGGCGAATGTCTCGCACGAGCTGCGCACCCCGATCGCGGCGCTCCGGGCGGTGCTGGAGAACGTCGTGGACGGTGTCTCCGCCGCCGATCCGGAGACCATGCGCACGGCGCTGAGGCAGACCGAGCGGCTTGGCCGGATGGTGGAGACCCTGCTGGACTTGTCCCGGCTGGACAACGGTGTCGTACCGCTGCGCGCCGGGCGCTTCGAGGTCTGGCCCTATCTCTCCGGCGTCCTGAAGGAGGCCAATCTCGCGGCGGCGCAGCGCGGGCTGGCCTCCGGGTCCGGGCACCACACCCGGACCGACGTCCATCTCCATCTGGATGTCTTCCCGCCCGAGCTGACCGCGCACGCCGATGTGGAGCGGCTGCACCAGGTGGTGGCCAATCTGATCGACAACGCGGTCAAGCACTCGCCGCCGCAGGGCCGGGTCACCGTTCAGGCCCGGCGCGGGCCGCAGCCGGAGTCGCTGGTGCTGGAGGTCGTGGACGAGGGCCCGGGGATCCCGGAGCAGGAGCGGCACCGGGTCTTCGAGCGGTTCAACCGGGGCAGTGTGAGCGCCCCGCACGGAAAGGGCAGTGACGGCGGTACGGGGCTGGGGCTGGCCATCGCCCGCTGGGCGGTCGATCTGCACGGCGGGCGCATCGGTGTGGCCGAATCGGCCCGCGGCTGCCGGATCCTGGTCACCCTTCCGGGGATCCCCTCGTCACGATCTTGACGTAGGGTTCGAAACGGAAGCCAATCTTCTACATGGACATGGCGAGGAAGTGACCTGTCCGGCGGGTCACCCGCCAGTGGAACGACGCCGCTCGGTCACTCATACCAGCGGTGCGGGCGAACCGTGCGTGTTTCCCGCCATTACCTCCCCCGAAACCCGCCTTTCGGTGTGACTTGCGCGACTGTGGCCCGCCCGGCCTGCACCTCTCGGCCAGGGAGGCGTAGCCTTGATTCCCGCTGTCCACCACATTGTGAAGCGGAAGAGGGCGGTTGCCGCCGTGTCGTCTCAGTCCCCCAGTAACTCGAGCTCCCCCAGCCTCCGGCCGGGCGGTGCCCCCACGACCGATCAGAGCGCTCAGGGCATTGATCCTGCCGCCGCGTTCGGACCCAATGAGTGGCTCGTCGACGAGATCTACCAGCAGTACCTCCAGGATCCGAATTCGGTCGACCGAGCCTGGTGGGACTTCTTCGCCGACTACAAGCCCGGCGCCAAGAACGCCGCGGCGACCGCCGCGGAGCCGGCCGTGACCCCGGCCGCGCCCGCCGCTCCCGCGCAGGCCGGCGCGGGTACGGCAGTCGCCAATGGGGCCGCTCCGGCGGCTCCCGCGGCGCCGGTCACACCCGTCGCACCGGCCGCGCCCGCCGCGGTCCCGGCCCCGGCCGCCGCGCCCCGGGCCGAGGCCCCGAAGGCGGAGGCCCCCAAGGCGGAGGCCCCGAAGGCGGAGGCTCCCAAGGCCGCCGCCCCGGCCGCGAAGGCTCCCGCGCCGAAGGCCGCGAGCACCCCGGCCGCCGGTTCCGGCGAGGGCCCCGAGCAGATCGTGCTCCGCGGTCCGGCCGCCGCCGTCGCGAAGAACATGAACGCCTCCCTGGAGGTGCCCACGG
The DNA here is from genome assembly GCF_039888735.1 of Streptomyces sp. CAU 1734. Lineage (NCBI taxonomy): Bacteria > Bacillati > Actinomycetota > Actinomycetes > Kitasatosporales > Streptomycetaceae > Streptomyces > Streptomyces sp. CAU 1734. The sequence goes on from NZ_JBDQQP010000009.1 coordinate 28,028, forward strand.
CGACGTCCGTGCGCGCGGTCCCGGTGAAGCTGCTCTTCGACAACCGCATCGTGATCAACAACCATCTGAAGCGCGCCCGGGGCGGGAAGGTCTCCTTCACCCACCTCATCGGGTACGCGATGGTGCAGGCCCTCAAGGCCATGCCCCAGATGAACTGGTCCTTCGCGGAGAAGGACGGCAAGCCGACCCTGGTCAAGCCGGAGCACGTCAACTTCGGCCTCGCCATCGACCTGGTCAAGCCGAACGGCGACCGCCAGCTCGTGGTGGCGGCGATCAAGAAGGCCGAGACGCTCAACTTCTTCGAGTTCTGGCAGGCGTACGAGGACATCGTCCGCCGCGCCCGGATGAACAAGCTGACGATGGACGACTTCACCGGTGTCACCGTCTCGCTGACCAACCCCGGCGGCCTCGGCACCGTCCACTCGGTGCCGCGGCTGATGCCCGGACAGTCGGTGATCATGGGCGTCGGCTCGATGGACTACCCCGCCGAGTTCCAGGGCACCTCCCAGGACACCCTGAACAAGCTGGGCATCGCCAAGGTCATGACGCTGACCTCGACGTACGACCACCGGGTGATCCAGGGCGCCGCCTCCGGCGAGTTCCTGCGGGTCGTGGCCAACCTCCTCCTCGGGGAGAGCGGCTTCTACGACGAGATCTTCGAGGCGCTGCGCATCCCCTACGAGCCGGTCCGCTGGCTCAAGGACATCGACGCCTCGCACGACGACGACGTCACCAAGGCCGCCCGGGTCTTCGAGCTGATCCACTCCTACCGGGTCCGCGGCCATGTCATGGCCGACACCGACCCGCTGGAGTACCGCCAGCGCAAGCACCCCGACCTGGACATCACCGAGCACGGGCTGACCCTGTGGGACCTGGAGCGCGAGTTCGCCGTCGGCGGCTTCTCCGGCAAGTCCCTGATGAAGCTCCGCGAGGTGCTGGGCGTCCTGCGCGACTCGTACTGCCGCACCACCGGCATCGAGTTCATGCACATCCAGGACCCCAAGCAGCGCAAGTGGATCCAGGACCGGGTGGAGCGCCCGCACTCCAAGCCGGAGCGCGAGGAGCAGCTGCGGATCCTGCGCCGGCTCAATGCCGCCGAGGCGTTCGAGACCTTCCTCCAGACGAAGTACGTCGGCCAGAAGCGGTTCTCGCTGGAGGGCGGCGAGTCCGTCATCCCGCTGCTCGACGCGGTGATCGACTCGGCCGCCGAGTCGCGGCTGGACGAGGTCGTCATCGGCATGGCCCACCGCGGCCGGCTGAATGTCCTCGCCAACATCGTGGGCAAGTCGTACGCGCAGATCTTCCGGGAGTTCGAGGGCAACCTCGACCCGAAGTCGATGCACGGCTCCGGCGACGTCAAGTACCACCTGGGCGCCGAGGGGACCTTCACCGGTCTCGACGGCGAGCAGATCAAGGTCTCCCTGGTCGCCAACCCCTCCCACCTGGAGGCGGTCGACCCGGTCCTCGAAGGTGTCTCGCGCGCCAAGCAGGACGTGATCAACAAGGGCGGCACGGACTTCACCGTCCTGCCGGTCGCCCTCCACGGCGACGCGGCCTTCGCCGGCCAGGGCGTGGTGGCGGAGACGCTGAACATGTCCCAGCTCCGCGGCTACCGCACCGGCGGCACCGTCCATGTGGTGATCAACAACCAGGTCGGCTTCACCGCCGCCCCCGAGTCGTCGCGCTCCTCCATGTACGCCACCGATGTGGCCCGCATGATCGAGGCGCCGATCTTCCATGTGAACGGCGACGACCCCGAGGCGTGTGTCCGGGTGGCGCGGCTGGCGTTCGAGTTCCGCCAGACCTTCAACAAGGACGTGGTGATCGACCTCATCTGTTACCGCCGCCGCGGTCACAACGAGGGCGACAACCCGCAGTTCACCAACCCGCAGATGGTCGCGCTGATCGACAAGAAGCGCTCGGTGCGCAAGCTCTACACCGAGTCCCTGATCGGCCGCGGCGACATCACCATGGAAGAGGCCGAGCAGGCGCTCCAGGACTTCCAGGGCCAGCTGGAGAAGGTGTTCGCGGAGGTCCGCGAGGCCACCAGCCACCCGGCCCCGGCGCTCGTCCCGGACGCGAAGGCCGAATTCCCGGTGGCGGTCACCACCGCGATCTCCCAGGAGGTCGTGAAGCGGATCGCCGAGTCCCAGGTGAACATCCCGGACAATGTCACCGTCCACCCGCGGCTGCTGCCGCAGCTCCAGCGGCGTGCCTCCTCGGTCGAGGACGGCACCATCGACTGGGGCATGGGCGAGACGCTGGCCATCGGCTCGCTGCTGATGGAGGGCACCCCGGTCCGGCTCTCCGGCCAGGACACCCGCCGCGGCACCTTCGGTCAGCGGCACGCGGTCCTGGTGGACCAGGAGACGAACGAGGACTACACCCCGCTGCTCTACCTCACCGAGGACCAGGCGCGGTACAACGTCTACGACTCGCTGCTGAGCGAGTACGCGGCGATGGGCTTCGAGTACGGCTACTCGCTGGCCCGCCCGGACGCGCTGGTGATGTGGGAGGCGCAGTTCGGCGACTTCGTCAACGGCGCGCAGACGGTCGTGGACGAGTTCATCTCCTCCGCCGAGCAGAAGTGGGGCCAGACCTCCGGCGTCACCCTGCTGCTGCCGCACGGCTACGAGGGCCAGGGCCCGGACCACTCGTCCGCCCGCCCGGAGCGCTTCCTCCAGATGTGCGCGCAGGACAACATGACGGTCGCCATGCCGACGCTGCCGTCGAACTACTTCCACCTGCTGCGGTGGCAGGTGCACAACCCGCACCACAAGCCGCTGATCATCTTCACCCCGAAGTCGATGCTGCGGCTGAAGGCGGCGGCGTCGAAGGCGGAGGAGTTCACCACCGGCGGCTTCCGCCCGGTGATCGGCGACGCCTCGGTCGACCCGGCGGCGGTCCGCAAGGTCGTCTTCTGCTCCGGCAAGGTCTACTACGACCTCGACGCCGAGCGGAAGAAGCGCGGGGTCACCGACACGGCGATCATCCGGCTGGAGCGGCTCTACCCGCTGCCCGGCGCGGAGCTCCAGGCCGAGATCGCCAAGTTCCCGAACGCCGAGAAGTACCTGTGGACGCAGGAGGAGCCGGCGAACCAGGGTGCGTGGCCGTTCATCGCGCTCAACCTGATCGACCACCTGGATCTGGCCGTCGGCGCGGACATCCCGCACGGCGAGCGGCTGCGGCGGATCTCCCGTCCGCACTCCTCGTCGCCGGCGGTGGGTTCGGCCAAGCGTCACCAGGCCGAGCAGCAGCAGCTCTGCAATGAGGTGTTCGACGCCTGACCGCCGCATGCGCGGCACCGTGTGATCCGGAGGGCCGGTACCCGTGGGTACCGGCCCTCCGGCCTGTCCGGGGGCGGTCCCGGAGGGGCGGGCGGGCCCCGTAATCTGAGGGAGTAGCCCCCATCCGTCCCGGGAGAATGTTGTGTACTTCACCGATCGAGGCATCGAGGAACTGGAGAAGCGGCGCGGCGAGGAAGAGGTCACCTTCGAGTGGCTCGCCGAGCAGCTGCGTGCCTTCGTCGACCTCAACCCCGACTTCGAGGTGCCGGTGGAGCGCCTGGCCACCTGGCTGGCGCGGCTGGACGACGAGGACGAAGAGGAGTGACGCCGGTGCGCGGCGGCGGACCGCCGCCGCGCACCGTGCTCAGCGGGCGCCCCGGCCGTAGGTCAGCGCGCCGTTGACGAGGAGTACGATCCCCGCCGCGATCCAGCCGGGGCTGCGGCGGCGCACCCCGTAGAGGGTGACCGGCACCCCGGCCGCGAGCTGCGCGGCGCCGAGGGTTCTTGTGCGGGAGAGTTCGCGGCGGTCGCGCAGCCAGTGGTCGAAGCCCTCCTCCACCGCGTGGAACTCCGCCCTGACGGCGTCGCGCCAGCCCGCCCATTCGATGGTCTCCGCGCCCCGCGCGACGGCGGCGGCGCGGAGCGCCTCCCCCGGTTCGGCGGGGGCGAGCCCGGCCGGCAGCCGCAGGCCGGCGCGGCCGAGGACCGCGATCAGCCCGAGGAGCCTGGCCCGGGCGTCCGAGGCCGGGTCGGGGAGGGTGAGCGCCTCCAGCGACTGCACGTCGAGGACGGGATCGAGCCCCAGGCGGGCCGCGAAGGTGTGCATCGCCTCCTCCTCGCCCGCCGGGGTGCCGTCCGCGAGCCATACATAGCCGACCGGCCGGCGGAATCCCGAGGCGAGGGTGTATCCGGCCCGGTCCCCGTCCCACCAGAGCGCGAGGGCCGGCCGGTTGGTGGCGACGGCCACGGCGGACGCCCAGCCCGCGAGTACCCGGTCGACCGGCTCCGCGCCGTCCGCCCACGGTTTCCCCTCCGGCACGAGCACGCTCCAGTCGGCCCCGGCGGGTGCGAGCAGGGCCCGCTCGCGGAGCAGATGGGCCGGGGGGCGTACGGAGGCGGGCTCGGCCCGGCAGAGCAGCAGCGCGCCCACGGGTGTCGCGTTCATGAAACGTACGCTAGGTCAATTTGCACATGAATGGCCCTTTATAAGGGGCCGGATATTCCGCGTCGCCCTTGTATGCCATCCCACTCGCGATATATCGTATTGAGAGAAGAGACGCGATATATTGCGTCGTGGTCCGACGGGGAGGTCAGACGTCATGGCGCAGTCGACGTGGGAGGTGGCGGAGCCCGGAAAGCTCCTCTTCGACCAGCCGGTCACCGAGCTCAATGTCCGTGTCGTCAACGGCACGGTCAATGTGGTCGGCACCGACGAGGATTCGGCCCGGCTGGAGGTCTCCCGGCTGGAGGGCCCGCCGCTGGTCGTGACCCGGGAGGGGTCCTCGCTGACCGTCGCCTACGCGGATCTGCACTGGACGGGCTGGCTGAAGTGGCTCGACCGCAAGGGCTGGCAGCGCGATGTCGTGGTCTCCCTCGCCGTGCCGGCGGAGGCGGCCGTCCGGATAGGCGTGGTCGGGGCGGGGGCGGTGATCTCCGGCATCCGGGGAACCACCTCCGTCCACAGCGTGAGCGGTGACGCCACCCTCGTACGCCTGACGGGCAGCGTCCGGGCCGAGACGGTCTCGGGCAGCCTGGAGGCCCAGTCGGTCACCGGCGCGCTGCGGTACGAGTCGGTGTCGGGGGATCTGACGGTGATCGAGGGCGGCGCGGGCTCGCCGGTGCGGGCGGAGTCGGTCAGCGGCGACATGCTGATCGATCTCGCGGAGACGGACGGGGCGGATCCGCCCGGCCCGACCGATGTCCGGCTGGCCACGGTCTCCGGTGAGCTGGCGATCCGGCTGCCGGACCGGACCGACGCCGACGTCGAGGTGAACACCACCAGCGGCCCCGTCTCCAACGCCTTCGGCGATCTGCGGGTCACCGGCCGGTGGGGCGCGAAGAAGATCACCGGCACGCTCGGCGCGGGCACCGGCACCCTGCGGGCGTCCACGATGTCCGGCTCCATCGCCCTGCTGCGCAGGCCCTCCGACGAGGACGGCCCCGCGGGCGGGGACGATCCCGCCGCCGGGGACGATCCCGCGGGCGGAGCCGATCCCGCGGCCGGCGGTCCCGGCGACTCGGACGGCCCGGCTTCCACCGCCACCGGCGGCCCCACCGGAAAGGTGCTCTGACATGGCTCCCGTATTCGCACACGGCCGTCTGCGCCTGTATCTGCTGAAGCTGCTGGACGAGACCCCGCGCCACGGCTACGAGATCATCCGCCTGCTGGAGGAGCGCTTCCAGGGCCTGTACGCGCCCTCGGCCGGCACCGTCTACCCCCGGCTGGCCAAGCTGGAGGCGGAGGGCCTGGTCACCCACGCCACCGAGGGCGGCCGGAAGGTCTACTCGATCACCGACGCGGGCCGCGAGGAGCTGGCGGGGCGCAGTGGCGAGCTGGCCGATCTGGAGCTGGAGATCCGCGACTCGGTCTCCGAGCTGGCCGCGGAGATCCGGGACGATGTGCGCGGGGCCGCGGGGAAGCTGCGCAGCGAGATGCGGGCCGCCGCCTCCCGGACCCGGACCTCACCGGGCGCGGAGAAGGCCGGGGGCGCCGGGGCGGGGGACCGTCCCGAGCAGGCCGAGAAGGAGGAGTGGGCGCGAGCCACCCACGAATGGCAGGAGCAGGCCCGCCGCGCCCGGGAGGACGCCCGGCAGGCCCGCCGCCAGGCGAAGGAGGCGCAGGACAAGGCCCGCCGCGAGATGCAGCGGATCGCCCGGCAGGTCCAGGACCAGGTACAGGACCATTTCGCGCGCGGCGACTGGCCGACCGGGGTCCGCGAGGGCCTGTCGGAGCTGACCGCCCAGCTGGGCGGGCTGACCCGGGGCGGCATGTCCTGGCCGTCCGCCGCCGCCCCTCCCCCCGCCCCGAAGCGGGAGCCGGCCGCGGAGACCCCGGACCGGCCCGCTCCGGATGCCCCCGGCCCCGTATCGGGGGAAGCGGCGGACGGCGCTGTCGCGGACCGGCTGACGGACACTCCGGTGACCGGTGATCCGGTACGGGATCTGGAGCGGCTGCTGGACCGTTTCCGCGACGACATCCGGGACGCGGCGCGGGACCACGGTGTCAGCGAATCCCAGCTCGGCGAGGCGCGGCGCCATCTGTCGACGGCGTCGGCCCATATCGTGGCGTCGCTGCTCCGGCCGGGGAAGAAGTAGCGGACGGACCGCGCGCGCGGACGACGGGGTGGGGAGTCGCCCCGGCGTCCGCGCGGGCAGTTGGCGCGGGTGGGTGGTTCCTGCGGGGGGGGCGGGCGGCGCTAGGCGGCGCGTTCCTCCCCGTACACCGCGCGGCGGACGGCCGCATGGGTCGCGCCGTGCTCCGCCAGCACCTCGGAGACCACGCCCGGCCGCGCCGTGAGCGCCAGCAGCAGATGCTCGGAGCCGATCTCCCGGTCCCCCCGCCCGGCCGCGATCCGCAGCGACGCGACAAGGGTCTCCCTGGCCGCCGGGCCGAACGGCCGCCGGCTCGACCACCACCGCCTCGGGGCGCGCTGCGGCCCGAGCGCGCCCGCGCCGTGGGTCTCCTCCACCCGGGCGACGATCTCGGCGACATCGATGCCGAGCCCGGCCAGCGCCTCGGCGTCCGCGCGGGAGAGCCCGGCCCGGCGCCGGGCGTCCGCCAGCGCGTCCCTGATGGACGCGTGCCGGTCCGTGACCCCGAGCGCGGCACACGCGCGGGCCGTCCGGGTGTCGCGCTGGTCCAGGATCGCCAGCAGCAGATGCTCCTCGGTGACCGAGTCCGCACCCGCTCGCTCGGCCTGGAGCACGGACTTCTCGACCGTGTCCCGGGCATCCTTGGTGAAGCGTTCGAACATCACTGCCTCCCGTGCTTCTTGTGCACGGCCTGCCGGCTGACGCCCAGTTCGGCCGCGATCTCCTGCCACGACCAGCCCTGATCGCGGGCACCGCGCACCTGTACGGCCTCGAGCTGTTCGAGCAGCCGCCGCAGCGCGGCGACCGCTCGCAGCCCGACCCGGGGGTCGCGGTCACCCGCACGCTCGGCGAGATCCGTTGCCTCAGTCATGGTTGTCAATGTACGTTGACAACCATGACTCGTCAACCAAAGTTGACATCCCGTTCAGGAGGGGGTCAGCACGATCTTGCCGAAGAGCCCGCCCGCCGCCATCCGCTCGAACCCCTCGCGCGCCCGGTCCAGCGGCAGCACCGTGTCGATCACCGGCCGCACCCCGGTCGCGGCGCAGAAGGAGAGCAGATCCTCCAGCTCGTCCCTGGAGCCCATGGTGGAGCCCACCACCCGCAGCTCCAGGAAGAAGATCCGGGTCAGCTCGGCGTGGGAGGGGCGGTCACCGCTCGTCGCACCCGAGATGACGAGGGTGCCGCCGGGCCGCAGCGACTTGACCGAGTGCGACCAGGTGGCCGCGCCGACCGTCTCGATCACCGCGTCCACCCGGCGGGGCAGCCGCGCGCCGGGCTCGTACGCGCCCTCCGCGCCCAGCTCCACGGCGCGCGCCCGCTTCTCGGCGTCCCGGCTGGTGGCGTACATCCGCAGCCCGGCCGCCCGGCCCAGCACGATCGCGGCCGTCGCCACTCCCCCGCCGGCGCCCTGCACCAGCACGGAGTCCCCCGGCCGGACCCCGGCGTTGGTGAAGAGCATGCGGTACGCGGTCAGCCAGGCCGTCGGCAGGCAGGCGGCCTCCTCGAAGCTGAGCTCCGGCGGCTTGGGGAGCACATTCCAGCTGGGTACGAGCACCTGCTCGGCGAAGGTCCCCTGATAGCGCTCGGTCAGGATCGAGCGCGGCTCGTCCGGACCGACGCCGTGGCCGGTCTGTCCGATGACGGAGTGCACCACCACCTCGTTGCCCTCGGCGTCGACGCCGGACGCGTCACACCCGAGGATCATCGGCAGCCGGTCGGCCGCGAGACCGACGCCCCGCAGGGACCAGAGGTCGTGGTGGTTGAGGGACGCGGCCCTCACGGTCACGGCGGTCCACCCGGGCCGGGGCCGGGGGGCCGGGCGTTCACCCAGCTCCAGGCCGTCGAGGGGAGCGTCACGGTCGATACGTGCGGCGTATGCGGCGAACATGCCCCGACCCTAGGGCGGCACGGGCTGTGCCGGAACCGTCCCGATGTGTGACATGCGCCCACGGGTACGGGGCAACCGTGCTCAGCCCCGCCGACGCCTGGGCGGGGGCCAGGACCCCGCGCCCTCCACTCGTCGGACAACAGGGCCCCGGGCAGAATCAGCCTCGCGGGCGATTGAGGCGCGGGGCGGAGCCCGTCCCACCCCGCCGGCCGTCAGCCTCAACCCTCAGGCCCGCCAAAACCAGCCCCGCCGGCGATTGAGGAGCGGGGTGGATCCCGTCCCACCCGCCGGCCGTCAGCCTCAACCCTCAGGCCCGCCAAAATCAGCCCCGCCGGCGGTTGAGGCGCGGGGCGGAGCCCGTCCCACCCCGCCGGCCGTCAGCCGGACACTCAACCCCGCGAAATCCAGCCCCGCCGGCGATTGAGGCGCGGGGCGCGGGGCGCGGGGCGGAGCCCCGCAACGGGCCCGAGGACGCGCCCCGGCAGGACCCGGCACGGCCCTTGCCGGGGCTCGCCCCGGACCCCGCTCCTCAAACGCCGGAGGGCTGAACACGCCCCGCCCGGGGGGCCGGTGCACCCGGCCCGAGGACTACCGCCGCGCCACACCCTCCGCCCGCGCCGCCGCCGCCACCGCCGCCGTGACCGCCGGCGCCACCCGCTCGTCGAACGGCGACGGAATCACGCAGTCGGGCGCCAGCGCGTCACCCACCACATCCGCCAGCGCGTTCGCCGCCGCGATCTTCATCCCCTCGGTGATCCGGGACGCCCGCACCTGGAGCGCGCCCGCGAAGATCCCCGGGAAGGCGAGGACATTGTTGATCTGGTTGGGGAAGTCGCTGCGCCCGGTCGCCACCACCGCCGCGTACTTGTGCGCGATGTCGGGGTGGATCTCCGGGTTGGGGTTGGCCATCGCGAAGACGAACGCCCCGGGGGCCATGGAGGCGACGGCCGCCTCCGGCACCGTGCCGCCCGAGACCCCGATGAAGACGTCCGCACCGGCCAGCGCGGACTCCAGCGAGCCGGTCAGCCCGGCCCGGTTGGTGATCTCCGCCAGCTCGCGCTTCGCGTCGTTCAGATCCTCGCGGTCGCGGCTGACAATGCCCTTGCGGTCGCTGACCGCCACATCGCCGAGCCCGGCGGCGAGCAGGAATTTGGCGATGGCGACCCCGGCCGCACCCGCTCCGGAGATGACCGCGCGCAGTTCGCCGAGCTCCCGGCCGGAGAGCTTGGCGGCATTGCGCAGGGCGGCGAGGGTGACCACCGCCGTACCGTGCTGGTCGTCGTGGAAGACCGGGATGTCGAGCCGCTCCTGGAGCCTGCGCTCGATCTCGAAGCAGCGCGGGGCCGAGATGTCCTCCAGATTCACCCCGCCGAAGGACGGCGCGAGCCGGACCACGGTTTCGATGATCTCGTCCGTGTCCTTGGTGGCGAGGGCGATCGGAACCGCGTCCACGCCGCCGAACTGCTTGAAGAGGATCGCCTTCCCCTCCATCACGGGGAGTGACGCCTCCGGGCCGATGTCGCCCAGCCCCAGAACCGCGGTTCCATCCGTGACCACGGCGACGACCTGGGACTTCCAGGTGTAGTCGTGGACCAGATCGGGCTGCTCGGCAATCGCGCTGCACACCTTCGCGACGCCGGGGGTGTACGCGAGGGACAGATCGTCCCGGTCGCGCACCGGCACCGTGGCCCGGACGGCCATTTTGCCGCCGCGGTGCAGGGCGAAGGCCGGATCGAAGGGCTCCTCGGGAGCGCTCTCCGTACCGGTGGTGCTGCCGGGATTGCTGTCACTGCGTGGGTTGACGATCTCCGCTGCCATGGGATGACCCCTTAAGTCTTCATCAGTTGAGGGTTTCCACTCCTGGTTGAGGAGGGGTGGGCGGGCACCGCGTCCGCGCCCCGCTCGGGGCGGTTGAGCCGCCCGGCGGGGGGAGTACGTACGCGCGGGCGCGCCGCACACGCGCCCTGAGCCCCCGGATGAGGGGTGTAAGGATCCTTCTTACCCGAACGGGACGTCCGGAGACGAGTCCAATTCCCGCCGCCACGGTCACTCTCGGTAGATGTCAGGACACTTCCCCTACGCGCCCTGCATCCCGCCCACAGGGGGCCGGAGGCCGAAGATTTTCCGGTCGGAAGAAGGTATTCCCGTGAATGGTCCGGTGATGTTGTACCGGTCACAGGGAGGCCGGGGGTGTCCCGTTACCCGATTTTGACATGCGTAGAGCCCTGAATGGGCTAGTCCGGATGGCAAGATGCCGAAAACGCTCAAGGTCGCGACACTCGAAGGTGAGTCCGTGACCGGGATACGCACAAGAAATGGCAGCACTCTGACACGCCGGAGGATCCCGAACATGACCGCAAGCATCACGCGCCGCACGACCGCCACGAAGGCCCGGAAGACCCTCACCTCCCGGTTCGCCGCGGTCGGCGTCATCGCGGTCGCCGGCTCCATGCTGCTGACCGCCTGTGGCGACCAGACGAACGACTCCGCCAAGAAGACCGGCGGGGAGAGCAGCAGCGCCTCGAAGACCGCGGGCAACAAGCTGCACGACATGCTGCCGCAGGACGTCAAGGACCGCGGCTCGGTCCGGGTGGGCTCGGACATCGCGTACCCGCCCGTCGAGTTCAAGGACGACGCCGGCAAGACGGTCGGCATCGACCCGGACATCGCCGCGGCCATCGGCAAGGAGCTGGGGGTGACGTTCGACTTCGAGAACGGCACCTTCGACACCCTGGTCACGGGTCTGCGCTCGAAGCGGTACGACGTCGCCATGTCCGCCATGACGGACACCAAGGACCGGCAGAACGGCGTCGACGGCGAGACCGGCAAGAAGGTCGGCGAGGGCGTCGACTTCGTCGACTACTTCACCGCCGGTGTCTCGATCTACACCAAGAAGGGTGACACCCAGGGGATCGCGACCTGGGACAGCCTCTGTGGCAAGAAGCTGGCGGTCCAGCGCGGCACGGTCTCCGAGGACCTGGCCAAGGCCGAGAACAAGAAGTGCAAGGACAAGATCAAGATCGAGGCCTTCGACACCGACCTGGAGGCCCAGACCCGGCTCCGCGCCGGTGGCGCCGACGCCGTGTCGTCCGACTTCCCGGTGGCCGCGTACGCGGTGAAGACCTCCGGCGGCGGCAATGACTTCGAGCTCGTGGGCGAGCAGGTCGAGGCGGCCCCGTACGGCATGGCGATCGCCAAGGACAACGCCAAGCTGCGGGACGCGATCCAGGCCGGTCTGGACGCGATCATCAAGAACGGCGAGTACAAGAAGATCGTCGACAAGTGGGGCGTCGCCGAGGGCGCTGTGACCGAGGCCAAGATCAACGGCGGTTCCTGACCTCAGGGGCGGTTCCGGTCCGCGCCGCCGGCGCGGACCGGAACCCGCTGGTCGGGCACTGATTCGGTACGGAAAGGCTTGTTGTGACTGTCGACATCGAAAAGACGGGCCCGGAGGGCGTGCCACCCACGCCGTCGGCCGGGCCGGAGGCGATCAAGGCCATCCCGGTCCGCCACTGGGGCCGCTATGTCTCCGCCGTCGTCGCGATCGCCCTCTTCGGGCTGGTCGTGTACGCCTTCTCCCAGGGCAAAATCAACTGGGACGCGATCCCGGACTACTTCTTCGACGAGCGGATCCTCGACGGCGTCAAGGAGACACTGCTCCTGACCCTGGTGTCGATGGCGATCGGCATCATCGGCGGCATCGTCCTCGCGGTGATGCGGCTGTCGAAGAACCCGGTGACCTCGTCCATCGCCTGGTTCTACATCTGGTTCTTCCGGGGCACCCCGGTCCTGGTGCAGCTCTTCGTCTGGTTCAACCTGGGACTGGTCTTCGAGACCATCAACCTCGGGTTCTACCAGGACGAGTGGTCCGACTTCATGACGCCGTTCCTGACGGCGCTGCTGGGCCTGGGTCTCAATGAGGCCGCGTACATGGCGGAGATCTGCCGCGCGGGCCTGCTCTCGGTCGACGAGGGCCAGACCGAGGCGTCCCACGCGCTGGGCATGAGCCACAACAAGACCCTGCGCCGGATCGTGATCCCGCAGGCGATGCGGGTGATCGTGCCGCCCACCGGCAATGAGGTCATCAACATGCTGAAGACGACCTCGCTGGTGGCGGCGGTGCAATTCACCGAACTGTTCCGGCAGGCCCAGAACATCGGCTCGACGTCCGGTGCGCCGGTCGAGATGTTCTTCCTGGCCGCAGCCTGGTACCTGCTGCTGACCTCGGTCCTGAGCGTCGGTCAGTACTACCTGGAGCGGTACTACGCCCGGGGCTCCACCCGGACGCTGCCGCCCACCCCCCTCCAGAAGATCAAGTCGAGCGTGTTCTCGGTGCGCCGTCCGAAGGGAGTCTCCGCATGAGCTCCACCGCCATGGTCAAAGCGGAGGGTGTGCACAAGTCCTTCGGTCCGATCGAGGTCCTCAAGGGCATCGATCTGGAGGTCGCCCCGCGTGAGGTCTTCTGTCTGATCGGCCCGTCCGGTTCCGGCAAGTCGACCTTCCTGCGGTGTATCAACCATCTGGAGCAGATCAACGCCGGACGGCTGTACGTCGACGGCGAGCTCGTCGGCTACCGCCAGAAGGGTGACAAGCTGTACGAGCTGAAGGACAGCGAGGTCGCCCTGAAGCGCCGGGACATCGGCATGGTGTTCCAGCGGTTCAACCTCTTCCCGCACATGACGGCGATCGAGAACGTCATGGAGGCGCCGGTCCAGGTCAAGGGCGAGTCGAAGGCGGTGGCCCGGGCCCGTGCCGAGCGGCTGCTGGACCGGGTGGGCCTGGCCGACAAGGCCGGCAACTACCCCTCCCAGCTCTCCGGCGGCCAGCAGCAGCGGGTGGCGATAGCCCGGGCGCTGGCGATGGAGCCGAAGCTGATGCTCTTCGACGAGCCGACGTCGGCGCTCGACCCGGAGCTGGTGGGCGATGTGCTGGACGTGATGCGCGGGCTCGCCGAGGACGGCATGACGATGGTCGTGGTCACCCATGAGATGGGCTTCGCGCGCGAGGTCGGCGACGCGCTCGTCTTCATGGACGACGGGGTGGTGGTCGAGTCCGGCCATCCGCGCGATGTGCTGACCAACCCGCAGCACGAGCGGACGAAGTCGTTCCTGTCGAAGGTGCTGTAGCGGCGGGGACGCGGGTGCTCGAAAGGGCGGTACGGAGCAATCCCGTACCGCCCTTCGCGCGTCCGGAGGAGGTCAGCCCGGCCGGATCCCACAGGCCGGCCGGATCCCCGGGTCCCAGGATCCGGGGCGGGTGGTGCCGTCGCGGGCCGGCGGCCGGCGTGCGCCGCTCATTGCGGCGGGAGCACTTCGGTGCGGAGGACCACCTTGCGGAGTTCGCTCACGGAGACGATGTCGTCGCGCTTGCTCGCCACGGTGGCCATGACGAGCCGTCCGTCCTTCCGCCAGAGCTCGACGGCCCACAGATACGGCGGATGATGGGGCAACGGATTCCTGCGGGGACGGTAGGAGACCACTTCTCCGACGCCCGGGACCGCCCACTTCTCACAGGAGGGCTTGTACATCTTCCCGGCGTAGTGGCAGGAGGGGGTATTGCTCCAGAGTCCACCGAATTCGCCGGCCGTGGAGGCCGGATGGGCCCAGAGCCGGACGGTCGCCTCCCCGGGCCCTCCGTCACGTACCGTGAAGGTGCCGTCCAGCGGCCCGCCCCCCGGGAAGGGCACCGGGTAGACCGAACCGACTCCGGTCGTCCCCTCACTGGGTGGCCCCTTGCGGACATCCAGCCCGGGCGGGAGGAGCCTCTCCACCCGTTCGGCCCGCTCCGAGGCGCTCAGCTCCTTCCCCGTCCCGGGCAGAGCCTTCTCCCCGTGATCCCGCAGCTGCGGGACGAGGCCCGCCAGCCCCGCCACCGCCAGTGCCGCCGCACAGCCCGCCGCCCACCGCCTGCGCCGGACTCGCGCGGCGCGGAGGTAGACCGTCTCGACGGTGCCCCGGGGCGGTCCCGCCTCCTGGGCCGCCCGTTCCAGCAGTGCCCGTACCTCGCTCATACGAATTCCTCCCGCACCTGGACACGGAGCGCGGCGAGGCCCCGAGCGGTATGACTTTTGACCGTGTTCTCGCGCAGACCGAGCAGCCTGGCGGTCTCCGCGACGCTCAGGTCCTCCCAGAAGCGCAGCACCACGACGGCGCGCTGCTTCGGGGTGAGCGTGGTGAGCGCGGCGTTGACCAGCAGGCCGGTGTCCGAGTCGACCGCCGGTTCCGGGAGGTCGGGCAGATCGCCGCAGGCCCGCTCCCGGCGCCAGAAGCGGCGCCGGGAGGCGATGAAGGTGTTGACCAGGGTCTTGCGCGCGTATGCCTCGATGTTGTCGAGACGCCCGTGGCGGCGCCCGCCGAGCACGACCTTGACCAGGGTCGACTGGACCAGATCATCCGCCTCGTCACGGTCCCCGCAGAGCAGATAGGCGCTGCGGTAGAGGGCCGCGCGTCTGCCCTCGACGAAGGCACGCAGGTCGTCCTCGTCGTCGGTGCGCGTCATTCCACCCCTTCCCGGTCCACCTGTGTGGACCCTCCCCTCCCTTCAGTGCGGTGGAGGCGGCGGAGGGTTGCGGGCGATGGCGGAGTTCCCCGGTCCGGCCGGCTACTTCAGCGCGAGCAGCAGACTGTCCGAGGGCGACGCCCACACGGCCCGCGCCTCGCCGAAGCCCGCCGCGAGGAGGGTCTCGGCGTGCCACCGCGCCGAGGGTGTCTCGCCGTCCGCGTGCTCCCCGTAGATCTCGAAGCGGCGGGCGGTCGGCCCGGCGAGCGCGGGTTCGCGCGCGGCGAGCGCCCACCACTCGGACCAGTCGAGGACCCCGCCCTCCTTGGCACGGTCCATCCCGGCGTGGCGGTGGGCGCGCTCGGCGGCGTTGATGCGCGGGGTGGTGCGGTCGATCATGCGGTCGGCGTTCATCAGGACCCCGCCGTCGCGGACGAGCCCGGCGAGCTGCCCGTAGAGGGTCGCGAGCGGTCCGAGCCGCAGCCAGTGCAGGGCGGTCGCGGTGAGGACGGCGTCGTACGAGTCGTGCGGGAGGCGCGCGGTCCACTCCGGGTCGGTGAGGTCCGCGCTGACGAAGGTGACGCGGTCGTCGCCGTCGAAGGTGCCCCGGGCGATGGTCAGCAGGGCGGGATCGAGATCGACGCCGGTACTGGTGGCGTTCGGGAACCGGCGGAGGAGCCGGTCCGTAATACTTCCCGTACCGCATGCGAGATCGAGGACGCGCGGTTCGGGGCCGACAGTGGCCTCGACCATGTCCAGCATGACCCGGAATCGCTCCTCGCGGTCGGGCATGTACCACTCCTGCTGGCGGTCCCAGCTCTGCTGCCAAGCCGCCCAGTCGGTGCCCACTACCGTCTCCGACACGGAAAACCCCTCCATCTGTAATACCCTTATTGCGGAACAGCCCATTACCACCGTCCCGTCGACCATAGACCGACCCGGTAAGGACTACAAGTGGAACTGGCCTATTACTCGGACTATGCCGTGCGCCTGGTCAACACCGAGGAGCCGGCTCGCAACAAGGACTCCCTCACCTCGGTCGACGCCGTGCGGGAGCTCTTCGGCGGCTCCAGGCAGGCGGCCCGCCGGGTCACCGACGGGGATGTGACCCGCTTCCGCTCCGTGCGCGCGCGGCTGCGCGCGGTCTTCGCCGCCGCCGACACCGGCGACGAGACACAGGCGGTGGATCTGCTGAACTCACTGCTGCTGGAGTTCCCGGTCAGCCCGCAGATCTCGGGACACGACACGCGGGACGAGGACGGCCGGCCGGACTGGCACATGCATCTGGCCGACCATCCGTCGAACGCCACCGCCGGGTACGCGGCCATCGCCGCCATGGGCCTGGCGTTCCATCTGACGGAGCACGGGGTCGACCGGCTCGGGCTCTGCGAGGCACCGCCGTGCCGCAACGCCTATCTCGACACCTCGACCAACCGCTCCCGCCGCTACTGCTCCGACCGGTGCGCCACCCGCGCGAATGTGGCCGCCTACCGCGCCCGCAAGCGCCTGGAGGCGGAACGGTCGGAGAACACCGGCCGCACCGCCGAGAGCGCCCAGGAGACCAGCGCGAACACCGAGCGCTGATCCGGCGTACGGGGCCGGTACCGCCCGCACACCCTCCCGAGCAGCAGCTCATGGGGGACGGCGCCGAAGACCCGGCTGTCCCCCTCGGCGCCCGGATTGTCGCCCAGCACCCACCAGCCGCTCTCGCGCCGCTCGACGATCCGTTTCACGATGAGCAGGTCCTGCTGGAGAGGATGCCGCAGCACCGCGACGGAACCGGGCCTCACCTCCGCGCCGTAACGCACCAGCAGCCGGTCGCCCTGCCGGAGTGTCGGATGCATGGAAGGCCCCGTCACCTCCGCGATCCCCAGCGGTGCTTTCGGCTGCCGCCCCTGCTCGGTCATTCTCCACCTCCGGGTCCCGGACCGTGTTCCGCCGCCGGTCCCATACTGACCCCGTACTTTCGTCCTAAGCACCAGGGGCTCTCGCGAAATCGCCTCTCTCACGGAGTAATGTCCCACCTGAGAAGACGATCACGAGGAAGGATTGCTGCATGCTCTCCCGCCTGTTTGCCCCCAAAGTGAAGGTCAGCGCCCACTGCGACCTTCCCTGCGGTGTGTACGACCCCGCCCAGGCCCGTATCGAGGCCGAATCGGTCAAGGCCGTACAGGAGAAGTACCAGGCCAACGAGGACCCGCACTTCCGGGCCCGCGCCACGGTCATCAAGGAACAGCGTGCCGAGCTCGCGAAGCACCACATCTCGGTGCTGTGGAGCGACTACTTCAAGCCGCCGCACTTCGAGAAGTACCCGGAGCTGCACCAGCTGGTGAACGACGCGCTGAAGGCGCTGTCGACCGCGAAGGCGTCGACGGACCCGGCGACGGGCCAGAAGGCGCTGGACTACATCGCCCAGATCGACAAGATCTTCTGGGAGACCAAGCAGGGCTGACCCGCGACCGTCAGGTCAGAGGTGGCGCATGGGGCTCGCCCGGCAGTGGCCGGGCGAGCCCTGTGTTCGTTCTCGCGATCCACCTACGCGGTGAGGTCGAGGATGACGGGGAGATGGTCGGAGGCCGCACGGGTGGTGGGGGTGTCCAGGGTCCGGTAGCTGTGGGTGGGCAGGTCGCGCGTGAGGATGTGGTCGAGCCGGAGGGGTACGGGTTCGTTGGCGTAGGCGTGTCCGACCGTGGCTGACCGCTCCTGGCCGGTGAGCGTTTGCGGGTCGGTCCAGCCGGACTCGATGAGTACGCGGACGGCGCGGCGGTCGGTGGTGCCGAAGCGGCCTTCGGCGGTGACATGCCGGTAGCGGGAGTGCAGATTCCGGGGTACGAGGGAGTCCCAGTCGGGTTCGGTGTCGTGGATTCCGGAGCAGTTGAGGTCCCCGAGAAGAAGTGCGCGGCCGGGAGTGCCGGGGAAGTCTCCGGCGTAGTCGGTGAGGCGGCGGGCTTCGCGGAGCCGGGTTTCGCCGTCGGTGTGGGTGAGGTGGGTCGCGAGGGCGAGGAGGTCCCGGCTGTCGTCGCCGGCGTCGGCGTCGGCGGGTCGGAGGCGGGTGCGGATGAGGGCGTGGTGGAACGCCTGCGGGGCGAGGGCGCGCCGCTCCAGGAGATGAAGTCTTGACGGCCGGTGGAGGAGGGCGGTGTGGTTGCGGCCGTCTCCGATGCGGGAGGGCGCCATCAGGATCGGGGCCATGTCGAGTTGTCGGCACATCCACAGGAGGCGCTGGTCGTCGTGTTCGTCCCAGTGGGTGCATTCCTGAAGGGCGAGGATGTCGGGCCGCAGCCCGGCCAGGATCTCTGCCTGGGCGTGGAAGCGTTGTTCGGATGCTCCGTCGATGCCGCCGCCCTGGAGGTTCCAGGTCACGGCGCGCAGGGGTGTGGGCTGCACTTGTCGGGTCTCCTGCTGTGGTGTGGCCCGGGCCGGAGGGCGGTCCGGCCCGGACCGGTTCCGGGTTGGTCAGCGCTGCCAGACCGGTTCGCGGCTGATGAGTTCGTCCAGGCGGGCGCGGACTTCGGCGAAGAAGGCGGCCGGGTCGGTCTCGAACCGCTCCGCTTGGGCGGTGTACAGGCGGTGGGCTTCGTCGCTGGTCTCGTAGGCGCAGACCGTGCACCGGTGCCAACCGGGTGAGGCGGGTGCCAGGTGGCCGGGGCAGAGTGGGCAGGTGGTGTTCACGCGGGCTCGCTCGTCTGGCACGCGTAGCAGATCCACCAGCCGTCCTGGGTGCGAGTCATCTGCTGGCCGCACTGAGAGCACGTCATCGTGCCTCCCTGATGAGAGTGGGGACCCACCCCGGCCGGAGTCCCCGAGCGGGGAGACGTGTCGGTCGGAGCGGGAGGTCAGGCGGCCTTCGTGGCAGGGGTGCGCGCACTGGATGTCGAGAGCCGGTTTGCCGACCGGGATCCGGCTCTGGACGCGGATGACAGTGGGGCCGTCGCACAGGCCGCATTCGCCGAGGTGACACTCCGGCGATATCCGGCCGGCCCCGGTGGTCACCCGGTCCACGGCGTCAGCTCCCGGCCGCCCCGGTCCGGGCAGTCCTCACGGGGGCAGGCACACGGCGGATAGTCGCTGGACACTATCGGCGCCAGCGGCATCGGCGGCCCCTCCGGATCCCCGACCACAATCGTCGGCGAGACGGGGAGACGCTGCCCTTCAGGGCTCACCCGGTACACCCGCATCGTCATCACAATGGGCTTCCTCCGGTCAGCACGCCGATCCGGTCGGCGCGTCACCGCATCCTGACCCTCATGGAGAAGCCCCCGGTACGTCCCTGGAACGGCCTTCTGAGACCTGCGTCGGGCTTCGGATGGACCTCGATCGGACTTCTGTGACTCGGATCGGACATGTATCGCGCGCCAGAGACATCGGTGGGCCACCATCGAGCCAGACCGACCGAGGAGGACTCATGGAACTGACGACCTTCGGCGCACTGCTCCGGGATAGAGATATGGGGTACGCGGCGTTCTGCCGCAGCTTCACGGCCGCCGCACGCGAGCTGGGGCTGACAACGGCACCGCCGCAGCGACGTCAGTTCGACCGCTGGCGGGTGACCGGACGGATGCGGACACGCCCCCGCGACGACTCCGCACAGATCCTGGAGAAGATGACCGGAATCCAGGCCCGCGCCCTTTTCCGCCCGGCCATCCGGCCACATTCAGCCGGCGCCAACGCGCAGACCGCCCTCGAAGTCCCTTCCGGACTCCTCTCACCGGAGTCCACTGCACTCATGGCCGCGACTCGCGCCCGCCTGGATGCGGCGATCGAAGGCGCCCCCTTCAGCATCGAGACCTTGACTCGCTGGGAAGAGATCGCCCATGACTACGCTCGCGCCTACCAGGCTTTGCCCCCTCAGAGCCTGCTGGCCGACCTGATCGCGGACCTCGGTGAGGTACAGCAACTCCTCGACCAGACACTGCCGATTCGGTACCGCCGCCGCCTGTGCCGCGTCATCGCTCAGCTCGCTGCCCTAGCCGGGATTTTCACCTCGGCTTGCGGGGCCCACCGCGAGGCTCGGCAATGGTTTCACACGGGTGGTCTCGCGGCGGCTGAAGCAGGAGACCTACAGCTCGAAGGCATGCTCGCGGTACGGGCCGCCGTCGTGTCGCTGTACTACGGGACACCGGTGACGGCGTACCGGCAGGCCGCCCGAGCCCGCACCAATCTCCTGCGGTCCGCTCCCGGCCCGGCAACCGTCCGTGGCCTACTTGTGGAGGCGCGAGCCCTCGCACGGCTCGACAGGCCCGCAGAAGCGCTTCCGCTGCTTCGGCAGGCCGAGGACGGGTTCAGCCACCTCACCGCAGAGGACCGCACCGATCTCTGCTTGGGTTACACCCAGAGGCAGTTCCACTTCCACCTGGGCAATGCCTATACGCACCTCGGTCGAACGGCCGAGGCGTGGGCGGTTCAGCAACAGGCCCTGGCCGCGTACGCGCCGACAGAACGCTTGGACCCCACGCTCATCCGGATCGACCGGGCGGTCTGCCTTGCCCGCGCCGGTGAGCCGGAGGAGGCCTACCGGGTCGCGGGCGACGCCATCTCCTCTCTGCCCGCCGAGCACCGCACCGGGATGGTCATCAGATACGCCGGGGACTTCGCGGCCGTGGCCGGCCGCCCGGAACTCCCCGCTGGACGCGACTTCGCCGAACTACTGGCCTGATCCGACACGGTTCAGAAGAGTGCCGATCCCGGAGATGGTGACCGCGACCTCATCCCCCGGCACAATCGCGCCCACACCCGCAGGTGTGCCGGTGAGAATCACATCCCCGGGCTCCAGAGTGACCGCCGCCGTGATGTGGGCGATCAGCTCGGCCACCGAAGTAAGCAGCAGCGAGGTGTGTGACCGCTGGCGTTCCTGACCGTTCACCGTGCACATGATTTCCAGCGCGGCTGGGTCCAGGCCGGGGACGATCCACGGTCCCAGCGGACAGAAGGTGTCAAACGCCTTCGCCCAGCTGGGCTGTCCGTCCGCGCGCTGGATATCGCGAGCGGTCACGTCGTTCGCGCAGGTGTATCCGAAGACGCGGGAGAGCGCGTCGGCCGCCGGCACGTCCCGGGCCGTACGGCCGATGACGACGGCCAGCTCGGCCTCGTGCTCCACCTGCTGAGACTGCACGGGGTGGCGGATCAGCTCGCCCGGGCCGATCACAGCGGACGGAGGCTTGAAGAAAAGCCGGGGCACGGTGGGCGTCCCCATCCCCATCTCCGCGATGTGATCGGCGTAGTTGCGGCCCACTGCCAGGATTTTCCCGGGAACGACGGGGGCGAGCAGGGTCACCTCCCGCAAGGCAACGCTCTCCCCGGTTGGGGTGGCGGATCCGGACACCGGGTCCCCGGTCAGTACCTCCACCACCGCGCCTGTGACTCGCCCGTACCGGACCTGCTCCAGGTACTCGTACCGTACGAACCGCTCTGTCACCAGATTCCCTCCGTCCGTCGCGAGACCCCAGAATCCCAGGCTCGACTCGCTTCGGCTGAAGAGGGCCCTTCCATCACGCCGACAGGCGCGGACAGCGGCATTCCACTGTGATCCGGGTAATACGCAACCCCCGGCCCCCCTCGGAGGTCAAAGGAGTGACCCAGCCGATGTGCTGGAGACATTCAGCGTTCAGGGGGACCACACGCATGACATCGAACAAGACCCTCCGCGGGCTGGGGCTCGCCGCGGCCATCGCCGTGACCGCGTCCCTCACCGCGCCCGTGGCCTTCGCGGCGCCGGGTGAGGCTCCGCAGGCCACGACGGCCAAGGCCAAGGCGGAGGACTTCAACGGCGACGGGTACCGCGATGTCGCCGTCGCCGCGCCGGGGGCGACGGTCAACGGGAAGAAGGGCGCGGGGTACGTCGCCGTCCTGTACGGCTCCAAGTCCACCGCGCTGCCGCCGGTTCGGAAGGTCTTCCACCAGGACACCACCGGGATACCGGACGTGGCCGAGGTCAACGACAGCTACGGCAGCTCGCTGTCCGCGGCCGATCTGGACGGCGACGGCTACACCGATCTGGTCGTCGGCGCCTCCGGCGAATCGGTCCGGGAGGGGACGTCGGGCGCGCTCTCGGTGATCTGGGGCGGGCGCGGCGGGCTCAGCGGGTCGGCCGTGCTGAAGTCCGGTGCGGCGAACGAGTACAACTTCGGCGCGCACCTGGTGACCGGGGACATTCAGGGAGACGGCGCGCAGGACGTCGTGGCGGCCGGTTACGGGACCCACCTCGTGCACCTCTCCGGCCCGTTCAAGCGGGACGGCTCCCCCGCCTCGGTGGCGGCGACCGCGACCGAGGAGTACTTCGGCATCTTCGATCTGGCCGCCGGTGATCTGAACCGCGACGGGAGGACGGATGTCGCGGCCGTCCGGCACTACGAGATCGGCGCGGACATGCACGGCACTCATCTGTGGGCGGGCGGTGCCCAGGGCCTGCTGCCAGGTGCCCCCGTCAAGAACGGCGCGAACAGGTTTCTCGGAAACAGCCTGGACATCGGTGATGTCAACAAGGACGGGTACGAGGATCTGGTCGTCGGCCGGGGCTACGAGGGGATGAATGTCGAGCCGGCCACGCTGGGCGGTGTGATCACCTACATACCGGGCTCGGCCAGGGGACCCGTCGGCGGCAGTGCCCGCGTCATCGGCCAGAACACCACCGGGGTACCGGGAACGGCCGAAGTGAGCGACGGTTTCGGCAACGGCCTCTCGGTCGGCGACATCGACGGCGACGGATACGCGGATGTCTCCACCGGTGTCCCGAGCGAGACCATCGGCAAGGTGCGGAACACGGGCGCCGTGGTCACGCTGCGCGGCGGGAAGAGCGGGCTGACCGGCGCCGGTGCCAAGGTCTTCAGCCAGGACACGGCGGGCGTGCCGGGCACCGCCGAGAACTACGACCGGTTCGGTTTCGCCACCAAGCTCGTGGATCTCAACAACGACAAGCGGGCGGAACTGGTCGTCAGCGCGCTCAATGAGGACGCCGGTGCCGGAGCCGTGTGGATCCTGCGGGCCACGAAGTCCGGGATCACCGCGAAGGGCGCCGTCTCCTTCGGCGCCAAGACGCTCGGCACCACCAGCACCCGCGCCCTGCTGGGCGCGTACTTCAACAACTGAGCCACTCGGCTCCCGTACGGCCGGGCCTCCTCAGAGGGGCCCGGCCGTACGGTGGCGGCTACTTGCCGAACCAGGCGTTGTACGAGGTCACTCGGGCGGTGCCGCCCTGCTTGTCCGTCACCTCGGCCCGGAGAGTGATCGCCTTGCCCTTGGCCGGGTTCTTCACGGTCACCTTGTTCTTGGTCACCGTCAGCTTCTTCCAGGTCTTGCCGCCGTCGTACGAGGCATGCGCCGTCAGGGACTTCACATTCCCCTTCGCCGCCGCGCCCTCGACCAGGAGTGACAGGGTATGCGCGGCCCCCGCCGGAGCCGTGCTGTCCAGTCCGACCCGGGCGCCGGTGAACCGCACCGTGGAGATGGGCAGCGGCGCCCAGTCGTCGGAGACCGCGGCGGGTGCGTGGAAGCTCCAGCTCGCGTCGGTCCGGCTGCCCGCGCGGGCCTGCGCGGCCTTGCGCGTCACCGAGGTGGTGAGGGTGAAGTCGCCCGCCTCGCGACCGCCCATCGGGAGCGGGGCCCGTCCGGTCATCGGGTCGTCGTTCTCGGCGATCCTCGTGGTGCCGCGGTACAGCACGGTCTTCGCCGATTCGGCTTCGGACCAGCCGACATGGCCCTGACCGTCGGAGAACAGCGGCATCGCGTGGGCCAGCGTGTCACCGACCCGCCAGATGCCGGCCCGCTGCGACGACCGGGGCCCGAAGGGGCCGGTGTTGAAGTTCTCCCGGTGGGTCGCGCCGGCCTGATACCGCTTCATTGGGCTCCGGAGGAAGATGTCGCGGAACTGGTGGCCGCTCCCCGGATCCCTGGCACCGAGCTGGCTGGCGTCCATGGCCCACTCGGCGCCGTCCGCGGTGGACATGTACACCACGCGGCCGGCGGGCAGCGGCTGCGCCACGATCGGGGCGACGTTCTGCCATGTGATGCCCGGAATCCGGCCGTGCACCTCCACGGTGCCCTGCTTGCCCTTGACCGACGAGCCGATTCCGACCTTCACCCTGGCGAACTCGGCCGCCGTGAAGTGGCGGGTGTGACCGGTGGATATCCGCTTCGCCGGGCCGCCGGAGGTGGCGTTGTACTCGGTGCCGGCGCCCTTGCGCCAGCTGCCGCGCCACTCCTGGACCAGCGAACCGTCGGTGACCTCCGGGCCGAGGTGGGCGACCCTGAGCCGCGCGAAGGAGGCCGCCTGGTGGACCCCGCCCATGAGGTCGGTGCCGGGCAGGTTCAGCTGATAGGCCAGCATCCCGAAGGCGGGCTTCGCCCCGGCGTCCGGCACCGTGACCCTGCCCGGCCGGGTGGTGCGGGCGTCGATGGTCACCGTCCGGTCGCGGTCGACGGTGAGCCGGGGCTGGACGACCACATCCACCCCCTGGGTGAGGTCCGCCGGGTCGGCGGGCGCGGAGGCGTCGAGGAAGAACTCGCCCCTGGGCACCCGGACCGTGGCGTCGGTGGGGGTGGCGTCGAACTGATACCACTGCCGGAAGTCGGTGAGACCCACCAGCATGGTCTGGAACTGCCCGCCGGGCGCCCCGTCCCGCCCGATGTGCCGGAGGGTGAGGTTGTACGACTCCACCTCGCGGTCGACGACCGCGGCGGTACGCACGCTCGTGCCCGCGCCGGAGGCGATGACCGCCCCGGTGTAGAGGCCGTCGTCGGTGCCGCCGATCCGGGTGTCGGTGGTGACCTCCACGGAGGCGGTGCCGCCGGCCGGTACGGTCACCCGGTCCGTGCCGGTGGTGAGGAATCCGGCGGGAGCCGGCTTGCCGCCGGGGCCCGTGGCGGTCGCCGTCAGATCGAGGGTGACCGCCTCCGTACCGGCATTGCGGTAGGTGACCTTTCTCTTCACCGGCTCGTCATCGGTGTGCGGCCAGAGCTGCTTGCCGAAATCGAGTGAGGTCTCCTCGGCGAAGACGCTCTGGTCGATCGCCTTGTCGACCGCGATCCGGCCGGTGCCCTGCTGGTGCGGGCTGTGTCCGCCGTCCTTCGCGGAACCGGTGAGCACTCCCTTCAGCTCCTTCGCCTTCCACCCCGGGTTCTTCTGCTTGAGCAGGGCGGCGGCGCCGGCGGCGTGCGGGGTGGCCATGGATGTGCCGGACATGGCGGCATAGTCGCCGGCCGCGGTGCCCGAGGCCGCGGCGGCGGTGATGTCGACACCGGGGGCGGTCACATCGGGCTTGATCCCGCCGCCGATGCGGGGGCCGGTGCCGGAGAAGTCGGCGATGGCCTCCCGCGCGTCGACGGCCCCGACGGTGAGGGCGGCGTCGGCGGTGCCCGGTGAGTCGAGGGTGCCCGGTCCGTAGTTGCCCGCGGCGACCGCGAAGAGCACCCCCTTGTCCGCCGTGATCCGGTTGATCTGGGCCTCCAGCGGGTCGGTCTCCGGGGTGTCCGGCCGGCCGAGGCTGAGGTTGACGATGTCCGCGCCCTGTTCGACGGCCCAGTCGATGCCCGCGGCGATGACGGAGTCGCCGGTCTCGCCGGTGGCGTCGAAGACCTTGCCGTTGATGATCTCGGCGCCGGGGGCGATGCCCTGGTACCGGCCGGCGGAGGCGGCTCCGGTGCCGGCCACCGTGGCGGCGACATGGGTGCCGTGGCCGTGCCGGTCCCCGGCGTCCGGTTCGGCGGTGAAGTTCTTCGCCGCGACCACTCTGTCCCGCAGGTCGGGGTGGCCGCTGTCCACGCCGGAGTCGATGACGGCGACCTTGACGCCCTTGCCGTCGTATCCCGCCCGCCAGGCGGCGGGGGCGCCGATCTGCGCGGTGCTCTTCTCCAGGGTGGCCCTGCGGATGCCGTCGAGCCAGATCCGGCTGATGCCGGAGGCGGTGGCCCGCGCGCCGCTGTCCGTCTCCCGGGTGAGGGTCTCCCAGAGCCCGGGAGCGGCGGTGACGGCGTCCGCGCCGAGCGTCCTCAGCGAGCGGTTCAGCTCGGTGCCGTCGGCCGCCCGGACGGCCTGGCGGGCGCTGGTCCCGGCCGACCCGGCGTACGCCACGATGAGCCGCAGCCCGTCCGCGTACGCCCGCCGGCTCTCCGCCCGGCTCAGCTCCGTCACATCGAAGAGCCGCCGGTCCAGCCGGCCCTCAGCGATCAGACGGCGGGCGTCGAGCGGCACCACATGGGTGTGGCCGTCGCGGACATGGGTCCGTACGGGGATGCCGGCCCGGCCCCTGGCGGGTTCGAAGCCGGCGGCCCGGCCCTTGGCGTCCACCCGCACCCGGTCCCCGGTGATCAGGGTGACCCAGTGCATGCCGCCGACCGGTGCCGGTTCCGCGGCACTCGCGCCGGGCGGCGGGGCGGCGCCGATCGATGCCGCGCCCGCCGGTGCCGCTCCGGTGAGACCGGCGAGCAGCGCCAGT
Organism: Streptomyces sp. CAU 1734; assembly: GCF_039888735.1. Taxonomy (NCBI): domain Bacteria; kingdom Bacillati; phylum Actinomycetota; class Actinomycetes; order Kitasatosporales; family Streptomycetaceae; genus Streptomyces; species Streptomyces sp. CAU 1734. Next base: position 54,445 of record NZ_JBDQQP010000009.1, read on the forward strand.
GAGACGGCCGCGGCCGGCGCGGCGGCTCCGGCGTGCCGACGTCTGATGAACATCTGACCTCCTGTGGGGAGTTCGGGGACCGATGAGCGGTCCCTTCTCTCACAGGGGTTAGCGAGGTGGCCCCCGCGCCAGGTTGGACGGTCGGCCGATATCTGGCTCAAAATAGCTGCTGAGTAATGACTTTCGGACGATCTCCGGTGATGGGGTGAACGTTTCGGGAGAGGTCACTGTTGCGTCGGACCGCCTCACCGGAACACACGGACGGCGGCCCGCCGGTGTGTCCGACGGGCCGCCGCGCGGTGGTGCTCGATGGGTGCTACTTGCCGAAGAAGGCGTTGTACACGGTCACCTTGGCGGTGCCGCCCTGCTTGTCCGTCACCTCGGCGCGCAGCGTGATCGCCTTGCCCTTGGCCGGGTTCCTCACGGTCACCTTGTTCTTGGTCACCGTCAGCTTCTGCCAGGTCTTGCCGCCGTCGTACGAGGCATGCGCGGTGAGCGCCTTGACGTTCCCCTTGGCCGCCGCACCGTGAATCTGAAGCGGGATGACCTGGGACGCACCCGCCGCGGCGGTGTTGTCCAGACCAACCTTGGCACCGCTGAACCGCACGGTCGAGATCGGCAGGGTCACTTCGTCGTCGGTGGGGGCGGCCTTCGCACGGAAGGTCCAGTCGGCGTCGATCCGGGTGCTCACCCGCGCCGTCGCCGCACTCCGCTTCACCGAGGTGGTCAGCTTGAACAGACCCGCGTCACGCCCGATCGCCAGCGACTCCCGGCCGGACAGCGGGTCGGTGCTGGTGGCGATCTTCTTTCCGTCGCGGTACAGCGCGGTCGCGGCGGAGGTGATGTCGGACGCCCCCGAGTGACCCCGGCCGTCCGAGAACAGCGGCATTCCGACCCGGAGCTGATCGCCCCGGCGCTCGGCGCCCGAGTTCCGGTCGAGCAGCGGCGCGAAGACGGCGGTGTTGAAGGTCTCCTGGTAGCTCTTGCCCGCCTGGTAGACCTTGGGCGCGGAGTCCAGGAACACGTCCCCGTCGTAGCCGCCGTCCGGGTTGTCGCGCACGATCTGGGCGAAGGAGAAGCCCCACTTCGTCTTCTCACCGGCGAGGACGTGCACGGTACGGGTGTCGGGCAGCGGCCGTGCGGCACCGTAGCCGGGCACGCCCCACTCGGCTCCCTGGAGGATCGCATTGGCCTCCAGGACGGCCCGCTTGCCCTTGGCCGTGACGCCGAGGCCCGCCTTCACCGTGGCGAACTCCGCGGCCTTGAAGGCCCGGGTGTAGCCCGTGGGTATGCGCTTCACCGTTCCGCTGGTGGCGATCTTGTACTCGGCGCCGGACTTCGCGCGCCAGCTCCCGGTCCATGTCTGGTTCAGGGAACCGTCGGTGACCTGCGGGCCGAGATGGGCCATGCGGACCGAGCCCAGGGAGTTCATGGGGTAGAAGCCGCCGATGGATCCGCCGTCCGGCCCGGTCCAGAGGTGCTCGGCGACTCCGAAGGTGAAGGCGGCCTTCGCGTCGGGCACGGTGGGCTTCACCGGCTTGGCGCTGCGGGCGTCGATCGTGACCGTCCGCGCCCGGTCGACCGTCAGCTTGGGCTGGACCACGACATCGCGGCCCTTGAGGAAGTCGTCGCGGTCGTCCCTGGCGTCGGCGTTGAGCACATACTCGCCCTTGGGGAGCCGGATCCTGATCTCACCGGCGGCGTCGTTGTCCAGGGAGTCGACGAGGAATCCCTCACCGGGCACGGTCCGCGACATCAGCGCCGTCTCGAACTTCGGGCTGGGCTTTCCGTCCCGGCCGATGTGCTTCAGCGTGACCTCGTACGACTCGGCCTCGCGCTCGATCGCGGCGGTGGACCGGACGGTCTGGCCGCCCCCGGACGCGACGACGGAGGCGGTGAAGTGACCGTCGTCGGCGCCGATCCGGGTGTCCGCGGTGACATCGACCGAGGCGGTGCCGCCGGCCGGCACGGTCACCCGGTCCGAGCCGAGGGTGAAGAAACCGGCCGGGGCCGGCTTGTACCCCGGGGCGTGGCCGGTGACCGTGAGATCGAGGGTGATGTCCGCCGTACCGCTGTTGCGGTAGGTGAGCTTCTTGGTGACCGGCTGGTCGTCGGTGCGCGGCCACAGCTGCTTGCCGAGGTCGAGCGAGACCTCGTCGGCGAAGACGCTCTGGTTCATGGCCGCCTCGACGGCGATCCGGCCGGTGCCCGTCTCATAGGGGGTGTGTCCGGTGCCCTTGGCGGACGAGGCGAGCGCGGTCCGCAGCTCCTTCGCCTTCCACTGCGGGTTCTTCTGCTTGAGCAGGGCGGCGGCGCCGGCGACATGCGGGGTGGCCATCGACGTACCGGACATGGCGGCATAGTCGCCGGCCGCCGTGCCCGAGGCGGCGGCGGCCGAGATGTCGACACCGGGCGCGGCCACATCGGGCTTGATCCCGCCGCCCAGGCGGGGTCCGGTGCTGGAGAAGTCGGCGAGCTTGTCCGCGCGGTCGACGGCGCCGACGGTGAAGGCGCCGTCCGCGCTGCCCGGCGAACCGATCGCATTGCCGTAGGCATTGCCCGCCGCCACGGCGAAGAGCACACCCTTCTCGGCCGTGACCTTGTTGACCTGGGCTTCGACCGGGTCGATCCCGGGGTGGTCCCGGCTGCCGAGGCTGAGGTTGACGATGTCCGCGCCCTGCGCCACCGCCCACTCGATACCGGCGATGGTCTCGGAGTCGCTGCCGTAACCCTCGTCGTCCAGCACCTTGCCGCTGATGATCTCGGCCTGCGGGGCGACACCCTTGTGGGTGCCGTTGGACTTGGCTCCGCTGCCCGCGGCCGTGGAGGCCACATGGGTGCCGTGGCCCTGCCGGTCCACGGCGTCGGGGGCCGCGCTGAAGTTCCGGGAGGCGATCACCCGGCCCTTGAGGTCCAGGTGCTCGGCGTCGACACCGGTGTCGAGGACGGCGATCTTCACGCCCTTGCCCTCGTAGCCGGACTGCCAGGCGCTGGGGGCGCCGATCTGGCCGGTGCTCTTCTCCAGGGTGGCCTTGCGGATGCCGTCGAGCCAGATCCGGCTGATCCCGGAGGCGGTGGCCCGCGCGCCGGTGCCGGTGCCCTTCGTCAGGGTCTCCCAGAGCCCGGGAGCGGCGGTGACGGCGTCGGCGTTCAGCGTCCTCAGCGAGCGGCTGGGCTCCGTGCCGCCGGCGGCACGGACGGCCTGGCGGGCGCTGGTCCCGGCCGATCCGGCGTACGCCACGATGACCCGCAGCCCGTCCGCGTACGCCTTGCGGCTCTCCGCCCGGCTCAGCTCGGTGACATCGAAGAGCCGCCGGTCCAGCCGGCCGTCCGCGATCAGGCGGCGGGCGTCGTGCGGCACCACATGGGTGTGGCCGCCCTCGGTGAAGATCTGCACGGGGACGGTCTCGCGGCCCTTGGCCGGTACGAAGCCGGTGACCTTGCCCTTGGCGCCGGTCCTGACCCGGTCCCCGGTGATCAGCGTGACCCACTCGGTCCCGCCGGCTGCGGCCCGTACGCCGGACGCGCTCCCGCCGGGCGCCGGTGAGGCGGTGGCGGACCCCGCCCCGGTCATTCCGGCGACCAGCGCCAGCGAGACCGCGGCGGTGAGCGCGGCGGCCCCGGCGCGCTGATGTCTGTTGAACACAAATCCTCCTGGGGGGTGTGAGCGAGTCGCTACGGCCTCGCTCACACCCGGAGAAGTGGAATTCACAGGTCCTGGGTTGAGTGGGAGATCGAGGATGGCTGGAATCAGCCTCTTGGGGTGCCGCTTCCGGCCGTACTCCCGGCCCGGATGAACGGACCCGGGGCTGCTGTCGTCCTACGTGGCTCGGGAGCCGCGTTCCGCGCGACGGACGGCGGCCCGCCGGTGTGTCCGACGGGCCGCCGCGCGGTGGTGCTCGATGGGTGCTACTTGCCGAAGAAGGCGTTGTACACAGTCACCTTGGCGGTGCCGCCCTGCTTGTCCGTCACCTCGGCCCGGAGAGTGATCGCCTTGCCCTTGGCCGGGTTCTTCACGGTCACCTTGTTCTTGGTCACCGTCAGCTTCTTCCAGGTCTTGCCGCCGTCGTACGAGGCATGCGCCGTCAGGGACTTCACATTCCCCTTGGCCGCCGCACCATGGACCTCAAGCGGAATGACCTGGGACGCACCCGCCGGAGCGGTGCTGTCCAGACCAACCTTGGCACCGCTGAACCGCACGGTCGAGATCGGCAGCTTCACCTCCGTGTCCGCCGGCGCGGCCTTCGCACGGAAGGTCCAGTCGGCGTCGACCCGGGTGCTCACCCGCGCCGTCGCCGCACTCCGCTTCACCGAGGTGCTCACCTTGAACAGACCCGCGTCACGCCCGATCGGCAGATAGTCCATACCGGTCAGCGCGCCGGAGCTCTCAGCGATCTTCTTCCCGTTCCGGTACAGCGTGGTCTTCTCGGACTCGACCGCGGACGATCCGGCGTTCCCCCGCCCGTCGGAGAAGACCGGAATTCCGGTGAACAGGTCGCCGCCGAGCTGCCAGAAGCCCGCCCACTCGGTGAGGATCGGAGCGACGACCGCGGTGTTGAAGGTCTCCTGGTAGGTCTTGCCCGCCCGGTAGGCGCGGTTCGGGGAGTCCAGCAGCACATCGACCTCGAGGCCGCCCGCCGGGTCGTCGCCGATGACCTGGTCGAAGAGGAGCGACCACTTCGCCTTGTCACCGGTGGAGACATGGACGGTGCGGTTGTCCGGCAGCGCCAGTGCGGTGGTCGGGTAGAAGAGGTTGACGAGGCTGCCCGGTATATCGCCGTTCGCCCTCAGGATGGCCCGCTTGCCCTTGGCCGATGCGCCGAGGCCGACCTTCAGCTTGGCGAACTCCCCCGCCTTGAAGGCGCGGGTGTAGCCGGTGGCGATCCGCTTCACCGGGCCGCCGGAGAGGGCGTTGTACTCGGTGCGGGCGTTCCTGCTCCAGTTCGCGGACCAGGCCTGGGTGAGCGTCCCGTCGGTGACCTGCGGGCCGAGGTGGGCGATATTGATCTCGGAGAAGGAGTTCACCGGGTAGTAACCGCCGACCACCTGGCGCGCGTCCGGGACGGTGCGGTTGTACTCCATCAGCCCGGCGGTGAGCCGGGCCTTGGTGTCGGGGCCGGTGATCTTCACCGGCTTGGCCTTGCGGGCGTCGATCGTGACGGTGGACGCCTTGTCGACGGTCAGCGAGGGCTGGAGCACGACATGGTGGCCCTTGGCCGGGTCGGCGGGGTCGATCTGGACGCTGGCGTCGAGCATGTACGCGCCCTTGGGCAGCCGCACGGTCCTGTCACCCGCCGACGAGTCGAAGAACCGCGCCGATTCGAGGGCCGAGAGCGAGCCCAGCCCCGACTGGAAGCCCTTGCTCGGCTTTCCGTCGCGTCCGATGTGCTTGAAGGTGACCTCGTACGACTCGACCTCGCGCTCGATCGCGGCGGTGGACCGCACGGTCTGGCCGCCCCCGGACGCCTCGATCGTGGCCGTGTGGTGGCCGTCCGAGGCACCGCTCAGCCGGGTGTCGGCGGTGAGGTCGACGGAGGCGGTGCCGCCGGACGGCACGGTCACCCGGTCCGAGCCGAGGGTGAAGAAACCGGCCGGGACGGGCTTGCCGGCCGGGCCGTGCGCGGTGACCTTCAGATCGAGGGTGACCGGCTCCGTACCGCTGTTGCGGTAGGTGATCTTCTTGGTGACCGGGGTGTCGTCGTGGTGCGGCCAGAGCTGGGTGCCGAGGTTGAGCGACACCTCATCGGCGAAGACGCTCTGGTCGATCGCCTTGTCGACCGCGATCCGGCCGGTGCCCTGCTGATACGGGGTGTATCCGCCGTCCCGCGCGGACGAGGCGAGGGCGGTCCGCAGCTCCTTGGCCTTCCACTGCGGGTTCTTCTGCTTGAGCAGGGCGGCGGCGCCGGCGACATGCGGGGTGGCCATCGACGTACCGGACATCGAGGTGTAGTCGCCGGAGGCGGCGGCCGCGGTGATGTTCACACCGGGGGCGGTGACATCGGGCTTGATCGCGCCGTCGCCGACGCGCGGACCGGTGCTGGAGAAGCCGGCGAGCTTGTCGCCGGCATCGACGGCGCCGACGGTGAAGGCACCGTCCGCGCTGCCCGGCGAGCCGACCGAATTCGGGCCCCCGTTGCCGGACGCCACGGCGAAGAGCACACCCTTCTCGGCCGTCAGCTTGTTGATCTGGGCTTCCATCGGGTCGATCTCGGGGCCGTCCCAGCCGCCGAGGCTGAGGTTGACGATGTCCGCGCCCTGCGTCACCGCCCAGTCGATGCCCGCGATGATGTCGGAGTCGGCACCGCCGCCGAAGTCGTTCAGCACCTTGCCGTTGATGATCTCGGCCTGCGGGGCGACACCCTTGTGGGTGCCGTTGGACTTGGCTCCGCTGCCCGCGGCCGTGGAGGCCACATGGGTGCCGTGGCCCTGCCGGTCCTTGTCGTCGGGGGCGTCGCTGAAGTTCCGTGACGCGGTCACCCGGCCCTTGAGGTCGGGGTGCTGGGCGTCGACACCGGTGTCGAGGACGGCGATCTTCACGCCCTTGCCCTCGTACCCGGACTGCCAGACCTTCGGGGCGCCGATCTGCGCGGTGCTCTTCTCCAGGGTGGCCTTGCGGATGCCGTCGAGCCAGATCCGGCTGATGCCGGAGGCGGTGGCCCGCGCGCCGCTGTTCGTCTCCCGGGTGAGGGTCTCCCACAGTTCGGGCGTGGCCGTGACGGCGTCCGCGCCGAGCGCCTTCAGCGAGCGGTTCAGCTCGGTGCCGTCGGCGGCGCGGACGGCCTTGCGGGCGCTGGTCCCGGCCGATCCGGCGTACGCCACGATGAGCCGCAGCCCGTCCGCGTACGCCCGCCGGCTCTCCGCCCGGCTCAGCTCGGTGACATCGAAGAGCCGCCGGTCCAGCCGGCCGCTCGCGATCAGCCGCCGGGCGTCGTGCGGCACCACATAGGTGTGTCCGCGCTCGGTGAGGGTCTGTACGGGGACGGTCTCGCGGCCCCTGGCGGGTTCGAAGCCGGCGGCCCGGCCCTTGGCGTCCACCCGCACCCGGTCCCCGGTGATCAGGGTGACCCAGTGCCCGCCGCCGGCGGCCGGCCGCGCCTCCGCGGCGCCTCCGCCGGGTGTCGGGGTGGCACCGGCCGCGCCCGCCCCGGTCATTCCGGCGACCAGCGCCAGGGACACGGCGGCGGTGAGCGCCGCGACCCCGGCGCGCTTCTGTCTGTTGAACACGCTTCCTCCTGGGGGGAGTTGAGCGAGACCTGAGTGGTCTCACCCACCCGGGGAAGAGGGGATCGGGCCATCGGGGTTGGGTGCGCGGGCAACGATGTCCGGAAGCAGCGTGCCGGACCACGGCTTCCGGCCCGAATCGCGATCCGGGTGAACGGGAACGCTCCGCCCGCCGTCCTACTCACTCGGTGGCATCCCTCGTCTGTGAGAAGGCTGAGCGCCGCCGGCCGGGGCCGTGCCGTCGTGCGGGCTTCACCATCTCGGGGGAAAGTCCGCGACCCGGGGCATCGGCCGGGAAGGGGCCGGGAGGCGGCAAGGGCCGCCGGGCGGGAGCCCGGAGGGCCGGCCGCCGTGGCGGGAGGGGGCCTTCGCGGTCGAGCACAGTGGTGCCCGGCAGCACAAGGAGTGCTCCCTTTCCAAGGAGTTGGGCAAATGCGGTGGACCGTGCACGGGGAACGCCAGATCTACGACAACCCCTGGGTCAACCTCTGGCTCGCCGATGTCCAGCAGCCCGACGGGCTCCGGCTGGAACACCATGTGGTGCGGATGCGCCATCTCGCGGTGGCGGCCGTGGTGGATGCCCGGCACCGGGTGCTGATGATGTGGCGGCACCGGTTCATCACCGACACCTGGGGCTGGGAGCTGCCCATGGGGCTGATCGAGCCGGGTGAGACGCCGGAACAGACGGCGGCCCGGGAGGTGGAGGAGGAGACCGGCTGGCGGGTCGGGGCGATGCGGCCCCTGGTGTACGCACAGCCCGCGAACGGGATCACGGACTCCGAGCACCATGTGTTCCGGGCCGACGGCGCGAGCTGGGCCGGGCCGCCGACCGAGCTCAATGAGTCGGACCGGATCGAGTGGATCCCGCTCCGGGAGGTCCGGGCGATGATCGACCGGCGGGAAGTGGTGAGCAGCGGGAGCCTGGTCGGGCTGCTCTATCTGCTGCTGGACGAGGCGACCGAGGCGGGCCCTTGCCCGGGTACGGGTACGGCTGCGGGAGCCGCCGCGGGTCTGGCTCCCGGCGCCGACGCGGGTCCGGACACAGGACCGGGCAGGGACACCGGCCCGACACCGGAGGCGGACACCCGCCCCGACGCGGACGCGGTCCCGGGCTCCGCCTCCGGTCCGGACCGGGCCCCCGGCCCGGACACCGGCGGTCGCCGCACGGCAGGCCCCCCGCCTCCCGCCGCGTGATTGTTGCCGATATCACGGCGAGGTCGGGCCTGATCGACGCGGAATCCGGCCGAAACAGGCCCCAACAAGCAAGACCAATAACGACATATCAGTAAATAACTCGGTGACTATCCCATCGACAACTCCGGTAACTTGCGGCGAAGGAGTCAACGAAAGGGTGTTCGAGCCGCATGAGTTCACGTCGTTGGTGGGGGGCGGCATCGGTCGTCGCGGCCGCCGTCGCCGGGGTCCTGGTCTTCGAGGGAGTGACCGGGCAGCCCCTGGATGAGCAGGACGGATCCGCGAAGGCGGGCAAGGTCAACGGCCCCGTCCGGGGCGAGGCGTACACCGCCCCGCTCAAGGTCGACGGCGAAACCGCCGTGCTCGGCAAGCGCGACGCCGAGAACTTCTCCATGGTCGGCGTCACCTGGACCGATCCCAGCACCAAGATCACCGGGAAGGTGCAGGTCCGGGCGCGCGGCACGGAGTCCGGGACGTGGTCGCGCTGGCTGACCCTGGAGAACGACGGCGGGCAGGGCGACGGGAACAGCGCCCGGCGCGGCGGCACCGAGCCCGCCTGGGTCGGCCCCTCCGACGGAGTCGAGGTACGCGTCGAGGGCCGGTCCGGCCTCCCCGCCGGGATCCGGCTCGACATGATCGACCCCGGCAAGGGATCCGGCGGGGGATCCGGGATCGCGGCCGGCGCCTTCGAACCGGCCGCCTTCACGGTCAGCGACGGGCCGACGGCACCCGGCGGCGAGACGCCCCCGGCGGAGACCGCGCCCTCCGGCGAGGCGACGGCACCCGCCGGCCCCGGGCCCGGGGCGTCGGAACCGGCCGCCCCCGGCCCCTCCACCGAGGCGCCCGTCCCGACCACCGACCCCCCGTCGGCCACTCCCCCGGCCGCGCCCTCCGGCACCGCGACCCCGCCCGCTTCCCCGCCCGCGAGCCCGCCGGCGACCGCCTCGCCGGGACCGGCGTCGATCGCGCCGCAGCCGCCGGTCACCGCACGGGCGGGCTGGGGCGCCGATGAGTCGATCAGCCCCGAGGCACCCACACACCTGCCGGAGGGGAAGGTCAAGGCCGTGGTGGTGCACCACACCGCCGGATCCAACAACTACAGCTGTGAGCAGGCCCCTTCCGTGGTCCGCGGGACGTACCTGTACCACGTCCAGCAGAAGAAGTGGAAGGACATCGGCTACAACTTCCTGATCGACAAGTGCGGCACGATCTATGAGGGCCGCAAGGGCGGAATCGACCAGCCGGTGATGGGCGCGCACGCCTACGGCTTCAACTCCGAGACCTCCGGTGTCTCGGTGCTCGGCACCTACACGGATGCCGCGCCGACCGCCGCCGCGCTCGAATCGGTCGCCAGGATCTCGGCCTGGAAGCTCGGACAGTACGGCGTCCCGCCGGCCGGCACCGCCACCCTGACGGCGGGGGCGAACGGCACCAGCCTCGCCGGGGTCACCTGGACGAAGGGCGCCAAGCGCACCCTGCCGGCCATCCTCGGCCACCGTGACGTGGACGCGACCCTCTGCCCCGGCCAGTCGTTCTACAACGTCCTCGGCACCGTCCGGGAGCAGGCGGGCGGCTCGGTCTCCGGACTCGCGATCAAGTCGGTCACCGGGGCCTCGCTCTCCGGCTCCGCGTACTACGCCAGGGCCGCGATCACCGTGAACTGGTCCGCCACCACCCCGGCCGCGCAGATCGCCTCCTTCGAGCTGCTGGTGGACGGCAAGGTGGTCGCCACGACCGCCGGCACCGCCCGTTCGGCCAAGGCGACCCTGACCCCGGGCAGCCACAAGGTCGCGGTCCGGGCCACCCACCGGTCCGGCGGCGGCAGGACGGTCACCGCCACGGTGATCGCCGATGTCACCGCGCCCACCTTCCCGGCGAAGCCCGCCCTCGCCCTGCGCACCGGCACCGTGAGCACCACGGCCGTCCCGCTCACCCTGAGCTGGAAGGCGGCGGACTCGGTCGCGCTGAAGGAGGTCAGGCTCACCTCCCCGGTCGCCAGGACCTACACCGGCGCCACCGCCTCCGCGGCGCACACCGCCAAGCCGGCCGCGGCCGGGGTCTGGTCCCTGACGGCGTACGACCGGGCCGGCAACACCGCGACCGCGCGGGCCACCGGTACGCCGGTGATCCTCCAGGAGACCTCGGCGAAGAAGTCCGGCACCTGGTCGAGCAAGTCCTCCACCAGCTACCTCGGCGGCAAGTCGTACTCCAGCTCCGCCAAGAACGCCTCGCTGAGCTGGACCTTCACCGGCCGTTCGGTGGCCTGGACGGTCTCGCGCGCCGCTACCTCCGGACAGGCGCACATCTACGTCGACGGGGTGAAGAGCGCGACGGTGGACCTGAAGTCGTCCACGACCAAGTACCGCGACGCGATCTGGACCAAGACCTGGAGCGGCAGTGCCAAGCACACCGTGAAGATCGTGGTCGTCGGCACCAAGGGACGTCCGGCGGTCACCACGGACGGGCTGGTCTATCTGAAGTAGCCGCCCCGGCGGCACACGGCACGGCCGGCAGGGTCCTCGCGTCTCCGGCGCGGGGGCCCTGCCGCCGTATGCGGGGCTCCACCACCCGCCGTACGCGGACGGCGATGCGCGGGCCCGGCGCGCGGACGGCGGTGCGCGGGCCGTACGCGGGAGGCTCAGGCCGCCGGAGCGGCCAGCAGCGGGCTCTTGTGCCGGAGCAGCCACTGCCGGTACACCGTCACACCCGATGCGGCCTCGCGGTACGCCGCCTCCAGCTCCGCGTAGACCGCCTCGTACGCCTCCCCCGCGCCGGCGTGCCCCCCGCCGGCCGGGGAGTCCGCCTCACCGCCCGCCGGCGGCCCCGCGGCCACCCGCGAGAAGAGCAGCAGCCGCACCGCCAGCGGGTCGCCGCGCAGCGGTCTTATGGCCATGTCGTCGCGCGGCCCGGAGGTCGGCTGACAGGGCGCCACCGCCTCGCCGACCGCGATCAGGGAGGCCGCGGTGTGGTAATCCCCGTGCATCACCCGGGGGTTGAGCCCGGCCTCGCCGAACACCCGGCGCAGCCCGTCCCACTCGCCGTCCACCGTGGGGTCGACGATCCACCGGTCCTCGGCCAGATCGGCGAGCTCCACCACGGGCGCGGCGGCGGCCGGGTGGTCCCGGGTCATGGAGATGAACTGGGGCTCGCGCTCGACCAGTACGCGTGCGGTCAGACCGTCGGGCACCAGCAGCGGACACCCCTCCACCTCATGGACGAAGGCGACATCGAGCTGCCCCGCCGCGACCATCCTGAGCAGTGCGTTCGCCGAGACGTCCATGTGCAGCGAGATCTCGGTGCCCGGCAGCCGCTGCCGCAGCCGGCCGAGCCAGCCGGGCAGCGCGCGGCTGGCCGTGGAGCCGATCCGCAGCCGGGGCTCCCCCGTCCGGCAGGCGGCGGCCTTCGCCTCCACCACGAGCGCACTCATCTCGGCCACCAGCGAGCGGGCCCGGCTCAGGACGGCACGGCCCACCGGAGTGGGACGGCAGCCGGAGCGCTCCCGGGAGAAGAGTTCCGCGCCGAGGGAGTGCTCGATCCGCCGCAGCTGAGTGGTGAGGGAGGGCTGGCTGACGCCCAGTTGGCGGGCGGCCTTGTGCAGGCTGCCCGCGTCGGCGATCGCGCACAGGGCGCGGAGGTGTCGCACCTCAAGCTCCATGTACCCGAGAGTAGAACCGCTCCTTCCGGCACACCAGAGACACACTTCGGTGCAGAGGGGACGGACAGGGACAGGGTGATGCGCCGGTGTTATCGGTGGTTGGCATCATCCCCGCACGGGGGTGTCTCGCGGAGACTCGGCCTACCCAAGTTCGTTCAACGGACGAGTAGGAGACCCCCCATGCGTCACCCCAGAACCGTACTCTCCGCCGCTCTCGGTGCCGTCCTCACCGCCGCCCTCGGTGCCGGAGCCGTCCCGGCCGGCGCGGCGACCGCCGCCGAGTCCCCGCGCTCCGCCGTGCCGTCGTATGTCGCCTATGAGGGTTCCAAGGAGGATGTGAAGGCGACCAGGGCATTCTTCGCCGCCGTGGTGAAGTCGGTCGCCGAGAAGCGTGCCGCCAACCCGGGCGCCCGGGTGGTGACCGTCAACTACAGCACCGCGAACGCCCCCACCTTCCGCGCGCAGATAGCCCGCTCCACCCAGATCTGGAACAGCTCGGTCACCAATGTGCGGCTCCAGGAGGGCGCCAACCCGAGCTTCCGCTACTACGAGGGCAATGACGCCCGCGGCTCGTACGCCAGCACCGACGGGCACGGCCGGGGATACATCTTCCTCGACTACCGGCAGAACCAGCAGTACAACTCGTACCGGGTGACCTCGCACGAGACCGGCCATGTGCTCGGGCTGCCGGACAACTACCGGGGCCCGTGCAGTGAGCTGATGTCCGGCGGCGGACCCGGCACCTCCTGCACCAACGCGGTGCCGAACGCCGCCGAGCGCTCACGGGTCAACTACCTCTGGGCCAACGGTCTCGCGGCGGCGATGAAGAGCGTCTCCTGAGGACATTCCCGTGAGGACCTCTCCCTGAGGACGTCTCCCACGAGACGAGGGGCCGGCCCGCCGGCGGTGCGGCGGACCGGCCCCTCCGGGCGGGTGCTTCGGTGATGGAGCGGTCGGGCGCCGGCGGTCAGACGTCGGCGGTCATATGGGTTCCCAGCTCGGCGCCGTGCGGGAGCTGCTTCTGGATGCGGTCGAGCGCGTCGTCGAAGTCACCGCCCGCGACACCGGATTCATAGGCCGCACCGCCGTAGTGCAGGGTCATATTGAGATCCGCCCGATCGAGGGATCCTTCGGGCCGTGGTTCGCCGAGCGTCAGCAGACAGCTCAGAGTCGCCCGCTCCACCGTGCCGTCCGCGTGGACGGGCAGCGGTATGTCCCATTCCAGTACACAGGAGGAGAGAACACCCTCCCCCTCCACGGTCTCCAGGGCGGCGAACGCGACCCCTTCGTACTCAACACCCCTGATGCGCGTGCGCAGTTGCCGTCCGTGCGCCGCGATCGTGACCGCTTCCGCGCCACGTCGGTCGCGGTACCAGCCCGCCCAGACTTCAGTCGACTCCGATGACATGGCGCGGACTGTAGCGGTACGGGGCCCCTCGCTGAACAGCCGGGATGGCTCAGACGCTACCCAGCGCCGCGCCCGGGCCGTCCCCGGAGCGCTCCGCGTGGTGTTCGGCGGTGTACTCGGCGCACTCGGGATTGCGGCAGGGACCCGGCCCCCAGAAGGGGACGAACGCCCCCAGCGTCTTGCGCCGTGTGATGACCGCGCCGACGGGCTCCCCGCACTCCGGGCACCGCTGCCCGGCCTGCGGGTCGCGGTGGGTCGGCCGCATCCTGTCCGTAGTACCCATATGTCCACAATAATGCGGTACGAGCGGTACGGACAGCGGACGCGGGCGGCGGGATCAGCGCTTCCTGCGGTAGGTGCGGACGATGACCCCGTTGCCGAAGACGCGGTGCGATTCCAGCGCGAACTCGTCCATCCGGAAGTCCGCGCCGAACATCGGCATCCCGGCACCGAGGATCACCGGATATGTCTTGATCACGAGCTCGTCGACCTCGTCACGGAGCTGCCCGGCGAGGTCGGCGCCGCCGCAGAGGTAGATACCGAGGCCCGGCTCGCGCTTGAGCTTCGCCGCCAGGGCGGCGAGATCACCGGAGACGATCTCGACATTCGGGTCGGGGGACTCCCCGAGGGTGCGGGAGGCCACGAGCTCGCGGAGATGGGCGTACGGGCTGGTGATCCCGGCGTCCAGCGCGAGCTGGTACGAGGCGCGGCCCTGGATGACCGTGTCGTAGCGGGTGTTCGGGAGGTGATCGATGCCGAGCGCCGCCCGGCCGGCCGCGGGCACGGTGTCCGCCCACTCACCCGTGAGGTACTCCAGATATTCGCCGGTGGCCCATGCGCCGAAGAATTCGGCGTCGCCGTCCGGGGCCCCGATGAAGCCGTCGATCGAGGCGGCGATGTAGTAGCTGAGCTTGCGCAAACCAGTCCTGTTCGTCGTGGGGCGGGACCGCGGCCGGGCGCCGGGATTCCGCCCGGCGCCACAACCACTCCGCCTATAGTGCTCCACCCGTAGTGGTTTCGCAAGCGTCTTCGGAGCCGTCCCCCCGGTGACCGGAGGCGCGCGGTCACCAGGTGCGGCGGGTGACGAACTCGGCCAGTGACAGCAGATCCCCGGCGGCGGCGAGGTCCGGCACGGCCAGCGAGAGCTGGTGCACCGCGCGGGCCATCCGGTCGGCGGCCTGGAGCTGGGCCCAGTCCCGGCCGCCCGCCCGCTCCACCGCCCGGGCCGCGTCGCGCACCGCCGTCCCGGACATGGGTCCTCGGTACAGCTCCGCCAGCTCGGCCCCGGCGGCGGTGCCGGAGGCGAGCGCGGCCACCACCGGCAGCGACTTCTTGTGGGCGGCCAGATCCGCTCCGGCCGGCTTGCCGGTGCGGCCGGGGTCGCCCCAGATCCCGATCAGGTCGTCGATGAGCTGGAAGGCGAGCCCGGCCTCCCGGCCGAAGGCGTCCATGGCGTCGACCTCCTCGGCGCTGCCGCCCGCGTAGAGCGCGCCGAGCGCGCAGGAACAGCCCAGCAGCGCGCCGGTCTTGGCGGTCGCCATCCGCAGGCAGTCGTCGAGCGACACCTCGTGGGGTGCCAGTGCCTCGAAGGCGCAGTCCTGCTGCTGTCCGGCGCAGATCTCGATCGCACAGGCGGCGAGCCGCTCGGCGGCGGCCGGGGCGGCGGGGTGGAGATCGCCGGCGAGCAGCCGCAGGGCGAGGGCCTGCACGGCGTCGCCCGTGATGACGGCGTCCGCGACGCCGAAGACCGTCCAGGCGGTGGCACGGTGTCTGCGGGTGCGGTCCCGGTCGATGACATCGTCGTGGAGCAGGGTGAAGTTGTGCAGCAGCTCCACCGCCGCGGCGGCCCTGGCGGCCTGCTCGGGCGCCCCGCCCAGGGCGCGGGCGGCGGCGAGCACCAGCGCCGGCCTGATGGCCTTGCCGGCGGCCTCGTCGGAGGCGCTGCCGTCGGCCCGCTGCCAGCCGAAGTGGTACATGGTGACCCGCCGCAGCGGACCCGGCAGTGACTCGATGGCGGCGCGCAGCGGGGGATCGACGACATCCCGGGTGCGTTCCAGCAGAGCGACGGCCTCGTCGCCGACCGCGCCGACCGAACCAACCGACATGGGACTTCCTCTCGATCACGCGCCCGAATCGCGGGGCCGCCGTGTCGCCGGGCCCGCCTGAGGAAGCCTTTCAGCACGCAGAGTCTTCACACCATTACACGAATGAATGGGAATACTTTCACCCCCTTCGGGGTAGCGGGGCGCGAAATCGGCGGCTCCGCCCCCATACCGGCCGGATCGGCTCGCACGCGAATCGAACGCATCGCTGCGCCCGAGTGGTTGGAGTAAAAGCTGTAAATGCACAGTACGGAACATTCCGTACAGACTCCTCGGCACTTCAGGGGGCTCGGCCATGTCAACACCCATGTCCGCGAGCAGCTTTCTCGACTCACTCCGCGACGAAGGACTGACGGTCGTCCAGGTCGGCGACTGGCGCACGCACAACCGCAACTCCAAGGGGCCCTGGGGCCCGGTCCACGGGGTGATGATCCACCACACGGTCACCAGGGGGACCGCGAGCACGGTCGCCCTCTGCCGGGACGGGTACCCCACCCTGCCCGGCCCGCTCTGCCACGGGGTCATCGCCAAGGACGGCTCGGTCCATCTCGTCGGATACGGCCGCGCCAATCACGCGGGCTCGGGGGACGACGAGGTGCTGCGGGCCGTCATCGCGGAGAAGGCGCTGCCGGCCGACAACGAGGCCAACACGGACGGCAACCGGTACTTCTACGGCTTCGAGTGCGTCAATCTCGGCGACGGGGTGGACCCCTGGCCGGAGGCCCAGCTCAGCGCCATCGCGAAGGCCGCGGCGGCGATCTGCCGCCACCACGGCTGGACGTCGCGCTCGGTCATCGGCCATCTGGAGTGGCAGCCCGGCAAGATCGACCCGCGCGGCTTCTCGATGAACTCCATGCGCGAACGGGTGCAGGAACTCCTGAAGTAGCCCACCCCACCCCTCCCCCGGCGCACGGCCCCCGCACGGCGGCGGGCGGGGGCCGTGCGCGAGGCGTCCGGAGGCCCCCCGGAGGACGTACCCGGGACGTACGGGGCGGAGATGACCGGCCGGAGGGGTACGGGGCGGAGATGACCGGTCGCGTCCGCCCAGGTGACAATGGGTGCGTGTCCCCGGAAGCCGCCGATCCCGCCGCCCTGCTGCACCCCCGGCTGCCCTCCCCGCTCCAGCCGGTCGAGGACGAGCGCTTCACCCGGTACGGCGTCCGGCTGCTGCTCAAGCGCGAGGATCTGATCCACCCCGATCTCCCCGGCAACAAATGGCGAAAACTCGCCCCCAATCTCCGGGCAGCGGCCGGACGGCCCCTGCTCACCTTCGGGGGCGCGTACTCCAACCACCTCCGCGCCACGGCCGCCGCCGGGCGGCTGCTGGGCTGTCCGACGATCGGGGTCGTCCGGGGTGACGAGCTGGCCTCCCGGCCGCTCAATCCTTCGCTCGCGCAGTGCGCGGCGGACGGGATGCGGCTGGTCTTCGTGGCCCGGTCGATCTACCGGCGCAAGGCCGAGCCCGAGGTGCTCGCCCGGATCCTGGAGGGAATCGGGGCCGGCGGCGGGGAACTGTTCGTGATCCCCGAGGGCGGCAGCAATGCCCTCGCCGCGCACGGCTGCGCCGAACTCGGGCGGGAGCTCTCGGGGCGGGCCGATGTCGTCGCCGTGGCCTGCGGCACCGGAGGCACCCTCGCCGGGCTCGCCGCCGGACTCGGCCCCGGCCCCCGGGGAAGCGGCCGGGTGATCGGAATTCCGGTCCTCAAGGGTGGCTTTCTGGCCATGGAGATCGAGCGGCTCCAGCGGGCGGCCTTCGGCGGCCGGGCCGGTGACTGGTCACTGGACGAACGCTTTCATTTCGGCGGATACGCCCGCACAACACCAGAACTCACCGCGTTCGCTGAAGAGTTCGAAGTACGCCACCGAATCCCCGTAGAGCGCATATATATCGCCAAACTGCTCCATGGGCTGACCACGCTCGCCGCCGAGGGCGCGTTCGCCCCCGGCACCGTGCTGGCCGCCGTCGTCACCGGCCGCCGCGAGCCGGGGACCGGCGAACCGGAGCCGCGCGCGCCCGGCCGGCCGGGCGGCTCACCGGGGTCATGAGAAGCGAACCGGGAGGGACCGGAGCGGGACGGGCCGGAGCGGGACGGGCCGGAGCGGGACGGGCCGGAGCGGACGCCGGAGCCTCTCACGGCTGCTCGTCGTCCTCCTCGCGGTAGGCCGCCGCCTCCTCCAGGTCCAGCCGGCGCAGCAGCGTCCGCATCATCTCGTCGTCGATCCGGCGCTCGTCCCGCAGCCGCACGAAGACCTCGCGCTCCGCCTCGATCATCTCCCGCGCCAGCCGCCGGTAGGTGTCGTCCGCCGACTCCCCGGTGGCCTCGCTGACCGCCCCGAGCCGCTCCCAGACGGAATTGCGGCGCCGCTCCATCACCGTGCGCAGCCGGTCCGCCAGCGGGTCCGGCAGGGCGTTGCGCGGATCCTCCAGCAGCCGGTCCAGCCGCTCCTCCGCCACCCGGGACGCCTCGCTCTGCGCCTGCGCCTCCGCCAGGGTGTCGGCCCTGGCGTCCCGTTTCGGCAGCCGCAGCAGCCGGATCAGCGCGGGCAGTGTCAGCCCCTGCACCACCAGGGTCCCGATGACCGTGGTGAAGGTCAGGAAGAGGACGAGATTCCGGGCCGGGAAAGGGTCGCCGCCGGTGGTGGTCAGCGGGATCGAGAAGGCGATGGCCAGCGAGACGACCCCGCGCATCCCCGCCCAGCCCACGATCACCGGCGCCTTCCAGGTGACGCCCGGCTCCCGCTCCCGGATCCGGGCGGAGAGCGCCCGGGGCAGAAAGGTCGCGGGGAAGACCCAGACGTACCGCATGGCCACCACGAACACGAAGACCCCGACCGCGTACCCGAGCGACTCGCCGACCCCGTACGCGCCGAGACCGTCGAGGACATACGGCAGCTGGAGCCCGATCAGCGCGAAGACGGCGGACTCCAGGATGAAGGCGACCATCTTCCACACCGCCTCCTCCTGGAGCCGGGTGGCGAAGTCGACCTGCCAGCGGCGGTGGCCCAGATAGAGGCCGACGACGACCACGGCGAGCACTCCTGAGGCATGCACCTGTTCGGCGGCACCGTAGGCCACGAAGGGAATGAGGAGGGAGAGGGTGTTCTGGAGCAGCGCCTCCCCGAGATGGGTGCGCAGCCAGTGGATGGGGACCATCAGCACCAGACCGACGCCCACCCCGCCGAGCGCCGCGAGCGCGAATTCGCCGATTCCCCCGGCCCAGCTCGCGCCCTCGCCGATCGCGGCGGCGACCGCCACCTTGAAGGCGGTGATCGCGGTGGCGTCGTTCACCAGGGACTCGCCCTGGAGGATCGTGGTGATCCGGTTCGGCAGCCCGAGCTTGCGGGCGATGGCGGTCGCGGCGACGGCGTCCGGGGGCGCGACCACCGCCCCCAGCACCAGGGCCGCCGTGAGCGGCAGCTCCGGCACGAGCAGATGGGTCAGCCAGCCGACCGTGACCGTGGCGAAGAGGACATAGCCCACGGAGAGCAGCGCGACGGGCCGGGCGTTGGCCCGCAGATCGAGATAGGAGCTGTCGAGTGCGGCCAGATGCAGCAGCGGCGGGAGCACCAGCGGGAGCACGATGTGCGGATCGAGGGTGTAGTCGGGCACACCGGGGATGTAGGCGGCGACCAGCCCGGCCGTGACCAGCAGCAGCGGCGCCGGTACCGGGGTCCTGCGGGCCGCCCCGGCGATCACGGCGCTGACCGCGATCAGTGCCACCAGTGAGAGTGCTTCCATTCGCCGTCCCATCGGTTCCGGATACGAGCAGGGCATACGGGGGCAGGGCATACGGGCGGGGCGGGGCATACGGGCAGGGCATACGGGCGGGGCGGGCGGGACCGCATCGCCGGGGTACGGCGCCGCTCGCCGTGAGGACGGGCGGCCGGCGCCGTACGCTGGCGGACATGAGCGTCTGCACGCATGCGGCGGAGCTGCCACGGCCGGAGCCCGAGCCGCTCTCCCGGACCTGTCCCGAATGCCTGGTGGCCGGGACCCACCCGGTCCATCTGCGGCTCTGCCTGACCTGCGGCCATGTGGGCTGCTGCGACTCCTCGCCGCTGCGCCACGCCTCCGGCCACTTCGCGGAGACCTGCCATCCGGTGATGCGGAGCTTCGAGCCCGGCGAGGACTGGCGCTGGTGCTTCGTGGACGGGGCGGTGGTCTGAGCCCGGCGGGTGCGGCGGAACCGGCGGACGCCGGGACACGGCGGGAACGCGGCGGGCGCGGGCCGCGTTGAGGGGTGTGAGAGACCGGAGACGGACGGCACACGGCGCGCCCGGCGCATCGAGGGGTGCGGTACCGGCGGGGGCGTGCGGCGGGCGGACGGGCGGCGGTTCAGGCGCCCCAGGGGTGGGTACGTCAACCCTCCACCACTTCCTTGTAATTGGGTCCCGCAAACCCCTAGCCACTGTGTGTGGTCATATGCTTACCATGAGTGACAGCGGCTGAGTGTGGGGGCCCGGCGACAGCGCACCATGGATCGCGATAGCGTCGCCGAGCCAGTACCGGCTACGCACGGACTGCGTAGCGACGGCCTCGGGATTCTTCTCCCGGGGCCCGGAAAGAGCTTGTGTCACCTTGGAGGTGAGGGTGTCCCAGATCGCAGGCGAGCCCGGGACCCAGGACTTCGTGGAAGTCCGGCTGCCCGCTGCGGGTGCCTATCTGTCGGTGTTGCGGACGGCCACGGCCGGTCTCGCAGCACGTTTGGACTTCACCCTCGACGAGATCGAGGATCTTCGGATCGCCGTGGACGAAGCCTGCGCGATTCTGTTGCAGCAGGCCGTCCCCGGTTCTGTCCTCAGTTGTGTCTTCCGGCTCATCGACGACTCGCTGGAGGTCACGGTCTCCGCGCCGACGACCGACGGCCGCGCGCCCGAGCGCGACACCTTCGCCTGGACGGTTCTCTCCGCCCTGGCCGGAAAAGTCGACTCCTCGGTCGCCGAAGACCGTACGGTCTCGATCAGCCTGTACAAACAGCGCGGCGCGGGACCCGGGCCGGCGTGAGAGACGAGGACGGTCCGATGCGGAAGGAGGACGGTCCGGTGCGGAATGAACCACCCTCTGTGCGTGACTTTCCCGAGCAGCAGGCCCGGCCCCATCCGGTGGACGGGCCGGCCGGTCCGCCGCCGGCGGGACAGCCGGAGCGGGCGCTGCCGGAGCGGCCGGATCCGGGACGGCCGGAACAGCCCGAGCCACCGGAGCGGGCCGACCCGGCCGGGGCGCCCGGCCGGAGCGGGCAGACCGGGCAGGCGGCCGAGCTGCCCGATCAGAGCGAGCAGGTGAGCGAGGACAACCACGGCCGGCAGCCGGATCCCCGCGACCGCAGCGGGGCGCGGCTCATGTTCATCCGGCTCCGGGAGCTGCCCGACGGTTCGGCGGACCGCGCCGAGCTGCGCAATCAGCTGGTCCGGATGCATCTGCCGCTGGTCGAGCATCTGGCCCGGCGGTTCCGGAATCGCGGTGAGCCGCTGGACGACCTCACCCAGGTCGCCACGATCGGCCTGATCAAGTCGGTGGACCGGTTCGACCCGGACCGGGGGGTCGAGTTCTCGACCTATGCCACCCCGACCGTGGTCGGCGAGATCAAGCGGCACTTCCGGGACAAGGGCTGGGCGGTGCGGGTGCCGCGCCGTCTCCAGGAGCTGCGGCTGGCCCTGACGACGGCCACCGCCGAGCTCTCGCAGCAGCACGGCCGCTCGCCGACCGTGCACGAGCTGGCCGAGCGGCTGGGGATCTCGGAGGAGGAGGTCCTGGAGGGCCTGGAGTCGGCGAACGCCTACTCCACGCTCTCGCTGGACGTCCCCGACACCGACGACGAGTCCCCGGCGGTCGCGGACACCCTCGGCGCGGAGGACGAGGCGCTGGAGGGTGTGGAGTACCGGGAGTCGCTGAAACCGCTGCTGGAGGATCTTCCGCCGCGGGAGAAGCGGATTCTGCTGCTGCGCTTCTTCGGCAACATGACCCAGTCGCAGATCGCGCAGGAGGTGGGCATCTCGCAGATGCACGTCTCCAGACTGCTGGCCCGCACCCTGGCCCAGCTGCGGGAGAAGCTGCTGGTGGAGGAGTAGCCGGACACCGGTGCACGGCGGTCGCGGACGGGTTCGGTGAGCCCGTCCGCGTCGCTGTTCCCTCCCCCTCGGGCGGACAGCGGCGCGCATGGGGCCCCGCGGACGAGCCGGTCGCGGATCAGGCGTCGCGGGTGCCCGGGCCCCGGATGCCCAGGGCCTCGGTCGTGGTCGGGTTGATGATCAGCACCAGCCCGCCGACGGCCACCGCCGCGACCAGGATTCCCAGCGGGATCAGGCCACCGGAGGAGCGGAGCAGGGTCCACGCGGGGATCAGCGCCATCAGATGAGTGATCAGCGCCGGGCCCCGGCTCCAGCTCCGCCGCAGCAGCAGACCGCGCGCGGCGGCCAGCGGAATGACACCGAGGGCGATCATCGTCAGGCCGCCCATCTCCGCCTGAGTGGGGCTCTCCGGCCGTCCGAGCAGGCCCATGACCAGCATGTAGACGCCATAGGCGACCAGGGTCAGGCCCTCCAGGCCGGAAACCGCCGCGGCGGCGGTCAGACGGGCGGGGCGGGGGGTCTGCTCAGTACTCACCCCAGCAGGGTACTGGGCGCGGGCACCCCGCCCCGGTCCCGGCACCGGGTGCCGGCGGGAGGGCCGCCGGAGCCCGGCACGGCTCCCCGCGGCACCCCCGTGCGGGCACCCCGGCGGGGGCCCGGCGACCGCTCACCGCTCCACCCGGGACTGGGACCGTCCGCCGCCCGTGGGTACGCTGCATCCCATGCGCGCACTTCTCGTGGTCAACCCGGCAGCAACCACCACCAGTGCACGCACCCGTGATGTGCTCATCCACGCCCTCGCCAGCGAGATGAAGCTGGAGGCCGTCACCACCGAGTACCGGGGCCACGGCCGGGATCTGGCCCGCCGGGCCGCCGACTCCGACGACATCGATCTGGTGGTCGCCCTGGGCGGCGACGGCACCGTCAATGAGGTCGTCAATGGTCTACTCCACAACGGTCCCGACCCGGACCGGCTGCCCCGTCTCGCGGTGGTCCCGGGCGGTTCGACCAATGTCTTCGCCCGCGCCCTCGGGCTGCCGAACGACGCCGTGGAGGCGACCGGCGCGATTCTGGACGCGCTGAGCACCAGAAGCGAGCGGACGGTGGGCCTCGGGCTCGCCTCCGGCACCCCGGGGACACCGGACGAGGGGGTGGAGTCCCGCTGGTTCACCTTCTGCGCGGGGGTCGGATTCGACGCGAGTGTGATCGGCCGGGTGGAGCAGCACCGGGAGCGCGGAAAGCGCTCGACCCACGCTCTCTATGTGCGTCAGGTGCTCCGGCAGTTCCTCGACGAACCGCACCGCCGGCACGGAATGATCACTCTGGAGCGTCCGGGCGCCGCACCGGTCACCGATCTGGTGGCCTCCATAGTCGCGAACACCTCACCCTGGACCTTCCTCGGCAATCGCCCGATCTACGCGTCGCCGAAGGCGTCCTTCGACACCGGTCTCGACGTTCTCGGCCTCTCCCGGCTGTCGACCCCCGCGGTCGCCCGTTACGCCACTCAGCTGCTCACCTCGAGCCCCGAACGAGGGCCGCACGGCAAGCACGCGGTCACTCTCCATGACCTGAGTGACTTCACCTTGAATTCAAAGGTTCCACTGCCATTTCAGATGGACGGTGACCATCTGGGAGTGCGTACGAGCGTGACGTTCACAGGCGCACGCCGTGCACTGCGTGTGATTGTGTGAGTGGATAGGCCGAAGGGCCTTTATCTCGAACGTACGGACTGGGGTCCACCCCATAGAAGTACGGCTGTGACCTAGTCGACACCGATGAATCCAAAAAAAGTTTCCAGAAGGGGTTGTATCCGTCGCCGAGGTTTGCGAGTCTCTTCATGGCGATCGGGACGGCCCGCAGAATCGGCCCGCAGATCACCGGAACCCCTCCTCAAAACCCTGGACCACGTCACCTTGCGTGACTGTCGGCCCTTCCGTTGTGGGGGGATTCGTGAAAGCGTTCACATTCACAAGCAACCTGCAAGTAATACCAAGGAGAGGTAGCAGCCATGGACTGGCGTCACAACGCCGTTTGCCGCGAGGAAGACCCCGAGCTCTTCTTCCCCATCGGCAACACCGGTCCTGCGCTGCTGCAGATCGAGGAAGCCAAGGCCGTCTGCCGTCGCTGCCCCGTCATGGAGCAGTGTCTGCAGTGGGCGCTTGAGTCCGGCCAGGACTCCGGCGTCTGGGGTGGCCTCAGCGAGGACGAGCGCCGCGCAATGAAGCGCCGCGCCGCTCGCAACCGGGCGCGCAACGCAACCGCCTGATTGCCACCGCAGCGAGCCTGAGCCTCCGGCGGCGCGTACAGCACGTACGCACTCACCGCCCACGAGTCGCAGCGCGCAGCAGTACATACCCACAGCATTCGAGCCCCGGACCGCATTCCATCGGTCCGGGGCTCGCTGCTGTGCGGAGTGACCCGGCGCACATTCCGGTGCGCACCCCGGCATCCGCGCCCGGCGCATCACTGGAGCGCGGCTCGAAAATGACTCGAACGCCGGTGAACTCGACTGTCGGCACACCCGGTTGGGCGAACACCGGCGGAGTAACACAGATGTCCGAAGAAGGGCCCGGCACGACTCCCGGAAGAGCCCGGGAAGAGCCCCGCGAGAACCTCTCCGAAGCCGGACCGGAATACCGGGTGCACTAATTCGGCAACAGTCGCCGGCCGCTACTTGGGAGCGCGAACGGGAATGTCGAGTACCACCCGTGTGCCGCGCTCGGGAGCGGGTACCGGAAGCATGTCGAATGCGCCGCCCAACTCGCCCTCCACCAGGGTCCGCACGATCTGGAGACCGAGATTTCCGGCGCGCTGCGGATCGAAGCCCCCGGGCAGTCCGCAGCCGTTGTCCTGAACGGTGATGAGCAGCCGGCCCGCGGTCTCCTCACCGCGCGCCTCACCGCGTACCGCCGCGACCTCCACCGCGCCCCGCTCACCCGCCGGGAAGGCGTGTTCCAGCGCGTTCTGGAGCACCTCCGTGAGCACCATCGAGAGCGGGGTGGCCACCTCCGCGTCGAGAATGCCGAAACGCCCCGTACGGCGGCACTCGACCTTTCCCGGGGAGATCTCGGCGACCATCGCGATGACCCGGTCGGCGATCTCGTCGAACTCGACCCGCTCGTCGAGGTTCTGGGAGAGGGTCTCGTGCACGATGGCGATCGAACCAACCCGCCGCACGGCCTCGTTGAGGGCCTCCCGGCCCCGCTCGGAGTCCATCCGGCGCGCCTGGAGCCGCAGCAGCGCGGCGACGGTCTGGAGGTTGTTCTTCACCCGGTGGTGGATCTCCCGGATGGTGGCGTCCTTGGTGATCAGCTCGCGCTCGCGGCGGCGGAGCTCGGTGACATCGCGGAGCAGGACCAGGGAGCCGATCCGGGTGCCCTTGGGCTTGAGCGGGATGGCGCGCAGCTGGATCACCCCGCCGTTGCCCTCCACCTCGGTCTCCCGGGGGGCCCAGCCGCTGGCGAGCTTCTCCAGCGCCTCGTCCACCGGGCCGCGGGAGGGGGCGAGTTCCGCGGTGACCCGGCCCAGATGATGGCCCACCAGATCCGAGGCGAGGCCGAGCCGGTGGTAGGCGGAGAGGGCGTTCGGGCTGGCGTACTGGACGATGCCGTCGGCGTCGAGCCGGATCAGCCCGTCCCCCACGCGCGGGGAGGCGTCCATGTCGACCTGCTGGCCGGGGAAGGGAAAGGTTCCGGCGGCGATCATCTGGGCGAGGTCCGACGCGGACTGGAGATAGGTGAGCTCCAGCCGGGACGGGGTCCGCACGGTGAGCAGATTGGTGTTGCGCGCGATGACACCGAGCACCCGGCCCTCGCGGCGCACGGGAATGGACTCGACCCGCACCGGGACCTCCTCGCGCCACTCCGGGTCTCCCTCGCGCACGATCCGGCCCTCGTCGAGCGCGGCGTCGAGCAGCGGGCGGCGCCCGCGCGGGACCAGATGGCCGACCATGTCGTCGTGGTACGAGGTGGGGCCGGTGTTGGGCCGCATCTGCGCCACCGAGACATAGCGGGTGCCGTCCCGGGTGGGGATCCACAGGACGAGGTCGGCGAAGGAGAGGTCGGAGAGCAGCTGCCACTCCGAGACCAGCAGATGGAGCCAGTCGAGGTCGGATTCGCCGAGGGCGGAGTGCTGGCGTACGAGGTCGTTCATGGAGGGCACAGCTGCGAGCGTACCCGCGCGGTGAACGGAGGGCTCCGGTCGGCCGGGCCGGCCGCCGCCCGGACCGGAAGGGCCGGAAGCAATCCCCGCGCATCCATGGACACCGCGAATGGTCTAGTCCACAATGAATGACACGAGCTTCCGCTCTCCCCGCACAGGAGAGTGGAACGAGGCCCCGGTGCTCTCTGCCCTGACTGCGCCCGGTCCTCCCCATCGGCCGTGCGAGCCCGCACACTCGCCCGGCCGGAGTACTCCGGGCTGCGGTGCCGGGCGGGTTGAGGGTCCCGCCGGGCGCCGCGGCCCGCGGGTTTTTCCGGACACCTCGGCCCCGTGCGGTGAAGTGAAGTGCGCCGCCCCGTGCGGTGAAGTGCGCCGTCCCGCGTCTCAGTGAGTCTCCGTCACCTTGGCCAGCGCCCTGGGCGCGTCCGGGTCCTGGCCCCGGGCGATGGTCACCTCGTACGCCAGCAGTTGCAGCGGCAGGATCTCCAGAATCGGCTGCAGGTCCTCCGGGACCCCCGCCACGGGCAGGACGAAGCCCGCCGACGCCGCCGCGACCTGGGGCCGCGGGCCCACCACCACCAGATCCGCGCCCCGGCCGCGCAGCCGGTCGAGCACCGGTTGCAGCGCCTGGCCGCCCTTGCCGTCGGTGACCACCGCGATCACCGGGGAGATGTTGTCGACCATGGCCAGCGGTCCGTGCAGCAGATCCGCGCCCGAGTACGACAGGGCGGGGATATAGCTCGTCTCCATGAGCTTCAGCGCCGCCTCCTTCGCCGTGGGATAGCCGTATCCCCGTGAGGTGATCACCATCCGCTCGGCGAACCGGTACCGGCCGGCCAGGGCGCGCACCTCGTCCCGGCGGGCCAGGATCTGCTCCGCCAGTGCGGGGAGCCGGTCCGCCGCCGCGCCGTCGCCGCCGCGCAACCCCGCCACCAGGAGATGAAGGGCGAGCAGTGAGGCCGTATAGGTCTTGGTCGCCGGGAGCGCCTTCTCCGGGCCCGCCAGTATGTCGATGTGGAATTCGGAGACCGCGGCCAGCGGGGAGTCCGGATTGTTGGTGACCGCCAGGGTGACGGCGCCCGCCTCCCGGGCCGCCCTGGCCGAGGCGACCAGGTCGGGCGAGCCGCCCGACTGGCTGACCGTGATCACCAGTACGTCCCGCAGCCGGGGCCGCGCCCCGTAGGCGGTGGTGGTGGACATCGAGGTCAGCCCGCAGGGCAGGCCGAGCTGGATCTCCAGCAGGTATTTGGCGTAGAGGGCGGCGTTGTCGGAGGTGCCGCGGGCGGTCAGCAGCACGAAACGCGGCTCCCGGGCGGCGATGGCCCGGGCCACCTCATGGATCTGCGGCGCACCCCTGTCCAGGATGCGCCGCAGTACCTCGGGCTGTTCCGCCATCTCGCCGGACATGATCCGGCCGGGGCGTTCGCTCTGTTCGGCCGACTGATTGGCGGACATGCCAGCTGCCTCCCGTGGGCGTACCGGGTGCCGGGGCGGAGGGCCCGGTGCACTGCGGCCCGCCGGCCCCGGCACAAGCATGGTCCGCGTCGGTCAGGCCCCGGCGGCTCCGCCGGTGATGACCTCCGCGGCGGCCCGTCCGCAGACGCGGGCGGCGCCGTGGGTCGCGATGTGCAGCGCCCCCTTGGGAGCGGCCCGGTTCACACCCATCTCGACCACGACCGTGTCCGGCCGGGCCTCGACGACCGCGTCGAGCGCCGCCGCCATCCAGGGGTGGCGGTGGACATCGCGTACCACTGCGACGATCCTACGGTCTGCCGCCCGGGCCAGCATGTTCCCGACCAGCTCCGCCGTCTGCGCGGACGGGTCACTGAAGGTCTCGGTGACGGTGTCCGGCAGCAGTTTCACCAGCTCGGGAGCCACCCCCCAGGGGGTCTCGGCGCCGACGGCGATATTGGCCTCGGGTGCGAAGGAGGCGACATACGGGCCGGCCGTGACCGGCTCGTACGGCAGCGAACCCGCGGTGACCCGGATGGCGCGGCGGGCGGCGACCAGGCCGACATCGGAGCGTCCGGTGCCGGGCGCGGTCCCCTCCTGCTCCTCCGCGCCCGGCACCGGGACGGCCTTCCTGGCCCGGCGCGTCCAGTCGGCGAGGGCACGTACCCGTGCCGCCGCGTCGGCCAGCCGCTCCTCGGCCAGGTCACCGCTGCGGACCGCGGCGACGATCGCGTCGCGCAGCCGCAGCACGGTCCCCTCGTCCGCCAGCCCGCCGCCGACGCAGATCGCGTCGACGCCCGCGGCCAGCGAGAGAACGGTCCCGCGCTCGATGCCATAGGTGGAGGCGATGGCCTGCATCTCGATGCCATCGGTGATGATCAGGCCCTCGAAGCCCAGCTCCTCGCGGAGCAGACCGGTGAGGATCCGCCGGCTCAGCGTGGCCGGGTTCTCCGCGTCGAGCGCCGGTACGAGGATGTGCGCACTCATCACGGCCTTGGTGCCGGCCGCGATGGCGTCGCGGAAGGGCGGCAGGTCGCGGGCGTACAGGGTGTCCAGACCGACATCGATCCGGGGCAGCGCGTGGTGCGAGTCCACATTGGTGTCGCCGTGCCCGGGGAAGTGCTTCACGCAGCCGGCGACGCCGGCGGCCTGCATGCCCTCCACATAGGCGATGGTGTGCCGGCCGACGAGTCCCGCGTCGGCGCCGAAGGCACGCACACCGATGACGGGGTTGTCGGGGTTGGCGTTGACATCGGCGGACGGCGCCCAGTTGAGGTCGACGCCGCAGTCGGCGAGCCGCCGGCCGAGTTCCCGGGCCACATCACGGGTGAGGTCGATGTCGTCGACCGTGCCGAGGGCGTAGTTGCCGGGGAAGGAGGAGCCGTCGCGCACCTCCAGGCGGGTGACGTCACCCCCTTCCTCGTCGATGGCGACGAGAACGTCGTCGCGCTCGGCCCGGAGCTGGGCGGTGAGCGCGGTCAGCTGCTCGGGGGTGACGATGTTGCGGCCGAAGAGGCCGACGGCGGAGAGTCCCTCGCCGATCTGCCTGAGCAGCCACTCGGGGGCGGTGGTGCCCACAAAGCCCGGCTGGAGAACGGTCAGCGCATCGCGGGTGAGGGTGTCGGACCCGCGTACAACGGTGGTCATGGGTCCGCGTTATCCCTTCACTGCGCCGGAGGTGAGACCCGCGGCCATCTTCTTCTGGATGAACATGAAGAAGATGACGACGGGGATGGCGATCATCGTGGAGGCGGCCATCAGGGCGCCGTAGTCGACTCCGCGCGAGGTGGTGAAGTTGGAGAGCCACACATTGAGCGTGTACTTGTCGTTGTCCTGGAGGACGACATACGCCAGCAGGTACTCGTTCCACGCGTTGATCAGCGAGTAGATCGACGCGGCGGCGAGGCCCGGGGCGAGCAGCGGGAAGATGACCCGCCAGAAGGCGCCCATCTGGCTGCACCCGTCGACCATCGCGGACTCCTCCAGCTCCTTCGGGATATTGATCACGAAACCGCGAATCATCCACGTGGCGAAGGGAAGAGTGGAGACGAGATAGATGACGATGACGCCCCAGTACTCGTTCAGCGCGCCGAACTCATTGAGCTGGAGGTAGATCGGGATGAGCATCGCGGTCGGCGGCAGCAGCTGGACCATGATGAGCACGATCATGAAGGCCCGGCGGCCGAAGAACTTGAAGCGGCCGATGGCGTACGCGGCGACGGTCGCCATGATCATGGCACCGACGACGGCGGTGATGCAGATGATCAGGCTGGACTGGATCGCGGTGTAGAAGTTCTCGTAGTCCGCGGCCCGGGCGAAGTTGTCGAAGGTGATCGACGACGGCCACAGGGTCTGGTCGTAGCTGCGGATCTCGTGGTTGGGGCGCAGGGCGCTGATCACGAGCCAGTACACCGGGAAGACCATGACCAGGGCGGTCAGGACTCCCAGGGCGTTGTAGACGTACCGGTTCTTGCTCTTCGGGTCGCTGCGGAGCTTCTGGGGCTCACGGGCGGCACCGGAGGATTCCGGGGCGTTCACGGTCTTCGGCGTGGAGGCGGTGGTGCTCACTCGACCTCTCCGATCTTGAGCAGCTGGCGCAGGTAGTACACGGCGACACCGGA
Organism: Streptomyces sp. CAU 1734; assembly: GCF_039888735.1. NCBI lineage: Bacteria > Bacillati > Actinomycetota > Actinomycetes > Kitasatosporales > Streptomycetaceae > Streptomyces > Streptomyces sp. CAU 1734. The sequence goes on from NZ_JBDQQP010000009.1 coordinate 84,328, forward strand.
CAGCAGAAGCACGGTGATCAGGGAGACCGCCGCGCCCTGGCTGAAGGAGTTGGACTCGAACGCCTTGTTGAAGGCGTAGAGGCCGAGCACCTCGTACTCGGGCTCGGGCTTGGTGCCGCGCATCAGCCATACCTGGCCGAGGACATTGAAGTCCCAGATCACCGACAGGGTGGCGACCATCTGGAAGACGGGCTTGATCACCGGGAAGGTGACATAGCGGAACTGACCGAAGGCGTTGACACCGTCGATCGACGCGGCCTCCTCCAGCTCCTTGGGGACCTGCGTGAGGGCGGCGTACAGGGTGATCGCGACGAAGGGGATGGCACCCCAGACGACGACCGCGCCGATGATGACGAAGCCCTGCTTGTAGTCGAGCCACCAGTTGTGGCCCTGGAAGTCGAGACCCAGGTACTTGGTCAGGACCATGTTGACGACGCCGTAGTCGGAGTCGGAGAACCACCGGAAGATCGACGCGGCGACCATCAGCGGGATGGACCAGGCGGCGATGAGCACGGCGGTCACGATCAGCCGGGCCCACGTCGACATGCGCTGCATCATGAGCGCGATGGCGAGGCCGAAGACGAGCGTGGTGATCACACAGGCGGCCATGAAGACGATGGTCAGAACGACCGAGTCCCAGAAGGCCGAGTCACCGAAGACGTTGGTGAACTGCTCCAGGCCCACCCACGGCGGGGCCTCGCCTGTCCACAGTTCCTTGCGGCCCACGTCCTGGAAGGACATGATCGTCGTCCGGATCAGCGGCCAGACGAAGACGGCCGCGATGGCGATGACCGTCGGGCCGATCAGGAGGTAGGGCAGGAGCGCGCCGCGCTTGCGTCCGCGGGGTCCGACTCCCCCCGGTGTCTTGGGTTCATGCACTTCGGGGCGTCTCTTGTCGGACGCCGCCGAGTCGGAGGCTTGGGGGTCGGGCCCCCCGGGGGTCTGCAGCATGTCGGCGGCACTCATGGGAGCGTGGCCTTCCGTTCGGACGTTTCACCAGAGGGGCGGGGGGTGGCGGGCCCGCGCATCAGCGCCGGCCCGCGCACCCCCCGCGGGAAGATCAGAGGGTCAGGAGACCTGTGAAGGTCAGGCCCCGGCCTCGTTGATCAGCTTGTTGATCTCCTCGTCGGCCGCCTTGGTGGCCTCGGCGACGGACTTGCCCTTGATGATGTCGAGGAGCATGAGCTCCAGGACTTCCTTCTTCTCGATCGCGGCCCAGCCGGGGGCGATCGGGGTGAACCAGGCGTCCTCGACGGCGTTGGCCGTCGGAGCCGTCTTGGGGTTCGCCTTCAGCGGCTCGAGCTGCTTGGTGTTGTTCGGCAGGATGTCCTTCGCGACGAGGGAAGCCTGGTGCTTCTCGTTCGTGAAGGTGGCGATCCACTCCTGGCCGAGGTCCTGCTGCTTGGACTTCGAGATGGTGGCGAGGTCCGAGCCGCCGATGAAGGAGGGCAGGGCCTTGCCCTCGGGGCCGGGCATACCCGCGACGAGGATCTTGTCCTTCAGCTTCGCGTTGCCGTTGCCGGTCGGGTCGACGACGCTGCCGGCCTCCCAGCCGTTGCCGTAGAGAAGAGCGGTCTTCTCATTGGCCATCACGTTGGCGTGGTCCTGCTCGTCCTTGGTCTTGTCGCCGTTGTTGTACTTGCCGACAAGGTTGATGAAGTGCTCGATGCCCTTCTGGGCCTCGGGGGTGGAGAGCTGCGACTCCCACTTCTTCGCGCCCTCGTCGTACTTGGCGATCTGGCCGCCGTACGCCGCGACGTAGGACATCGCCGCGTACCAGTAACGACCCGGCAGGTAGAGCGGGGAGTACGCCTTGTCCTTGCCGTACTTCTTGCCGATCTTGTCGAGCGCGGCGGTCAGCTCGGCCTCGGTGCCGGGCAGCGTGTCGGCGCCCGTGCCGGCCTTGAACATGTCCTTGTTGTAGATCGCCACTCGCGCACCGGCGTAGTACGGCACACAGTAGAGCTTGCCCTCGAAGGAGCAGGTGTCCTTCAGACCCTTGATCCAGGTGTCCGAGTTGTCGTACTTCGCAGCGTCGACCTCACCGAGGGCGTCGTTGAGGATGTACGTCATCGTCTCGGTGTTGCCGAGCTCGACCACGTCCGGGAACTTGTCACCGGAGAGGGCGGCGTCCAGCTTCTTGGTCTTGTCGCCCCACTGCTGGTACTGGACGTTGACCTTGACACCCGGGTACTTCTTGTTGAAGTCCTCGTTGGCCGCCTTGACGACCTCGGCCCAGTTGTTCTGCGCGTCGACCATCAGCCAGACGGTCAGCTGACCCTTACGGTCCTTGGGCGCTTTTTTGCTCTCGGTGTCGCTGTCCGAACCGCACGCAGCGACCGAAGCCATCATCGCCACAACACCTGCCGCAGCTATGAGCTTACGCTTCACGCCACCCTCCTCAGGGATGCAAGATTTCCCCCCACCGCCCGGGAGTCGCACAACACGCAGAGACAGCGTTTCAGATCTGCCCGTGGGGCTGGGACCTGGTCTTTAATGGTTTAGACCAGTACCCGGAGCTTGGCCTAGACCTTTAGGGGTGTCAAGGGTGTATAAGAAGGGCAGTCGCGTCCGTTATAGGACCGACACCTGAGGGAGGGCGACGACCCGTGACCGGACCGTGCCACCATGTGAGCCGCGACAGACGGAGGAGCCGGTGACGGCAGCAGCGCAGGAGTCGGGAAGGCGGACGATGAGCACGGACGGGGTGGGGACGGAAGTGGAGGGCGGGCCTGCGACCCGCACCGCACGAGTGCCCAAGTACTACCGGCTCAAGCGCCATCTTCTGGACATGACAGAGACTATGCCGCCCGGGACGCCCGTGCCGCCCGAACGCACACTGGCGGCCGAATTCGATACCTCGCGGACCACTGTCCGGCAGGCTCTCCAGGAGCTCGTGGTCGAGGGCCGGCTCGAACGCATTCAGGGCAAGGGCACCTTCGTGGCGAAGCCGAAGGTCTCCCAGGCACTTCAACTCACCTCATACACCGAGGACATGAAGGCCCAGGGGCTCGAACCCACCTCACAGCTGCTGGACATCGGCTATGTGACCGCCGATGACACGCTGGCCGGACTGCTGGACATCACCACCGGCGGGCGGGTGCTGCGGATCGAGCGGCTGCGGCTCGCGAGCGGTGAGCCGATGGCGATAGAGACCACACACCTTTCGGCCAAACGCTTTCCCGCGCTGCGGCGGAGCCTGGTGAAGTACACCTCGCTCTACACGGCCCTGGCCGAGGTCTACGACGTCCATCTCGCGGAGGCGGAGGAGACGATCGAGACCTCGCTCGCGACCCCCCGGGAGGCCGGTCTGCTGGGTACGGATGTGGGTCTGCCGATGCTGATGCTCTCCCGTCACTCACTGGACGGAGGGGGCGAACCGGTGGAATGGGTGCGCTCCGTCTACCGGGGTGACAGGTACAAATTCGTGGCCCGTCTGAAGCGTCCGGTGGGCTGAACCACTGCCCCTCCGAACAACTGGACCAATCCGGGACGAGACCCCTGATCGGCCCGCCGCGCCCCCTCCCGCCGGAGGGGGCGCGCCGCGTTTCGGGGACCGGGCGGGCGGGCGCGATCCGGGCCGCCGGCGGACTCTCCGTGAGCGGCACGGAGCGCGTCGGGCGGAGATCCGCCGGCGGCCTCGGGGCGTCGCCGCCGGACACTCCGCGAGCCGCCCGGGGCATCGCCGGCGGTACGCGATTCCGTCCGGGCCGAGCCGCGCCGCGCGGCCCCCAGGGCCCCGCACGGCCCCTGTCCGGGATCGGGCCCGAAGTGCTCCCGGATGGTCGCGGAGACGGTCCGCACCGGCCCTCCAAGCGGTCCGAAAGCGTCCGCCAAGAGCCGCCGGGCGTCACGATCCGTAGGAGACCCGACACCGCCGCGACACAACATCTGGTGGGTACCTCCGACCCGCGCCCCCACATGTATGCTCATCTCGCTGTCGCCGCAGAGGAATCCGGTGGGAATCCGGAACTGTCCCGCAACGGTGTGAACTGGTGCGCTTTGTCGTACCCACAAGTCCGAGCGTCTGCCGACAGCGCACCCGGTTCGACCCGACCCGGGTGCCGAGACGTCCGGGCCTCGTGGTTGGGCCGGTGGTCGCCGTACCGAACTGTCACCCCTCGCGGGTGGCACAAGGCACGGCGTTGCCCCCTGCCCACGAGCCCGTGAGCCGAGCGAGGGAGAGCACCACGTGACCATCGCGCCAGCCGATCCGGCTTCAGGCATCGATCAGACCTCGGGTATCGCCGTGAAGGCGTCCGGGCAGGTGCCGGGGCAGGTTGCCGGACAGGTTGCCGAGCAGAACGGGGACGGACCCGGGACCGCACTGCTGCGGACCCTGACCGACCTCACCGCCGATCTGCCCGACACCGACCCCGGCCGAGTCGCCGCCGCCGCGCTCCGCGGCCGCAACTCCGGATCGGACGCGGCCGAGCTCCGCGGACTCGCCACCGACGCCGCCGCGGGCCTCATCTCCGAGGACCCCGCGTACTCCCGGCTGGCGGCGAGGCTCCTCACCCGCACCATCGCCGACGAGGCCGCCTCGCAGGGCTCGGTCTCCTTCTCGGCCTCGGTCGCCGTGGGCCACGCGGAGGGGCTGATCGCCGACCGCACCGCCGAGTTCGTCACCCTCCACGCGGCCCGGCTGGACGAGCTGATCGACCGCGCGGCCGACGACCGCTTCGGCTACTTCGGCCTGCGCACCCTCTACAGCCGCTACCTGCTCCGGCACCCGATCACCCGCCAGGTGATCGAGACCCCCCAGTACTTCATGCTGCGGGTCGCCTGCGGACTGGCCGAGGACGACTCCGTGCGCGCCCTGGACGAGGTCGCGGCGCTCTACGGGCTGATGAGCCGGCTGGACTACCTGCCCTCGTCGCCCACGCTCTTCAACTCCGGCACCCGCCACCCGCAGATGTCCTCCTGCTATCTGCTGGACTCCCCGCTGGACGAGCTGGACTCCATCTACGACCGGTACCACCAGGTCGCGCGGCTCTCCAAGCACGCGGGCGGCATCGGCCTCTCGTACTCCCGCATCCGCGCCCGCGGTTCCCTGATCCGCGGCACCAACGGGCACTCCAACGGCATCGTGCCGTTCCTCAAGACCCTGGACGCCTCGGTCGCCGCCGTGAACCAGGGCGGCCGGCGCAAGGGTGCCGCCGCCGTCTATCTGGAGACCTGGCACGCGGACATCGAGGAGTTCCTGGAGCTCCGCGACAACACCGGTGAGGACGCCCGGCGCACCCACAACCTCAACCTCGCCCACTGGGTGCCGGACGAGTTCATGCGCCGGGTCGAGTCGGACGGCCAGTGGTCGCTCTTCTCCCCCGCCGACGTGCCCGAGCTGGTGGATCTGTGGGGCGACGAGTTCGACGCCGCCTACCGCGGCGCCGAGGCCCGCGGCCTGGCCCGCAAGACCATGTCGGCGCGGGACCTGTACGGCCGGATGATGCGCACCCTCGCGCAGACCGGCAACGGCTGGATGACCTTCAAGGACGCCTCCAACCGCACCGCCAACCAGACCGCCGAGCCCGGCCACACCGTGCACTCCTCGAATCTCTGCACCGAGATCCTGGAGGTCACCGACGACGGCGAGACCGCCGTCTGCAACCTCGGCTCGGTCAACCTCGGCGCCTTCGTGGTGGCCGAGGGCACCGACGACGGCGGTCCGGGGATCGACTGGGAGCGGCTGGACGCCACCGTCCGCACCGCCGTGACCTTCCTCGACCGTGTGGTCGACATCAACTTCTACCCGACCGAGCAGGCGGACCGCTCCAACAACCGCTGGCGCCCGGTGGGCCTCGGCGCGATGGGTCTCCAGGACGTCTTCTTCCAGCTGAAGCTGCCCTTCGACTCCCCCGCGGCCCGCGCGCTCTCCACCCGGATCGCCGAGCGCATCATGCTCGCCGCCTATGAGGCGTCCGCCGATCTCGCCGAGCGCCACGGCCCGCTCCCCGCCTGGGAGAAGACCCGGACCGCGCGCGGGGTGTTCCACCCCGACCACTACGGCGTCGAGTCGGCCTGGCCGGAGCGCTGGGCCGCGCTGCGCGAGCGGGTCGCCGCCACCGGGATGCGCAATTCGCTGCTCCTCGCCATCGCCCCGACCGCGACCATCGCCTCCATCGCGGGCGTGTACGAGTGCATCGAGCCGCAGGTCTCCAACCTCTTCAAGCGCGAGACCCTCTCCGGCGAATTCCTCCAGGTCAACTCCTACCTGGTGGCCGAGTTGAAGAGGCTCGGTGTCTGGGACGCCCAGACCCGTGAGGCGCTGCGCGACGCCAGCGGCTCGATCCAGGGCTTCACCTGGGTTCCCGCCGATGTGCGCGAGCTCTACCGCACGGCGTGGGAGATCCCGCAGCGCGGTCTGATCGACATGGCGGCGGCCAGGACCCCGTACCTGGACCAGTCGCAGTCGCTCAATCTCTTCCTGGAGACGCCGACCATCGGCAAGCTCAGCTCGATGTACGCGTACGCGTGGAAGCAGGGGCTGAAGACCACGTACTACCTGCGCTCCCGCCCGGCGACCCGGATCGCCCGCGCGGCGTCCGGCACCGCTCCGGCCGCCGTGCCCGTGCCGGCGCAGGCCACCCCGGAGGACGCGGTCGCCTGCTCCCTTGAGAACCCCGAGTCCTGCGAGGCCTGCCAGTAATGTCCGATTCCCAGAAGAATCTCCTCGACCCGGGCTTCGAGCTCACCCTGCGCCCGATGCGGTACCCGGACTTCTACGAGCGGTACCGCGACGCGATCAAGAACACCTGGACGGTGGAGGAGGTCGACCTCCACTCCGACGTCACCGACCTGGCGAAGATGACGCCGGAGGAGCAGCATCTGATCGGCCGGCTGGTGGCCTTCTTCGCCACCGGTGACTCGATCGTGGCCAACAACCTGGTGCTGACCCTCTACAAGCACATCAACTCCCCCGAGGCGCGGCTCTATCTGAGCCGGCAGCTCTTCGAGGAGGCGGTGCACGTCCAGTTCTATCTGACGCTGCTGGACACCTATCTGCCCGACCCGGAGGACCGCACGGCGGCCTTCGCCGCGGTGGAGAACATTCCGTCGATCCGCGAGAAGGCGCAGTTCTGCTTCAAGTGGATGGACTCGGTCGAGAAGCTGGACCGGCTGGAGACGCGCGCCGACCGCCGCCGTTTCGTGCTGAATCTGATCTGCTTCGCCGCGTGCATCGAGGGGCTCTTCTTCTACGGCGCCTTCGCGTATGTGTACTGGTTCCGGTCCCGGGGTCTGCTGCACGGCCTGGCCACCGGCACCAACTGGGTGTTCCGGGACGAGACCATGCACATGAACTTCGCCTTCGAGGTCGTGGACACGGTCCGCAAGGAGGAGCCCGACCTCTTCGACGACGAGCTCCAGCAGCAGGTCACCGACATGCTGAAGGAAGCCGTCGAGGCGGAGCTCCAGTTCGGCCGCGACCTGTGCGGCGACGGTCTGCCGGGCATGAACACCGAGTCGATGCGCGAGTACCTCCAGTGCGCCGCCGACCAGCGGCTGACCCGGCTGGGCTTCGCTCCGGTGTACGGCTCGGAGAACCCGTTCTCCTTCATGGAGCTCCAGGGTGTGCAGGAGCTGACGAACTTCTTCGAGCGCCGTCCGTCCGCCTACCAGGTGGCGGTGGAGGGTTCGGTCGACCTCGAAGAGGACTTCTGATCCGCCTCCGGGAGCGATGAGTGAGCGCCGGGTCCGTGTGACGGACCCGGCGCTCCTCGCTGTTCACCCGCCGGCCACGCCGTGCCGCAGGCAGGCCGGGGCCGCCTGCGCCGTACGGCCGGAACGGCCCGCCCGCGCCCGGGCGGCGGGGACGGTGCCCCGCTCCGCCGCCCGCAGCTCGCGGTCGATCCGGCGGTCCCGCGCCAGCCCGGCGAGCGACGGAAGAAGGAGGAGAAGGAGAAGAAGGGACAGGACGGCGAGATGGGCGAGGAAGGTGCTCATACCGTCCACTGTCGTCCCCGGCGGGAGGAAACATCAGTGGCAGGACTGTCAGGGAAAGTCGAATTACTGCCACACTGCTCACATGCTGAGAAATGTCGCCGCCGTCCTCCTCGAAGGCGTCCACCCCTTCGAACTGGGTGTCCTCTGCGAGGTGTTCGGCCATGACCGCAGTGACGACGGGATGCCCGTCTACGACTTCGCGGTGGTCTCCGCCGCCGGTCCGGTCCTGCGCACCCACGCCGGCTTCGACATCACCACCCGGCACGGCCTCGGCCGGCTCGCGGACGCCGATCTCATCGCACTGCCCACCGGGGGCGCCTTCCCCACCCGCGACTACCCCGAGGAGCTGCTGGCCGAGCTGCGCCGGGCCGTCGACCGTGGCGCGCGAGTGCTCAGCGTCTGCACCGGCGCCTTCGTCCTGGGCGCCGCCGGGCTGCTCGACGGCCGCCGCTGCACCACCCACTGGCGGCACACCCGGGCCCTGGCCGAGCGGTATCCGCGCGCGATCGTCGATCCGGATGTGCTGTACGTGGACGAGGGGCCGGTCATCACCTCGGCCGGCACCGCCGCCGCCATCGACGCCTCGCTCCATCTGCTGCGGCAGGAACACGGCCCCGAGGTGGCCAACTGCGTCGCCCGGCGGATGGTGGTGCCGCCGCACCGCGACGGCGGCCAGGCGCAGTACATCGAACGCCCCCTGCCGCGCACCCGGTGCGACACCGTCGGCGAGGTGCTGACCTGGATGGAACGGCATCTGGACCGGGAGATCACCGTCGACCGGCTCGCGGAGCGGGCGCACATGTCACCGCGCACCTTCGCCCGCCGTTTCCAGCAGGAGACGGGAACGACTCCCTACCGCTGGCTGCTGCGCCAGCGGGTGCTGCTCTCCCAGGAGTTGCTGGAGTCGACGGACGAGACGGTGGACGCGATCGCGAGCCGTTCCGGTTTCGGTACGGCGGCGGCCCTGCGGCACCACTTCCTGCGGACGCTCGGCACCACTCCGAACGCCTATCGGCGCACCTTCCGGGGTCCGCTCGCCGGGGCGGGGACCCAGGACGCGGCGGTGGGCCGCGTCTGAGCCCGCCCGCGGGCCGGAGCGTCAGTCGTTGGCGACGACGGGGTAGCGCGGAGTGCCCTCGGCCATCTGCTTCAGGGCGTCCTTGCGGTCCCGCTTGGAGAGCCGGTCGATGTAGAGGTAGCCGTACAGATGGTCCGTCTCGTGCTGGAGGCAGCGGGCGAAGTAGCCGCTGCCGCGCACGGTGATCGGATTGCCCTTGGCGTCCTGGCCGCGCACCACCGCGTAGTCGGGGCGGGCGAGAGCGGCGTACGCCGTCGGGACGGAGAGGCAGCCCTCATTGGAATCGTCCAGATTCCGCTTCTCCGGCGGCAGCTCCTGGAGGACCGGGTTGCAGACATAGCCGACATGGCGCGTGCCGTCGTCGTCGGGGCAGTCGTAGACGAAGACCTTGAGGTCCACCCCGATCTGGTTGGCGGCCAGGCCCACGCCCTCCGCCGTCCGCTGGCTGGCGAACATGTCGTCGATCAGCGACGCCAGCTCGTCGCCGAACTCGGTGACGTCCCGGCACTCCTTGTGGAGGACCGGATTCCCGACCACCGTGATCGGGCGGGAGGTGCCGCGCTCCCGGTGGGCGAGCTCGCGGGCCTCGCAATCCTCCGTGTCCACGAGGAAGCCCTCGTCGTCCACGGCGACACCCTCATCGACCTGCCGGTCCGTTGCCTTGACCTGCTGGTCGGTCTCCTGCTGCGACGCCATGTCAGCCGTACGCCTTCCTCAGTACCCGGGAGATCCCAGTGAGTGATGGTGGGTGATCACTCTGTGTGCGTATGTGTCCGTACAGCCTAAGGGCAGAGCTCAGCAGACTTCTTCGAGATCCCGCCACTCACGGGTGTCCGGACTGTCCGCGACCCAGCCGTCGAGCAGTCCGCGCACCAGACCGGCGGGGGCGGCGATTCCGCATTCCCGCTCGGGGGACCACAGCTCACCGGCGGTGCGGTGGCCGAGCGGTCCCGGATGGCCCGGTTCGCTGTGATCGTGCGGGTCGAGGTGCTCGCCCTCGCCCTCCGCGCTCGGCATCCGGCTCTCCGAACAGGAACGGCAGAGCAGCCGCACCGACGACGACCAGTCCTCGGCGGCGAACCCGGCGTCCGAGGCAAGCCGCTCCAGCGCGTCCCGGTCCTCCTCGGCGGCGGCTTCGAGCAGCACCACCCAGGTGGGTACGGGAGAGGGCGCCCAGAGCTCGATCTCGTCGAACACGGGGTAGGAGGGACCGGCCGCGGTGGTCCGCTCGCCATTGGGCACTCCGTCGTGGAGCACGACCTCGCCCCAGCGGCGCCCGGAGGACGGCAGCGGGATCGAGAGCACTTCGATACGTGCTGGATCGAGCCTCCGGCCCCACACGACCTCGGCCTCTCCCTCGGGGGAGAGCCGGACCGCGGCGCTGCCGAGATCCATGCCCAGCGGTTCGCCGTTGGCACCCGCGCCGACGCCCGCGCGGGTGGGCACCCCGGGCACCTTGAGGCCGTACGCCTGCCATGCCCGGCGGGCCAGCGGCCAGTCCTGGAGGGCGGTGGCGGCGATGCCGACATTCCACCAGTCCGGGGCCCCGGTCTCCTTGTCGAGCAGCGCCACGGCCCGCAGTCCGGCGGCCCTCGCCTGCTCCCAGTCGTGCCGGAACTTATGGAGAAGTGCCAGGTTGAACCAGGACTCGGAGAGCCAGGGCTCAAGATCTGCCGCCCGGGTGAGCAGTGCGCCCGCGTCCTCGTACCGGCCGTCGCCGATCAGCGTGAACGCGCGGTCCGTGGCCTGCCGCCACGAGGCGGAGGGCCGATGCCGTACCTTCCCGAAGATCCTCACGTATCCCGCCTGCCGGTCGCTCGGGCTCGTGACCCGGACGCTGTTGGTGTGTCTTTCCGACACCGCTTCGTGTGTCTGCTTGACGCTGGTGGTGTGTCCTCTTTCGCATCCAACCATGCCGGGTCGGAGGCTGGCTCATTACCCATGGGTTACCCAGGTGGAGGAGGGGCCGGACCCGGCGGGCCGGCCCCGGGCGGGGAGCCCCTCCGCGACGGCCCGGGGCACCCGCCCGCGGCCCCGTTCGCGGCCGGTTCACCGGCCGGCCGGGGCCGGGGATTCACCTGCCGGAATCGCCGCCGGGGCCGGGCGGCGGTCCGGCGCCCTCCCGGGTGCCGCCGGGCGCCGCGCACGGCCCGGATTCCGTCCGGCCCGCGGGCAGCCGTACGAGCGCCCCGGCACCGGCCGCGTCCTCGGCGGCGCCGCTCCCGGCCGGGCGGCGTGCCAGCACTCGCGCGAGCGATTCGACCACCTCCGGCTGATAGGCGTGCCCGGTGCCGAGCCTCAGCTGCTCCAGTGCCCCGAGTGCCCGCCCCGTACTCCCCGCGGGTGCGCCGTTTCCGCCGGCGAGATCGTCGTAGGCGTTGACCGCACGGACGATCCGGGCGGGCAGCGGCTGCTCCCGGTACGGGTCGGCCTGCCGCTCCACCACCACGGCGACCGCCGCCGGTACGCCGGTCCGGCGCACCACCGCGCCGCCGAGCAGGGCGATCCGCCGCTGCTGCGCGGGCGGCAGCAGCGCGGTGGCGCCGTCCGGCACCGGGTCGACGAGCGAGAGCTGGCCGATGTCGTGCATCAGCGCGGCGTACTCCAGCACCGTCAGCTCGTCGCCGGTCATGCCCATCTCGCGGCCGACCGCACAGCTCAGCTCGGCGACCCGGGCGACATGCCCCGGTGGGGTGTGGCCGGCGATCTCGGTGGAGCGGGCGAGGGAGGCGATGGTCTGCCGGTAGGTGGTGCGGACGGCCTCGTACCGCCGGAAGGAGAGCTGGGTGAGGAGCAGCGGCACACAGAAGACGGGCAGCGCCCACAGGCCCGCGACCGCCACGGCGAGCGCGATCACCGCACCGCTGGCGCAGATCGCCGAGCCGATCCCGAGGAGGGCGCGGAGCTCGTCGCGCAGGAGGTGTCCGTAGGGGTATCCGGTGCGGGCGTGCAGTATCAGCGCGGCGAGCACCGCGTCGCAGAGGGCGGTGAGCAGGAGCAGTACGAGGACGACCACCGCGTACCAGGCTCCGGTGGCCCAGTGGTGGAGCGCGCCGGAGTTGTAGAGCGGCTGGAAGCAGACGGCGGCGAAGGTGGCGGTGAGGACCCGGCGGGCCACCCGGTCGAGCCCGGGGCCCTGGCGGCGCACCAGATGAGGCAGGGCCCCGGCGAGGGCACCGAGGAAGACGACGGCGATGACCTGGAGCACGCCGTGGCTGGTGGGGCGGCCCTCGCACTCGCCGAGGAGGGCGTAGGCGAGGGCTCCGGCGGCGCCCAGCGGCGCGGGCTCGCGCTCCCCGGCGGCGGCGCCCCGGCGGGCGGTCTCGCCGAGCGCGATCAGGGCGCCGAAGGCGAGGGCGTTCGCGGGCTCGTGGACGCCGCCGGCGAGCACCGTGCCGAGGGCGGCGCAGATCAGAAGGGCGGCGGCGGTGTGGACGAGGAGAATGGCCGGTCCCGCGCCGCGGACGCCCTGCGGACCCGGGGGCGGGCGCCGGTTCATCCGGTGCCGCCGGGCGTGCGGCCGGCGACCCGGCGGTCCGCCTGGGCGGGGATGCCGGGGGCGGCGGATGCGGCGGGGAGCCGGTCGCGCGGGGGCGGGGCCTCGCCGGAGGTGACCTCGGCCTCCCAGCCGTACCGGTCCAGCGCCCGGACGAGCGCGCGGACCATCCGGGGGTCGAACTGACTGCCCGCGCACCGCTCCAGCTCGGCCACCGCGACCGGGACGGGCCGGGCCCGGGAGTAGGAGCGGGTGGAGGTCATGGCGTCGAAGGCGTCGGCGACGGCGACCACCCGGGCGAATTCGGGAATCTGTTCCCCGGCGAGGCCATGGGGGTAGCCGGTGCCGTCCATGCGTTCGTGGTGGTGGAGGATGGCGGCCCGCGCCTCGCCGAGGAAGCCGATGCCGCGGACGATCTCATGGCCGTACTCGGGGTGGAGCTCGATCACCCGCCGCTCCTCGGGGGTCAGCGGCCCCTCCTTGCGCAGTACCCGGGTCGGGACGCCGAGTTTCCCCACGTCGTGGAGGATCCCGGCGAAGCGGATGACCTCGATCCGCTCCTCGTCCATGTCCAGCTCGCGGGCGATCAGGACCGAGGCATGCCCGACGCGCTCGCTGTGGCCCCGGGTGTAGCGGTCCTTGAGGTCGACGGCCTGGACGAGGGCCCGGATGGTGGCCTGGTGGGCGGCGCGTTCGCGGTGGTACTGGGCGAAGAGCCGGCCGGAGATGTACATCGGCAGCAGGACGAAGAGGGCCGAGACAGGTCCGTACGGGCTGGTCCAGAGCACCGCCATCATCAGTCCGGCGAGTCCGTGGACGAGCTGGGGCAGCAGGGAGCGCACCATCGGCCCGCGCCGGGAGGCGCGCAGGGGGCGCCGCTCTGCGGTGGCGCGGATGCCCGCTTCGAGGAGGTTGAGCACCAGACAGAAGACCAGCGCGCCGGCCGCGGCGGGGAGCAGGGCATGCGGGAAGTGCGGCCCCGGCTCGCCGGGGACTCCGAGCGGGCGCACTCCGCCGGCCAGGGTGTGGGTGGCGGCGGCGCTCCAGGTGGCGAGGGCGAGCTGGGCGGCGCGCCAGATCCGCCGGAGGACACCGGGGCCGCCCGGGGGCACCCGTCCGATCAGCGCGCCGGGGACGGCGGCCAGCGGGGCGAGCGCGGTGGGCAGCAGAAAGGCCGCGGCGAGCAGGACCGGGAAGAAGGATCCGGTGCCCGCCGGCAGCGGGTCCCCGGGTCTGCGGCGGCAGGCGGGCAGCTCACAGGCGGTGTAGAGCGCCGTCAGCAGGGCGAGTGCGCCCCAGCACGCGGCGGGGGTCTCCCGGCGGAGGGCGGGGAGCACGGCGAGGGCGGTGCAGAGCACGGCACACAGGATGTACGCGCGGGCCGCCGCCGGTATGGATTTCACTCCGCTGCCCTCTTTTCTCATCTCGCGTGTCACGCTAGCGAGTTGAGGTACGAGGGGCGGCCGGGTCGGCCGTGGTTCACACAGAAGTATGACTGCGGATGCGTACGGAGACGGCCCGCCGTGATATGCGCGGCGGGCCGTCTCCGGCGGCTCCCGGTGGGCCGGTGTCCGCGTCAGTCGCGGCCCGGCACCTCGGCGACGTCATGGTCGGGCACGGGCTCCCCGGAGCGGATCAGATCGATCCGGCCCATGACCTTGGCGCGCAGGTCGGTGGGGACGTCGTCGTGTCCGCAGCACCGCTTGACCAGCTTCTTCACCGCCTGCTCCAGGCCGTACTTCTCCAGGCACGGGGAGCACTCGCCGAAGTGCACCTCGAACTTGGTGCAGTCGCTGTCGGGCATCTCGCGGTCGAGAAACTCATAGAGATGGTCCAGCACCTCTGAGCAGTCCGTCTCGTGCGGCTCTCCGCAGCTCATGAGCCCGAGCCTTTCGCTTCGTTCGACTCCCCCGCTCCGGCCGGGACGAGACCGCGCTCCCGCGCGTAGTCCTCCAGCATCCCGCGCAGCTGGCGGCGCCCCCGGTGCAGGCGGGACATCACGGTCCCGATGGGTGTTCCCATGATGTCCGCGATCTCCTTGTACGCAAAGCCCTCCACGTCGGCGAGGTAGACCGCGATCCGGAACTCCTCGGGGATGGCCTGGAGCGCGGCCTTCACATCGGAGTCCGGCAGGTGGTCGAGCGCCTGCGACTCCGCCGAGCGCAGCCCCGTGGACATGTGGGACTCGGCGCGCGCGAGCTGCCAGTCCTCGATCTCCTCAGCGGCGCTGCGCTGGGGCTCGCGCTGCTTCTTGCGGTACGAGTTGATGAACGTGTTGGTCAGGATCCGGTAGAGCCACGCCTTGAGGTTGGTGCCCTCGCGGAACTGGTGGAAGGAGCCGTACGCCTTGGCGTACGTCTCCTGTACGAGATCCTCGGCGTCGGCCGGGTTGCGCGTCATGCGCAGCGCCGCCGAGTACATCTGGTCGAGGAACCCGAGGGCGTCCCGCTCGAAGCGGGCATTGCGCTCGGCGGTCGTCTCGTCGGACCGCTCGGTCCCGGTCTCCGTCTGAGCGGACCGCTCGCTCCGCGCGGGCCGGGCGTCCTCCGCCCCTCCCGCTGCCTGTGCCGCCTGGCCGTCGTCGGTCCCTGCGTCGGTCCCAGTGACCGGACCCACCTCCTCCAACGCTGTGGCGAGGCCGAATGCGGACCCGCTCGAATCGGAGAATAGTCGACCTTCGGGCGCGAGCCCCTGCCGACCGGCTGCGCCCGACGCCCGAACGGGGGCGGTCTTCGCCGCCGTGAGTACGGACCACTCCAGGCTGTTCCGGTCCGTACGGCGGGGGCAGATGGTCGAACCCATGCGAGGGACTCCCTACTCCGTGCTCAGTTGCTGACGTCCTGACATCCGGCACAACAGAGCCGGGCGGCTCGTCATTCCCAGCGGGCCGCGAGCCAGGCCCGTACCGCGTCTGTGATCACTGTCACGGCGGGAATCCCCGTGATGGCCGCGCGCTTCGGGACGGCGAAGCCGTGATCGGCGGCGGGCACCTCGACGAGCTCGTACCGGCCCTCCGCGTCCGTGGTGCCCGGGGGCACGGCGGGGAATTCGGCGGGTTTCCCGAAGGGGTCGGCGCCGCCCTGGACGACCAGGGTGGGCAGGCCCGCGGAGAGGAGTTCGGCGGCCCGGGACTTCTCCGGCCGGCCCGGCGGGTGGAGCGGGAAGGCGAGGGCGAGCACCCCGGCGGCGCCCAGCTCCCGGCCGGTCCGGCAGGCGACCCGGGCGCCCGCGCTCCGGCCGCCGGCGACGACGGGCACCCCGCGCTCCGCCAGCCGGGGCCAGAGCCCGCGCCAGCCGAGGTCCAGCGTCGCGGGGGCGGGGGCGAGCTTCTTCCCGGCGACCCGCCAGGGCTGCTCGACCAGGGCGACCGTGACCCCGTCCGCGGGGAGCTCCCGGGCGATGGCCCGCAGATCGCGGGCCGCGATCCCGCCCCCGGCGCCGTGGCCGAGGGCGAGCACCAGGCGTTCACCCGGGCCGGCGGCGGCCCGGTACCAGCTCACGCGGGCCGTTCCGGCCTCGGTCACGACCTCGTCGACGGCGTCCGGCGGGGCGTCGGGAAGGGCGTCGGGGAGGTTCGCGCTCTCTTTTCTCGTCACCCGGCCATCCTGCCCGGCGGCGGTTGGTCCAGTGGGGTGGCGGCGCCGGGGCCGGCGGTCAGAAGAGCGTGGCCTCCTCCGGGCCCTCCAGCTCCGCGAGGAGCTCCGGTCCGTTGTTGCGGACATTGCTGACGGCCGTCGTCACCGGATACGCCCGCATCAGCCCCTCCGGCGGCGGCTCCAGCAGCGAGCGCAGCTCCTCCGGGTCCGTTGTGCCCGGGTCGAGCCAGGCGTCCCAGCGGTCGGGGGTCAGCATCAGCGGCATCCGGGGGTGGATCTCCGCCAGCGATCCGGGGCCGTCGGCCGGGGCCACCCCCAGCGGGCCCGTCTCGGCCTCGGTGGTGATCACCGTGCACGTCACCCACCAGGCGCGCGGATGGTCGTCGGGCAGGGTCCGGTCGCGCCAGAACTCGTACAGCCCCGCCATGGCGAGGACGGAGCCGTCGGCCGGGGTGACGAAGTACGGCTGCTTCCTCGTCCGCTTCCGCTTCCCCTGCTCCTCCAGCCGGCGCTCGTCCTCCGCGGTGACCCACTCGTAGTAGCCGTCGGCGGGGATGATGCAGCGGCGGGCGGCGAAGGGGGCCCGGAAGGACGGCTTCTCGTGCACCGTCTCGGCCCGGGCGTTGATCATCCGGGCCGCGCCCTCCGGCGATTTCGCCCAGGACGGGACCAGTCCCCATCTCAGTGCGCGCAGCTGGCGAACCGGACGAGGGTCGTCCGCGTCTTTCACAGGGCGTTCGAGGATCGCGTGGACCTCTTTGGTGGGCGCCACGTTCCAGTCGGGGGCCAGGGTCTCCGCGGGCTCCCACTTCCGGACGTCGAAGATCCCCACCAGATCCTCGGGCCGACGACTTGCCGCATACCGTCCACACATGACTGCCACACTGCCACTTCCGTCCGCCGCTCAAGGAGCCACCCCAGAAATGGAAAGCATCCATTCCGCTTTCATGCTCAGCAGCTCCCCGGCCGGCGGTCTGTGGGAGCGGATCTCGGGCACCCAGTCCGCGCCGGAGCGGTGGCTGGTCATAGCCGCGGCCGTGCTCGCCCTCGCCGCGGTCGTGCCGCGCCCGCTCTGGCGGCTCTCCCGGAACGCCGTGACCATCGCGCACGAGGGCGGTCACGGTCTGGTGGCCCTGCTCACCGGCCGCAAGCTGGAGGGCATCCGGCTGCACTCCGACACCAGCGGTCTGACCGTGAGCCGGGGCAGGCCGACCGGGCTCGGCATGGTGCTCACCGCCGCCGCCGGGTACACCGCCCCCTCACTGCTCGGTCTCGGCGGCGCGGCCCTGCTGGGCGCGGACCGGATCACCCTGCTGCTGTGGCTGGCCACCGCGCTGCTGCTGGCCCTGCTGGTGATGATCCGGAATGTGTACGGCGCGCTCACGGTGATCGTCACCGGCGGCGCCTTCCTGCTGGTCTCCTGGCTGGCCGATGCCGAGGTCCAGGCCGGCTTCGCCTATGCGGCGGTCTGGTTCCTGCTGATCGGCGGGGTGCGCCCGGTCTTCGAGCTCCAGGCCAAACGGAGGCACGGGGGTGCTCCCGACTCGGACGCCGATCAGCTCTCCCGGCTCACCCATGTGCCGCCGCTGATGTGGCTGCTGCTCTTCCACGCGGTGTCGCTCTGTGCCCTGATCGGCGGCGGACGGTGGCTGCTCGCGCTCTGAGCCGGCGAGGCTCCGGCGGGTCTCCGGCGGGTCTCCGGCGGCGGTGCGATGAGGGCCATCCGGCCGTGTTCACCCACCATCACGCCATGATTACGCCCCGGTTTCGGCATATTTGATCAAAATCCGGGCCGCCGTGGAACCACTAAAGTAATGGCCATGACCGAAGCCTCCGTGCACCCTGCCCTCTGGCCTGCCCCGTTCGCGAACGGAGCCGTCGAAGCGACCGTGACCGTGCCCGGTTCCAAGTCGGTCACCAATCGCGCTCTGGTCCTGGCCGGCCTGGCCGCCGACCCCGGCTGGCTGCGCCGCCCGCTCCGCTCCCGGGACAGTCTGCTGATGGCCCAGGCGCTGCGCGCGCTCGGTGTCGGCATCGAGGAGGGCATCGGCCCGGACGGCGAGGGCGAGGTCTGGCGGGTCATCCCGGCCGGCCTGCACGGCCCCGCCACCGTCGACGTCGGCAACGCCGGCACGGTGATGCGTTTCCTGCCGCCGGTCGCGACCCTCGCCGACGGCCCCATCCGCTTCGACGGCGACCCGCGTTCCTACGAGCGCCCGCTGCACGGCGTGATCGACGCGCTGCGCGCCCTCGGCGCCCGGATCGACGACGACGGCCGCGGCGCGCTCCCGATGACCGTGCACGGCGGCGGTGCCCTGGACGGCGGATCGGTCGAGATCGACGCCTCCTCGTCCTCCCAGTTCGTCTCCGCGCTGCTGCTCTCCGCGCCCCGTTTCAATCAGGGGGTCGAGGTCCGGCACGTGGGCGCGCGGCTGCCCTCGATGCCGCACATCCGGATGACCGTGGACATGCTGCGCGCCGTCGGCGCCCAGGTGGACGAGCCCGAGACCGGCGGCGAGCCCAATGTCTGGCGGGTCGCCCCCTCCGCCATACTCGGCCGCGACATCACGGTGGAGCCCGATCTGTCCAACGCGCAGCCCTTCCTCGCCGCCGCGCTGATCACCGGCGGCCGGGTCACCATCCCGGACTGGCCCGAGCGCACCACCCAGCCCGGCGACGCGCTGCGCCAGATCTTCACCGAGATGGGCGGCTCCTGCGAGCTCACCGACGCCGGCCTGACCTTCACCGGCACCGGCCGGATCCGCGGCATCGACGTGGACCTCGGCGAGGTCGGCGAGCTGACCCCCGGGATCGCCGCCGTCGCCGCCCTCGCCGACTCGCCCTCCACCCTGCGCGGCGTCGCCCATCTGCGGCTCCACGAGACGGACCGGCTGGCCGCGCTCACCAAGGAGATCAACGAGCTGGGCGGGGATGTGACCGAGACCGAGGACGGGCTGCTGATCCGGCCGCGTCCGCTGCACGGCGGGGTGTTCCACACCTACGACGACCACCGGATGGCGACCGCGGGCGCGATCATCGGCCTCGCGGTCGAGGGCGTCGAGATCGAGAATGTGGCCACCACCGCCAAGACACTGCCCGATTTCCCCCGGATGTGGACCACCATGCTCGGGTCGGGAAGCTGAACGGGGCCTGAGGAAATGCGGCGCTACGGCAAGAACCCCGACGAGGACGACATCCGCGTACGGCCCAATCGCAAGGGCAACCGGCCGCGGACCAGCATCCGGCCCAAACACGAGGACGCGGCGGAGGGCATGGTCCTCACCGTCGACCGGGGGCGGCTGACCTGTCTCGTCGGGGATCGTGTCGTGGTCGCCATGAAGGCCCGGGAGCTCGGCCGCAAGGCCGCCGTCGTCGGCGACCGGGTCTCGATCGTCGGTGACCTCTCCGGCGACAAGGACACCCTGGCGCGGATCGTGCGCATCGGCGAGCGCACCTCCGTACTGCGCCGCACCGCCGACGACGACGATCCCTTCGAGCGGGTCGTCGTCGCCAACGCCGACCAGCTCGCCATCGTCACCGCGCTCGCCGACCCCGAGCCGCGCCCCCGGCTGATCGACCGATGTCTGGTCGCCGCCTACGACGGCGGGCTCACCCCGCTGCTCGTCCTGACCAAGTCGGATCTCGCCTCCCCGGACGAATTGCTGGAGATGTACGGGGCGCTCGGCGTCCCCCATGTCGTCACCACCCGCGACGAGTTCGTGGACGGGGTCGCGGCCGACCGGGTGCACGAGCATCTCTCGGGCCGCACCACGGCGTTCGTCGGTCACTCCGGCGTCGGCAAGACCACGCTGGTCAACGCGCTGGTGCGGGCGGACCGGCGGCGGGTCACCGGACATGTCAACGCGGTCACCGGCCGCGGCCGGCACACCACCACCTCGGCACTGGCCATTCCGCTCGCGGACGAGGCCGGCGGCTGGGTCATCGACACGCCGGGGCTGCGCTCGTTCGGGCTGGCCCATGTGGATCCGTCCCGGGTGATCCTCGCCTTCCCCGATCTGGTGCCCGGGACGGTCAACTGCCCCAGGGCCTGCAGCCATGACGAGGCGGAGTGCGCCCTGGACGCCTGGGTGGCCGAGGGGCACGCCGATCCGGCCCGGCTGGTCTCCCTGCGCAGGCTGCTCTCGACCAGGGAACGACGCGAAGGCGACTGATCCGCGTTACGTTTGCGCGAATCGGATGTTGGTAAATGCTTAATCGCATCACATCCGACGTAGCAGTCACCGACTGACGGGGAGGCCCTGACCATGGCGTGGCTGCTGGTGGTGGTCGCCGGAATTCTCGAAACGGGCTTCGCGGTCTGTCTGAAGCTGTCCCACGGGTTCACCCGGCTCTGGCCCACCATCGCCTTCGCCGCCTTCGCCCTGGGGAGCTTCGGACTTCTCACCCTGGCACTGAAGAAGCTCGATGTGGGACCGGCGTACGCGGTGTGGACCGGCATCGGGGCGGCGGGCACCGCGATCTACGGAATGATCTTCCTGGGCGATCTGGTCTCCACGCTGAAGATCGTGTCGATCTCACTGGTGATCATCGGGGTCATCGGTCTCCAGCTCTCGGGCTCCGCGCACTGACATCCTCCGCCGGCCGGTCCGCACCGGGGCCGCCCGGCGGCGGTGTTTGCTCCGGTCCCGCGCGGCGGCCGTGTTTGCTCCGGTCCCGCCCGGCGGCCGTGTTTGCTCCGGTGCCGCCCGGCCTCCGTGTCGGCTTTCGGTCCCGTCCGGCGGCGGTGTCCGCTCCGGTCCCGCCCGGCCGCCGTGTCCGCACCGGTCCCGTCCCGCCGCCGCGTCCCCTCCTGTTCACCCGGCCTCCGTGTCCCCGCCGGCGGGGGCGGACCCGACCGCCGTACGGATCAGCCGGCCGACACCCTCCCCGGCGGGAGCGATGACGCAGGAGAGCGCGAGCCGCATCGTGAGTTCGCAGCGGTGCGCGAGTGCCGCCGGCTCCTCCTCGCCCCGGTGCCGGCCGCCCTGCTCCGGCACGAACCCGCAGCCGCCGCGCGTCAGTGCGGCGAGCGACCGGTCCCGTACCAGCGCGACCACCTCGGCGGGCCTCGGAGCCCCCGCGTCCGCGCGGCGCTGAGCCGGTGTCCCGGCCGGCGGGAGATCGCTGTCGGCGGAGGTCGGCAGCGGCAGCCACTCGCCCCAGCAGCCGGTGAGCAGCGCGCGCAGCAGCGGTCTGGCACGCGCCTCGCTCACGGTCCACTCGGCGATCGCGACCAGGGGTTCGACAGCTCCGGAGCCCTCGCCCAGCAGCCGGTCCACCCCGCGGAGATACCCGTCGGCCTCCCGGCGGACCAGCGCGCGGCCGAGTCCGTCCTTGCTGCCGAATTCGTTGTACAGGGTCTGCCTGGACAGGCCCGCGGCCACGGCCACATCGACCATCCGCACCGCTGACCAGGGTCTTTCGGCAAGGGCCGCGAGTGCGGCGTTCAACAGGGACTCACGGGCCGTAGGCATCGTCGCCTCCCCGGCCGCACGGCTCCAGGACCCGGTGCCCACCCAGCCGTACGGCTCGTCGCACAGAGTTGACGTGCCTCCTTCAGGTGTCAAGAGTCGCCGCGGGCCGGAGCGGAGGGTTGGCCCGAACCGCTCGGATCGCGGCCGGGCGGGTGCGCGCCCGCGCGCGCCCGGCGCCGCCGGCCGCGCCCTCCGCCCTCCCGATAGAGTGATCGCCATGCCCGACTATGACGACGACCTGCGTCTCGCCCATGTCCTGGCGGACGCCGCCGACGCCGCGACCATGGCCCGGTTCAAGGCGCTGGACCTGAAGGTCGAGACCAAGCCGGACATGACGCCCGTGAGCGAGGCGGACAAGGCCGCGGAGGAGCTGATCCGGGCACAGCTCCAGCGGGCCCGGCCGAGGGACGCCGTCCTCGGCGAGGAGTACGGCATCGAGGGCACGGGCCCCCGCCGCTGGGTCATCGACCCGATCGACGGCACCAAGAACTACGTGCGCGGGGTACCGGTCTGGGCCACGCTCATCTCGCTGATGGTGCAGGGCGAGGGCGGCTACCGGCCCGTGGTGGGCGTGGTCTCGGCCCCCGCGCTGAGCCGCCGCTGGTGGGCGGCGGAGGGCAGCGGCGCGTACACCGGGCGCTCGCTCTCCTCCGCGAGCAGGCTCCAGGTGTCCCGGGTCGGCCGGATCGAGGACGCCTCCTTCGCCTACTCCTCGCTGAGCGGCTGGGAGGAGCGGGGCGCGCTGCCCGGCTTTCTCGACCTCACCCGCGACTGCTGGCGCACCCGCGGCTATGGCGACTTCTGGCCGTACATGATGGTGGCCGAAGGCTCGATCGACATCTGCGCCGAGCCGGAGCTGTCGCTGTGGGACATGGCCGCGAATGTGATCGTCGTACAGGAGGCGGGCGGCACCTTCACCGGCCTGGACGGCGTCCCCGGACCGCACAGCGGAAACGCCGCCGCGTCCAATGGGCTGCTCCATGACGAGCTGCTGAGCTATCTGAGGACCTGACCCCGGCCGCGCCGGCGCAGGCCTGCGGGGTCCTCGGAAGCGGGGGCGCGGGGTCCGGCCGTACGCCCCCGCCGCCCCGCACGACCCCGGCGGGCCCCCGGTCCGGCCATCGGCGCCCCGGATGCCCCCGGGCGGCCGGTACACGTCTTGCGGAATCCGCCCGGTCCGCCCTCTTGCCCTGTTCCACGGAGCCTGAGACTCTGAAAATCCCCCCGCTTGTGAACTTGTGAATTGGTTCACGGGACCGGTTCTCCGAGGAGGTGGCTCCTTTCATGCTCGTCCGTGACGCCATGAGCACGGTCGTCCTGACCATCGGCCCCGCACACACCCTCCGCCAGGCCGCCCGGCTGATGGCCGCCCGCCGCGTCGGCGCGGCCGTCGTGCTGGACGGCGACTCCGAAGCCATGGGCATTCTGACCGAGCGCGACATCCTCACGTCCGTGGGCACGGGCCAGGACCCCGACCGGGAGACCGCCGGCACCCACACCACCACCGACGTCGTCTTCGCGGCTCCCGCCTGGAGCCTCGAGGAGGCCGCCGAGGCCATGTCCCACGGCGGATTCCGCCATCTGATCGTGATGGACGGCACAGGACCCGTCGGCATCGTCTCCGTGCGCGACATCATCCGCTGCTGGGCCCCGGCCCGCGATCACCGGTCGACCCTGGTCGGCTGACCCGCCCCGCCCCCGAACACAAGGGAGCCGAACACCGGAGAGCCGGACCCCCCTGGACAGGGGTCCGGCTCTCCGTCTCGCGGCAAGCGCCCGATCAGCCGCGCAGGGCCTGGACGGCGGCATCCAGCCGCTTGCCGAAGTCTCCGTCGGCCTGACGGAAGTTGTTGATCGCCCGCTCGGCGATGTCGTCGCGGGAGACCTTCGCGATGAACCCGGCGAGGTTCTCGACGAGGCGGGACTTCTCACCCTCCGACATCAGCCGGTAGAGGTTGCCCGCCTGCACGAAGTCGTCGTCCTCCGCGTGGCTCGGCGCCTCATGGGTGCCGGTGACACCGGAGACCGGGCTCGGCGACCAGAGCGGCCGGTCCGTCTGGAAGGGGCCGCCGAAGCTGTTGGGCTCGTAGTTCTTCGCACCCTTGTGGCGGCCGTCGTACAGGAAGCCGTCCCGGCTGTGGGTGTTCGCCTCGGTGGCGTGCGGGCGGTTCACCGGCAGATGGTCGGCGTTGATCCCGACGCGGTAGCGGTGGGCGTCGCCGTAGGCGAAGAGGCGGCCCTGGAGCATCTTGTCCGGGGACGGCCCGATGCCCGGCACGAAGTGGGCCGGCGAGAAGATCGACTGCTCGACCTCGGCGAAGACGTTCTCCGGGTTGCGGTTCAGCTCCAGCTTGCCGATCTCGATCGGCGGGTAGTCCTCGTGCGGCCACACCTTGGTGAGGTCGAACGGGTTGAAGCGGTAGGTCGCCGCGTCCGCCTCGGGCATGATCTGCACCTGCACGGTCCAGGACGGGAAGTCTCCGCGCTCGATGGCCTCGCGCAGATCGCGCTGGTGGCTGTCGGGGTCGGTGCCCGCGAGGGCGTTCGCCTCGTCCTGGGTCAGGTTCTTGATGCCCTGGTCGGTCTTGAAGTGGTACTTGACCCAGAAGATCTCACCGGCGGCGTTGTTCCACTGGTAGGTGTGGGATCCGTAGCCGTTGAGATGGCGGTACGAGGCGGGGATGCCCCGGTCGCCGAAGAGCCAGGTGACCTGGTGGGTCGACTCGGGCGACAGCCCCCAGAAGTCCCATACGTTGTCGGCCTCCTGGGAGCCCGTGTACGGGTCGCGCTTCTGGGTGTGGATGAAGTCCGGGAACTTGATGGCGTCCTGGATGAAGAAGACCGGGGTGTTGTTGCCGACGAGGTCGTAGTTGCCCTCCTCGGTGTAGAACTTCAGCGCGAAGCCCCGGGGGTCGCGCACCGCGTCCGGCGAACCGAGGTTGCCGGCGACGGTGGAGAAGCGCAGGAAGGTCTCCGTCTCCTTGCCGGCCTCGGAGAGGAACGCGGCCCGGGTGTACCGGCTGACATCGGCGGTGAGGGTGAAGGTGCCGTACGCGCCGGCCCCCCGGGCGTGGACCACGCGCTCCGGGATGCGCTCGCGGTTGAAGTGCGCGAGCTTCTCCAGAAGCGACTGGTCCTGCACCAGAACCGGACCGCCGACGCCCGCGGTCGCACTGTTCTGATTGTCGGCAACCGGAGCTCCGGCCTCCGTGGTGAGCGGTCCCTGCGTCACGTACGCCTCCTGCTGATCTCGTCCTGGCCCTTGTGCTGAACCGATCCTACGATGGACTTTGTCTAAGTCAAGCCAACTTCCAAAGTCACACCCATTCGGGATACGGATCCCCCACTGTTAGGCTGGTTCCCATGAGTGACCTGTTGGAACGACTCCGCGGACGCGGCTGGCGCATGACCGCGCAACGGCGTGTCGTGGCCGAGGTCCTCGACGGCGAGCATGTCCATCTGACGGCCGACGAGGTGCACGCGCGTGCCGCGCGGCGGCTGCCGGAGATCTCCCGCGCGACCGTCTACAACACCCTGGGCGAGCTGGTCTCCCTCGGCGAAGTGCTGGAAGTCGCCACGGACCGCCGCGCCAAGCGCTACGACCCGAACGCCCACCGACCCCATCAGCATCTGGTCTGCGCCGAGTGCGGCGCGATCCGCGACGTCCATCCGGCCGGCAATCCGCTGGCCGATCTGCCGGACTCGGAGCGCTTCGGATTCACGATCTCGAATGTCGAGGTCACCTACCGGGGCATCTGTCCGGGCTGCGCCGGCGCCGCCTGAGCCCATCCCCTGCCGGAGCCGTCGATCCCCCGCGGTCGCACACCCCGGCAACACCGTGTCCCCTCGCTCGTCGGTGGATGCCGCTCCCCTGAGCGCATCCACCCGGCGCCGCCCCGGCCACCGCCGCCGCATCATCCCGGCGCCCGCTCGAAGCCCACTCGACCCGTCACGGGGAGCGGTACCCGTCCGTCCCGGCGGGAATCACGAACCATGGGCAGAACACGACGAAGGCCCGGATTCCTGAGAATCCGGGCCTTCGTCCTGAGTAGCGGGGACAGGATTTGAACCTGCGACCTCTGGGTTATGAGCCCAGCGAGCTACCGAGCTGCTCCACCCCGCGCCGTTGAACACAACCTTACGGGACCGGACCGGGGGGCGCAAATCAACATCGCTGCCCGGGTAAACGCCCCCGTCCGAGTGCTCCCGCCGAGCCGCCCGGAGGCCGGTCGGGATTCCGTTCTCACTGGTCAGCGGCCCGCTGTGGGGATACGGGCCCGGGTGGGGCCGCAGGAGCACGGGAGGGGGCCGGGTCGCGCATGCCGGCAGCCGGCAGCCGGCGGGCTCGGGCATACCGGGCCGCGCATGCCGGCAGCCGGCAGCCGGCGGGCTCGGGCATACCGGGCCGCGGGCGGGAGCGGCCCCGCGCCACCGGGGCGCTCTCATGCCGTGAGCTCCTGGTGGAGCGCCTCCCGGAGCCGGGCGGCGCGCTCGGTGACCTCCGCCGGGCCGAGCTCCATCGCCCGTGCGCACCAGCGCTGGCCCTCGTTCAGCTCGCCCCGGCGGGCGGCGAGGAGCGCCAGCCGCAGGGCGGCCCGGCCGTGGCCCGCGCGGGCGGCGCGGGCCCACCAGAGGGCCGCCTCGCGCTCATTGCCCTCGCGCGCGAGCAGCAGCCCGAGGTTGAACGCGCCGTTGCGGCTGCCGGCCTCGGCCGCCTCGCGGTACCAGCGGGCCGCGTCCGACATGTCGCCGCGGGCCGCGGCGAGCATGCCGACGCGTACCTGCGCACGGCGGTGCCCCTGCTCGGCGGCGCGCTCGTACCACTCCTCGCACTCGGTCTTCTCCCCCACCGGCTCCCCGAGCACGGGCGGCCCGGGGGGCGGCTGGCGGGCGTCCAGCAGCGAGGCCAGCCGGAAGGCGGCCTCCGCGCTGCCGCCGCCCGCCGCGCACCGCAGATGGCGCTCCGCGCCCTGGTCGTCGCCGTCCCGCAGCAGGGCGATGCCGACCTGGAGCGCGGCCTCCGTGTGACCGGCCGCGGCGGCCCGCTCGTACCAGGTGAGCGCGGTGCGGTCGTCGTCCCGGCCGACATGGAGGATGCCGAGGTTGAAGGCGGCGTCCACGCTTCCGGCCTCGGCCGCCTTGGAGAACCACGGCTCGGCCCCGGTCGCGTCACCGGCCTGGAGGAGCAGCACGGCGAGGGCGTTCGCGGCCTCGCGGTGCCCGGCGTAGGCGGCCTGGCGGTACCACTGCTCGGCCTGCGCCGTGCGGTCCTGGGCGGCGCAGAGCAGCCCGAGGTTGTACGCGCCGTTCACATCCCCGGCGGTCATGGCGGCGCGGTACCAGCGCTCGGCGGTCTGCGGCTCGCCCCGGGCGGCATGCAGCGCGCCCAGGGCGTTGGCGGCGTTCCCGTCGCCCTCCTGGGCGGCGCGCAGCCACCAGACGGCGGCACTCTCCTCGTCGCCCGCGTCGCGCAGCAGAAAGCCGAGCGCGCAGGCGGCGCGGGTCTCGCCGTCCTTGGCGGAGCTGAGGTACCAGCGTCCGGCCTCCCGCAGCTCACCGCGCTTCTCCAGGATGGCGCCCAGATGGAGGGCGGCCCTGCGATGGCCGCGCGCGGCTGCCTGGCGGTACCACTGGGCGGCTTCGTCCAGGGTGGAGAGCCGGAGATTGGTGACGCTGTCGATCAGCCCGGTCCCCTGCCCTGCGGCGGGCGCGCCGGCCCCCGTGCGCCGGGGCGGATCCGGGCGCGCGGGAGGCGCGCCGGTGCCGGCCGGCGCCGTACCGCGCGGGTCCGTGCCGCCCGGAACCCTGCCGCGCGGGTCCGTGCCGCCCGGAGCCAGGGCTCTCAGGAGCTTGCCGCCCGGGGTCGCCGGCGAGCCCGTGCCGCGTCCCAGAAGCGCGTGGGCGTCCCCGGGGTGGGACTCGTCGGCCGCCCGCAGCTCCAGCATGCGGGCGAGCCGGTACGCGGCCTCGCGGTGGCCCTGCTCGGCGGCTGCCCGCAGCCAGCGCTCGGCGCCCACGTCCCTGCGGTGCTCCAGCAGATCGGCGAGGGCGTACGCGCCCAGGGCGTGGCCCTGTTCGGCCGACTGGCGCAGCCAGTACTCGGCGGCGGGCTCGTCGCCGCGCTCGCGGAAGTGGCGCCCGAGGGCGTGGGCGGCGGCGGCCGAACCCGCGACGGCGGCGACCCGCCACCAGCCGGCGGCCTCCTCGCCGTATCCGCGCTGATGGAGCAGGACACCGAGATTGTTGGCGGCGGCCCGGTCGCCCTCGGCGGTCGCGGCGCGCAGATAGGACTCGGCCCCGTCGAGATCGCCCCGGCGCAGCAGCAGCGCGCCGAGCACACTCATCGACCCGGTGTCGCCGCTCTCGGCCGCGCGGCGATACCGCTCCTCGGCCCCGGCGGTCTCCATGGCGTCCACACTCGCACCGGTGGTGCGCGCGGCACCAGAGCCGGGACCGCCCGGCCGTCGGGTGTCGCCGTCAGCGCGGTTCGGGGCCGGGGCATCCGCGACATCCGGGACGCCCGGGATTCCCGGAATGCCGTCGAGCCCGTCGAGCCCGTAGTACCCGGCGGTACCGGCCGTTTCGGCGTCGGTGTCATCGGCGAGTGCGGCACCGGTGCCGGGCCCGGCACCGGTCACGGCGCCGCCGGCGCCCGTGATCAGACGAGCGCGGCCGGTGTGATCGGCGGGCGTGGTGCGCGCGATGCCCTCCGCGGCGGTACGGATCCCGTCCGCCGCACTGCCGGCATGCCGCTGCACAAACCGCCCTGTCTCCAACAGAGTTGCCCTGTCCCCCATGAATTCCATCGTCGCACCACCTGCAACCGCTCACACCTGGTATACCGCAACCAGGAAGGTCGTTTCGGCGTTTTGTCGACATGCCCACAGAGAGACAAGTCAAACCCGTACTCCGTCAACTCGCCACCCCCCGAACACAGTTCCCACTTCCCTCAGCACATGACGAGGGCCCGGATCCTCAAAGGATCCGGGCCCTCGTCGATGAGTAGCGGGGACAGGATTTGAACCTGCGACCTCTGGGTTATGAGCCCAGCGAGCTACCGAGCTGCTCCACCCCGCGCCGTTGTGTTCACACACTATCACGGCGCGGGATGTTGCCTGCTCAGCGGCGTGGTGCCGGCCGCCGCCGATCTCTCTCCGACTGCTCTGACTGCTCCGGCTGTTCCGGGTGGGGCACTACGACGCCTTCGACGACGAGCTCGACGGCGAGGGCGAGGCCGATGACCGGCTGCTCGACCCCTGGGCCGCCCGCAGCCGCTCCAGCGCCGCTTCCAGATCCTTCTGGGCCTGGCCGTAGGCGCCCCAGTCCTCGGGATCCTTCTTCAGCGCCGCGTCGGCCTCCTGCTGGGCCCTGAGCGCGTCATTGATCGCGTCCTCCAGCTCGCCCTCACCGGTGACCGGCGGTTTCGGCGGATTCGGCTTGGTGGGTTCGTCACCGTCCGGCGGCTGCGGTGTCGGTGTCGAGCCATCCGTCGCGAAGACCGCGTCGAGCGCCTCGTCCAGGCTGTCCTTGAAGACCGGCTTCCCGCCGCCGTAGGCGACCGCCACCTTCCTCAGCAGCGGATAGTTGGCGCTGCCGCCGCGGGCGTAGACCGGCTCGACGTAGAGGAACCCGCCGTCCAGCGGAATCGTCAGCAGGTTGCCGTACTCGATGTCCGAGTCGGTGCCCCTGAGGTCACGGACGAAGGTCGCGACCTCGTTCACACCATTGAGCTCGGACTGCACCTGTGAGGGGCCCTGGACGGTCTCGGTGACTCTCAGCAGCCTTATCGAGCCGTACCCCGCGCTGTTCGCGTCGGCGTCGACCGCCATGAACGCTCCCAGGTTGGGCCGGCCCGCCGGTGTGAAGGTCGTCGTCAGCGAGAACTTCTGCGCCTTCTCCCCGGGCATCTTCAGGCTCAGGTAGTAGGGCGGAACCGCGCTGGAGTCCTTGTTCGTCGGGTCGTCCGGCACCTGCCAGGCGTCCGAGCCGCTGTAGAACTGCTCGGGCTCGGTGACGTGGTACCGGGTGAGCAGCTCGCGCTGGACCTTGAACATGTCCTGCGGGTAGCGCAGGTGCGACCGCAGCTCGGCGGAGATGTCGCTCTTCGCCTTGACCGTGCCCGGGAACGCCTTCATCCAGGTCTTGAGGACCGGGTCCTTGGTGTCCCACTGGTACAGCTTGACCGAGCCGTCGTACGCGTCGACGGTGGCCTTCACCGAGTTGCGGATGTAGTTGACCTGGTTCTGCTGGGCCACCACGGCGCGCTGGTTGGTGGTCAGCGAGTCGGTGGTGGTGTCACCCAGGGTCGTCCGCGAGGCGTACGGGTAGCCATTGGTCGTCGTGTACGCGTCCACGATCCACTGGATCCGGCCGTCGACCACGGCCGGGTAGGCGTCGCCGTCGATGGTCAGCCAGGGCGCGACGGCCTCGACGCGCTCCTTGGGCGTGCGGTTGTAGAGAATCCGCGAGCCCTCGCCGACCGCTCCCGAGTAGAGGATCTGCGGCTCGCTGAAGGCCACCGCGTACGCGGCGCGGTTCAGCGCGTTGGAGAGGCTGACGCCGCTCTTGCCCTTGTAGCTGGTGTATTTGGTCGGGCCGGTGCTCGCCTCGTAGTCGAGCTCCTTCTGCGGGCCGCCGACGATCGAGTACTGCTCGGTCTTCTCGCCGTAGTAGATCCGCTGCTCATAGGGCGTCTTGCTGAGCTGGCCGGTGGTCGGGATCCCGGACTCGGTGAAGTCCGGCGAGCCGACGGTGCCCTTGTTGGGGTCGCTGACCACGCTGGTGCCCTTGGCCGCGATCGCGCCGAAGCCGTGGGTGTAGGTGAAGTGGTCGTTGATCCAGTTCCGCTTGGGGATACCGGTGATGTCCAGCTCGCGGAGACCGATCACGGTGTCCTGCGGCTTGCCGTCGGCACCGGTGTACCGGTCGACATCGAGCGTCGCCGGGAACTGGTAGTACTTCCGCTCCTGCTGGAGCTGCTGGAAGGCCGGGGAGACCACATTGGAGTCGACGACGCGGTAGCTGGCCGCGGAATTCGCCTCGGTCCGCTGCTCGGCCTTGCGGGTCGGGTCGCCCTTGCCGGCGTAGTCCTCCGGCTCGGCCTTGTCGATGCCGTACGCCTTGCGGGTGGCATCGATGTTCTTCTGGATGTACGGGCTCTCCTTGGCCTGCTCATTCGGCTGGACCTGGAACTTCTGCACGATGGCCGGGTAGAGGCCGCCGATCAGGATCGCCGAGAGAACCATCAGGCCGAAGCCGATCACCGGCAGCTGCCAGGTGCGCCGCCAGAGGGTGGCGAAGAAGAGCACCGCGCAGATGACGGCGATGCAGAAGAGGATCGTCTTCGCCGGGAGATAGGCATTGGCGTCGACATAGCGCAGGCCGGTCCAGTTGCCCGTGGCCTTGAAGTCGCTGGACTTCACCGCGAGCCCGTACCGGTCGAGCCAGTACGCCACGGCCTTCAGCGAGACGAAGAGGCCGAGCAGCACCGAGAGGTGTCCGGTGGCGGCGGCGGTCGCCCGCGCGCCGGGGCTGGTGATGCGCAGCCCGCCGTACAGATAGTGGGTGAGCGCCGCGGCGATCAGCGACAGCACGGCCGCGGCGAAGCCGAAGCCGAGCAGGAACCGGTACCAGGGGAGATCGAACGCGTAGAACGACACGTCCATCTGGAACTGGGGGTCCTTCTGGCCGAAGGGCACGCCGTTGACCCACATCAGCCAGGACCGCCACTGGCCGGTGGCGGAGGCTCCGGCGATCAGCCCGACGAGAGCGGTGAGCCCGAGCAGGACCCACTTCTTGTACGGGGCGATACCCATCCGGTAACGATCCAGGCTCTGCTGCTCCAGCGACATCGCGCTCAGTGGCGGACGGAGCCGGTGGGCGAGCCAGATGTTCACCCCGACGGCGGTGGCCATCAGCAGACCGAAGACGGCGAAGAGGCCGATCTTGGTCCACAGGGTGGTGGTGAACACCGATGAGTAATTGACGGAGCGGTACCAGAGCCAGTCGGTCCAGAACCCGGCGAACATGACGAACGCCATGGCCAGGACCGCCAGCACGCCCAGTGTCATGAGCAGGGTGCGGACACGCCGGGATGGCCGGCCCACTCTGATCCGTGGCCCGGTCGGGGGGCCTCCGCCGCGGTCCGGCATCTGGAAAGCCAACGTGCGCACCTCGAAGTTCGCGGTTGTGTAGATATTCGCGGTCAGTTTGCGGGCCCCGCGATCCTAGAGCCCCATCCATGCAACTTACCGAGGCTTTACCTAGTTCCCGACTCGGGGCCGGAAGGAGGCAGGATATTGCGCATGTCCAATGTTTCCCCTTCCGCCCCCTCCTCCGGCGACTCCGATCCGACAGCCCCGGGCTCGGGTCCGATCGCCGCGACCCCCCTCACCCGTGCCGTGCTGGAGATCGACGAATACGCCTCCGGCCTGGGCTGGGACCAGCCGGCCAGGCTCTTCGCCCTGGTCGACACGGCCAGGCTCCGCACCCAGGAACCGGGGCTCGCGTCTCAGCTCGGTCTCGACGGCGAGGACACCCCCGCGCCGCTGACCCCGATCGAGCAGGACGAGATTCCGGCCGGCACGCCGCTCGACAAATTCCTCGGCACGATCGCCTGGCCGGACGCAGTCTCCGGCTGCGCGCTGACGGTCGAGCGACTGATGCTGCCGCCCTCGGCCGAGTCCTCGGTGCCGCAGGGCCTCAATGACAAGGCGCTCGCGAAGTGGGTCGCCGCCCATCCGGACCGCCAGGAGGTCCGGATGACGGTGGCGGTGCTCCGCGACGGCAAGCGCGAGTCGGCGATCAGGCTGCGCGGGAAGGACTCACCGAAGGAGGTACTGACCGGCGCCGATCTGGTGCCGCGGCTGGCGGAGGCACTCGCCGCGACCTTCGAGGTCTGACCGGACCGCGGGACCGCCCGGCGGCTCAGCGGGTCACGGGACCGCCCGGCGGCTCAGCGGGTCACGGGACCGCCCGGCGGCACCCCGAACGCGGAGTGCCGCCGGGCGGTCCGGGCGCTCGCGGTCAGCCGGTGGCGGAGGAGCAGCCCGGCAGCGACTCCGTCGCCCCCGACTTGATCTTCGCCATGGACTTGGTGGCGTCGGCCATCGTCTCCACCTTCACCAGGGTCAGCCCCTTGGGCGTGTCGGCCGCCGCCGTCGGGCAGTTGGCGGCCGGCGTCAGGAAGAACTCGGCCCCGGCCTTCCTGGCCCCCACGAGCTTCATCTGGATACCGCCGATGGGGCCCACCTCGCCCTTGTCGTCGATGGTGCCGGTGCCCGCGACGAACTTGCCGCCGGTCATGTCACCCGGGGTGATTTTGTCCACAATGCCCAGGGCGAACATCAGGCCGGCGCTGGGGCCGCCCACATCGGCGAGATTGATGTCGATGGTGAACGGGAAGGTGTGGTCGGTCCCGGCCTCGATGCCGACGATCGCCCGGTTGCCCGTCTCCGACTTCGCGGTGGTGATCGTCACCTTCTCGGTCGCCGTCGGCTCCTTGCCCGCCTTCTCCGCCGCGGCGGCGTCGGCCGCGGGGACGATGGTGAAGACGACCTTGTCGCCGGGCTTGTTCTTGGTGACCAGCTTCGCCACATCACCCGGCACGCGGACCGGCGTGCCGTCCACGGCGCGGATCACATCGCCCGCGTGCAGGCGGTTGTGCGCCGGGGTGTCCTTGAAGACCGCCGCGACCACGACGCGTGACTTCACCGGGATGTCCAGTTCCCGCAGGGCGGCGACCTTGGCGCTCTCCTGCGACTGGGTGAACTCCTCGGCGTTCTCCTGCGTCGACTCCTCCTCCGTCTTGCCGTCCGGATAGAGGGTGTCGCGCGGCACCACCACATTGTCGTGGGCCAGCCAGCCGTGGACCGACTCGACGAGATTCATCTTGTAATCCGCACCGGTGACCCGGACCGTCGTCATATTGAGATGACCGGTCGTCGGGTAGGTCTTGTGCCCGGAAATCCGCAGAACCGGTTCGCCCCGGGCGCTGCCCAGCGTGTTGACCGTGGGGCCCGGTGACATCTCCGCGTAGGGGACCGGGATGAGCACTCCGGCGCAGAGCAGCGCGATGAAAATCAGAGTGGACGCGAGCATCGTCGTGGTGCGGCGTGGCATGGAACGACAGTACGGGAAACACCTGTGGGCGCACCGTCCGGGCCGGTCCGTCCGAGGCCGCAGGCCGCGGCCGGACGGATGTCCGGCCGGGGTTCTCCTCGGGTACTTCCGGTACTTCCGGGGTCGCTACTCGGCGGAGCCCTTCCCGGACCCGGCCTTCTCCATCGCGTCGCGGAATCGCGCGTATCCGGCCAGCTCGGCCACATCTCCGGTCGTCCGGTTGCGGGAGGCCCAGCCTCCCCATATCGCCGCACCGACAACAGCGAAAAGCGGAATCAACAACCAGGCGAGTGCTGCCATCGCGACCTCCCTACCCCATGAACGGAAAGCGACTGAGTGATCAGCAGATTAGTCATCTGCCACTTCAACGCTCATGGCAGGGTGACGGTTACGCAAATCGGGCCGCTTGACCACCGTACGGGTTTCAGCCAGGGTCACTCCCCCGAACGATGGCCTCGCCGCCGCTCCCCGGCGCGAGCCCCGGCACGGTCCGCGAGAGGGTTGTACGGGATGTCCGGATCAATCCGTCATGAACCGACCCATTCCTCCGTGCCGTCCGAGAAGGTCTGGTGTTTCCAGATCGGAACCTCGGATTTGAGGTCGTCGATCAGCTTGCGGCACGCCTCGAACGCCTCACCCCGATGGGCGCACGCCACCGCCACGACGACCGCGAGATCACCGACGCGCAGCTCACCCACCCGGTGGACAGCGGCGAGCGCCCGGACCGGGAACTTCGCCACCACGCCTTCGGCTATTCGGCGCAGCTCCGCCTCGGCCGTCGGATGGCTGGAGTACCCGAGGCCGTCGACATCCGCGCCGCCGTCGTGATCACGGACGGTGCCGACGAAGAGCGCGGTGCCGCCCGCGGCCGCGTCGCCCACGGCCGCGAACACCTCGTCGACGGAGAGCGGGGTGTCCCGGATCGCGAGAAGGCGGATCGGATCCTCCGCCGCCTGCTCACCGGAGTGGTCGTAGCTGATGCCCATGCACTCATCGTGCCGTACACCACTGACAACCCGGAAAACCGCCCGCCCCGCGAGAGCCGGCCTAGAGCCGCCGCCGCGCCTTGCGGGCCCGGCGGACCAGTGCGGCGGTGCCGAGCAGGGCGACCGTCGCGCCCGCGGCGCCGGCCGCGGTCGCGTCCTTGCGGCCCAGCCTGCGGCCCGCGAGGGTGTGGCGGCCCTCGACCTCCTCCAGGAGCGCGGCCAGCACCTCCTCATTGGTCCACTTCGGGCGCCAGCCCGCGTCGTGCAGCCGGCTGACGCTCACCACCCAGGGATGCATGGTGTACGCGAGATCCCCCGCCGGGGATGGGGTCAGTCCGATGCGGTGGAGCCGGGCGGCGGCCCCCAGGGCCACGGCCGAGGGCAGCTCCATCCGCCGGATTCCGCTGATCTCCTCGACCTCGTCCTGCTCCAGCCAGCCGTCGCAGCCGACCACCAGCTCGCCCTCGACCTTCTCCAGGGCGGCGTACTCCAGGGCACTCACCAGATCCTCGACATGGCAGAACTGCCAGGTGGGACGGGATCCGGCGACCACGAGCAGACGGGGCGACTCGAAGTAGCGGGTGAGGGCCGTATCCGTGCCCCCGACCAGCACGGCCGGGCGGACCACGGTGACATTGAGCCCGGGGTGGGCGCGCGGGGCCCGGCGGCCGAGGCGTTCGATCTCCAGCAGGTCGCCGACACCGGTGGCCTCGGCGGTGGCGCGCAGTTCGGCGTCCTCGGAGAGCGGGATGTCATTGTCGGGCAGCGCCCCGTAGACCATGGCGGAGGTGCACAGCACCACCCGGCGCACGCCTGCGGCGGCCGCGGCGGTGAGCACGGTCTGTGTACCGCGTACGTTATACGCGGTACGGGCGGCGGAGTCGGTCTCCAGATCGAGATCGAGCGCGAGATGGACCACCACATCGGCGCCGCGCAGTTTCTCGGCGATGGCCGGATCGCGGACATCGAGGATGTGCCACTGCGCCTCGGAGATCTCTCCCCGGCGCTCATCGATCGCGACGACCTGTTTGACCTGGTCGGATGCGGCCAGTCGGCGAGTGAGCAGCTCGCCGATGCCGGTGGCGGCGCCGGTGATCGCGACGACGGGCCCCCTGCTTGCGGGCCCGCCGCCTCGGGACGGGGTTGAGCGGTTTCGCGCTCCGCGAACCTGCGGATCTGGGGAACTCACCAGGCGTCTCCAGCGGTTGTCTTCAGTACGTAAGCAAATAACGCGTACGTACCAGGTGGCGTCCATCCTGCCCCAGGCCACGAGTCGACGGAGCACCGAGCCCATATGCGAGCCCGGATGTCTACGCTGGGTGTGTTGTCAGGCATTCGCCGCCGGCCGGAGCCGGTGGCCCTACGAGCCGAGGAAACCCGTGAGTGACACCCCATTCGGATTCGGCCTTCCGCCGGAGGAGCCGGAGAACGGCGACGAGGGCAAGAAGAAGGATCCCGCCGGAGGTGGCCACGGCGCCGGCGGCTCCAATCCGGCGAATCCGTTCGGCTTCGGCACCGGGGACGGCGGCGCGGACAATCCCTTCGCCGCCATGTTCGGTTCGCTGAACCCCAATGACCTGGGCGCCGCCTTCCAGCAGCTCGGCCAGATGCTGAGCTATGAGGGCGGGCCGGTCAACTGGGACATGGCCAAGCAGATCGCCCGGCAGACGGTCTCCCAGGGCACCTCCGACGGCACCAAGGACGCGAGCGTGGGTCCCGCCGACCGCACCGCGGCCGAGGAGGCGCTGCGGCTGGCCGATCTCTGGCTGGACGGCGCGACCTCGCTGCCGTCCGGGGTGACCACCGCCGTGGCCTGGAGCCGGGCCGAGTGGGTCGAGGCGACCCTGCCCGCGTGGCAGCAGCTGGTCGACCCGGTCGCTGAGCGGGTCGGCATGGCCATGGGCAATGTGCTGCCCGAGGAGATGCAGGCCATGGCGGGCCCGCTGATCGGCATGATGCGCTCGATGGGCGGCGCCATGTTCGGCCAGCAGATCGGCCAGGCCGTGGGTGTGCTGGCGGGCGAGGTGGTCGGTTCGA
Source organism: Streptomyces sp. CAU 1734 (assembly GCF_039888735.1). NCBI lineage: Bacteria > Bacillati > Actinomycetota > Actinomycetes > Kitasatosporales > Streptomycetaceae > Streptomyces > Streptomyces sp. CAU 1734. Next base: position 121,059 of record NZ_JBDQQP010000009.1, read on the forward strand.
CCGATATCGGGCTGCCGCTCGGTCCGGCCGGGCAGGCCGCGCTGCTGCCGCTGAACATCGAGGCGCTGGGCAAGGACCTGGGTGTGGCCAAGGAGGAGGTGCGGCTCTATCTGGCGCTGCGCGAGGCCGCCCACCAGCGGCTCTTCGCCCATGTGCCATGGCTGCGCTCGCATCTGTTCGGCGCGGTCGAGGGGTACGCCCGGGGCATCACCGTCGACACGAGCAAGCTGGAGGATGTGGTCGGGCAGTTCGATCCGTCCCATCCCGAGCAGCTTCAGGAAGCACTCCAGCAGGGCATGTTCCAGCCGGAGGACACTCCGCAGCAGAAGGCGGCGCTGGCCCGGCTGGAGACGGCGCTCGCGCTGGTCGAGGGCTGGGTGGACGCGGTGGTGCACGAGGCCGCCTCGACCCGGCTGGTCTCGGCCGCGGCGCTGCGCGAGACCCTGCGCAGGCGGCGGGCGTCCGGAGGCCCGGCCGAGCAGACCTTCGCCACGCTGATCGGTCTCCAGCTGCGTCCGCGCCGGCTGCGGGACGCGGCCCGGCTGTGGGCCTCGCTGACCGACGCGCGCGGCATGGACGGCCGGGACGCCCTCTGGGAGCACCCGGACATGCTGCCCACCGCGACCGACCTGGACGACCCCGACGGCTTCGTCCACCGTGAGCACCTCGACTTCTCCGAGCTGGACAAGATGCTCGGCGAGGCCGCTTCCGGGGCCGGGCGCGGCGGCGCTCCGGATTCCTCCGGCGGTCCGGCGGAGGGCGGCGCGGACGGCAGGGCCGCCGGCGGCGACACCGGGGACGACAGTGGTGACGACGGCGCCGACGGCAAGGGCGGGCCCGCTCGGTGACCCTGCACGACGACGCCGTACGCGTACTGAAGGACTACGCCGACCAGGAGGAGCTGCGGCAGCTCTATCTGGACCATCTGACGGCCCGCCCCGACGGCATGTGGAAGTCCTGCGAGGTGGGACATCTCACGGCGAGTGCGCTGGTCATCGATCCGGAGCGGGAGCGAGTGCTGCTGACGCTGCACCGGAAGCTCGGGATGTGGCTCCAGATGGGCGGCCACTGCGAGCCGGGCGATGCCTCGGTCGCGCTGGCGGCGCTGCGCGAGGCCGGTGAGGAGTCGGGGATCCGGGGGCTGACCCTGCTGCGGGCCGGCGAGCCGGTGCGGCTCGACCGGCATCCGATTCCGGGGCCCTGCCGGTGGCACCTGGACGTGCAGTACGCGGCGCTGGCTCCGGCCGGGGCGGTCGCGGAGATCAGCGAGGAGTCGCTGGAGCTGCGCTGGTTCGGGTACGACGAGGTGGCGGACGTGGCCGACGAGTCGGTGGTCCGGCTGATGGAGCGTGCCCGCGCGGCTCTGTAGCGGGATGTCATGGGATGTCATGGGTAAGGGGCGGCCTCCGGGAGGCCGCCCCTTACCCATGGACCGGTGGTCCGGTGGACCCGTCCGGTCAGGTCCAGCGGTTGTTCTGATTCCGTCCGCTGTTGCCGAACTGTCCGCGCAGTCCCTCACCGAGCTCGGCGTTCTGCGGCGGCATGACCTCGCTGGGCTGGACCAGGGCGAAGCCCTGTCCGAGGAAGCTCAGCTCCCAGCCCTCGCCGGTGCTGCCGCGCCGCCGGGTGATGCTGGACGAGTAGGTCTGGGACTGCATCTGGACCCGCAGCGGGGTGGACCAGGCGACGATCGCGTCCGCGTCGACATTGACGAAGGTCTCCGGTGTGACGCGCATCATCAGGGGCGGACCGGAGGTCATCAGCGCGACCTTGCCCCGGCCGCTGATGTTGAGCTGGTACTTGCCGGTGCCGGAGATCCCGTACTGGCTGTCCACCTCGATGATCTCGGTGTGCAGCGAGGAGTCGAGCGCCAGGACGTAGGAGCTGTCGACCGTCATGCCGTCGTGGTCGATGTCCACGAGGTGCACGTACTGCGCCATGTTGGCGAGGTAGACCGTGCCCTGGCCGGAACAGCGCATCAGTTCCAGGGTCTCGCCGGTGGCCTCGCTGCTCCGGTTGCGTCCGGACCAGTCGTACTCGCCGTCGAAGTCGATCAGTCCCTGGAAGGCGACCATCGCGCCCTTGAGGGCCAGTACGTCGTCACTGCCGGTGAGTGCGACCCGCAGCATCTGCGGATTCTGGAGAAAGTAGCGGTCCTGGGACTGCTGTTCCGCATGGGTGAAAAGTGGGCTCTGCATGGTGTGTTCTCGCTCCCCCTCAGCCCCGGACCCGGAGGCGGTCGGTGCTGTCCTCGCTCGGCTGTACGACGACGATCCCCTGTCCCGAGAAGGCCATCTGGAAGGCTTCGCCGCTGCCGCGTCCCATGAGGGAGGACGCCTTGAAGCTGCGCTTGCCCTTCACCTTGAGATTGGGCGACCAGGCGACCAGGGCGTCGGGGTCCACATAGGTCTCGTCGTCGCCGCGGCCGCAGTCGACGACGATCGGGGTGCCGCGGGAGGTCAGGGCGACCCAGCCGGTGCCCGCGACCTCGACGTTCCACAGACCCTGGCCGGCCAGCTTGGCCAGGCCCTTGACCTTCTCCACGCCCCACTGGAGGTGGGCGTCGAAGGCGAGGACATTGCTGCCGTTGATCGAAAGCGACTCGTTGTTCAGATTGATGACGACCACGTCCGCGCCGTAGTCGGCGAGGTAGAGCAGTCCGTCGCCGGTGCACTTCATGACGGGCGCGCCCTCACCGGTGACCCACTGTTCGGCGGCCTGGCGGGCGGCGGGCGGGTTGGGCTCGTACTGGATGAAGCCCTCGTACGACACGATCGAGCCGGTACGGGCGAACAGGTCCTGGCCCGTGGCCATGGCGACCTTGAGCATGGAGCGTCCGTGGTTCTCCATGCGGGCCACGAGCGGGGTCGCGGCGAAGCCCGCGAGTTGCTGATTCATTCTTCGGGCTCCCTCAGACCTCGTACGGCTGAACGACGATGAAATTGCCGGGTGCTCCCCGGAACTGGAGATTGACCGTCTCCCCGCTGTGTCCCGGGTACGCCCTGCGGCGCAGCCGGACCTGGCTGGAGAGGATCACCTGGGAGGCGGACGACCAGGCGACGACGGCGTTGGCGTCGGCGAAGGTGGTCGGGGTCACCGGAAGGACCACCGGGGTGCCCTGGGTCTTCACGACCACGGTGCCGGTGCCGGTGAACTGCATGGTGAACAGCGCCCCGCCGGGGATGCCGTGACCCTCGATACGGCGGATCTCGTACTGGAGGTCCTCGTCGAAGGCGAGCACATTCTCCGCGGAGACGCAGATGCCGTCGCCCTGGAGCTCGATCGGGTAGAGGTGGGCGGCGTCCTCGGCGAGGAAGACCTGGCCGCGGCCGGTACAGCGCATGAGCTGCATCTCCTGGCCGGTGGCGGCACCGACCTTGCGGCCGATGAAACCCGCGCCCTTGTGACTGAAGTCCACCTTGCCCTGGTACATCACCATGCTGCCGTGACGGGCGAGGACCGCCGAACCGCCCAGGGCGAGCTCGACCCGGACGAGTTGCTGGTTCTGCGAGGTCCAGCGCATGCCCGTGGGGGCTTCGCGATAGGGCTGGAGTGCCGCCTGGAGACCGGCGCCGGACGCGGGCGCTCCCTGGGGGACACCCTGCGGCTGCCCGTAGGGGGCGGCGGGGGCCTGCCCGTACGGGGGCGGGGTCTGCTGCCCGTAGGGGGGCGGCGGGGCCTGCTGGCCGTACGGGGCGGGCGCGCCGGGCTGGGCCGGGATCTGCCCCGGCACCTGACCCGGCACCTGCCCGTACGGCTGCTGGGGCGGCTGTCCGTAACCCGCGGGGGCGGGCGGCGGGACGGTCACCCCGGGAGGCGCGACGGGCGCCGCGTAACTCTGCGGGGCGGGTGCCGGCGCCGGGGATCCGAAGACGGGCGCGGGCTGTGGCGGCTGCGGCACCTGAGGCGCGGGTGCCGCGGGTGCGGCCGGCGCCCCGAAGGCGGGCGGCGCGAACGCGGGCGCCTCCGGCTGCGGCGGCTGCGCGGCGGGCTGCTCCTCGGCGACCTCGCCGCCGAAGTTCTTCAGCAGCGCCTCCAGGCCGCCGTCGAAGCCCTGCCCCACGGCCGCGAAACGCCAGACGTCCTTGAGGTAGAAGTCGCCGAGCATCACCGCGCGCTCGGTGGTGAACTCGGAGCCGTCGAAGGGGTAGCGGACAACCTCCTCGCCACCCGCGACGATCCGGATCCAGCCCGGGCCGACCTGCGACATCCGGCCGTCGCCGTCAATGGTGGCGGTGAAGGAGAGCTTCTCGATGCCGGCGGGTATCCGGTCGAGCGTGACCCGGAAGGACTCGGTGTCGCCGGACTGCGCGCCAAGGAGCTGAATGGACTCCTCCGGCGACTTCGGCTGATTGAAGAAGATGAAGTACCGGTCGTCCGAGAGCTGCTCATTGGCGTCGAGCCCGAAACAGCTGATGTCGAAGCTCAGCCCCGGTGCCGCGATCTGGACCCCGACATAGAGATCCGTACCCGGTGTGAGATCACTGATCTTGGCCTTGTGACCGCGTTGGAATTCCCTGGCCATACGTAACGACCGTCCCCCATCCTGAATGCCGATGTTGCGCGTCAGGCTAACGGTTGACCACTACATTGAGCCAAGCGCGGGCAGGCGATGGGACACATTCGGTACAAGGCGATCAGGCGCGGTCACCCTCCGCCGCCCGGGCCGGGCGCCCCCGGTCCGTGTTTCCCGCGAGGTCAGTCGTCGTCCACGGCGGGCAGCTGGGGCAGCCGGTCGGCGGCGACGACCCCCTCAAGGTATCCGCGGGCCCGTTCCGTGCGGGGATAGGCTTCGAGCAGCCGCCAGAAGCGCGGCCCGTGGCCGGGTACGAGCAGATGCGCCAGCTCGTGGACGAGCACGTAGTCGACCACGTACTCGGGCATCCCCTGGAGCCGGTGCGACAGGCGGATACTGCCCTCGGCGGGGGTGCAGGAGCCCCAGCGGGTGTTCTGATTGGTCACCCAGCGCACGGACTCGGGTCTGGCGCGCCCGTCGAAGTACTGTGCGGACAGGCGCTCCGCGCGCTCGGCGAGTTCACTGTCGCCGAGGATGCGCTTGCTCTCCTGGGCCGCGAGTTTGTCCAGCATGACGCTGACCCAGCGCCGCTCCTCCGCCTCTGACATACGGGCAGGAATAAGGACAATCGTCCGGTCGCCCTCGCGGTAGGCGGAGACCGTTCTGCTGCGGCGGGCGCTCCTGCGGACCTCGACCGCACTCGTCCCCGGTCCGCGGGACGGGCAGGGCGGAGACTCCCCGGAGACGCGAGGAGAGGGGTCGACGGACACGTCCCGACGTTACCCGCTGACACCGGGATAAGTCCTGTCTCCTCAACGGTTCGCGCATGATCCACTTCATCACTGCACCATTTGAACGACTAATGCACATCCCCTGTGGACAACTTTTCACCCGCATCCGCGCGGCCCTGCATTCTGAGAACACGGATCGGCGGCGAGTGCGGGCCGGCGGTGCACAGCCGCCTCTGCCACTCGGCCACTCCGCTGCTCCGCCACTCGGACCGGGACCGCATGGGCGCCGGGATCGGGATCGAGTCGGGATCGGCATCCGCATCGGCACTTCGCGTGAATGCCCGTACGAACAACCCGTACGGGCATTCGCACAGAGAAACGGGGAGGGAAATGCATCCGATGGTGAAGCCCGCGCTGCGGCGGGCCTGGCGGGAGCGGCAGACGGTTCAGTTCGGGGTGACACCCGCGCATGCCGTGACGGTCGGCCCGGTGGACACGGCGACCGGGGCCCTGCTGGAGATGTTCGACGGGACCCGGGGGCTGCCGCTGCTCCGGGCGGAGGCGCTGGCGATGGGGCTGCCCGACGGGCATGTGGACAGCCTGGTGCGCCGGCTCTCGGCGGCGGGCCTGATCGACGATTCCACCGGCGGCGGCCCGGCGGCCGACGCGCTGCGGCAGGGCACCCGCACGGCCGGCCGGCTCCGCCCCGATCTGGCTTCCCTCTCGGTGGTCCACCCCGGTCCGGGCGACGGCATCCGGCGGCTGGCGGCCCGGCGGGCGATGTCCGTCCGGGTCCGGGGCGCGGGCAGGGTCGGTGCGCAGGTCGCGGCGCTGCTCTCGGCGGCGGGGGTGGGGCGGGTGGAGGTGCTGGACGGCGGGTTCGCCGAGCCCTGGGACGTGGCGCCGGGCGGGCTGCCGGTCCGGGCCGTCGGGGAGCGCCGGGATGCCGCGGCCCGGCGGATGGTCCGTGACATGGCATCGGTGCCGCCGGCCCGCGCTCGGCCCGGGCCGGCAGGTTCAGCGATTCCGGCCGCCGCGGGGCGCGGTTCCGGGTCCGCGGGGCACGGGGCGGCTGGAGACGGACCGTCCGGGGCCGGGACGGGCGGGCCCGCGGCGGGGGCATCGGGGCGCGGGGCCGAGGCCGTGGATTCGGGTCCGGCCGGGCTCTCGCTGGTCATGGTCTGCCCCCGGGACGGGCTCGCGGCGCATGCCCCCGACCCGGTGGCGGCCGAGGAGTGGATCGCGACCGGTACCCCTCATCTCTATGCGGGAGTGATCGAGGCGACCGGGGTGGTGGGCCCGCTGGTGCTCCCCGGCGGGACGGGCTGCGCCGGCTGTCTTGAGCTGGCCCGGACCGAGAGCGATCCCGGGTGGCCGAGGCTGCTGGCGCAGTGGCGCTCGGGCGGACGCCGTGCCCCGGTCCCGGCCTGTGACATCACCCTGGCCGCGCTGGTGGCGGGGATGGCAGCCGCCCACGCGCTGTCATTTCTCGACGGGGAGCTGCCGGCGTCCACCGGAACTCGCTGGGAGGCGGCTCTGCCGATTCTCGAATGGCGCTCGGAGCGGATTCGACCGCACGCCGACTGCGCCTGCGGCGCCGCGCGGAAAAGTGAGAGGGAGGGCGCCTCCGGCTTCGGGCCGCCGGAAGGGACAATGGCCGGGTAACCGCTGTCAGCGGAGTAAGGGCCGTACGGCACCTGCGGCACGGCTGTGTGGGAAATGGAGGGGCGCATGTCTGATCTTCCCCGGAAAGCGGTCACCCGTACCGCCAAGTTGGCCGCACTGCCACTGGGGTTCGCCGGCCGGGCCACCTGGGGTCTGGGCAAGCGGATCGGCGGGAAGTCCGCCGAAATCGTCACCCGTGAGCTGCAACAGCGCACAGCCGACCAGTTGTTCAAGGTGCTCGGAGAATTGAAGGGTGGCGCGATGAAGTTCGGGCAGGCCCTGTCCGTCTTCGAGTCGGCGCTGCCCGAGGAGATCGCCGGCCCCTACCGCGCCGCGCTCACCAAGCTCCAGGACGCCGCGCCGCCGATGCCGACCCGTACGGTCCACGCGGTGCTGACGGAGCGGCTGGGCGAGGAGTGGCGGGAGCTTTTCCTCAATTTCGAGGACAAGCCGGCCGCCGCCGCCTCCATCGGCCAGGTGCACCGCGCGGTCTGGCACGACGGCCGCGAGGTCGCGGTGAAGGTGCAGTACCCGGGGGCCGGGGAGGCTCTGCTCTCCGATCTGACCCAGCTCAGCCGGTTCGCCAAGCTGCTCGGGCCGCTGATCCCGGGCATGGACATCAAGCCGCTGATCACCGAGCTCCGCGACCGGGTGTCGGAGGAGCTGGACTACGGGCTGGAGGCGGAGGCCCAGCGCGCGCATGCGGCGGAGTTCGCCGGCGACCCGGATGTGCTGGTGCCGGAGGTGGTGCACCAGTCGGATCAGGTGCTGGTCACCGAATGGATCGACGGTGTCCCGCTGGCCGAGGTCATCACCGGCGGCACCGAGGAGCAGCGGGACCGGGCCGGACAGCTGCTGGCCCGGTTCCTCTTCTCCGGGCCCGCCCGGACGGGCCTGCTCCATGCCGACCCCCACCCGGGGAACTTCCGGCTCATCCCCGGGGACGAGGGCGACGGGGAGAGCGAGGGGTGGCGGCTGGGGGTGCTGGACTTCGGCACCGTCGACCGGCTTCCCGGCGGGCTCCCCCGGACGGTCGGGGACTGTCTGCGGATGACGCTGGAGGGCGATGCCGAGACGGTGTACGCCCTGCTCCGGGAGGAGAACTTCGTCAAGGACGAGATGGAGCTCGACCCGGACGCGGTGCTGGAGTATCTGCTGCCGATCATCGAACCGGCGGAGGTGGAGGAGTTCACCTTCACCAGAAGCTGGATGCGGGCCCAGGCCGCCCGGATCGCCGACATCCGCTCGCCCGCCCATCAGCTCGGCAAGCAGCTGAATCTTCCGCCCTCCTACTTGCTGATACACCGGGTGACCCTGAGCACCATCGGTGTGCTGTGTCAGCTGAACGCCACGGTCCGGCTGCGGGACGAGCTGGATTCCTGGCTGCCGGGATTCCTCCCCGATGAGGAGGAGTGGGAGGACGAGGCCGACACGGTGGAGGGGCTGGAAGCGGAGGGCGAGGTGGACGCGGTGGGCGCGGTGGAAGCGGTGGGCGGCGCGGGCTGGGCGGGCTCCGGGAACTCCGCGGGCTCGGCGGGTACGGCGGATTCCGGGGGTGCGGTCGCCTCCGGGGGTGCGGCGGGCCCGGGTGGCGAGGGGACGCCCGATGACGTGCCGCTGGTGAAGTAGCGCGCCCCGGCCCGGAGGGCGGGGCGGGAGACTACCACCAGGCGGAGTCGAGCCGGCTTTCAATCGCGCGGAGATTCGCGCGGGAGCAGTCGTCGCAGAAGTAGTGCCGGACATGGTTCTCCACGGAACAGGTCCAGGTGGGCGGTGTCCCCTGTGCGGCCTTGCCGCAGCGGGAACACATCACGCTCTCGTCATCCGTTCCGGCCGGGTGCGGAGTCTGCTGCTGGTCCACCCGGCGACGATAACCCCCCGCGGGTGTACATCAGGTCAGTGCATGACGGCCATGGCCAGCGCACGGCGGGCGCGCATCGATACGCGCTCGGCACGCCGCTGCATGCGCCGGGCGGTGACCAGGCGCACGGCCCGGCTCTCCGCGTCGGCTTCGCGCATGCGGTCTTGCATATGCGCGCGCGCCAGGGCTTCTGGAATGAGTTGCATCTCGCGGGTCCTGTTCTGGCGCAAGCGGTTGGCGCCGATGGTGTTCACAGCTGGGGTGGCGGAGCCGATGGGCTCGCTCGCGGAAGTGGGCATAGGGGCCTGCTTCTTGGGATCGTGCGTGAGAGGGCGGTCGATGGTCCCGATGACGTTCATGCCGAAACCGGGTTCTTGCGCGGACGGCCACGGGGCCGCTTGCGGGCAACCACGACGCCCTGGACGAAGAGCTCGCCGCCCCAGACGCCCCACGGCTCACGCCGCTCCTTGGCGCCCGCGAGGCATGCCTCCATCAGCGGGCAGGTGCGGCAGAGGGACTTCGCGTACTCGACGTCCGCCGGGGACTCGGCGAAGAAGACCTCGGGGTCGTACGAACGGCACGGCACGGGTACGCCGAGGTTCTCGATGGCGTCGTCCAGCGCGGTGAGCGCGGTGAGCGGGGTCAAGGTGGAGTCCTCCGTGTGGGCGAGCGGGAGCGTGGTCTCGGAAGGCGGTACGGACGGGGCGTGCGCTTCGAGTTGCACGGTGGTGTCGTTCCTCGTCTTGTCGGTCCGGCCGGTCGGCCGGTTATTGGTCCCCCGGCGAGGCCGGGGAGCTGGTACCGGGTGCTGCTGTCCCGAGGCCCCTTCGCACTGCTCCCCGGTTCTGGGGAAAACAGAAGGGCCGCGGATCCCTAGTGGGGTTCCGCGGCCCTGAAGGCGCCGGCCTGATCGAGTCAGGCTGGATCGCTCCAGGGTTCGAGCCCACGGAAGGCCCACTTGGCGTGGTGCTGCTTGGTCTGCTTCAGGGATTCGGCACTGGCCGCTGCAAAGGCATACGTCTTCGCCTCTGCCGCTACTCCTGCTTCCAGTGCCTTGGTCGGTCGCTCATTGCGCTCATTCCGCGCCGGGACGGGGAGACCGCCCAGGCCGAATGCGGGCATCTCGGCCAGGAAGCCGGACACACCGGTGGCGGGAAGCGACGCGGAGAGGCCGAGCGAGCAGGCGGAGACGACGGCCGAGCGACCGGCCATATCGGTGAAGTCGATGAAGCTGCTGCGGTTGATGTTGATCTTGGTCACTGGACTCGCCTCCTCTCGGCGTCTCGGGACCGGCCGGGGCCGGTCGCTGCTATTCGGATAAGTACAACACGAGGACAGGGCTTCAGAGAAGCCGCTGTTCTCGTGGTTAAGAACCTATGGGGACAGTCGGGGCGGGCGCAAACTATTTTTCCGACGAGTTTTTCTCACTCCTCCCCGGCGGCCTCCCCGGGCCCCTCCTCCAGCTCCTCACCTGCGCAGATGGCGAGGACATCGGCCCCGAACCGCTCCAGCTTGCGACCTCCCACACCGGGGATGCGGGTCAGCTCGCTCTCGTCCCCGGGGACGGTCTCCGCGATGGCCATCAGAGTCTTGTCGGTGAACACGCAATAGGCGGGCTGACCGAGATCCTTCGCCCGGCCGGAGCGCCACTCCCGCAGGCGCTCGTAGAGCCCCTCGTCCATGTCCGATGGACAGCCCTCGCACCGCATCAGCTTCATCTCGCCCGCGTCGGTCAGCGTCTGCCCGCAGACCCGGCAGAGCACCGGACCGCGCCGCTTGCGGCGGCCGGAGCCGCGCTCGACGCCCCCGGCGCCGCCGGCCCCTCCCGCTCCCGGTGCCGTCGTGCCCGGCCGCAGCCCGCTCAGGAACCGGGTCGGGCGACGGGAGGCCCTGCCGCCCGGCGAGCGGGAGAGCGCCCAGGAGAGGGAGAGATGGAGCCGGGCTCGGGTGACGCCGACATAGAGCAGCCGGCGCTCCTCCTCGATCTGCTCATCCGTCTTGGCATAGGTGATCGGCATCATGCCCTCGGTGAGGCCGACCAGGAAGACGGCGTCCCACTCCAGGCCCTTGGCGGAGTGGAGGGAGGCGAGGGTGACGCCCTGGACGGTGGGGGCATGCTGGGCCGCGGCCCGCTCGTCCAGCTCGGTGACGAGCTCGGCGAGCCCCGACCCCGGCTTGGCCCGGGCGAAGTCCTCGGCGAGCCGGACCAGGGCGGCCAGCGACTCCCAGCGGTCGCGCACCGCGCCGGATCCGGCGGGCGGCTCGGCCGTCCACCCCTTGGTGGAGAGGACCGCGCGGACCTGGGACGGGAGATCGTCCACATCGTCGAGGATGGAGTCATTGCCCCCGGCCCGCGCCGCCCCGCGCAGGGCGATACCGGCCTCCCGGACCTCCTGGCGCTCGAAGAAGCGCTCCGCGCCCCGGAGCTGATAGGGCACTCCGGCGTCCGCGAGGGCCTGCTCATAGACCTCGGACTGGGCGTTGATCCGGTAGAGCACGGCGATCTCTCCGGCGGGCACCCCGGCGGCGATCAGATCCCGGATCCGGCGGGCGGTGCCCTCCGCCTCCGCGGGCTCGTCGGCGTACTCCGTGTAGGCGGGCTCCGGGCCGGGGTCGCGCTGGGAGATCAGTTCGAGCCGGTGCTCGGCGGCCCGGCCGCGGGCCTGGCTCAGCAGGCCGTTCGCCAGATGGACGACCTGGGGGGTCGAGCGGTAGTCGCGGACCAGTTTGACGACGGTCGCCGAGGGGTGGCGGGTGCGGAAATTCAGCAGGTGGTCGGGGGTGGCCCCGGTGAAGGAGTAGATCGTCTGGCTGGCGTCGCCGACCACACAGAGGTTCTCCCGGTCGCCGAGCCACAGTTCGAGCAGCCGCTGCTGAAGCGGGCTGACGTCCTGGTACTCGTCGACCACGAAGTGCTGGTACTGACCGCGGATCCGCTCGGCGATGTCCGCCCGGTCCTGGAGGATGCCGACCGTGAGCAGCAGGACATCCTCGAAATCAATCACCGCGCGATCACGCTTGAGCTGCTCGTACATCGCATAGATCTGGCTGATTTCCGCTGTGTCGCGCGGGGCGTCGCGGAGGGATTTGGCGACGACGGCGGGATAGTCGGCGGGCACGGTCTGGGTGACCTTGGCCCACTCGATCTCGCCCGTCACATCGCGGAGTTCATTGCGGTCGAGCCGGATACGGCAGCGCGCGGCGGACTCGGCGACGAGCTGGATCTTGCGCTCCAGCAGCCGGGGCACATCCCCACCGACGACTTTCGGCCAGAAGAACTGGAGCTGGCGGAGTGCGGCGGAGTGGAAGGTGCGGGCCTGGACGCCGCCCGCGCCGAGCTGGCGCAGCCGTCCCCGCATCTCCCCGGCCGCGCGGTTGGTGAAGGTGACGGCCAGCACGCTGCCCGGCTGGAGTATCCCCGCCCGGACCCCGTAGGCGATGCGATGGGTGATGGCCCGGGTCTTGCCCGTGCCCGCGCCCGCCAGGACGCACACCGGACCGTGAAGGGCGGTCGCGACCTCGCGCTGCTCGGGGTCGAGCCCGTCGAGCACCGCGTCCGCCGACTCGGGGACCTGTGGGAAAAGGGAGGAGTGCGTTGCTGCTGTCACACAGCCATGCTGCCAGGTTCACGGAGGCGGATGCGGCGGTTGTCCACAGCACGGTGGCCGCGGTCATACGAATACGGGAATGGTGGCCGGGCCACATACGTTTGATCCGGTGCGGGTGACACCGTGCGCGCGGGGGCGGTCAGCCGTCCGGCGCGGCGCCGGGCCCGCCCGGCGCACCGGGAAGAACCCAGTACGGCCGGGAAGACCGGACAACCAAAACAGAGGAGCCCAGAGGACGATGTCGGGGACTGTGACGATGTACAGCACCACGTGGTGCGGCTACTGCCGTCGGCTGAAGAGCCAGCTGGAGCGGGAGGGCATCGCGTACACCGAGATCAACATCGAGCAGGACCCGGAGTCGGCCGCCTTCGTGGAGAAGGCCAACGGCGGAAACCAGACGGTTCCCACCGTGCTCTTCCCGGACGGCTCGACGCTGACCAACCCCTCGCTCGCGCAGGTCAAGGCCAAGATCGGCGCCTGAGCACCGGCGCTGTGCGCCCGCGGCCGGTCCCCGGGGACCGGCCGCGCCGCCGCGCCGCCCCGGCGCGGAAGACCCCGGGACCCCGGCGGGACGCCGGGGCTGTCCGGCCGGGGACGGACAAGCGGCACCCGGCCGCCGGGTCAGAAGACGCTGCCCGGCTTGGGGAGCGGGCTGCCGTACCACTGCTCGATCAGCCGGGCCGCGATGGAGATTCCGTACGGCGGCAACACCTCCCCCGACGCGAAGGCGTTCCGCAGATCGTCCCGGGAGAACCAGCGGGCCTCGTGGAGTTCCTCGCCGTCCACGGTGATCTCCGACGAGGTGGCCCGCGCGGTGAATCCCAGCATCAGACTGGACGGGAAGGGCCACGGCTGGCTCGCGACATACGCCACCTCGCCGATCGTCACCCCCGCCTCCTCCGCCACCTCGCGGCGCACGGTCTCCTCGATGGACTCCCCCGGCTCCACGAATCCCGCCAGCGTCGAGAAGCGTCCCTCGGGCCAGTGGACCTGGCGTCCCAGCAGCGCCCGGTCGTCCTCGTCGGTCACCAGCATGATCACGGCGGGGTCGGTGCGCGGATAGTGCTCGGCGCCGCATGCCTGGCAGCGCCGGATGTGGCCGGCCGCGGCGATCACGGTGCGCTCGCCGCAGCGGGAACAGAAGCGGTGCAGCCGCTGCCAGTTCTCCAGGGCGACCGCGTGGACCAGCAGACCGGCGTCGCGCGGGTCCAGCAGCAGCCCCGCCTCCCGCAGCCCGGCGGGGCGGGCGGACTGGTCCATCCGCCCCGGCAGGGTGTCCTTCTGGAGCGCGAAGTAGCGCACCCCGTTCTCGTCCATGCCGAGGAAGTAGCGGTGGGTCTCGGTGACGGGTGCCTCGAAGGCCGGCGTCATCACCAGCTCGGTGCGGCCGTCGGGGGTGTCGTCGATCAGTGCCCGGCCGCCCGAGACCACGAAGACCCGGGTCGTCGGATGGCTCCACGCGGCCGCCAGCCATGCCTCGTCCAGCCGGTGGTGCGCCGCGCGGTCGATCCCGCTCGGAGCGGTCAGACTGATCGGCGCGGCCGGGCTGATCGGTGCGGCGGGACCGGCCGGCGCCGGGCCGGCGGCGGGCGGTGTGCTCTGGTCGGTGGCGCGATCTGCGGTGGCGTGGCCCTTGATGCTCACGTACTTCCAACTCCCCCGGTGCGTCGGGTCTCGGTTCAGCGGGTCGGCAGGTCGGCGGATCGGCTGAGGGTGGTGGCGAGGTCCTCCCAGAGATGCGCGGCGGTCTCCACGCCCTTGAGCAGGAGGTCCACCTCGACCTTCTCGTCGGGGGCGTGCCAGCCGTCGGACGGGACGGAGATGCCCAGGAAGAGCACGGGCGCCCCGAGCACGTCCTGGAGGTCGGCGGCCGGTCCCGAGCCGCCCTCGCGGGTGAAGCGGATCTTCGCTCCGTCGAAGGCCCGGCTCATGGCGCGGACGACGGATCGCAGGGCGGGGTGGTCCAGCGGGGTGAGGCAGGGGCGGGTGGAGGCGCCGAAGGTGAGGTTGTAGCGGATGCCGGCCGGGACGCGTTCGGCGATCCAGCGGCTGACGGCCACCTCGATCGCGTCCGGGTCCTGCCCGGCCACCAGCCGGAAGGAGAGCTTCACCATGGCCGAGGCGGGGATGATCGTCTTGCCTCCGGGGCCCTGGTAGCCGCCCCCGATGCCATTGACCTCGGCGGTCGGCCGGGCCCAGATCCGCTCCAGGGTGGAGTAGCCGCTCTCGCCGAGAGTGCCGTGCGATTTGGCGGTGCGCAGCCACTCCGCCTCGTCGAAGGGCAGCTCGGCGAAGAGTTCGCGCTCGGCGTCGGTGAGCGGGGTGACGCCGTCGTAGAAGCCGGGGATGGTGACGCGTTCGGCGTCGTCGTGCAGGCCCGCGACGAGCCGGGCCGCGACGGTGGCCGGGTTGGGCACCGCACCGCCGAAGGAGCCGGAGTGGATGTCCTGGTCGGGGCCGTGGAGCTCGATCTCGCAGTCGGCGAGGCCGCGCATGCCGGTGCACACGGTCGGGGTGGTCTCGGACCACATGCCGGTGTCGGAGACCACCACCACATCAGTGGCGAGCCGGTCGGCGCGGGCTTCGGCGAGGGCCCGGAAGTGCGGGGAGCCGGACTCCTCCTCGCCCTCGATCAGCAGCTTCAGATGGACGGCGGGAGCGGTGCGCCCGGTGGCGGCGAGATGGGCCCGTACGCCCAGGGTGTGGAAGAAGACCTGGCCCTTGTCGTCGGCCGCGCCCCGGGCGTGGAGCCTGCCGTCGATGATCCGCGGCTCGAAGGGGTCGGTGTGCCAGCCGTCCTCGCGGGCGGCGGGCTGCACGTCGTGGTGGCCGTAGACGAGGACGGTCGGCGCGGCCGGATCGGCCGCGGGCCACTCGGCGAAGACGGCCGGGGCACCGGGTGTCTCCCACACCTCGCTGACCGGGAAGCCGGTCTCCTTGAGCTTCGCCGCGAGCCACTCCGCGCTGTGCCGTACATCCGCCGCGTGCTCGGGCTGGGCCGAGACGGAAGGGATGCGCAGCCACTCCGCGAGGTCGGCGAGGAAGGCGGCGCGGTGGTGCTCGGTGTACGTACGGACGGCGCTGTCCGGGGTGTCGCTCATGTGTCTGAGCCTAACGGGCCCGGATGGCCTCGGCGTCCGCCGTCTCGCCCAGCAGGATGGCCTCCAGGGCGGCGCGGCCGGGCAGTGCCTGGGGCCGGACGACCTCCCCGGTGCGGACGAAGACGAAGGCGGCGTCGACCTCCTCGGGGTCCAGTCCGTGCTGTTCCGCCCAGGCCAGCCGGTAGACGGCGAGCTGGAGTGGATCCGCGCTGATGGTCCGGCTGGTTTTCCAGTCGATGATCTCCCAGGTATGGGCGGGGCCCGGTTCACCGGCCGGGGCGGAGGTTCGGTAGACGGCGTCGACACGGCCCCGGATCACCCGGCCGGCGAGGGTGATCTGGAAGGGGGCCTCCACTCGGTACGGGGTCCTGCGGGCGTACGGGGTGCGCTCGAAGGCTTCCTTCAGTACGGCGAGGTCGCGCTCGTCGGCGATCTCCTCGGCGTCGAAGCCGTCGGGGAGGCCGGGGTCGGCGCCGGGGAGCTCATCGGGGCCGAGCATGGGGAGGGGGAGTTCCTCGAAGCGGGACTCCACCCAGGCGTGGAAGCGGGTGCCCCGGCGGGCCGCGGGCTGCGGCGGCCTGGGCATGGGGCGGGCCAGGTCGCGGGTGAAGCCGTCGGGGTCGGCGGCGAGGCGCATGAGCTGGGACGCGGTGAGCGACGGCGGCAGCAGGACCTCATGGGTGGTGGCCCGGGCGCGGTGGAGCTCCCGGGTGAGGGCGTGCAGATCCCGGTCCCAGGACGCGATGATCCGGGCGTCCTCCGGGGTGGTCCCCCCGGTCCGGGGGCCGGGGCCGGGATGCGCGGAGGGCTCACCGGGCTCACGGAGATGTCCGGAATCGCCGGACCGGTCCGGCCGGCGGGGAAGCGGGACGGCCGGCGCGGGGCCGGGGCCGCCGTGAACGGGCCGCCCCGGCTCCTCGGGGTACTCCGGGCTCTCCGGGTACGCGGGATCCTCCGGATACGCGAGGTCCGCCGGATACGCGAGGTCCGCCGGGTCGTCCGGGAAGAACTCGGGGTCGGCCGGATCGTACGGCCACAGGTCGTCGGCGGGCGGCTCAGCCGGAAGCGCGCCAAAGTCGTCCGGGGAGCCGTCCACCGGGCCGGAGGGCTCCGGGCCGGCCGTCGCCGCCCCGGTCCCGCGATCCCGGGCGGAGTGCTCCCGGGCCGAGTGGTCACGGGCCGAGTGGTCACGGCCGGAATGGGCGGCCGGTGCCGCCTCCAGTACGGCCAGGACGGCGGCGGCGGCCTCCCGGCGGCGGGCCAGTGAGGTGGGATCCAGCGGCAGCGGCCACGCCCGGTCCGGGGCGGCCTCGGCCAGATACGGATTCTCCGCACCGGCCGGCGGGGTCTCCACCCATGCCTCGATCTCGCCGAATCCCTCGGCGCAGTGGTCGTACAGCGCCTTCAGGAACGCCGAGGGACCCCGGGGACGCTTCTGGGTCGGTCCCCACCAGTGGGCCGAGCCGAGCAGCATGGAGCGGGGCCGGGTGAAGGTCACATAACCGAGCCGCAGCTCCTCGGTGTGCTGGTGGGCCTTCATCGACTCCTTGAAGGACTTCACTCCCCCCGCGTCGAAGGAGGGGATGTCCGGGAGGGTCCCGGCGTCCCCGCGCAGCGCGTGCGGCAGCACCTGGGGGTGCGCGGTCCATGCCTCGCGGGTCTGCTCGCTCGGGAACTGCCTGGTGATCAGCCCCGGAACGGCGACCACATCCCACTCAAGACCCTTGGACTTGTGCGCGGTGAGCACCTTGACGGTGTTCTCCCCGCCGGGCAGGGCATTGTCCAGACCCTTCTCGTACCGCGCGGCGGTGCGCAGGAAGGCGAGGAAGGCGAGGAGCGACGCCTGGCCGTCCAGGGCGGCGAAGCCCGCGGCGATGTCCAGGAAATTGCCCAGGGTCTCCCGGCGGCGGGCGGCGAGGGCGTGCGGGGAGGCGGAGAGCTCGACATCGAGGCCGGTGGTGCCGATCACCCGGTGCAGGACGTCCATCAGCGGGTCGGCCAGGGAGCGGCGCAGATCACGGAGCTCGGCCGCGAGCCGGGCGAAGCGGACCCTCGCCTCCGGGGAGAAGGGCAGATGGCCTTCGGTGTCGCTGTCCCCCGTGTCCAGGAAGGTGTCCAGGGCGTCGGCGAGGGAGACCACTTCGGCCGGGTCGGTGCCCTCGACGGCCGCCGCGAGGCGTTCGGCCGTGCTCGGCCGCTCGTCCTCCGCGCCGCCGCCCGCCCGGTGGACCAGCAGCCGGGCGCGGCGGCCGAGCAGGGCGAGGTCCCGGGGGCCGATCCGCCAGCGCGGCCCGGTGAGCAGGCGTACGAGTGAGGCATTGGCGCCCGGGTCCTGGAGGACCTCGCAGACCGCGACCAGGTCGGCGACCTCGGGCAGATGGAGCAGCCCGGAGAGCCCGACGACCTCCACGGGGACGTCCCGGGCGACCAGCGCGCCCTGGATCTCGGCGAAGTCGCCGGCCGTGCGGCACAGGACCGCGATCTCGCCGGGTTCCTTGCCTGTGCGCACCAGATGGGCGATCGAGTCGGCGAGCCAGGCGATCTCCTGCTCCTGGGAGGGGAGAAGGGCGATGCGCACCGATCCGTCGCGCTCGGCCCCCGGGGCGGGGCGCAGGGCCTCTACGCCTTCGTGCATGGCGCGCAGGGGGGCGGCGAGGTCATTGGCCAGCCGGAGCAGCCGGCCGCCGCTGCGGCGGTTCTCGCTGAGCGAGAAGCGGGTGGCGGGGGTGGAGTCGGCATGCCGGAAGTGGTCGGGGAAGTCGTCGAGATTGGCCACCGAGGCACCGCGCCAGCCGTAGATGGCCTGGCAGGGATCGCCGACCGCGGTCACGGCATGGCCGGTGCCGCCGCCGAAGAGCCCGGAGAGCAGCAGCCGCTGGGCCACGGAGGTGTCCTGGTACTCGTCGAGGAGGACGACCCGGAATTCGGCGCGGAGGATCTCCCCGACGGCGGGCCGGGTGAGCGCCAGCTCGGCGGAGAGCGCGATCTGGTCGCCGAAGTCGAGGAGCTCGCGGGCCCGCTTGGCCGCGCGGTAGCGGACGGCGAGGTCGAGGAGTTCCCCCCGGGCCGCGGCGGTCTCGGGGATCTTCCGCAGGTCGGCGTTTGTCAGCGCGGCGCCGGCGAGGGTGTCGAGCAGCGCCGAGTCGTGCGCGGCGAGCCGGCCGGGCTCCACCAGATGCTCGGAGAGCTCGCCGTCGAGCGCCAGCAGATCGCTGACCAGGGTGGGAAACGACCTGGTCAGGGAGGGGTACGGGCCGGGCGCCTCGCGCAGGACGCGGGCGGCGAGCTGATAGCGGGTGGCGTCGGCGAGAAGGCGCGCGGTCGGCTCCAGGCCGATGCGCAGGCCGTGATCGGCCAGGAGCTGTCCGGCGAAGGCGTGGTACGTGGAGATCCGCGGCTCGCCGGGCGGATTGTCCGGGTCGATGACATCCGGGTCGGTGACTCCCGCCCGGATCAGTGCCTTGCGGACCCGCTCGGCCAGCTCCCCGGCGGCCTTGTTGGTGAAGGTGAGGCCGAGGACCTGCTCGGGGGCGACCTGTCCGGTGCCGACGAGCCACACCACGCGCGCGGCCATCACCGTGGTCTTCCCCGACCCGGCTCCGGCCACGATGACCTGCGGGGCAGGCGGCGCGGTGATGCAGGCCGTCTGCTCCGGGGTGAAGGGGATCCCGAGCAGCTCCCTGAGCTGTGCGGGATCGGTGATGCGAGCGGTCACACGGAAAGGCTAACGGCGCCCACTGACACTCCCGGCCGCCCGGCGGCCGTGCCGGCCGGCCCGCTCCGGTCACGGGCGCGGCCCGGCCCGCCGCCGTGTCGCGCATCTCACTCCACCGTGTGGCGGCCCTCCGGCTGGGCGCTGCACGAGGCGCGGAAGGCGCAGTTCGCGCAGTGGGCGCCGGTGGACGGGGTGAAGCGCTCGTCCAGGACCCGGCCGGCGGCGGTCGCCAGCAATTCGCCCGCCCACTCCCCCGCCCCCGTGTCGTCCAGGGGCGCCTGCGCCTGGACCCGGGGAAGGGCGTCGCCCCCTTCCTTCTTGAGGGCGCCCTGCCGCAGATGGACCAGCTCGGCGCCGCCCGGTTCGGGGCGTTCCCCGCCGAGGATCTCGTCGAGCGCGCCCTCGCGGACGGCGAGCTGATAGACGGCGAGCTGGGGGTGGTGGGCCACCTCGTCACCGGTGGGCAGGTGTTTGCCGGTCTTGAAGTCGACGACATAGGCCCGCCCCCGGGCGTCGCGTTCCACCCGGTCCATGGAGCCCCGGATGCGTACCTCGTACTCCCCCGCCTCCAGGGTGACCTCGAAGTCCTGTTCGGCGGCGACGGCGGTCCGGCCGCCCCGGTCCATCACATGCCAGCGCAGAAAGCGTTCGAGCGCGTCACGGGCGTGCCGCTTCTCCTGGTCCGATTTCCAGGGGGCGTCGAACACGAGGCCGTCCCAGACGGAGTCGAGCCGTTCCATCAGCACGGCGAGATCGGCGGGGGTCCGTCCGGAGGCGACCTCGTCGGCGAGTACGTGGATGACATTGCCGAAGCCCTGGGCGGCGGTGGCGGGGGCGTCCGCCTTCACCTCACGGCCCAGGAACCACTGGAGCGCGCAGGTGTTGGCGAGCTGGTCCAGGGCGCTGCCGGAGAGCGCGACGGGCACTGTCCGGTCGCGGAGCGGGACCCTGCTGTGGGTGGGGTCGTACAGGCCCCACCAGCGGTCCGGGTGCGCCGCCGGCACCAGGGGCATGCCCTCGTCGTCGGTGAGCGCGGCGAGCCGGGCGAGCCGCTGCGCGGCGGCGGCGCGCAGCTCCGGGCCGGCGGCGGGGTCGACGGTCGCGGCGCGCAGCTCGGCGACGAGCGCGGCGACGGCGAGGGGGCGGCGGGGCCGGCTGGTGACGTCCTTCGGTTCCACGCCGAGTTCGGCCAGGAAGCGGGAGGGCTGGTCGCCGTCGTCGGCCGGTGCCTTGACCGCGGTGACGACGAGGCGGTCCCGGGCCCGGGTCGCCGCGACGTAGAAGAGGCGGCGTTCGTCGGCCAGCAGGGCGCCGGGGGTGAGCGGTTCGGCGAGCCCGTCGCGGCCGATGCGGTCCGCGTCCAGGAGCGAGCCCCGGCGCCGCAGGTCGGGCCAGACCCCCTCCTGGACACCGGCGACGACGACCAGGCTCCATTCGAGGCCCTTGGCACGGTGGGCGGTCATCAGCCGTACGGCGTCGGGGCGGGTCTCACGGCCGGAGAGGGTGTCGGCGGCGAACTCCTGGGCCTCGATCTCCTCGATGAAGTTGAGCGCGCCCCGGCCGCCGATGCGTTCCTCGGCGCGGGCGGCGGTGTCGAAGAGGGCGCAGACGGCGTCGAGGTCGCGGTCGGCGTTGCGTCCGGCGGCGCCGCCGCGCAGGGCGGCCCGCTCCAGCCGCCCGGGCCAGCCGGTGCCGTCCCACAGCTCCCAGAGGGCCTGCTCGGCGGTGCCGCCGCGTTCGAGGAGTTCACGGGCGTCGCGGAGGAGGCCGCCGAGCCGCTGGGCGCCGAAGGCGTACGAGGGGTCGTGGACGGTCAGCCGCTCCGGTTCGGCGAGGGCCCGGGTGAGGAGAAGATCGGAGGGCGGCGGTACGCGGTTGCCGGCGGCCCGCTCCTCGTCCCGCAGGGCACGGCCGAGGCGCCGCAGATCGGCCGCGTCCATGCCGCCGAGGGGCGAGGCGAGGAGGGTGAGCGCGGTCTCGGTGTCGAGCCAGAGGCCGGTCTCCGGGGCGGGGCCGGCGGACAGGGCGGAGTCCTCCGGCGGGGCAGAGCTCTCGGGTGTCCGGGCCGCTTCGGCGCGGGGGGCGTCGGCCTCCGCCGCCGCGGAGGCCCCCGGCACCGCGGAGACACCCGCCGCCACGGAGGCCCCCGGCACCGCGGAAACAGCGGACGCAGCGGAGACACCCGGCACCGCGGACGCACCGGACACCGCGGAGACACCCGGCGTCGTGGCCTCGACGGCCGCGTCGGCCACCACGGACACCTCGGCCGCTTCGGGCATGCCACCGCCCCGGCCCGCCGGGGTCCGGACGGCCGTCCGCGACCGCCGGCCGTCCGCGGCCGTCGCCACCGCCCGGAGCGCCGCCAGCAGCGGGGCCACCGCCGGCTCGTGCCGCAGCGGCACATCCGCGCCGTCCACCTCCAGCGGAACCCCCGCCGAGGTCAGGGCGCGGCGCATGCCCGGTATGGAGCGGGCGCCGGCCCGCACCAGAACCGCCATCTCCTGCCACGGCAGGCCGTCCTCCAGATGGGCCCGGCGCAGAATGTCCGCGATGTTCTCGACCTCCGTGGACGGGGTCGGGAAGGTGTACGTCTCGACCGTGCCGCCGTCGCGGACCGCGGTGAGCTCCCGGTGGGCCCTGACCTTGCCGGCCGGGAGCCGGTTCAGCGGCATGCGGCGGGTCAGCAGCCGGGTCGCCGCCAGCAGCTGCGCGCCGCTGCGGCGCGAGGCCGTCAGGACCGCCACCCGCGCCGGGGTGCCGTCGGGATGGGGAAAGGTGTGCGGGAAGTCGAGAATGCCGTTCACATCCGCGCCCCGGAAGGCGTAGATCGACTGGTCCGGGTCGCCGAAGGCGACCAGGGTCCTGCCGCCCCCGGTGAGCGCCTTGAGCAGCCGCACCTGCGACGGGTCGGTGTCCTGGTACTCGTCGACGAAGACGGTGTCGTACGGGAAGGCGAGCGGCGGCTCGGCCCGCTCGGCCAGCAGCACCGCCCGGTGCACCAGCTCCGCGTAGTCGAGCACTCCCTGCATGTCGAGTACGTCCAGATACTCCGCGAGGAAGGAGGCCGCCGCCGCCCAGTCCGGCCGGCCGGTGCGGGCCGCGAAGCCGGCGAGCGAGGCCGGTCCGAGGCCCAGTTCCCGGCTGCGGGCGAGCACCGCCCGCACCTCGTCGGCGAAACCGCGGGTGGTGAGACAGGCCCGCAGCTCGTCCGGCCAGCGGTGACGCGCCCGCCCGCGCTTCTCCAGGTCGATCTGGCCGGTGAGCAGCTCCCGCACGGTGACGTCCTGCTCGGGGCCGGAGAGCAGCCGCAGCGGCTCGGCGAAGAGATCGGCGTCCTGATGGGCCCGGACCAGCGCGTAACAGAACGAGTGGAAGGTGGTGGCCTGCGGCCCCCGCCCGCCGCCCAGACGCAGCGCCATCCGGTCCCGCAGCTCCACCGCGGCCTTGCGGCTGAAGGTGAGCACCAGGATGCGCACCGGATCGGCGCCCGCCTCGACCCGGGTGGCGACCGCCTCCACCAGGGTGGTGGTCTTGCCGGTGCCCGGGCCCGCGAGGACGAGCAGCGGACCGCGCCGGTGGTCAACCACCGCACGCTGCGCTGCGTCCAGCACAGGGGGGGCCGCGGTGCCCGGTGGCGTACGGACCAGCCGGTACGCGCCAGTGGTCCGCCGCCGTACCGGTCGCTGGTACGGCGTACGCCCGCTGGTGGAGGAGGAACTCACGTGGATCGCCGGTCCTGGTGGGTGTGCTGGTGCTGATGGAGCGGTCGGTGCCGCGCCCTGACGACGCTACGCCAACGGCCGCCGGAGCCGCGACGAGCGGGCGCCGGCCGGCGGCGGGTACTCCGTACGGTCCTGTGGGCCGCCGCACCGCCGCCGGCGGCCCGAAGCTGTCATGTGTGAGCGCCCTCGCCGTCCCATCGCGCCCGCTTCATGTCGAGGCGCGGCACATGCCCCTCGGCGCTGCGCGGGGCCTCGCGCAGCGGTGTGCCCTCCGTCCGGTAACGGGCCAGGGCGTCGAGCTCATGGCCGGGGAGCAGGGTCCCGTCCGCGCGCACCACCCGCCACCAGGGCACGCCTCCGCCGTACAGCGCCATGACCCGGCCGACCTGGCGCGGGCCGCCCTCACCGAGCCACTCGGCGACATCTCCATAGGTCATCACCCGGCCCGGCGGGATCAGCTCGGTGACTTCGAGCACCCGCTCCGCGTACTCCGGCAGCTCTTCCATCCCGTCCATCCCGTCCATCCTGCCGTACGCCACCGACAACACCGCCGCGGTCGGTGGAGCACGACATGGGGTGCAGAATGGGTTTCGGCGGGCGAAGTGTTGGATATCGCACGGCTCGGGCCCGCGCGATGCACCCTGATTCCCCCGTCCACCGTCCCGTCGTGCCACCATCGTGCGGGCGGTGACCGGTGATACGAGACCAAGACGAGACCGAGACGGCGAAGGAGCGGGGAGTGCAGCCTGGCAGGACCGCGGGCGACCCTGAGTCCGTACCGTACTCGGACGCATCCGTTCCGCCGGACGGGCCGGCCGGCGCGGAGGCGCCGGAGAAGAAGGACGGCCCCGACGGCGCCGGTCCCGCGCCCGCCCCGGAGGACCCGGCGACCCCGGAGGACACGGAGAGCCCGGAGAGACCGGTGGCGGAGAAGCCGTCCCTGAGCGAGAAGGAGCCGGCGGATCGATCCTCCGGGGCCGCGGGCTGCCCCGCCGACCCCCAGGTGGCGGGCGTCGACCGGGTCTCGGGCGATGAGCCGCTGCTCGCCGCCCGGGTCCACCGCCCCTCCGATCTGCTGCGGCTGCTGACCGGCATCCTGGCCATCGCCGTGGTGCTGGCCATCGCCTCCTTCGCCCACGGCACCACCGCGGGCCTGGAGGACGACATCAGCAAGGGGACCGGCCAGGCCCCCGACCTGCTGGTCAAGATCGCCGGACTGGTCTCCTCCATCGCCGTGCTGCTCGTCCCGGTGGCCTTCGCCATCGAACGGCTGATCAAGCGCGACGGGCTGCGCATCGCCGACGGTGTGCTCGCCGCCGTGCTCGCCCACGGTGTCACCCTCGCCACCGACCTCTGGGTCGCCCGGGCCGCGCCCCGCGAACTCCAGGACGCGCTCACCCAGGCGCAGAGCGGCGGCCTGACCGATCCCGTCCACGGCTATCTCGCCCCGGTCATCGCCTATATGACCGCGGTCGGAATGGCCCGCAGACCCCGCTGGCGGGTGGTCCTGTGGGTGGTGCTGCTGCTCGACGCCTTCGCGATGCTGGTCGCGGGGTACACCACCCCGTTCTCGATCATCCTCACCGTGCTGCTCGGCTGGACCGTCGCGTACGGGACGCTGTACGCCGTCGGCTCCCCCAATGTCCGTCCCACCGGCCAGACCCTGCTGGCGGGTCTGCGCCATGTCGGCTTCCGGCCGGTCACCGCGATGCGCGCGGAGGACGTGCCGGAGAGCACGGCCGCCCGCGCCGACGGCGGCAGCGGCTCGGAGCAGAGCGACCGGGGCCGCCGCTATCTGGTCACCCTGGAGGAGGGCCCGCCGCTCGATGTCACCGTGGTGGACCGGGAACAGCAGGCACAGGGCTTCTTCTACCGGGTCTGGCGGCGGCTGACGCTGCGCTCCATCACCACCCGGCGCTCGCTCCAGTCGCTGCGCCAGGCACTGGAGCAGGAGGCGCTGCTGGCGTACGCGGCGATCGCCGCCGGGGCCAACGCGCCCAAGCTGATCGCCACCTCCGAGCTCGGCCCGGACGCCGTGATGCTGGTGTACGAGCACATCGGCGGGCGCTCGCTGGACTCCCTCACCGACGGCGAACTCACCGATGAGGTGGCGCACGGTGCCTGGCGCCAGGTCAAGGCGCTCCAGTCGCGCCGTATCGCGCACCGCAGGCTGAACGGTGACGCGATTCTGGTGGATCGTTCCGGCAAGGTGATCCTGACCGATCTGCGCGGTGGTGAGATCGCCGCCGGTGACGTGGTGCTGCGGATGGACATCGCGCAGCTCCTGACCACCATCGGACTGCGGGTGGGCGCCGGGCGGGCGGTGGCCACCGCGGTCGAGATCCTCGGCCCCGACGCGGTCGCCGACTGTCTGCCGCTGCTCCAGCCGATCGCGCTGACCCGCTCCACCCGCTCCACCCTGCGCAAGCTCGCCCGCGAGCGCTCGCAGCGGGAACGTGAGGCGGTGCTGGAGGCGTCCGCCGCCGCCAAGCGCGCCCGGGCCGAGGCCGCGGCCGGCCCGCCGGAGGCCGCTGAGGCCGCCGGCACGGCGACGCCGGCGAAGTCCGCGAAGGCGGCCGAGAGCGCCGACGCCCGCAAGGCCGTGCGCAAGACGGAGCGGGCGGAGAAACAGGCCGACAAACGCGCCATGGACGAGGCGATGGACGAGGCGCGCGAGGAGGATCTGCTCACCCAGATCCGCCATCAGGTGCTGCTGATCCGGCCGCAGGCACCGGTGGAACCGGTCCGGCTGGAGCGGATCAAACCGCGCACCCTGGTCAGTCTGATCGCCGGCGCGGTCGCCGCGTACTTCCTGCTCACCACCATCGCCGGCAATGACTTCGGCACCGACTTCAGCCATGCCCACTGGGGCTGGGTGGCGGCCGCCGCGGCGTTCTCGGCGGTGAGCTATCTGGCCGCGGCGATGAGCCTGCTGGGCTTCGTGCCCGAGCGGGTGCCGTTCCTGCGGACGGTGGCCGCGCAGGTCGCCGGATCCTTCGTCAAGATCGTCGCCCCGGCGGCGGTCGGCGGGGTCGCGCTGAACACCCGCTTCCTCCAGCGGGCGGGCGTGCGCCCGGGGCTCGCGGTGGCGAGCGTGGGCGCGTCGCAGCTCTTCGGGCTCGGGGCGCACATCCTTCTGCTGCTGACCTTCGGCTATCTCACCGGCACCGAGAAGACCCCGTCGCTCAACCCGTCCAGAACGGTGATCGCGGGTCTGCTCACGGTCGCGGTGCTGGTGCTGGTGGTGACGGCGATCCCGTTCCTGCGGAAGTTCGTCTCCACCCGGCTGCGCTCGCTCTTCGCGGGGGTGGTGCCGCGCATGCTCGACGTGCTCCAGCGGCCCGGGAAGCTCCTCACCGGCATCGGCGGAATGCTGCTGCTGACCGGCGCTTTCGTGATGTGCCTGGACGCGTCGGTCCGGGCGTTCGGGGACGGCACCCAGCCGCTGAGCTACGCCAGCCTCGCCGTGGTCTTCCTCGCGGGCAACGCCCTGGGATCGGCGGCGCCCACGCCCGGTGGTGTGGGCGCGGTGGAGGGCGCGCTGATCCTCGGTCTCATCGCGGCCGGGGTGCCCAAGGAGGTCGCGACCCCCGCCGTACTGCTCTACCGGACGATGACGCTCTGGCTGCCGGTACTGCCGGGGTGGTTCACCTTCAACCATCTGACCCGCAAGGGCGCGCTGTAGGCTGCCGCGGCCCCGGGGGCCGGGCCGGGGCGTCCACCCGGCTGGCCCAGCGCGCGGGCAGCGCACGGCCGCCCGGCGCAGGATGGTGATATGCCGATCACTTCCTCCGCTCTGCGCGCCGTGGCCCTGACCGCTTCGCTGGCCGTGCTGCTGGCCGCCGGCTGCTCCGACGGCGGTGACGGGAGCGGGGACGAGGGACGTGACCCCGCTCCCCGGGCCTCGGGGCTGAAGGGGCTCGCCGCGCAGCAGCTGAAGTGGAACGTCTGCCCGGCCCCCTCGGAGGCGGAGGGCGGCGGTCCGTCGCCGTCGCCGCTGCCCGACGGTTCGCCCTGGGAGTGCTCCTTCATGGACGTGCCCCTGGACTACGGCCGGCCGGACGGCGAGACGATCGAGCTGGCACTCATCCGCGCCAAGGCCATGGACGAGCAGAAACGCATCGGCTCACTGCTCTTCAACTTCGGCGGACCCGGCGGCTCCGGTGTCGCCGCGCTGCCCAATTTCGCCCCGGACTACGCGGATCTGCGCACCCGTTACGACCTGGTGAGCTTCGACCCGCGCGGGGTCGGCCGCAGTGTGCCCGTCGAGTGCGAGAGCGACCGGCAACTCGATGTCCATCTCGCCCAGGACATGACACCGGACACCCCCGCCGAGGAGAAGACGTACCAGAAGTCGCTGGCGGCCTACACGGACGCCTGCGAGGAGCGGTCGGGCAGCGAACTTCCCCATGTGGGCACCATCAGCGCCGCCCGGGACATGGATCTGATGCGGCAGGTGCTCGGGGACGCGAAGCTGCACTACTTCGGGGTCTCGTACGGCACCGAACTGGGCGGGGTCTACGCGCACCTCTTCCCCCGGAACGTCGGACGCGCCGTCCTGGACGCGGTGGTGGACCCGACCAAGACCTCCGAACAGGGCTCCCTCGGCCAGGCGAAGGGATTCCAGCTCGCGCTGGAGAACTTCACCGAGGACTGCGCGGACCGCGGTGACGAGTGCCCGCTGCCCGGCAGCGACGCCCGGGAGATCCAGGACGGGATCGCCGATCTGCTGCGGCGGCTCGACAAGAAGCCGATCCAGGGACTCGGCGACCGCATGCTGACCCAGACGCTGGCCACCACCGGGATCGCGTCGGCGCTCTACTCCAAGGAGAGCTGGCAGTATCTGGAGCAGGGGCTGGAGGCCGCCGACGCGGGGGACGGCGGGCTGCTGCTCACCTTCGCCGACGCGCTCAACGGCCGGAGCGAGACCGGCCACTACGACAACAGCTCGGCCGCGAACACCGCCGTCAACTGCGCCGACTACCGGGGCCGCTATCCGCTCCCGGAGGTGAAGGCGAAGCTGCCAGAGTTCCGCAAGGCGTCGCCGATCTTCGGCGACTACCTCGGCTGGGGGCTGATGACCTGCAACAAGTGGCCGGTGCACGGCGCCTGGAAGACCCCCGATGTCTCGGCGGCGGGGGCGCCCCCGATCCTGGTCATCGGCACCACCGGGGACCCGGCGACCCCGTACGAGGGCACCCGGGCCATGGTGAACGCGCTCGGCGCGGGCGTCGGCGTGGAACTGACGTACAAGGGCGAGGGACACGGGGCGTACAACGGCGGCGACAAGTGTGTCCGGCGGAAGGTGAACGGCTATCTGCTGGAGGGGAAGGTGCCCGCGTCGGGGACGGTCTGCCCCTGAGCTCCAAGGCTCCGGGCGCCCGGGCGGGGGGCTGTCAGTGGGGGTGCCTAGGATTGCGGGGGAAGACAGTACGGGGGAATCGCCGGGGGGAATCGCATGACCATGAGGGTACGGGCGAGGGTACGGGCGGGTGTGCCGGCCGCGGCGCTGGTGCTGCTGGCCGGGGTGGCCGTGAGCTGCACCTCCGACAGCGGGGGCGGCGGGGCCCGTGAGGCCGGATCACCGCCGGCGGCCGTCACGGCGGAGGAGCGGGCGCAGGACGCGCTGCCGGCCGCCCTCACCGGGCAGAAGCCCGACTGGAAGCGGTGCGGGGCACCGGTCAAGGCGATGGGCAGCGAGGCCGAGCGGCCGGGTGCGAAGTGGCAGTGCGCCACCCTGCGGGTCCCGCTGGACTATCGCGAACCATCGGGCGAGACGATCGGCATCGCGATGGTGCGGACCAGAGCCGCGGATTCCGGCGAGCGCATCGGCTCGCTCCTCTTCAACTTCGGCGGGCCCGGCGGCTCGGGCGTCGCCACGCTGCCCGGCGGTTCGGCGCAGTTCGCCTCTCTCGGCAAGCGGTACGACCTGGTCAGCTTCGACCCGCGCGGAGTGGCGGAGAGCTCCGCCGTGGTCTGCCGGGACAGCGAGCAGACCGAGGCGGCACACCGGCTGGACAGCACCCCGGACTCCCCCACCGAGGAGCAGGCGTTCCTCGACAGCTCCATCGCCTTCGGCGCGGGCTGCGCCGAGCGCTCCGCCAAGGTGCTGCCCCATGTGGGCACCGCGAATGCCGCACGCGACATGGATCTGATGCGGCGGGTCCTCGGCGACACCAAGCTGCACTACCTGGGCTTCTCGTACGGTACGGAGCTGGGCGCGGTGTACGCCCATCACTTCCCCACCCGGGTGGGCCGGCTGGTGCTGGACGCCGTGGTCGATCCGGCGGCCGACTTCGTCGGAGGGGCACGGA
Source organism: Streptomyces sp. CAU 1734 (assembly GCF_039888735.1). Classification (NCBI taxonomy): domain Bacteria; kingdom Bacillati; phylum Actinomycetota; class Actinomycetes; order Kitasatosporales; family Streptomycetaceae; genus Streptomyces; species Streptomyces sp. CAU 1734. The sequence continues at coordinate 150,292 of NZ_JBDQQP010000009.1, forward strand.
ATCAGGTCATCGGCTTCCAGCGGTCGCTGGAGAACTACTTCGCGAGCCGGGGCGTCAGTGCCGAGGACGGCACCGCCCGGGTGGCGAAGCTGCTGGAGGAGCTGGACCGGAAGCCGATACCGACCGACACGGGCCGCACCCTCACCGAGGGGCTGGCGCTGACGGGGATAGTGCTGCCGCTGTACGCGAAGGAGCAGTGGCCCTATCTGACGGAGGCGCTGAAGGACGCGGAGGGCGGCGACGGAACCGCCCTGCTGCTTCTCGCCGACTCGTACAACAACCGTGACGACGAGGGGAATTACTCCAGCCAGGATCACGCACAGCGGGCGATCTCCTGCGCCGACGCCAAGGGGCGGGTCTCCGCGGCCGAGGTGAGGAAGCGTCATCTGGCGGAGTTCTCCGCGATATCGCCGGTCTTCGGGCCGTATCTGGCGTGGGATCTGGCGGGCTGGTGCGCGGATTGGCCGGTGGAGGGCGAGCGGGACAATCCGGAGGTCTCCGCGAAGGGCGCGGCGCCGATTCTGGTGGTCGGCACCACGGGTGACTCGGCGACGCCGTACGAGGGCGCGAAGCGGATGGCGGACGAGCTGGGGAAGGGTGTCGGGGTCCTGCTCACCAACAAGGGTGAGAACCACGGGGCGTACGGCTACTCGAAGTGCGCGACGGAGACGATTGACCGCTATCTGCTGGAGGGGAAGGTGCCGGCGAGCGGGAAGACGTGCGAGTCCTGACGCGCTTGCCCCGGGGCGGGCGTGATCCGGGGCCTGCGCCCCGGGGCCCTTGCGGGGGCTTCGCCCCCGGACCCCCGGTCCTCAATCGCCGGACGGGCTTGAACACGGGCACGGGAACGCGCCAAGGGCCCGGAGCATCGCCCCGGGCCCTGGTGGTCACATGGTGGTGCCGGGTCAGTAGACCGGCTTGGAGGGCTCGATCTGGTGGACCCAGCCGATCACTCCGCCGCCCACATGGACGGCGTCGGCGAAGCCGGCCGACTTCAGCACCGCCAGCACCTCGGCGCTGCGGACACCCGTCTTGCAGTGCAGCACGATCTTCTTGTCCTGCGGCAGGCTCTCCAGAGCGGTGCCCATCAGGAACTCGTTCTTGGGGATCAGCTTCGCGCCGGGGATGGAGACGATCTCGTACTCGTTGACCTCGCGGACATCGATGATCTCGATGTTCTCGCCGTCGTCGATCCACTCCTTGAGCTGCTTGGGAGTGATGGTCGAGCCGGCCGCGGCCTGCTGGGCCTCCTCGGAGACGACGCCGCAGAACGCCTCGTAGTCGATCAGCTCGGTGACGGTCGGGTTCTCACCGCAGATCGCGCACTCCGGGTCCTTGCGGACCTTGACCTGGCGGTACTGCATCTCCAGGGCGTCGTAGATCATCAGGCGGCCGACGAGCGGGTCGCCGACGCCGGTCAGGACCTTGATCGCCTCGGTGACCTGGATGGAGCCGATGGAGGCGCAGAGCACTCCGAGGACACCGCCCTCGGCGCAGCTGGGGACCATGCCCGGCGGCGGGGGCTCGGGGTAGAGGCAGCGGTAGCAGGGGCCGTGCTCGGACCAGAAGACGGACGCCTGGCCGTCGAAGCGGTAGATCGAGCCCCAGACATAGGGCTTGTTCAGCAGCACACACGCGTCATTGACCAGATAGCGGGTGGCGAAGTTGTCCGTGCCGTCCACGATCAGGTCGTACTGGCTGAAGATGTCCATCACGTTCTCGGCTTCGAGCCGCTCTTCGTGGAGGACGACATTGACATACGGGTTGATGCCGAGGACCGAGTCCCGGGCGGACGCGGCCTTGGAACGGCCGATGTCCGCCTGGCTGTGGATGATCTGACGCTGCAGGTTGGACTCGTCGACCTCGTCGAACTCGACGATGCCGAGCGTGCCCACACCGGCCGCGGCCAGGTACATCAGTGCCGGGGACCCGAGGCCGCCGGCGCCCACACAGAGCACCTTGGCGTTCTTCAGCCGCTTCTGCCCGTCCATCCCGACATCGGGGATGATCAGGTGGCGGGAGTACCTGCGGACCTCGTCGACGGTGAGCTCAGCAGCTGGCTCGACCAGGGGTGGCAGCGACACGGGGACTCCGTTGCGTCGGTGAGTTCAGTACGGTTGTTCCTTCGTAACACTGCCACGCGCCCCCTCATTCCGAGACACCAGGTCCAATCTGCGAGACGATTTCGTCCCAGTGGCCGGGCAGCGACTCATATGGCCTGAGCTGGGCTCTTTGCGGGCTTCTGGCAGATTTTCCGGCGGTGTGTTCACCATGGCCGGCCCGCTCCCCGCCTCTTCTGCCCCGGCCGCTCCTGCCGGCCCGGTCCACAGGAGCCACGCGGTCGGTGCGGTCGGTGCGGTCGGTGCGGTCGGTGCGGTCGGTGCGGTCGGTGAAGAAGATCGTGCCCGCGCCCTGCCAGCGCGCGATGCGGATGGCCTCCTCCAGATGGGTCCGGGGCACTCCGTGAACGAAGTGGGCAAAGCGTTCCGGCGGATGGCGCGCCGTCCACTCCGGCGCCTGTGACCAGCGGTAGCCGGTCCACGGACCGGAGAAGGTGACCAGCTGATCGGCGGCCTCGGCATACCCCGGAAAGGGATGGGTCCCGTGCCCGAGCACCAGATGCCCGGCGCCGAGGAGCCCCCTCAGGGCCTCGGTCGTACGCCGTACCGGGGCCAGCTCCGCCCGGTCGCCGGGAGCGCGGTCCAGCAGAAAGCCGTCGACCCGGTACCAGGCCAGAAAGTCCTGCGCGTCGGAGATCAGCTCCGCGAAGGGGCGGCGCCCCCGGGCGAGGTCGAGATGGCCGAGCACCCGCACTCCGGCGTTCCGCAGGCGTCCGGCGGCCGCCAGGCAGTGCGGGTCGGGGCGGTCGCCGGGGCCGTTGGAGACATTGAGCACGACCCAGTGCAGCGGGGTGCCGGGGCGGGTGAGCTCGGCCCACTCGGCGGGGGCGACCAGCGGGTGGGCACAGCCGGGGACACCGAAGCCGAGCCGTCCCCAGACGTCGCCCGCCGGACCGCCGGAACGGCCGGCGAAGCGCCGGCCGCCCGTGCCGACCGGATGGGGGGAGCCGGTCAGATGCGACATGCCGCCTCCATCCAGATATCGGCGAGAGACTCCTCCAGATTGATCCGGGGCCGCCACCCGAGCCGGTCGCGGGCGGTGCGCACATCGGCCTGCTGCCAGCTGCCGCAGCCGTCGGGGTAGGGAACGGGGGTCGCCGAGAGGTGTTCCAGTACGGATTCGGTGCGCTGCGCCCCGACGCCCACCCCCCCGCCGGACCCGGCAGGCCCGCCGGCGCCGGGCCTGCCGGGTACGTGGTCGAGCTCGTGCAGGGCGCCCGCGTACCCCGCGACCCTGGCGAGAACGGCCGCGGCGTCCCGGAGCCGGACCGCCCTGCCCGTACCGATGTTGACCACACCCTGTGCGGCGGAGAGCGAGGCCGCGTGCACCGCCCGCGCCACGTCGCGGACGTCCACGAAGTCGCGCTGCACCCCGAGTCCGCTGAGCTTCAGTTCGCCGTCACCGGCCTGCATGGCGCGGCGCATCGCCTCGGCGAGCCGGCCGAGCGGGGAGCCGGCCGGGGTGCCGGGACCGACGGGTGAGAAGACCCGCAGGACGACGGCGTCCAGACCGGAGCCGAGGACGAGTTCGGTGGCGGCGAGCTTGCTGACGCCATAGGGGCCGCCCGGCCGCGGAATGGCGTCCTCCGCGGTGGAGGAGCCCTGCGGGGACGGGCCGTACTCGGAAGCGCAGCCGAGCTGGACGAGCCGGGCGCCGCAGCCGCTGCGCCGCAGGGCCTCGCAGACCGTGGCGACGGCGACGGTGTTGTGCCTGGTCAGGTCGCGTGCGCCGCCCCGGGTGGCACCCGCGCAGTTGATGACGACACCGGGGTGCACCGCGCTCAGAAAGCGGGTGAGCGCACCCGGGCTCCCTCCGGCGAGGTCGAAGCGGACATCGGCGTCGTCGCCCCGGCCGAGCGCGGTGAGATGGACGGCGGGGTCGGCGAGCAGCCGGTCGGCGACGAATCGGCCGAGGAATCCATTGGCTCCGAGCAGCAGCACCCTCATCGCACGGCCCCTGCCTGGTGACGGGTCGTGGCGGGGGGTTGGGGGGTCATGTCGTGTGTTCTCCTTCGGGTGTTGACGCGGCTGCCGCGACCGGGCGCGCCGCCCGCGCGCCGTCGCCGCGGGAGGCCATCGGGGAAGCGGGGTGAACGGAAACCCGTGCGCGGGGGGAGCGCCGCGCGCACGGGGAGCGGTAGGGGCCCGGAGCGGTCGGTCCCACCGGCGGCGGAATCCCGAAGAAGCGTTTGGCCGCCGGACCGGTCGGCGCGGCACGGCGGTGTCCCCCGCAACGCCGCGGAGGACGGGCGACCGGACGGGGACGGGGCGAGGGCCGGGCCATCGGACGGAGACGGAGCAAGGGCCGGGCCATCGGACGGAGACGCCACGACGGCCGGGCGACGGCGCGGGGACGGCACCGCGGGGAGACGATCCGGCCGGGACGCCACGACGGGCGGGCGGCCGGGCGAACGGACCGAAGCGGTCGGTGCCGGGGCGGCGCCCGCGGGGCGCCGGGCGCCGGGCGCGCGCCGGGTGAGCCCGCGTGCGGGCCGGCCGCGCCACCGCTCGTACACCTGTCCGGCAGTGGAGAAACCGCTCCGTGTGAGCCATGCGATCCGCACCGGGCGCACCCCGATCTCCCTCGTGGCCGGTCACCGTTGATCGGCGACTCGCAGCGGGATGACCGTAAGCCGGTACGACGGTGGTGGGGGGGGCGGGGGTGCGCCGCCCCCCCCGC
>NZ_JBDQQP010000009.1:155101-268849 GCF_039888735.1 Streptomyces sp. CAU 1734
GTGCGGCGGACGGTTGTCCGCCGCACCACCGGAAGGGGTGAATGCACGTAACTTTCGCCCCCTCACCGCGTTTCGTCGCGCTAAAGAGGCTTTTGGTCACTGAGGGTCAGGCAGCGGCCCATTCCCGGCGCTCGGCGCGCCTGATCCGGGCGAGCTCGGGATCGAGGGTGGGGACGGCGGCGAGGAGCTGCCGGGTGTACGGGTCCCGGGGGGCGCCGTACACCTCGCGCACCGGCCCCTGTTCCACGATCCGGCCCCCGCGCATCACCGCGACCCGGTCGCTGATCTGCCGGACGACGGCCAGGTCGTGGGCGATGAAGACCAGGGCGATGCCGAGTTCCCGCTGGAGCTCCCGCAGCAGGTCGACGACCTGCGCCTGGGTGGTGACGTCGAGCGCGGAGACCGGCTCGTCGCAGACCATGAGCCGGGGCTCGGCGACCAGCGCCCGGGCGATGCCCACGCGCTGGCGCTGTCCGCCGCTGAATTCGTGCGGATGGGCGCGGTACCGGTCGGGGTCGAGCCCGACCCGCTCCAGGGACTCCTGGACGCGTGCCCTGATCAGCCGCTCGTCGCGCACTCCGGTGGCCCGCAGCGGGTCGGCGATCGACTCCCCGATCGAGCGGCGCGGGTTGAGGGAGGCGACCGGGTCCTGGAAGACCATCTGGAGCCGGCTTCGGTGCGGGCGCAGCTCCCGCTCGGAGAGGGCGCCGATCTCCGCTCCGTCGAAGCGGATGGTGCCGGCGGTCGGGTCGAGCAGCCGGACCAGGAGACGGCCGAGGGTGGTCTTCCCGCTGCCGCTCTCGCCGACGACGCCGAGGGTGTCACCGGCGTGCAGGGTCAGGTCGGCGCCCTCCACCGCGACCACCCGGCCGCGCCCGCGCCCGAACTCGCGCCGCAGCCCGGAGACCTCCAGCAGCGGAATGCCCTCCTTGACAGCCGTGACGGTCGTGACAACCGGGGCAGCGGGGGCAGTCAGGGCAGCCGTGGCAGCCGGGGAATGACCCGGGGCCGGCACCCCGTGGCCCCCCGACCCCCTGTCGGCCGCCGCGACCCCGTGCCCCGCCGCGGCCGCGCCCCCCGCCCGCACCCCGTCCACCGTCGGCACCGCGGCCAGCAGCGCCCGGGTGTACGGCCGCGACGGCTTCGCCAGCACCTCCCCCACCGGCCCCCGCTCGATCTCCCGCCCGTCCTTCATCACCAGGATCTCGTCCACGCTCTCCGCCGCCACCCCCACATCGTGGGTGACCAGCAGCAGCCCCATCCCCGTCTCCTCCCGCAGCCCGTGCAGCAGATCGAGGATCTGCGCCTGCACGGTCACGTCCAGAGCGGTCGTCGGCTCGTCCGCGATCAGCAGCCGCGGTTCGCAGACCAGCGCCATCGCGATCAGCGCGCGCTGCCGCATCCCGCCGCTGAACTCGTGCGGCCTGGAGCGGGACCGCCGGGCCGCGTCCGGGATGCCGACCCGGTCCAGCACCTCGACGGCGCGCGCCCGGGCCGCCCGCCGGGAGACGGCGGTGTGCACCCGGTGCACCTCGGCGATCTGGTCGCCGATCGCGTAGTACGGATCCAGCGCCGAGAGCGGATCCTGGAAGACCATCGCCGCCACCGCGCCGCGCAGCTCCCGCAGCTCGCGCGGGCCGGCCGTGCCCACATCCGTGCCGCCGACCAGGACGGTCCCCGAGGTGTGCGCGCCGGTGCCGCGGTGCAGCCCCAGCAGGGCGCCGGCGACCGTGCTCTTGCCGCTGCCGGACTCGCCGACCAGGCCGAGCGCGGCCCCCGGTGCCAGCGAGAAGGAGACTCCGTCGACCGCGTGCACCGGGGCACCCGGGAATCGCACCGTGAGTCCGGTGACCTCCACCAGAGGCGTCGTCATGACAGCACCACCCTTCGGTCGGTGGCGGCATGGATCAGATCCGCGACCACATTCGCCAGCACCACCGCGGCGCCGATCACCAGCACCACACCCACCACCACGGGCAGGTCGATCACTTTCACCCCGTCGATCAGCGTCTTGCCCAGGCCCGGGATGCCGAAGAGCGATTCGGTGAGCACCGCACCGCCGAACATGGTGCCGAGGTCGAGCGCGCTGAGCGCGATCACCGGGGGCACGGCTCCCCGCAGGGCGTGGCGCCCGACGATGGCCCGCTCGCCGACCCCGTACGCCCGGAAAGTGCGGATGTGGTCCTCCGCCAGCGTCTCCAGGGTGGAGCTGCGGGTGAGCCGGGCGTACTTCGCCGATTCGAAGAGTCCGAGCGTCAGCCAGGGCAGCAGCATGTTCCACGCCCACTGCTCGGGGTCCTCGGTCAGCGGGACATAGGTCGGGAACGGCAGCCAGCGGAGCTGGGCGCAGACCACCATCAGCAGCAGCAGTCCGAGAATGAAGACCGGCATCCCGGTCGCCGCGAGGGTGAGCACGGTCAGCGCCCGCTCGGTGAGCCCGCCCCGGCGCAGCGCCGAGAGGAGTCCGGTGCCGACACCGACGAGCAGCCAGATCACCAGGGCGCCGAGGGCGAGCGAGGCGGTCGCCGGGAGCCGCTCCAGGATCAGCTCGGTGACCTGCTGATCGCTCTGGTAGGACAGGCCGAGGCAGGGCGCGTCGCAGTGCACCGTGCCCGTACCGGCGCTGTACTCGCGTCCGGCCACCAGGCCCTGGAGGAACTGTCCGTACTGGGTGAGGGCGGATTCGTTCAGTCCGATCCGCTCCCGGACCTGGTCGACCTGGGCCGGGGTGCAGCGTTCGCCGCAGGCGAGCTGGGCCGGGTCGCCGGGGAGCAGATAGAACAGCGCGTAGACCAGTACGGAGAGGGCGAACAGCACGAAGAACGCGCTGCCGAGCCGTTTGAGCAGAAAGCGTGTCACGCCTTTTCCTTCCGGGTGCCGACGCCCAGCCGGCTCGCCTGGCGCGGGTCGAGCGCGGTGCGGACCGCGTCCCCGAGGACGGTGAAGGCGAGCACGGTCACGAAGAGCAGTCCGGCCGGGAGCAGGACATACATCGGATCGGCGCGGAACCAGGTCTGTGCGGAGGAGAGCATCTGCCCCCAGGACGGTGTCGGGGGCTTGACGCCGACACCGAGGAAGGAGAGCGATGCCTCGACCACGATGTTCGTGGGGAGCAGGATCGCCGCGTAGGTGATCACGGGTGCGGCCAGGGACGGCAGCAGTTCGCGCCGGGCCACCCGCCCGGGGCGGTTTCCGGCGAGCCGGGCGGCGGCCACGAAGTCCAGCCGCTTGAGAGCGAGGGTCTGCGCCCGCACGATCCTGGAGGTGCCGCCCCAGCCGAGCGCGCCGATGACCAGGATCAGCAGCAGCGGGCGGGGGAAGCCGGGGGGTACGACGGCGGTGAGCGCGATGGCGAGCACCAGCATCGGGAGGGCGACCAGGACATCGGTGGTACGGCTGAGGAAGCCGTCCACCCACCGGTTGCCGAGGCCGGCGGCGAGGCCGACCGCCACGCCGATGGCGACCTGGAGCAGTGTGGCGCCGACGGCGACCAGCAGCGAGATCCGTGCCCCGTACAGCAGCCGGGCGAACAGATCGCGGCCGGTGCCCGGTTCGACACCGAGCCAGTGGTCGGCGCTCACCCCGCCGAAGGAGCCGATGGGGACCCCGCCGCGGGCGGAGTCGACCAGATGGTCGTGGTACGTGTTCGGGTCCTGGCCGGCCAGGGCGGTCAGCAGCGGGGCGGCGACGGCGAGGAGGACGAGCAGGGCGAGGACCCCGGCGGAGACCAGGGCGGCGGGGCGGCGGACGAGCCGCCGCAGCGCGCCGGCCGTCGGCACCGCGCCGGCGATCACCGGCACCCCGGCGGGGCCCCCTCCCGGGGCCCCGGCCGGGACCGCGGGCGGCGCACCCGGCACACGTCCGGATGCGTCACCCCCGGTGTTCACCGCGTCGTGCACGACACTCACTTGACCGAGACCTGCGAGATGTCGAGAACGCCGGTCCAGTCACTGATCACGATGTTCTTCACGTTCTTGCCGTACAGCCGCTTGTAGACGGGGTGGAACAGCGGCACGTCCAGGGCCTGCGCGCCGATCCTCTTGTCGAGCGCGCCCCAGCGGACGGCGGCGGCGTCCAGATCGGTCAGCTTGCTGATCTCGTCGATCTCCTTGTTGACCGCCGGGTCGTTCAGCTGGGCGTGGTTGTAGTTGGAGCCGTCCTTCACGATCTGCCGGCCGTCGAAGATCGGCGCGAGGAAGGGCGCTCCGGAGGGCCAGTCGGCGCCCCAGCGGGAGAGGAAGAAGCCGGGGCTGTTGGCGGCGCTCCAGCGGGCCTCGTTGAAGGCGTTGGGTTCGAGACCTTCGAGCTCGACCGTGATCCCGGCCTTCTTCAGTGCCTCCTGCACGGCGGTGGCGACCTCGGGGCTGGTCTGCCGGTTCTGCTCGGTGGAGTGGGTGAGGGTGATCTTCAGATTCTCCTTGCCGGCCTCCTTCAGCAGCTCCTTCGCCTTGGCCGGGTCGCCGGTCTTCCCGGCCGGGAAGTGGTCGTACGGCGTGTGGCCGAACGCCTTCTTCTCCGGCAGGAAGGTGGTGGCGGGCTCGGCGAGCGCGGAGCCGCCGGCCGCGTTGATGACACTGGTGCGGTTGATGGCGTACGAGATCGCCTGGCGCACCTTGATGTCGTCGAAGGGCTTCACCTTCGGGTTGAAGGCCAGATAGTTGATGTAGCCGAAGCGGCCGGTGCCGACGCGGGAGGCGAGTTCCTTGTCGTCCGCGACCCGGGCGAGCTCGGCGGGGCCGAGGTTGGTGTCGGTGGTGACGGCGGAGGCGTCGGCTCCGGAGCCGGTGGAGAGGCGCTGGTTGATCACCGCCGAGTCGAGCCCGGATCTGACGTCGATCCGGTCGGGGTACGCCTTGCGCTCGGCGTCGGTCTTCTCCGACCAGTGCGAGTTGCGCTCCAGGATCAGCCGCTTGCCGTCGCCCTCATTGCTGACGACCTTGTAGGGGCCGGAGGAGACGGGCCGCTCCTCGTACTTCGTGCCGGTGTCCTTGGCCTTGGGGACCGGGGCGAAGGACGTCTGGGTGGCGAGGAAGGGGAAGTCGCCCTGGGGCTTGCGCAGCTTGAAGACGATCGTCCGGGCGTCCGGGACCACGACGGAGGCCAGGCCCTCGCTGTCCTTGAACGGGCCCTGGTAGGCGTCGCCGCCGATCAGCCAGTCGCGGAGGAAGGGCGCGCCGCCGGAGAGCTCGGCGGCGAAGGAGCGCTCGATGCCGTACTTGATGTCGGCCGAGGTGATCGGGGTGCCGTCCTCGTACTTCAGCCCCTCCTTGAGGGTGTACGTCCACTCCGTGGCGTCCTGGTTGGGGCGGCCGGTGTCGGTGGCGAGGTCGGGGACGACCTCGGTGCCGGCCTGGCCGTCCTCGCGATTGCGGGTGGTGAGCGTGCGGAAGACGAGCGAGGGCACATTGCCGCCGCCGGAGGTGTAGAGGCGGGCGGGGTCGAAGTCGCTCTGCGGTTCGGAGTTCAGCACGGTGAGCGTGCCGCCCTTGGCGGGCTTGCCCTCGGCGGAGTCGGCGGCGCGGTCCTCGCTGTCACTGTCCTGCGGTCCGGCGCAGGCGGCGGCGCCCGAGACCACGGCGAGAGTGATGGCAGCCGCTGCCACACGGCGGGATATGAGGGACAGTTGACGCATCGGAAAAACCTCTCCAGTCGGGCAGATCAAGAAAATCGGAATTGTCTGCGCAGGCGACGGGAGCGAGACCGGGTGCCGGGGGAATCCCGGCCCCGGACTCGTGATCCGGTGTACTCGTGATCCGTGACCGTGAACCCGCGTCCCACGCATCGTGGGCGGCGGCCCGTGACCGGTGGCTGATGCACCGGCCCGGGGCGTCCGGACGGAATCCAGGAGGAACGGAAGGAATGCGATGGCCGCGCCTGCGGACGTGCGGAACGCCCGTGCGCGGCGATCGGCCGGAAGATCCGGCCAAGGGAAACCAGCCATGAGACATCGATCGCGGAAGACCTGATCAGAGGATTCTGACCGGGTGGGGCGATCGGGGATACGGCCGGTGCGCGCTCGGGCAGGCGTCAGCGACAGTGAATATCGGCCACGCTGTGCCCGGTCACGCCAATGAGCGCCAGCTCAAGAGCGGCGCGATCGGCGAGGGCGGCGTGGTGCGACATGCCGAGCAATATGTACGACCCCCTCGCCGATGTCAAAGCCCTTCCAGGCCGACTTGAGACGGCCGTCCCGGGAGACGGACACCCCGGGGAGGGTCCGCCCCGGGGGCCGGAGCGGGGCGGGCGGACGGGTCAACTCCCCGGGTGGGGCCAGGGATTGGGGCGGCACTGGATCCCGCCGATCTTCAGTGACTTCGTCTGTTGCTGCATCACCGGGGCGAGTGCGCCCTTCGTGGCGCAGTTCACATGACCGTGACCGAGGCGGTGGCCCACCTCATGGTTGATCAGCATCTGGCGGTAGGCATGCATGGCCCCGGGACCGTAGGTGTCCGAACCCCGCGCCCACCGGTAGGCATTGAGCACCACCCGGTCGGAGAAGGCGGCATCACAGCTGACATTGTCGACGGAGGTGTCGAGACCGGATTTCGCGCACCATGCGTGAGTGGTCATCGGACTGGCGAGCGTGATCACGAATCGCGGCTCCCCGGAGGAAATCCGCTCGAAAGTCATGGCGCCGTTGTGGGCCCAGCTCCGATTGTCATTGAGGGTGCGCTGAACGGCATCGGCGAAGAGTTTTCCGTCCATGCCGAGGCCCTTTTCGATATCCACTCGATAGCGGACCTTGCGGCCCTTGCCGGGCGCCTGGTCGAATCCGGGAACGGCTTCGAATTTCCCGTCGCCCTTCATTTTGGGATCGATCGAGAAACGGGCGGCCATCAGAGTCTCGTAGATGGGCGGCTCGGGGGGCGCGGCGGCGGGGGACGGCGGTTGCCGTTCGTCGGAGCGGGAGGCGGGGGCCTCCTCGTCGGCCCGGTCCCGGTCGCTGGTGGTCGTGCCGGTCCCGCCTCTGCGGTCCTCCGCGACCTGCCCGGCCACGACGACCGCGAGGACGGTGGTGACGGCCGCGGCGGCGATCCCGGTGAGGGTGCGGCCCTTGCCGCCCCGGCCGCCCTTCGCGGGGCTGCCGGGCTCCTCCGCACCAGGGCCGCGGTCCTCCCGGCCGCCGTCGCCGGGGGCGTCCGCGGGGGTCTGCGCGGGTGCGTCGTCGGGCCAGTCGGTGACCGAGGCATAGGGATCGGCGGGGCCCCCGGCGGTCTCCGCGCGCTGCCCCGGTATCCGGGGCCCGGCCGGCGCCGGGGCGGGCCCGCCCCGGCGGCGCGGCCCTCCACGGGGCGGCGCCGGCACGGGCGCACCGCCCCAGCCGCCGCCGGCCTCGTACTGCTCGGGATGGCCGCCCCGGGTGCGGGGGACGCCCTGCGCCGCGGCGGTGTGCTCGGCGGGCGCCTGCGGCGGGGCCGCGCTGTACGCGGCGTTGTGCGAGGCGTTGTGCGAGGCGGTGTTGTACGAGGCCGGCGCGTGGAAGCCGGTGCCGTACGGGGCGGGGGCGTGCGGCCCCGCGGCGTACGGGGGCGGCACGGCGCCCGGACCCCGGGCGCCCGCGGGCCCGGGGTTCCCCGGGGCAGGGGCGGCGGGTCGCTCCCGGCCGGTCTCCGCTGCCGGGGTACGGGGCGGTGCGTTCTCCGGGCCCTTGGGCGCGGGGCCTTTTCGGCTGTGTCGTCCCACGGGCTCCGCTCAGCTCCTACCGGTGTCGTCGAGTAGTTCCCGGACGGCCCGGGCGACCGTCTCGGGATACTCCATCATCGCCACGTGTCCGGCCTCCGGCAGGGTCAGCAGCCGCGAGTCCCGGAACGCCGCGGCGGCTCTGCCCGCCATCCGGTGGGAGACGAGCCGGTCGCGTCCGCCGTAGACCAGCAGGGTCGGCGCGAGCACCCGCTCCGCCTGTCGCCACAGTCCGTGTTGCCCGCCGAGCGTGTACGCGTCGACGATACCGCGCGCGGATCGGGTCATCGCGTCCCAGAAATAGGGGAGTTGACTGCGCCGCTCCATCTCCTCGACCGCGTGGCGGAGCGCTTCCTCGGAGACCCGGGAGGGATCTCCGTAACAGAGTGCTATCACACCCCTGGTCCGCCGCTCCGCCGTCCAGCCCTTGGTGGCGCGGCTGAAGAGCCGGGTGACCCCGGGGAGCGCGAGCAGTCCGGTGGGGACGGCGGTGCGCTGCACGCGGAGCTCGGGCAGGGCCGGGGAGACCAGGGTGAGGGTGCGCACCAGATCGGGCCGGACGGCCGCCACCCGGGTGCAGACCGCGCCGCCCAGGGAGTTGCCCATCAGATGGACGGGCCCCCGGCCCGCCGCGTCGAGATGGCGGATCACCGCGCGGGCGTGTCCGGTGATCGAGTAGTTGCCGTCGTCCGGCGGCGGGGAGTCCCCGAATCCGGGGAGATCGACCGCCTCGGCGTCCACCTCGTCCGCGAGCAGCTCCATCAGCGCCGACCAGTTCAGCGAGGAGCCGCCGAGGCCGTGAACGCAGAGCGCGGGCGGCAGCCCGGTGCGCGCCGGCGGCCTGGACCGGATGTTCAGGGTGAGTCCGGGGAGCGTGACGGAGCGCAATTCCTCCCCTTCGCCCACCCTGACGGCGGCGACCTTGGGGGCCGCCGCTGCGGCAGCGGCGGCGGGAATACCGGGCAGCTCGGTCGAAGACATGGCGGCAATGTTACGAGACGATCACACCGCAGTTCCTGTGTTCGGCATCACAGCCGCATAGCGCCACGATTCCGGAGCTCCTACGCTCTTAGGAAGAGCCCTTAACCGGGCCGTCCGGGTATCAGTCCCGGCACTCGGTGACATCGGGTGCCCGGACGCCTCCCAAGGGAAAGCGGTGCCGCCATGGCTGTCGATCCCGTCGATCCGGATGTCTCCGCCGAGACCGGCGCGCACCCTCGTCACAAGCGGAGTCCGCACGGGCCGGAGCGCCCGGCGCCCGCGGCCCCGCCGAGCGGGGACGGCGGAGCGGGCGGTCAGGAGCATGCCGCCGTCGACCGGGAGGTTCCCGAGGCCGACGCGGCCGAGCAGCGGGCGGAGGTGGTGGTTCCGGAACGTGACGATCCGCTGACGGACATCGATCCCGGAACGGCGAATGAGGCGGACGCCGTGGAGCAGTCACGGGTGGTGGTGACGGACGAGGACGACTACCGGTGACCTGTCCCTCTTTGCCCACGAATAGAGAGCTACCGCGACTGTCCGGTCCGTGAAATTCTGCGTCCGCGACGCGCACGCGGGGGTTACCCAAAAGTACGATGGCGGCGCTGCGCACAGCGCGCACGGAACACATTTGGGAGGCGGCGTGACAGCCATCGAGCAGACAGAGGCGGCGCGCCCGCGGGGCACGCGTCTGCCACGCCGAGCCCGCAGGAATCAGCTTCTGGGCGCCGCCCAGGAAGTTTTCGTGGCCCAGGGTTATCACTCGGCCGCGATGGACGACATCGCCGAGCGGGCGGGTGTCAGCAAGCCCGTGCTCTATCAGCACTTCCCCGGCAAGCTGGACCTCTATCTGGCCCTGCTCGACCAGCACTGCGAGGCACTGCTCCAGGCGGTGCGCACCGCGCTCGCCTCCACCACCGACAACAAACTGCGGGTGGCGGCCACCATGGACGCCTATTTCGCCTATGTGGAGGACGAGGGCGGCGCCTTCCGGCTGGTCTTCGAGTCGGATCTGACCAATGAGCCCGCGGTGCGCGAGCGGGTCGAGCGGGTGTCGCTCCAGTGCGCGGAGGCGATCTCCGATGTGATCGCCGAGGACACCGGGCTCTCCAAGGACGAGTCCATGCTGCTCGCCGTGGGGCTGGGCGGGGTCTCCCAGGTGGTCGCCCGCTACTGGCTCTCCAGTGAGTCCGCGATCCCGCGCGCGACCGCGGTGCAGCTTCTCACCTCGCTCGCCTGGCGGGGTATCGCCGGTTTCCCGCTGCACGGCGCGGAGCCGCAGGCCGACCAGGACTGACACGCCGGCGCCGGCGCATCACGCGCTGTTCGCTCCTGGCGTTCCCCGGGGCGACTGCGCGGCCCCTCCGCCCGGCTAATGTGTGCTGGGTACGGCGCGGCTGACCGCGCAACGCACTGACCGTTCGGAGGGACATAGCCGTGGAGGTCAAGATCGGGGTGCTGCACACGCCCCGGGAGATCGTTCTGGAGAGCGGGCAGTCCGCGGAGGACGTCGAGCGAGCCGTGGAGCAGGCGCTGGCCGGCAAGGAGCGGCTGCTCAGCCTCTCGGACGACAAGGGCCGCAGGATTCTGGTCCCGTCCGACCGGATCGCCTACGTCGAGATCGGCGAGCCCGCCACCCGGCGTGTGGGCTTCGGCGCGCTGTAGGACGCGAGCGGGACGAACAGCGATGTGGGCTGTACGGGGAGATCTTCCCGTACAGCCCACTCTCGTTTCCCGGGTTTCGCCTGGTGTTCACGCGTGCCGGAGGGTTGTTTCCGGCGGGCATCGGGTAGTACGGGCTGTAACCGATTCGCCCCCACCCGTGTTCGTGAGGTGATCAACAGTGCTGCTGGCAGCTCTCGGTTCAGTTCTGCTCGGGCTCGCCCTCGCCTGGGCCGCCGACCGTCATCTCTCCGCACGGCTCCCGGCGCGCCGTCTGGTCTTCGTCACCGGTCCGCTCGGCGCGCTCTTCGGGGCCTGGGTGACCCATGTGGCGCTCGGTCCCGGCCACACCGCCGGGACTCTCGTCGGGGCGGTACTGATCGGGGCGGTGCTGCTGTCGCTGCTGCTGCGGCCGACCGGGCACCGGCTCCGCCGGGCGTTCCCGTTCTGATCATCCCGCCGCGGCGGTGGGGGAGCCCCGGGCTCCCCCGCCGGATCGTCAGGCCGCCAGGCCCAGCGCCGCCATCCGCTTGGTGTGCGCCTTGGTGATCCGGGTGAACATCTCGCCGACCGCCGCCAGGTCGAAGCCGTCGGCCACCCCGCCGACCAGCATCGTGGAGAGCGCGTCCCGCTCGGCCACCACCCGCTGTGCCTGGGAGAGCGCCTCCCCCATCAGCCGCCGCGCCCACAGGGCGAGGCGTCCGCCCACCCGGGGGTCGGCCTCGATGGCGGCGCGCACCTTCTCCACCGCGAAGTTCCCGTGGCCGGTGTCGTCCAGGACCGCGAGCACCAGCGCCCGCGTGTCGGTGTCCAGCCGGGCCGCGACCTCACGGTAGAAGTCACTGGCGATCGAGTCTCCGACATACGCCTTGACCAGGCCCTCCAGCCAGTCGGACGGCGCGGTCTGGCGGTGGAAGTCGTCCAGCGGACGGGCGAAGGGCTCCATCGCGGCGGTGGGCTCGGCGTCGATCGCGGTGAGCCGGTCGCGCAGCCGCTCGAAGTGGTGGAATTCGGCGGAGGCCATCTTCGCCAGTTCCGCCTTGTCGCCCAGGGTCGGCGCGAGCTTCGCGTCCTCGGCCAGCCGTTCGAACGCGGCCAGCTCTCCGTAGGCGAGAGCGCCGAGAAGATCCACGACCGCCGCCCGGTACTGGGGGGCGGCGGAGGCGGCGGCCCAGTCCTGGGCCGCGATCCCGGTGGGTTCGTCGGTCGGGGCGGTCTCGGTGAGCTCAGCGGACTCAGCGGCGTTGTCAGGCGTCTCCATGAAGCGCACAATAGCCCGCCGCTCCCCCGCCGGAAGGGGCTGGTCAGCCGCGCCCTTTCCCCGTCGGGGGCGGTCCGGGAACCCGCCCGGACCCGGTTCCCGTCAAATCGCCCAACACAGATGCGCGAATCCGGGGTACAGTGGTAATGCGCCTGCTGAGCGTTTTCTTGATTCTCGGCGGGCGATCACACTGTTTGGAACCCCCTGTTTGACTGAGGGATTCATTCCTTCTGACCCCCATGTGGATGCCCGGTCGGTGACACGATCGGCTCCGAACCGACCGCCCTCCACGCGGACCGTGTGCCCCACGGCGTACGGCCGCAATACGAGGGGCCCCCTCAGCGGTAAGAGCGCTCGAGCGAAGGCAGTGGTCCCGCACCATCCGGCCAACCCACGGCCGGCCCGCTATTCCGGGTGCGGTACGACCCCCATCGTTCGCCTCAGGCCGCGTCTCACAGAAGAGGCAACACCCTGACTACGCAGCAAACCACTTTCCGGGATCTCGGGATCCTTCCCGAGACCGTCGAAGCACTCGAAGCCGTCGGCATTCTGAACCCGTTCCCCATTCAGGAGATGACGCTCCCCGTAGCGCTCTCCGGCAGTGATGTGATCGGCCAGGCCAAGACCGGCACCGGCAAGACCCTCGGTTTCGGTCTGCCCATCCTCGAACGCGTCACCGTCCCCGCGGACGTCGAAGCCGGCCGGGCCCGTCCCGACCAGCTCACCGACGCCCCGCAGGCCCTGGTCGTCGTCCCCACCCGCGAGCTGTGCACCCAGGTCACCAATGACCTGCTCACCGCCGGCAAGGTGCGGAATGTCCGGGTCCTCGCGATCTACGGCGGCCGTGCCTACGAGCCGCAGGTCGAAGCCCTGCGCAAGGGCGTCGATGTGATCGTCGGCACCCCGGGCCGGCTGCTGGACCTGGCCGGGCAGAAGAAGCTCGACCTCTCCAAGGTCCGGGTCCTCGTCCTCGACGAGGCCGATGAGATGCTCGACCTCGGCTTCCTGCCGGATGTCGAGAAGATCATCCAGCTGCTGCCGCCGCGCCGGCAGACCATGCTCTTCTCCGCGACCATGCCGGGCGCGGTGATCGGGCTCGCCCGCCGCTACATGTCGCAGCCCACCCACATCCGCGCCACCGCGCCGGACGACACGGGTGCGACGGTCGCCAACATCACCCAGCGCGTCTACCGCGCGCACTCCATGGACAAGCCCGAGCTGGTCTCGCGGATCCTCCAGGCCGACGGCCGCGGACTCGCGATGATCTTCTGCCGGACCAAGCGCACGGCGGCGGACATCGCCGACCAGCTCGCCCAGCGCGGCTTCGCCTCCGGCGCCGTCCACGGCGACCTGGGGCAGGGCGCGCGCGAGCAGGCCCTGCGCGCTTTCCGCAACGGCAAGGTCGACGTCCTCGTCTGCACCGATGTCGCCGCGCGCGGCATCGATGTCGAGGGTGTGACCCATGTCATCAACTACCAGTCGCCCGAGGACGAGAAGACCTATCTCCACCGAGTCGGCCGCACCGGCCGGGCCGGTGCCTCCGGTACCGCGGTCACCCTGGTCGACTGGGACGACATCCCGCGCTGGCAGCTGATCAACAAGGCGCTGGACCTCGGTTTCAGCGACCCGGTCGAGACATACTCCACCTCGCCGCACCTCTTCGAGGAGCTGGGCATTCCGGCCGGCACCAAGGGTGTGCTGCCGCGTGCCGAGCGCACGCGCGCCGGTCTGGCCGCGGAAGCGGTGGAGGATCTCGGCGAGACGGGCGGCCGGGGCCGCAAGTCCGCCGCGGGCGCCACCGCGGTGGAGGAGCGCCCCGCGCGCACCCGCACCCCGCGCCAGCGCCGCCGCACCCGCTCGGGCGAGCCCGCCGTCGTGTCGGAGACGCCGGCCGCGCCGGCGGAGTCCGCTGTGACCCCGGTCGCCCCGGACGCGTCGGAACCCCGCACTCCGCGCCGTCGCCGGCGCACCAGGACCGGCGCGCAGCCGGTCGTGGAGCAGCAGGCGGAGGCCGTGGTCACCCCGCTGCCCGAGGCCGCGCCCGAGGCGGAGGCCGAGGCCAGGCCCCGGCGCCGTCGCACCCGTGCGGTGAAGGCGGCGGACACCGTGGAGTCGGCCGAGTCCGCGGCGCCCGTGGCCGCGGCCGAGGCGGTGGCAGTCTCCGCGCCGGTCGCGGAGGCGGCCGAGCCCGTGGCCGCGGAGACCAAGCCCCGCCGGACCCGCACCCGCGCCCCCAAGGCCGAAGCGGTCGCGACCGAGGCCGTCGAGGCCGAGGTCAAGCCGCGCCGGACGCGTACCCGTGCGGTCAAGGCCGAAGCGGCCGAGACCGCCGAGACCGCCCCGGCGGCCGAGGCCGAGGCCAAGCCCCGTCGGACCCGCACCCGCGCGGTCAAGACGGCGGAGGCGGCACCCGCCGCCGAGGCCGTCGAGCCGGAGGCCAAGCCGCGCCGCCGCGCGCGTACGGTCAAGGCCGCGGACCTTCCCGAGGTCTGAGCCGGCCGCTCAGCCGTCTCTCCGATGGCCCGGTTCCCGCATCCGCGGGGGCCGGGCCATCGGCGTACCCCGGGGTCGCCCGGTGCCCGGGCCCCAGCGGCCCGGGCGGGCCCGCGGCGATAGCCTCGCGGTATGAGCCGTCCGCCCACCTTCATCCCGCCGTCCTGCGCCCGCCCCCTGGCGCTGCACACCCCGCGCGGCCGGTTCGCCACGCTCGACGCCCGGCCGCGGAACGGCGCGGCCAGGGGCACCGCACTCCTCGTCCCCGGATTCACGGGGAGCAAGGAGGACTTCATCGCGATGCTCGAACCGCTCACCGACGCCGGATACCGGGTCGTGGCGGTCGACGGGCGCGGGCAGTACGAGTCGCCCGGCACGGGCGAGTCCGGCGCGTATGAGCAGCGGGAGCTCGCCCAGGATCTGCTCGCCCAGGCCGAGGCCGTGGGCGACGGGCCGGTCCATCTTCTCGGGCACTCCCTCGGCGGCCTGATCAGCCGTGCCGCCGTACTCCTCGACGCCTCGCCCTTCCGGACCCTCACCCTGATGGCCTCGGGCCCGGCCCGGGTCACCGAGCTCCAGCGGCAGAAGATCCGGCTGCTGAGCGACGCGCTGGCCACGATGACCATGGCCGCGGTGTGGCAGGCCCTGACCGCGCTCGACCCGCCGGAGGACGCCGGGGCCGAGCGGGAGGCCGGGGCCGTCACCGGGGCCGATCTGGAACGCCGCTGGCTGCTCGGCGATCCCGTACAGCTGATCACCACCGGGCGTCAGCTCTCCACCGAGCCGGACCGGGTCGGTGAGCTGGCCGCCGTACAGCCGCTGCCCAAGCATGTGGTGCGGGGGGAGCGCGACGAGACCTGGCCCACCGCGCTGATGGACGAGATGGCCGAGCGCCTGGGTGCGCCGCGGACCGTCATCAGCGGGGCGGAGCACTCCCCCAACACCGACCGGCCGGGGGAGACAGCCGCCGCCGTGGCCGGATTCTGGGATCGGCACTGACCGCCGGCGCCGGCGGTCAGTACTGGGACTGGATGTGCTGCCAGAAGCCGTCCCGCAGCGCCCTGCGGAGCACCGCATGCCCGCGCAGCGACCGCTGGAGCACCCGTTCCGCCTCGATCAGCAGATCCTGGTCGACCGGGCCCGGCAGATAGGGATGGCCCGGCAGCAGCTCCTCCATCGCGGTCCGGCCGCGTTCCACCAGCCAGGTCGCCGCGATCTGCGCGCCCACGAATCTGACCTCGTCGCGGGAGGGCGGCGGCGCGCCCTCGTTCTCATAGGTCGTCACGGGACGGCGGGTGATGTACGGGCGGCAGAAGTCCAGGTCGAAGGTGCGCTGGCTGTCCACCTCCCAGAGCAGCGGCTCCGCCTGATTGCCGGAGTCGGCCGCCTCGATGCCCCAGAGATGGACCCGGGCCCCGTACCCCTGCGCCGCCTCCACCGCCGAGACCAGGTCCTCGTCCCCGCCCACCAGCGCCGCGTCACTGATCGCGCGGTGCCGGGCGAGGGATTCGAGATCGGTGCGGATCAGCGAGTCGACGCCCTTCTGCTGATTGTTGGCGTTGAGATTGCCGAGCCGTACCTTCACATCCGGCAGTCCGGCGATGGACTGCTGCTCGGGGGTGTGGATCCGGCGCCGGGCGCCGTCATACCAGTAGACCCGCAGCAGCCTGCTGTCCGCGAAGATCGTGCGCGCCTTGTCGATGAACGCCTCGATCAGCCCCTCGGCGTCGAGATCGAAGGAGCGGCGGTCCTCCGTGCCCGTGACCAGCAGTCCGGCGGCGGCGTAGACATAGCCCGCGTCCACGAAGATCGCATGGGTGGAGGGCGTCTTGGCGACCTCGGCGAGCATGCGCTGAAGCAGCTCGTTCGTCCGATCGACCCGGGTTCCGAGCCGGCCGAGGGCGTCGTTGATCTCTGCGTCGTTCATACGGGACCCATTCTCCGGGCGCCCGGGGGTACTCGCCAGTAGTTAGGCAATGAAAGATTTTCTTTAGTGTAGGGAATATTTGAGGGGTGGAAGTCTGTTGACGCTGATGACACCAGTTCTCCAGCAGGAGGATCAGACGAAGGGAGAAGCCATGCGCTTCGAGATCATGCGACTCGACGATGTCACCGGCACCGCCGTGGACAGCACCGTCGTGGACGCCGCCTCCGTCAGCCGGATCGTGCAGCAGGCCGCCGCCACAGGCCAGCGCATTTACATCCGCCCGGCCGAATCACCGGCTTTGTAGTGCCCGGCAGTGCCCGCAGTTCCCTGTTGCGCTTCGCAGTGGCTCGTACCCCTTGTGATCACCGTCCCCCTTGTCACACTTTGTTCACTTGTCCCGCCTGTTCACAGGTCATGATCCCGCACTCCATGACCGGTGACGCGACGCACCCGGAATGACCGGACGCACACCGCGGACGACGGCGCCCCCGCACGGACCACTCCGTGCGGGGGCGCCGTCGCGTCCGGGGTCAGGAAGCGCCCTGCACCACCAGGGTGACGCCGTTGATGATCAGCTGTACGGCGATGGCGGAGAGCATCATCCCGGCCAGCCGGGTGACCAGCACCACACCGCCGTCCTTGATCAGCCGGATGATCACCAGCGAGTAGCGCATGGTCAGCCAGAGCACGGCATGCATCGCCACGATCGCGCCCCAGACCGCGGCCTGCTGCGGGGGGCCGTCCGCGTTCTGCACCGCGAGGATCACCGAGACGATCGCACCGGGACCGGCCAGCAGCGGCATGCCGAGCGGTACGAGCGCGACATTGACGTCCTTGGTCTGCTTGGGCTCGTCCGTCTTGCCGGTCAGCAGGTCGAGCGCGATGAGCAACAGCAGCAGCCCGCCCGCGATCATCAGCGCGGGGACGGAGACATGCAGATAGTCCAGGATCTGCTGGCCGAGCAGGCCGAAGACGGTGATCACACCGAAGGCGACCGCGACGGCCTGCCAGGCCATCCGGCGCTGCACCTTGGCGGGCCGGCCGGAGGTCAGGGCGAGAAAGATCGGAGTGATCCCGGGGGGATCCATGATCACGAAAAGAGTCAGGAAGAGGGAGCCGAAAACGGCGGCGTCGAACACGGTGAGGGCCTTGCGGAGCGAAGGGGAAGGAGGATGCGGCGGGGCCGGAGCCCCGCGGTGCCGGCGCGGGTCGCGCGCGATCGGGCCGCGGCGCGCGCGGCCGGCGGGCCGGGGACCGCGCCGGGCCGTGCGGCGGCTGCCGGTGGTCCGGCGGCGGTCTAGTGGTTTCCGCCGGCGCCGGGCACCGGGAAGGCCCCGGTGGCACGCCGGGTGATCTCGCCGTAGATCTCCGGGTCGGTGGTGTACTCGCCGAGTCCGACGTCCTTGCGGCTGCCGTGGTAGTCGCTGGATCCGGTGGTCAGCAGTCCGGTCTCGGCCGCGAGCGCGCGCAGCCGGTCACGGGTCGGCGCGTCGTGGTCCATGTGGTCGGTCTCGATGCCGTCGAGCCCGGCGGCGGCCAGCTCGGCGATGGACCGCTCGGAGACGGTACGGCCGCGCTTGGCGGCCCCGGGGTGGGCGAGGACGGCGACCCCGCCCGCCGCCTTGACCAGGCGGACCGCGGTGAAGGGGTCGAGCTCGTGCTTGACGACATGGGCCCGGCCGCCGTCGGCGATCCACTCCGGGGTGAAGGCGTCGGAGACGGTGGGCACGACACCGAGCTCGACCAGCGCGGTGGCGATGTGCGGGCGGCCGACCGAGCCGTCACCGGCGATCCGGGCGACCCGCTCCCACTCCAGGGGCACACCGAGTGCCCGGAGCTTCTCCACCATGGCGCGGGCGCGCGGCACCCGGTCGTCCCGCAGCAGCTCGCGCTCGTGGAGCAGTTCGGGCTCGGCCGGGTCGAAGAGGTAGGCCAGCAGATGCAGGCTCACCCCGTCGAGGGCGCAGGAGATCTCGGCGCCGGTGACCAGCGTCAGTCCCTCGGGGAGCGCGGCGATCGCCGCCGCGTGCCCGCGGGTGGTGTCGTGGTCGGTGAGGGCCACCACGTCCAGTCCGGCCGCCGCGGCGTTGCGCACCAGCTCGGCCGGGGTGTCCGTGCCGTCCGACGCCGTGGAGTGGGTGTGCAGATCGATGCGCACAGCGTGACTCCAGGGGCGGGACGGACGGGGGACGCCCCAAGTGTATCGGCCGCCGGAACGCCGCCCGCGCCGGCGGGACGCGGGGGTGCGGGCGGGCTCTGATCCGAAAGAGACGGCCTAGGAGAGCAGCCGGGGGGAGAGCGCGCCGCAGGGGACCAGTTCGACCTCGGCGCCCGCGTCCCGGAGGTCGGTGAGGACCAGCTCCTCGTACATCAGCAGCCCGGACTGCTCGGGCCAGACGATCGCCCACAGCCAGAGCCCGCGTGCCTCGCCCGCGAAGACGGCGCGGTCACCGGGGACGGCCCGGACATGCCAGAGCGGGGTGGGCCGGCCGGCGGCGAGCACCTTGGACTGGGGTGGCGTGTCGACACTGATGTACGGACCGGGGTCGGGGCCGTCGATGCCCGCGTACCGCGCGCCGAGCCCGACCCCCATCTCCTCCGCGACCAGGAGCAGTTCGCCGAGGCCGCCGAGCGGGCCGGGGCCCGAGCAGGCGACCGCGGTGGCCCGGCCGCCGCTGCGGTCGTCACCCGCGTACGCGACACCGGTGAAGAGCCAGCCGACCGGGAGCGGCCAGGGCATCCACACGGGCACCTGCGCGCGGTGCACCACCACGTCGAGCGCCTCGACGCTGGGCGGGATCACCGGCTGGAGCGGATTGACCGCGCCGTGGACATCGCACTGCCAGGCGTCGGCAAAGAGACCGGGCGCCCTGACCCGGCCACCACACTTCGGGCAACTGGGTTCGCCCCTCATAGCGCTCCACGGTCCTACCCGGCCGTCGCCGCGTCAAGGACGATCACCCGTCCGGCGTGTGCCCGTTTTCACCCGGGTGACCGGCCGGAACCGGCGCGGACCGGGCATCGGCGGCCCCGAACAGGGCCCGGACCAGGGGTCGGGCCGGTGATCAGGCGCGAAACCGACCCCGGAAACGGCCCGGAAACGGCCGCGGTCCGCTCCGCGCGGCGGCCGGGGCAGTTCACCCGGCCGGGGCAGAAGCCGGCGGGCGGGACGTCCGGAAGCGTCCGGGGCGGGACCCTCCCGGGCGGGGCAGTCCGATACGGGGCGGTCGGACATCGGACCGTCCGATACGGGACCGTCCGGCGCGGGACCGTCCGGCGCGGGTCAGTCCGGCGCGGGTCAGTCCAGCGCGGGTCAGTCCAGCGGTACGGAGCGGCGGAACGGGTCGCGCAGATCGGTCCCCCGGGCCAGCCAGCGCTCCTGGAGCTCCTGGGCGCCGTGCACGCGTTTCCACGCCGCCTCGTTCGGCGTCATCGGCAGCAGCGGCAGAAACCGGACCGGGTCCATGGGCGCGTCCAGTTCCAGATCCGCCACCAGCCCGCCCGGCTCGGCGACCAGGACCGAGCTGAACGGCGCGTCCGGCCAGAGGGGTTCACCGAGGTCGAGTGAGGCGCCGGGGGCCACGACCACCCCTTCGACCTGGGGCGAGGCGGCGAGCACGGCGAGCGGCCGGAGCACCTTCGCGGTGTCGGCGAGCCCGGAGCGCACCGTCAGGATCAACTCCGCGCGCGGGCCCTCGACGGGGTCGGCGAGGACGGCGGTGGGGTCGGCCATGGGCTGTGCGGACATGCCGAGGGTGGCGTACCGCACCAGACCCTCGTGAGGTCCGGAACCGGCGTCCGAGCGGTCCCGGAAGCGCAGCACCTCGATGCGGTCGGCACCCAGAAACGTCACGGCGGCGCGGGCGTCGGGATCGCCGAGTGCCGTACGCAACCTCGCTTCGACCAGAGCAAGAACATCTGCCATCCGGCGAGCATAGAACGCGTATCGATGGGGCAAAACCAGGGTTTGACCGTCAGCCGGCTGATAGTCTTGGCCGCCGGTCGGGATTGCGTGCTCGGTGCACGCGGAGACGGCGCGCGAAAGCGGTGCCCTCCCCTCCCGACGACTCGCTGTCCCTTACGGGGGACCGGCCGGAGGAGGTGGGGTCTGCGGTGGATCGAAGTCGACCGTGCAGTACCAACCGCTCTTCCGTTCTGCATCACTTCCCGGTGATCTGAGCTCGTCCCCCTTCGGGACGCACGGTATTCCGGCACCTCTCCACTACTCCGTATCCGGAGCTGCGCGTCGTCACACTCGGCGCCACCGGCATGGGGTTCGGGTGCCTCGGTATTCGGTTCTCCGGCCGGGAGTCTCATTTCCCGCGGTCCGGGAACCCGGATTCCAGGAGTTCTGCTCAGCGGAATTTCGCCTGACGGAAGCGCACTTCGTTTTTGCCTGTCTGTAGCGAACGCCGTCACCGCGACCTCGCGGTGCCGCCCGCTTTGCGGACGTAATGTCACGTCCCCATTCCGGGCTGTGCCACGCCACTCGCCGACGGCCTCTCCGTGAAGGAGCCAGCATGTCGATGATCCGTGACCTGCGCGCAGTGGTCCGCCCGGCCCTGCGCAGGACCAGCAGCGCCTACAACTCGCACAGCCCTTACGACGCCACCCGCGATCCGTCCGCCTCCAGCGCCGTCGTGGACTGCGCCGTCTACCGCGACGGCCGCAGGCTGGAGAGCGCGGCCTGCCAGTCGCCGCGCGAGGCGATGCTGCGGGTGCGCGAGGACGGCGGTTTCGCCTGGATCGGTCTGCACGAACCGACCGAGGAGGAATTCGCCGGTATCGCGGCCGAGTTCGGGCTGCACCCGCTCGCCGTGGAGGACGCCGTCCACGCCCACCAGCGGCCCAAGCTGGAGCGGTACGACGACACCCTGTTCACCGTTTTCAAGACCATTCACTATGTCGAGCACACCGAGCTCACCGCGACCAGTGAGGTCGTGGAGACCGGTGAGGTGATGTGCTTCACCGGCCGGGATTTCGTCATCACCGTCCGGCACGGCGGCAAGGGCTCGCTGCGCGCCCTGCGGTACGGGCTGGAGAAGGACGCCGAACTGCTGGCGAAGGGCCCCTCGGCGGTGCTGCACGCCATCGCCGACCATGTGGTGGACGGCTATATCGCCGTGGTGGAGGCGGTGCAGGACGATATCGACGAGGTCGAGATCGATGTCTTCTCCGCGCCCTCGAAGGGCCGGCAGCGCGGCAGCGACGCCGGGCGGATCTACCAGCTCAAGCGGGAGGTGCTGGAGTTCAAGCGGGCCGTCTCGCCGCTGCTGCGGCCGATGCAGCTGCTGAGCGAGCGCCCGATGCGGCTGATCGACCCGGACATCCAGAAGTACTTCCGCGACGTGGCCGACCATCTCGCCCGGGTGCAGGAGGAGGTCATCGGCTTCGACGAGCTGCTGAACTCCATCCTCCAGGCCAATCTCGCGCAGGCCACCGTCGCCCAGAACGAGGACATGCGCAAGATCACCTCATGGGCGGCGATCATCGCGGTGCCCACGGCGGTCTGCGGGGTGTACGGGATGAACTTCGACTACATGCCGGAGCTGCGCTGGCAGTACGGCTATCCCATGGTGCTCACGGCGATCACCGTCATCTGCTTCACCATCCACCGCAGCCTCAAGCGGAACGGCTGGCTCTGACGGCGGGGCGGGGGCGGGAGGCAGGCGGCTCCCGGCGAGGGCCGGGGGCCGGGACGGCTGTCATAGGCTGCGGGCATGACTGAACTCTCCGCTCCCGCAGCCGGCGGCGACACCTCCCCGCTCGGCCCGGCGCTCGTCGAGGAGGCCACCAAGAAGTCCGGCCTCGTCTGGGTCCGGGGCGAGGGACCCGAGCGGGCCCTGTGGCACCTGTGGCACGAGGGAGCGATGTATCTCATCGGCGACGGCGGGGACGAGCAGCCGCTGCCCGGCCTGACCGACGGCGGCACGGCCGAGGTCACCGTACGCAGCAAGGACAAGGGGGGCAGGCTGATCGCCTGGGCCGCCTCGGTGCGCGAAGTGGAACCGCGTTCGGAGCTGTGGGAGACGGTCGCCCCGGAGCTGAAGGGGAAGCGGCTCAACGCGGTCGACTCGGACGGTGTGCTGGACCGCTGGGCCCGCGACTGCCGGCTGCTGTGCCTGACACCGGTCTCCTCGACCACGGACCTCCCCGACGGCTCACTCGCCGCCGCCCCGGCGGACTCCCCCGTGACGACCCGCCGCCCCGCCCCCGCCGCGCTCCCCCGACTGCTGCTGGGACGGAAGCGGAAGCGCGGCTGACGGCCCCGTGGGCGGCGGGGGAACGGCGGCCTAGGGCTTCCGGTCGCCGCTGGACTTCGGCAGCTTCCCGCCGTAGTCCACGATCTCCCCCGCCGAGGGGGCGGCCAGCTCGAAGTCCAGATCCCACTCCCGCAGCGCCAGTACGCCCTTCCCGCCGGCCCTGGCGAACTGAAGCGGGTACGGCTTGCCCTCCAGCGAGACGTCCAGGACGCCGCCGACGCCGTCCTCCGCCTGCACCTTGATCGTCCGCAGGCCGCCGACCTCGGTCCGGTCGCCCTTGCTGAGCTTGCCCTGCATGCCGAGCAGACCCTCCAGGAGTACGTCCATCTCGGTGAAGCCCCGGAAGTCGTTGTACGCCGGATCCCCCTCGGGGACCTTCACATACTTGTCACCGAGCTTGCCCGCGGCTTCCACGTCCTCCTTGGTCGGTGTGGACGGCGCGCCGTCCGGACCGCCCTCCTTCTGGGTCCAGAAACCGGCGTCGGCCTTGAGATAGAGGTCGTCGCCGACGCGCAGCAGCTCGAAGGTGTTCTCCTTGGAGGCCACCGATCCGCTGCCGCCGTCCTCCTTGAGCCGCATGTTCAGCTTGAAGGTGCCGCCCTTGCTGACCAGCGTCCCGGAGAGCCGTACCGCCGTCGCGGCGTCCGCCGTGGCGCGGGCCCTGGCCTCGATCGCCTTGGCCGAGAGCTTTCCGACGCCGTTCGTGCCCTTGTCCGGGTCCGGCTTCTCCTCCGCGCACGCGGTGGCCGACACGGCCAGTCCCGCGCACAACAGCAGGGGGAGAAGGGCCCCGCGGACCCGGGAAACCGAAGGGAGGGGAGTCACCAGCGCGCTGCCTCTCATCTGCTTGTCGCTGCTCGCCGCTCTGCTTGCGGTGGCGGCAGACCGCAGCGTACCCGTGCCGGAGAGGCCGCTGGACAGGCAGTCGTACGGACGCCGTATGAACGCCGTACGGAGGCGTCGCGCCCCCCGGGCGACAGCGGTACGGAACGGTACGGGCTAGCCTGAAGCCCTTGAAGAACGGTGTTTCCCGGCAAAGACCCCGTAAGAGATGGGGTACGGCGGAGGCCGCCGAAGTGCCCGCGGAGACCGGCGGCACGGCGGCGGACTGCGGCGGATGCGAGCGGAACGTGGCAGCGGAGGTGCGGATCATGGTCGCGAGTGCTCATCGTGTCTTCGTCTCCCACCTCGCCGGTGTGCCCGTCTTCGACCCCAACGGCGACCAGGTCGGCCGGGTCCGCGATCTCGTCGCGATGCTCCGGGTGGGCCGCCGGCCCCCGCGTCTCCTCGGCATGGTGGTGGAGATGATCAACCGCCGGCGGATCTTCCTCCCGATGACCCGGATCACCGGAATCGAATCCGGCCAGGTGATCACCACCGGTGTGCTCAATGTGCGGCGCTTCGAGCAGCGGCCCACCGAACGGCTGGTCCTCGGCGAACTCCTCGACCGGCGGGTCCGGCTGGTGGACGGCGACGAGGAGGCGACCGTGCTCGATGTGTCGGTGCAGCGGCTGCCCGCCCGCCGCGACTGGGAGATCGACAAGGTCTTCGTGCGCAAGGGACGCGGCGGGGCGCTGCGCCGCCGCGGGGAGACCCTGACCGTGGACTGGTCGGCGGTCACCGGTTTCTCCCTGGAGGAGGACAGCCAGAGCGCCGAGAGCCTGGTGGCCACCTTCGAGCGGCTCCGGCCGGCCGATCTCGCCAACGCGATGCACCATCTGACGCCCAAGCGGCGCGCGGAGGTGGCCGCCGCCCTGGACGACGACCGGCTCGCCGACGTGCTGGAGGAGCTGCCCGAGGACGACCAGGTGGAGATCCTCGGCAAGCTCCAGGAGGAGCGCGCGGCGGACGTCCTGGAGGCCATGGACCCGGACGACGCCGCCGACCTGCTCTCCGAGCTCCCCGAGGAGGACAAGGAGCGGCTGCTGGCGCTGATGCGGCCGGACGACGCCGCCGATGTGCGGCGGCTGCTGTCGTACGAGGAGCGCACCGCGGGCGGGCTGATGACCACCGAGCCGATCGTGCTCATGCCGGACGCCACCGTGGCGGACGCGCTGGCGCGGGTGCGCCAGCAGGATCTCTCCCCGGCCCTGGCGGCGCAGGTCTATGTCTGCCGTCCGCCGGACGAGACCCCGACCGGCAAGTACCTGGGGACGGTGCACTTCCAGCGGCTGCTGCGGGATCCGCCGTTCACCCTGGTGAGCTCGGTCGTGGAGACCGATCTGCCCCCGCTCTCGCCGGACACCCCGCTGCCCGCCGTGACCAGCTATCTCGCCGCCTACAACATGGTCGCGGCGCCGGTGGTGGACGAGAGCGGTTCCCTGCTGGGCGCGGTGACCGTCGATGACGTGCTCGACCATCTGCTGCCCGACGACTGGCGCGAGACGGAGTTCGAGGAGTCCGCCCATGGCTGACTCCGGCACACACGGATACGGAACGGAGTCCGCCCATGGGTAGCGGGGGCGAGACGGGTACGGAGCCGCAGCGGGAGCGGATGCCGTCGGGGGCGACGGCGGCGCCGCGCCCCCGGGTGCGGCTCGATCTGCCCAAGCTGCGCCGGCGCGGGCTGCTGCCGGAGTACGACCCGGAGGCGTTCGGGCGGCTGTCCGAGCGGATCGCGCGCTTCCTGGGCACGGGCAGGTTCATCGTCTGGATGACGCTGATCGTCGTCGTCTGGGTGGTGTGGAATGTCGCGGCACCGTCGGATCTGCGGTTCGACGAGTACCCGTTCATCTTCCTGACCCTGATGCTGTCGCTCCAGGCGTCCTACGCGGCCCCGCTGATCCTGCTGGCGCAGAACCGGCAGGCCGACCGGGACCGGGTCACCCATGAGCAGGACCGCAAGCAGAACGAGCGGTCGATCGCGGACACCGAGTATCTGACCCGGGAGATCGCCGCCCTGCGGATGGGCCTCGGCGAGGTGGCCACCCGTGACTGGATCCGCTCCGAGCTGGAGGACCTGGTCAGGGAGATGGAGGAGCGGCGGGTGCTGTTCCCGTCGGAGAACCGTTCCGGGAGTGACGAAGCCGACCGCTGACGGGCTTTCCGGCGGCGGGAGGCGGCGCCGTACCATCGTCGTATGGCTACGGAAGACGCGTTGCTCGAAGCGCTCGCGACGGTGAACGACCCCGAGATCCACCGACCGATCACTGAACTCGGCATGGTCAAATCGGTGGAGATCGACGCGGATGGAGCGGTCGCCGTCACGGTGTATCTCACCGTCTCCGGCTGCCCGATGCGCGAGACCATCACCACGAATGTCACGGAGGCGCTGGAACGGGTCGACGGAGTCACCCGGGTCGCGGTCACGCTGGATGTGATGAGCGATGAACAGCGGCGCGAGCTCGCGTCGTCACTGCGCGGCGGCACGGCCGAGCGGGAGGTGCCCTTCGCCCAGCCCGGTTCGCTGACCAGGGTGTACGCGGTCGCCTCCGGCAAGGGCGGGGTGGGCAAGTCCTCCGTCACGGTCAATCTGGCGGCGGCGATGGCCGCGGACGGGCTGAAGGTCGGCGTCGTGGACGCGGACATCTACGGTCACTCGGTACCCCGGATGCTGGGGGTGGACGGCCGTCCCACCCAGGTGGAGAACATGATCATGCCGCCGTCGGCGCATGGGGTGAAGGTCATCTCGATCGGCATGTTCACCCCGGGCAACGCCCCGGTGGTGTGGCGCGGGCCGATGCTGCACCGGGCGCTCCAGCAGTTCCTCGCGGATGTGTACTGGGGCGATCTGGACGTACTCCTGCTCGACCTGCCGCCCGGCACCGGCGACATCGCCATCTCGGTGGCGCAGCTCGTGCCGAACGCCGAGATTCTGGTGGTGACCACCCCCCAGCAGGCGGCGGCGGAGGTGGCCGAGCGCGCGGGGTCGATCGCGGTGCAGACGCACCAGAAGATCGTGGGCGTCGTGGAGAACATGTCGGGTCTGCCGTGTCCGCACTGCGACGAGATGGTGGACGTCTTCGGCACCGGCGGCGGCCAGAAGGTCGCGGAGGGGCTGACGCGGACGACCGGGGCGAATGTGCCGGTGCTGGGGTCCATCCCGATCGATGTCCGGCTGCGCGAGGGCGGCGACGAGGGCAGGCCGGTGGTGCTCACCGATCCCGGGTCGCCCGCGGGCGCGGCGCTGCGGTCCATCGCGGGCAAGCTGGGCGGGCGGCAGCGGGGCCTGTCGGGGATGAGCCTGGGAATCACCCCGCGGAACAAGTTCTAGAGCCCTCAGGGGCCGGTGGGGCGGGCCGGGGCGGTGTCACTCACCGCCCGGGACCCGCCCCGCGCCCGTCGCACCCGCTCAGGCCGGCCGCGAGCGCTCGTTCCGTCAGCTGTACGCGCCGAGGTCGCGCACCTCGGCGAAGCCGAGACCGTACGCGCTCATCCCGCGCCCGTACGCCCCGATGTGCACACCGCCGAGGGTGTAGCCGGCCAGCACCCAGCCGAATTCGGACTCCCGGTAGTGGAACGGCGTCGGCGTGCCGTCCACGGGCAGCGAGAGCGCCGACCACGCGGGGCCGTTCAGATCGTCGGCCAGCTCGAAGGCGGTCTCCGTCTGCTGATTCAGCCAGTCCTCGCGCAGGGCGTGGTCGAGCTGCGGGGGCCAGGTGTGGGCGAGCAGGCCGGAGCCGGCCAGCCAGGCCGCGGACGAGACATCGGTCGCGTCCAGGACTCCCGTGCCGTCGCCGCTGCGCCGGACCGGGACGGCCGCGACGGTGACCACGACCGCGAACCGTTCCTTCTCGCCGGCCGCGGCCTCGGACCGTATCGACGGCTCGTCGCCGTGGCCCAGTGAGCCGTGCTGGACGATGCCGTCCGCCGCGGCCGACGCCTGCATCAGCCTGCGCGGGCCGGTGAACGCGTCGTCCAGCCCGTACCAGGGGAATGCGGCCCGGGCGTAGGTCTCCGCCGTGCGGTTCTCCGTGGCCGCGGCCCGCACGCGCTGCGGGTCCGGGGCGGGGGAATCGCCGACCGTGCCCTGCGCCGCTGTTCGACTGGTCGTCTCCATCTACCCGGCCGCCTCCTCTGTCTCCGAGGTCCGGAGCGGACCCGCCCCCCTCGGGCGTCCTCGCGTCCTGACAGATGGAGAGAATAACCATCCTGTCCCGGCTCGCAGGGATTGACCGCCAAGGGGCGGCGTGTGCGCCCGGCTCGAAACCCCGCCCGTGAGGTGCCGGCGGGGGCCGCCGGGGCCCTGGTCCGGCCCGGTGGGGGCCGGGTCCGGCCGGCGGCCCTCAGGGGGCCGGGAGGGTTCGCGTACGGGCGACCGCGGAACGGGGCGGTGGGGGCTCACCGGACGCGCGATGCGGCCGGAGGCGACGGGGTACGGGTACGGGGCGCCGGCGGGCGGCCGGAGCGGATCGGTCCGCAGCCGCCCGTGCTCGCGATGCGGCCGGGGCGGGCGCGGCTCACCGGCCGGGGGGCGGGCACGGGCCGGAAGCGGGCGCGGCGGTGGCAGTGGCGGGGCGGGAGGCCGGGTGGGCGCCGCCGCCCGGTGGGCGGGGCGCCGGACAGCCGGCAGGGGTACGGGGCCGGCGGCGGGCGCTGCCCGGCCGGGATCGCGGCGGCGGGCCGCCGTGTTCAGGGGCCCGGTGCGGCGGGGCGGTCGCTGTCGTACGAGGTCGGGGTGGGTGCGGGTGCGGGCCGGAGGGCTCAGGTGGCGTCGGCGTCGAACGGCGGGCGGTCGTCGCTCTCGGGCTTGTCGCGCTTCTTGAGCAGATCCGGGGTCGTGCCGGAGCCATTGACCGCCGCGGGCACCGTCTCGGCGGATTCCCTGCCGTTCACCGCGTCGGCGACCTCGTTCATCTCCTTGCGGAGGTCGAAGGAACTGCCCAGCTCCTTCAGTTCGCGCAGGTCGTCGTTCTCGCCGAGCTGCTTGCGGAGGAAGGTCTTGGGGTTCAGGTCCTCGAATTCGAAGTCCTTGAACTCGGGGCCCAGCTCACTGCGGATATCGCTCTTCGCGTTGTCCGAGAACTCACGGACCTTGCGGATGAAGCCGGTGACATCCTGGATGAGCTTCGGCAGCTTGTCGGGGCCGAAGACGAGCACGGCGAGCACGACGAGAGCCACCAGCTCCAGTGCGCCTATGTCATTGAACACCCTGTCGCTCCTCGTGTTCTCGGCTGCCCGCGCGTCGGTTGGGTGCAGGGCCCGATCAACGGTACCCGGCAAGCCTCCGGTCAGTCACGCGACCTGTGTCGTGATCTCGGGTCCGGCACGGCCCGCCGCCGTGCCGGACATCAGCTGCCGCCGCCCGCCGAGCCGAGTGTGAGCGTCATCGTCCGCTCCCGGCCCGCCCGGACCAGGGTCAGTTCCAGACGGTCGCCGGGACGGTGCGCGCGGATCTTGACGATCAGCTCCTCACCGCTGTGCACCCGCTGGCCGTCGACCTCGGTGATGACATCGCCCGGCTTGATCCCGGCCTTGGCGCTGGGGCCGCCGGGGACGACGGAAGGCGTTCCGTCACCGGCCTTCTCGCCGACCCGCGCGCCGTCGCCGCTGTACTTCATGTCGAGGCTGACCCCGATCACCGGATGGGTCGCCACACCCGTGTTGATCAGCTCTTCGGCGACGCGTTTGCCCTGGTTGATGGGGATGGCGAAGCCGAGTCCGATCGAGCCCGACTGGCTGCCCTCGGGGCCGCCGCCGGTGTCCGCGGCACGGATGGCGCTGTTGATGCCGATGACCCGCGCCCGGGCATCGACCAGCGGACCGCCGGAATTGCCCGGGTTTATCGGTGCGTCGGTCTGGAGGGCGTCGACATAGCTGATGTCGCTGCCGTCACCCTTCTCCCCGCCGGCCGTGATCGGGCGCTCCTTGGCGCTGATGATCCCGGAGGTGACCGTGTTCTGGAGGTCGAACGGGGCACCGATGGCGACGACCGGGTCACCGACCCGGACACTGTCGGAATTGCCCAGGGGCAGCGGGGTCAGACCGGAGACGCCGGTGACCTTGACGACGGCGAGGTCGTAGCCGCTGTCCTTGCCCACCAGGGTCGCTCGGGCGGTCTGGCCGCCGCTGAAGGTGACGGAGATGTCGCCCTTCTCGCCGGCCGGGTCGACCACATGGTGATTGGTGAGGATATGCCCCTTGTGGTCGAGGACGAAGCCGGTGCCGGTGCCCTGTTCGCCGGCGCCGCTGACATGGAGGGTGACCACGCCGGGCAGGGCCCTCGCGGCGATTCCGGCGACGCTGTCGGGCGCCCGGCCGCCGGTGTCCCGCGGCGCCTGGTCCAGCTCGACCCGGCCGAGGCCGCCATTGCGCTCGACATAGGCACCGATACCGCCGCCGATACCGCCGGCGACCAGTGCCAGCAGCAGCGCACCGGCCAGCAGCGCACCGCGCCTGCCCCGCCGGCGCTTGGGGGGCTCGCCGGGATACATCAGCGGCGCGCCCGCGCCGGTGCCCCCGCCGGCGCCCCAGGGGTCGTACTGGAGCCACTGTCCGGCCTGCGGCTCCCCCTCCTGCGGATACTCGGGGAGCGGGCCGCCCGCGCCGCCGTGGCTGTACGGCCCCGCCGGGCCGGCCGGATCCGTGTGGAGCGGCGGCTCGTCCGGTCCCGGCGCGCCCGGATACCGCGGCGGCACGGCGGCGCTGTGCGCCGCCGGTACGGGGGTGCCGTCCGCCGGGGTGGGCACGGGCCGCTGCACGGGCGGTGCCGGCGCCCAGGGCCCGGGACGGCCGTACGGCGGCGTGCTGTACTCGTCCGGCTCGTGCAACGGCGCCGGCGCTCCGTCGGTCCGTCCGGCCGGTGCGCCGGGCGGCGCCGTCCCGGCCACGGCGAAGGACCCGGAATCCCCGGCGGATCCGGAATCCCCCGCAGGTCCGGCGGAGTCCGCGGTTCCGGCGGAGTCCGCAGGATGGGCCCCGCTCACCGGAAACTCCCCGGGCGGCGGCGGGCCGAAGCCGGCCGGCACCTCCGGGGGCGCGGAGCCGGCCGGTGCGGGAGCCGGGGCCGGAATCCGGGGCAGATGGACGGACTCCTCCGGAGCCGGTGCGGGAGCCGGGACGCCGGGCGCCGCCGCCTGGTCCGGGAAGGTGCCCCGGCCGGCGATCTCACCGGCCCGCGGTGACCCGCCGCCGGGCACGTCGGACACACCGGGCATCGGGTGATCCGGTGCCGGGACCCGCTCGGGGTCGTGGTCATGACGCCGGGGCCGGTCCGAGGGCTCGTGCGCGCCGGCGGAACCCGCCGCGGCGTCCCCGCCGGACACGGGTGCGCCGTCCGGTGCGGAAGCCTTCACGAAATCGGGACGGGACGGCTCCGGCGAACCGCCGGGGCCCGCCGTCGCGTCCCCGGCACCGTCGTGCGGCACGGACTCCTCCGGCCCGGCCGGGACGTCCGGGCCGGGTGCCGGGTGCCCGGGGCCGGGCTCCGGCGGGTGGGGCGTCGCCTGCTGCCGCTCGGACCCGGAGGCGCCGGTTTGCACCGCGCCGGGCCGGCTCCACCACTTGGCCTTCGCCCCGGTGGGCTTCCCGTCGTCCATGTCTCCCCGCAAAATGCCATCCGCCGCGGCACCCCCGCGGGCACCCCATCCGAGGATTCAACCAGGTTTGCGAATCCGCGCGCAGGGTTGCGCCGGCCGCCCTCCCGGCCGGGCCGGGAACGGGCGGGGTGTCAGCGGCTCGTCAGGGGCGGAAAGTAGGGCGAGGGAGCGACCAGCGGGCTGGGCGCGGGGGTCGCCGGCGGGGTCGGCCCGGGGGCCGTGGCGAGCTCGAAGAGCGAGCCGGTGGGACGTATCAGCGGTGGCGGGGCGAAGACGGAATTGACCACCGTCGGGGTGGCCGGCGCGTGGTGCCGGGGGTCGCCGGGGGTCAGCAGACCGGGAACGGAGCTCCCGATCACCCGCTCGTCGGACCTGGCGGCGGGCGCGAGGCCGCCGCGCCGGCGCTCGTAGTCGACGCTCCGGGCCCCGGAGGTCGTCGGCACTCCGGTGCTCACGGCCCCGCCGGTCGCACCGGTGGTGCCGGCGACCCGCGGCGGGGTGGCGGTGTTGCCCGAGCCGGCGGCGCGGGGGCCCTGCTGGACCGAGCTCTCCAGCGGCAGCGCGCCGCCGAGGGCGATGGCGGCGAAGGAGACCGCGCTGGCCGCGGCGAAGGCGAAGCGGCGGCCCCGCCAGGCGGAGCGCTCGGCCTCGGCACGGCCGCCGACGTCATGAATCCGGAATCCGCCGGAGCCCACCGGGCCGGCCGACGGCGCCTTCGGGCGCCGGTGACCGCCGGGGACGTATCCGAACGTCTCCGGGAGGGGGTCGCCGGGTCTTCCCGACGGGGGACTCATCCCGCCGAAAACGGAGTCGATCAGGGGGCCCGGGCCGAAGGGGGTGCCGTCACCGCCGCCGGGGCCCGCGGGCAGCCCCTGGAGCCGTGCCAGCAGCCCCTCCGAGGGGGGCGGCGGCGCGGTCTGCGCGAAGACGTCCTTGAGCCGGCGCTGGGCGTCGGCCTCGGCCTTGCATTTGGGGCAGGTCGCCAGATGTGCCAGCACCCGGTCCCGGACGTCGTGTTTCAGCTCGCCGTCGACAAGCGCGGCGAGCCGGTCCCCCAGGTGCTGCTCCGCGGGGGTGGGGCTTGTGCCACTCACGCCGACCCTGCCTCCCCTGCCGATCCGGACACTCCCGCGAGGGTCCGCTGCTCGGCACGCGCCTCCGGGGAACGGTGCTTGAGGGCCTTGCGCAGATGAGAACGGCCGCGGTGGATCCGGCTGCGGACCGTGCCGAGCTTGACGCCCAGGGTCGCGGCGATCTCCTCGTACGACAGCCCCTCGATGTCACAGAGGACCACGGCGGCACGGAACTCGGGGGCGAGGGTGTCGAGGGCCTGCTGCACATCGGCGTCGAAATGGGTGTCGTTGAACACCTGCTGGGGAGACGGCTCACGGCTGGGCAGCCGCTCGGCGGCGTCGTCACCGAGCGCGTCGAAGCGGATGCGCTGCTTCCGGCGGACCATGTCCAGGAAGAGATTGGTGGTGATGCGGTGCAGCCAGCCCTCGAAGGTGCCGGGCGTATAGGTGGAGAGCGAGCGGAAGACCCGGACGAAGACTTCCTGGGTCAGATCCTCGGCATCGTGCTGATTGCCCGTGAGGCGGTAGGCGAGGCGGTAGACCCGGCCGCTGTGGGTGCTGACGATCTCCTCCCAGCTGGGAGGGGTCCACGCCTGCGAGTCGGCATCGGATGCGAAGGTCGCGGTGGCCGTCGGTTCGGCGGGAGCGGCACCTCCCGCACCCTTGAGGCCATGGGCGGGGTAACGGTCAGCAGTCTTGGTCACGGATTTCGGCTCACCCGGTGACCTGAGGAAGCGCCTCAGCACTCCCCTGCGATCCGCAGGTGCAGCCGCACCTCCCCTATCGGCTCTGGTGGTGTCCAGCGGAGCCCCTACCATAGCCACCTCGCCCGTTAGCTCCGGATAAGAATCTTTGCGCGAATTTGGGTGCTGCTTCCAGCTCTGATCCATTGCTCCCCCCTGCCTCGTACAACGCCCGGTCCCATCTGCGGGTTCCCGGGGGCAGCGGATACAGTCAACGTCGCGTTCAACTACGGGGACAGGAGAGGCTCATTACCGCAAACCGGCAGACGAGCTGGGCGTTCGCCGACGCCTTTGTCGCCGAGGACGACGCACTGCGCTGGGCCCGCGACCGGGCCCGGGAGTCAGGGCTTCCCTCGGTGTCACCGGGCACCGGCGCCGCGCTGCGTCTGCTGGCCGCCACCGCCGACGCGAAAGCGGTGGCGGAGATCGGTACGGGCACCGGTGTCTCCGGTATCTATCTGTTGCAGGGCATGCGGCCGGACGGCGTGCTGACCACGGTCGATCCGGAGCCGGAGCGGCAGCAGTTCGCGAAACACGCGTTCCGCGCGGCGGGATTCGCCGGGAACCGCGCCCGGTTCATCCCCGGCCGCGCCCTCGACGTACTGCCCAGGCTGGCCGACGGCGGCTACGACCTCGTCTTCTGCGACGGGGACCGGACCGAGTCGCTGGAAGTCCTCGCTGAATCGTTGCGGCTTCTGCGGCCCGGCGGCCTGGTCTGTTTCGAGGGTGTCTTCGCCCGCGGCCGGACCGTCGACTCGGCAGCCCAGCCCGCCGAGGTGCTGCGGCTGCGGGAGCTGCTGCGCGCGGTGCGGGAGAGCCAGGAGCTGCTGCCGTCGCTGCTCCCGGTCGGTGACGGACTCCTCTGCGCCGTACGCCGGGGCTGAGCGGGCCCCTCCGCGCCGGGCGCGGCCCTTCCCTCACGACACGGAGCGATCCCGGGCCGGCGGGCGCGCCCGCCGGCCCGGGAAAAGCGCCGCCCCGGCACCTTGGAGGTACCGGGGCAGTCAGGATTGTGGGGCGCTGTCGCTCAGCCGACGACCTTCTTCAGGGCATCGCCCAGTGCGTCGGCTTCGTCCGGAGTCAGCTCGACGACAAGCCGACCGCCGCCTTCGAGCGGAACGCGCATGACGATGCCCCGCCCCTCCTTGGTCACCTCGAGCGGGCCGTCGCCCGTCCGCGGCTTCATGGCCGCCATGCTCGTTCCCCTTCCTGAAACCAGCTCATCGTCAGCCGTCTGCCCATGGGTGTAGGCACGCGTCACCGGCATCGAACACATTGCTTCCAGGTCATTATCCCGCATGGCGGGACCCGATGACCAACATCGGTCGGCATCGCTTAGGCAACGCGCTCTCGCAAAACCACTCAATTCGGCGATCCGCCTGCGATACTTCGCCCCTTTCGCGTCCACCGGGCGGCACCGCCGCCGGTTTCAGGTTTGACGCAGGTCACACGTCCGTTCGCGTGGATCTCCGCCATGCTGGCCCGGAACACCATCGCCGAGCCGCAAAGGGGACCGACATGGCCGACTCCGTGCTGTACGAGGTGAGCGACGGCCTCGCGACGATCACCATCAATCGTCCCGAGGCCATGAACGCGCTGAACACGGCGGCCAAGGTCGCGCTCAGGGAGGCCGTACTGGCGGCCGGGGCGGACCCCGCCGTGCGGGCCGTGCTGCTCACCGCGACCGGCCGGGCCTTCTGTGTGGGCCAGGATCTCAAGGAGCACATGG
This sequence comes from Streptomyces sp. CAU 1734, assembly GCF_039888735.1. Classification (NCBI taxonomy): domain Bacteria; kingdom Bacillati; phylum Actinomycetota; class Actinomycetes; order Kitasatosporales; family Streptomycetaceae; genus Streptomyces; species Streptomyces sp. CAU 1734. The sequence goes on from NZ_JBDQQP010000009.1 coordinate 189,388, forward strand.
ATCAGCTCGCCGAGGACCGCGCGTCGGGCGCCGGTGTCACCATGAGCACGGTGCGTGAGCACTACAACCCGACGGTGCGGGCCCTGGCCGAGATGCCGAAGCCGGTCGTCGCCGGGGTCAACGGCGTCGCGGCGGGCGCCGGGCTCGGGCTGGCCCTCGCGGCCGACTACCGGGTGGTCGCCGACAGCGCCAAGTTCACCACGTCCTTCGCGGGTGTCGCGCTGACCGCGGACTCCGGGGTCTCCTGGACGCTGCCCCGGGTGGTCGGCCCCGGCCGCGCCGCCGATCTGCTGCTCTTCCCGCGCACCTTCTCGGCGCGGGAGGCCCACGACTGGGGCATCGCCGGCCGGCTGGTGCCCGCGGACGAACTGGCAGCGACGGCGGCGGAGGTGGCCCGCGCACTGGCGGACGGCCCGACGGTGGCCTATGCGGCGATCAAGGAATCGATCGCCTTCGGCGCCGGGCACTCACTCGCCGAGACGCTGGAGAATGAGGAGGAGCTCCAGGCCCGGGCCGGCTCCTCCGAGGACCACGCCATCGCGGTGGCGGCCTTCGTCGCGAAGGAGAAGCCGAGGTATCTCGGCCGGTAGGGAGCCCCTGCCCGGCCGGCTCCGGGCGCGGCACGACGGGGGCACGCGGCCGGCGTACGCGGACGGGGGCACGGGATGGCTGCACGCGGCGGGCCGGGCACGGAGCCGGCCGGGCGCCCGAACCCGCCCCCGGCGCCCGCCACCCCCGGACGCTCAGCGTCCGGCGCCCCGCGCCACACACCCCTCCAGATGGTCGTCGACCAGCCCGCATGCCTGCATCAGCGCATACGCCGTGGTGGGACCGATGAACCGCAGCCCCTTCCGCTTGAGCTCCTTGGCGAGGACCGTGGACTCATCGGTCACCGCGGGCACATCGGCGATGGTGCGGGGCACCGGCCGCTTCGCCGGGTCCGGGGCGTACGACCAGATCAGCCGGTCCAGCTCGCCGGCCGGCCAGCCGGCGATCAGCCGTGCGTTGGCCAGGGTCGCGTCGATCTTGGCGCGGTTGCGGATGATGCCCTCGTCCGCCAGCAGCCGGTCCCGGTCGGTGTCGGTGTACTCGGCGACCGTCGCGATCCGGAAGTCGCCGAAGGCCCGGCGGAAGCCCTCGCGGCGGCGGAGGATGGTGATCCAGGAGAGACCGGACTGGAACGCCTCCAGACAGAGCCGCTCGAAGAGCGCGTCGTCACCATGGACCGGGCGGCCCCATTCGTCGTCGTGGTAGGCGACGTAATCCTCGGTGGAGAGGCCCCAGGGACAGCGCTGTTCGCCGTCGGGACCCGCCAGGGTGCCGCCCGCGGCCTCCTCGGCGCCACCGCCCCCGCTGTCGCCGCTGTCGGTCACTGCCCCGGCTCCTCACCGTGCTTGGTGAACGGATCGGCTCCGCTCCCCGTCTCCGTCCGCGCCCCGGCCAGGGCCGATTCCAGCTCGGCGATCCGCTCGTCCCGCTCGGCGAGCTCGGCGGCGAGCCGGCCGAGCGCGTCGTCCACATCGGCCATCCGGTAGCCGCGCAGGGCCACCGGCAGCCGCAGCTCCTCGACATCGGCGCGGTTGACGGGACGGGTGATCGGCAGCGGGTCGACCAACTGCTCGGGCGCGGTCTCGGGCAGCGCGCCGCTGTCGCCGCCGCCGATCACGGCGAGCGTGACCGCTCCGACGACCACGACCATCGCGATCAGCAAGAACAAGAACACGAGCGACCCTCTTCCCGGCTCCCGGGTGCTCCCCGGACGGAAACTCTTCCCGGCTGATCGTGCCACGCCGGTGTGACAGTTAGGGTCGCAGCCGGACGATGCCGGACGACTGGAAGAGGAAAACCGCTGATGCTGCGGCTGGGACGGCGTGAATTCGCGGAGCACGAGCCGGTGATCATGGCGATCGTGAACCGTACGCCCGACTCGTTCTACGACCAGGGCGCCACCTTCCTCGACGAGCCCGCGCTCGCCCGGGTGGAACAGGCGGTGTCGGAGGGGGCCGCCATCATCGACATCGGCGGGGTGAAGGCCGGTCCGGGGGAGGAGGTCACGGCCGGCGAGGAGGCCCGGCGCACGGTCGGTTTCGTGGCCGAGGTGCGCAAGCGCTTCCCCGATGTGGTGATCAGTGTGGACACCTGGCGGCACGAGGTGGGAGAGGCGGTCTGCGAGGCGGGCGCGGATCTGCTGAACGACGCGTGGGGCGGGGTCGACCCCCGGCTCGCGGAGGTCGCCGCGCGGTACGGAGCCGGTCTGGTGTGCACCCATGCCGGAGGGGCCGAGCCGCGCACCCGGCCGCACCGGATCGCCTACGACGACGTGGTGGAGGACATTCTCCGGGTGACGCTGGGCCTGGCCGAGCGTGCGGTGGAGCTGGGCGTGCGGCGGGACGCGATCATGATCGATCCCGGCCATGACTTCGGCAAGAACACCCGGCACTCGCTGGAGGCGACCCGGCGGCTCGGCGAGCTGGCGGAGACGGGGTGGCCGGTGCTGGTCTCGCTCTCGAACAAGGATTTCGTCGGGGAGACGCTGGACCGTCCGGTGAGGGAACGGGTGATCGGGACCCTGGCGACGACCGCGGTGTCGGCCTGGCTGGGCGCCCGGGTCTACCGGGTGCACGAGGTGGCGGAGACCCGTCAGGTGCTGGACATGGTGGCGTCGATCGCGGGCCACCGGGCCCCGGCGGTGGCCCGCCGCGGCCTGGCCTGAGCCCGCCGCCCGGGGCGGCAGCCCTGCCCGGGCGCGGATCCCCTGCCGGGGACCCCCGGGTGCGGTGAGGCCCCGCACCCGGGCGCTCCGTCAGTCCTGGTGCCCGGTCTCCTTGGTGACCAGGGAGACCGCCTCGTCGACATCGTCCGTGACATGGAAGAGCAGCAGATCCCGCTCCGACGCCTTGCCCTGCGCGACGACCGTGTTCCGCAGCCAGTCGACCAGCGGGCCCCAGTACTCCGTGCCGAAGAGGACGATGGGGAACTTCGTCACCTTGCCCGTCTGGACCAGGGTCAGCGCCTCGAAGAGCTCGTCCAGGGTGCCCATGCCGCCGGGCAGCACCACAAATCCCTGGGCATACTTCACAAACATCATCTTTCGGACAAAGAAGTAACGGAAGTTCACCCCGATGTCGACATGCTGATTGAGGCCCTGCTCGAAGGGGAGCTCGATACCGAGTCCCACCGAGATGCCGTTCGCCTCGCGGGCGCCCCGGTTGGCCGCCTCCATCGCACCCGGACCGCCGCCGGTGATCACCGCGAAGCCGGCCTCGACCAGCGCCGTGCCGAGACGGATGCCCGCCTCGTACTCCGGGGTGCCGGGCGCGGTGCGGGCGGAGCCGAAGACACTGATGGCGCTCGGGAGTTCGGCGAGCGCGCCGAAGCCCTCCACGAACTCCGACTGGATGCGCATGACCCGCCAGGGGTCGGTGTGCACCCACTCGGAGTCGCCCTCGGTGTCGAGCAGCCGCTGGTCCGTGGTGCCGGGCTCCACCTGTTCCCTGCGCCGCAGCACCGGACCCTGCCGCCGCTCCTCGAACGCCCGTGAACCCTCGGGGTTGCCCATGACCTGCTCCCTCCACCGAACATCGTTGCCGCAGCCAGGGTAGGTCCGGGGAGGCGACAAGCGGGGAAACTCAGGACGTCAGCCACTCCCTGAGCCGGTTCTCACAGTGCGTGATCTTCGCCACGGCCACATGCTCGTCCCGCTTGTGGGCGAAGAGCGGGTCCGCGGGGCCGTAATTGACCGCGGGCACCCCGAGGGCGCTGAAGCGGGACACATCGGTCCAGCCGAACTTGGGCCGCGCGGTCCCCCCGACGGCCTGCATGAACGCCTCGGCGGCCGGGTGGGAGAGTCCGGGCAGCGCGCCGGGCGAGTGGTCGTCGACCACGAATTCGGCGACCCCGCACCCCGCGAAGACCTCGCGCACATGGGCGACGGCCTCCTCCTCGCCGCGGTCCGGCGCGTAGCGGTAGTTGACGACGACCGTGCAGGCGTCGGGGATGACATTGCCGGCCACCCCGCCCTCGATCCGCACCGCGTTGAGGCCCTCGCGGTATTCGAGGCCGTCGATCACCGGCCGCCGCGGCTCGTACGCCGCGAGCCTGGCCAGGATGGGCGCGGCGGCGTGGATCGCGTTCGACCCCATCCAGCTCCGCGCGGAGTGCGCCCGCTCGCCCCCGGTGCGGAGATGGACGCGCAGGGTGCCCTGGCAGCCGCCCTCGACCTCGGCGTCGGAGGGTTCGAGGAGTACGGCGAAATCGCCCGCGAGCCATTCGGGGTGGGCCTCGGCGACCTTCCCCAGCCCGTTGAGGTGGGAGGCCACCTCCTCGTTGTCGTAGAAGATGAAGGTGATGTCCCGGTTGGGCTCGGGGACGGTGGCGGCGATCCGGAGCTGGATCGCGACGCCCGACTTCATGTCGCTGGTGCCGCAGCCCCACAGGATGCCGTTCTCGTCCAGCCGGGAGGGCAGGTTCCCGGCGATGGGGACGGTGTCGATGTGCCCGGCGAGGACGACCCGCTCGGACCGGCCGAGCCGGGTCCGGGCGACGATGTTGTTGCCGAGCCGGTCGACGGTGAGGTGCGGCAGGGCGCGCAGCGCGGTTTCGACAGCGTCCGCGAGGGGCTTCTCCGTGCCGCTGACCGAGGGAATGTCGACCAGGGCCGCGGTGAGCCCGGGGCCGTCGAGGGTGAGATCGAGTGCGGTGTGGGGCATGGCGACGACCCTAGCGCGGCCGGCGGGAAGCGGGTCCGGGACCTGTGGGCCGGTACGCGAACCCCTCCCCGAGCCCCTCCCGGAACCTCTCCGCGAACCCCTCCCGGAACCTCCCCGCGCCCCGGTGCGCGGCGCACTCCGCCCGCCGCTCCGCGGGCACTTCGGTGAATCCTTCCGGGTGCCTTTCGCCGGGACCGCGACGAGCCGCGCCGGACCCTCCCCGGCGCCCCCTCCGGCCCCCGGGGCGTCCTGGGCCCCGGTACGGACCCCGGCGGTACACGGCCGGGCGAAAGTGGCCGAATACCCTCCAGTACGGTGGTGCCGTGCCCGAGAACGCCTCCCCCACCCGGCGCAGCCGCTCCCTCCGTCGTGCGACGGGGGCCGCCGTGCTGCTCACGCTGGCCGGCTATGTCGGGGTGCAGCACATCACCGACCGCGGCGCCCCGCACTGTGTCGTCCGGGCCGGCGCGGGCACGGGCGGGCCGAGTTACGCGCTGAGCACCGAGCAGGCCGCCAACGCGGCCACCATCGCCGCCGTGGGCACCACCCGCGGAATGCCCGAACGCGCCGTCACCATCGCGCTGGCGACCGCGCTCCAGGAGTCCTCGCTGCGCAATATCAGCCATGGCGACCGGGATTCCCTGGGACTCTTCCAGCAGCGGCCCTCCAAGGGCTGGGGCACCACCGCCCAGATCCTCGACCCCGTCTACTCGGCCGGGATCTTCTACGACCGGCTCGCCGAGGTCCCCGGCTATTCGCGACTGCCGCTGACCGAGGCCGCCCAGCGGGTCCAGCGGAGCGGTTTCCCGCAGGCGTACGCCAAGCACGAGACGAATTCGGCCCTGCTCGCCGCCGCGCTGACCGGCCGGGCCGGTGCCGCCCTGACCTGCGTACCGGACGGCAACGCGGGCCCCGGGAACCCGGACCGGGTACGGGCCGAGCTGGTGCGCGCCTTCGGGCCGGGGGTGCTTCCCGGCCGGGCCGGCGCCGCGGGTTCACCGGCGGCGCGGGAGTTCACCGTGCCGGTGTCCTCGGCGAGGACCGGCAAGAGCCCGGACGAGGCCGGGAAGCGCGGCCGGCAGCTGGCGCACTGGGCGATGGCCCGGGCGGACGGGCTCCGGATCGACGAGATCTCGTACGGCGACCGGATCTGGAGCGCGGACCGGACCGGGGAGGGCTGGCGGAAGTCCGCCGGCGCCCGGCCGGCCGGCGGCGCCGAGCGCGACCCCGCGGGCTCCGCTCCGGTCGTACAGCTGCGCATCGCACACTGATCCGCCCCTTCCCCCGTACGGGGCGAACCGGCGCTCCGCTCCCCCGCCGCGGGCACTCCCGCGCGCCGGCCCGCCGGACGGCCGCCGGATCCCTTGCGCCACAAGGGAAGTGACGCTTCGGCGACCCACCACCCAATTGGGCGCTTTGCCCGCCTTTGCGTGGATAGGATAATGCGACGCATTGCCCATTCTTTGCCTTGGGGCACCGCAACTTCTCCCGCCCCCCGAGCGGTTGTCACTGCGTCCGATCACACGGACCGGCTCCTTCCGGAAAGCCGGACCCCTGTCGGCCGTGACCGGACGTCAGTGAAACTCTCCGCATCTCTCGCCCCAAGGAGCATCATGTCCCTCCCCCTGACCCGTCGGATCGCCCGTGCCGCGCTGCTCATCGCGGCGGGAGCAGCCCCCGTGGTCGGCGCGGCCGGCTCCGCGAGCGCGGTGGACCTCGCACCGGTCAACCCGGTCGGCAGCGTGAGCGCCGTCGAGGCCGACGCCCTCGGCGGGACCGTCGAGGCCGCCGGCGGCCAGGCCGCCGGTCTCGCGGGCAAGACCATCGGCGAGGCCGGCCGCGCCGCCGCGCCGGCCGCCCGGCAGGTGGCCGGTGAGACCGCCGGAGCCGCGGTGGGCACCGTCGGCGAGACCGCGGGGAAGGCCGTCGAGACCCTGCCCGCCGGTGAACTGACCGCGGGCGAGGTGACCCCCGGCGAGCTGCCGCTCGCCATCAGCCCGCTCAGCTGACCGCCGAACACCGAAGGGGCTCCGGGAGATCACTCCCGGAGCCCCTTCGCATGTCCTCGGCCGGCCGTACGGGCTCAGCCGCCCAGCCGCTTGACCGCCGCCGCCACCCGTTCGTCGGTCGCCGTGAAGGCGACCCGGACGAAGCGCTCGCCGGCCGGTCCGTAGAAATCACCGGGCGCGACCAGAATGCCCAGCTCCGCCAGGTGCGCCACCGTCTCCCAGCACGGCTCGTCGCGCGTCGCCCAGAGATAGAGGCTCGCCTCGCTGTGCTCGATCCGGAAGCCGTGCCCCTCCAGCGCGGCCCGCAGCACCGCCCGCCGGGCCGCGTACCGCGCCCGCTGCTCCGCCACATGGGCGTCGTCGCCCAGCGCGGCGACCGTCGCGGCCTGCACCGGCGCCGGGGTCATCATGCCGCCGTGCTTGCGGATGAGCAGCAGTTCGGCCAGCACCCGCTCGTCACCGGCGATGAAGGCGGCGCGGTAGCCGGCCAGGTTGGAGCGCTTGGAGAGGGAGTGGACGGCGACGATGCCCTCGTACGTACCGCCGCAGACGTCCGGGTGGAGCACGGAGACCGGTTCGGCCTCCCAGCCCAGCTCCAGATAGCACTCGTCGCTGAAGAGCAGCACACCGTGCTCGCGCGCCCAGGCGACGGTGCGGGTCAGTTCGTCCTGGGACAGGACGCGGCCGGTCGGGTTGGACGGCGAGTTGAGCCAGAGCAGCTTCAGCCCGGCCGGGTCCAGCTCCGCCGGATCGTCGTAGTCGACCGGGGTCGCGCCGCAGAGCCGCGCGCCGACCTCGTAGGTCGGGTAGGCGAGGCGGGGATACGCGACCCGGTCGCCGGGGCCGAGGCCGAGCTGGGTGGGCAGCCAGGCGACCAGCTCCTTGGAGCCGACCACCGGCAGTACGTTCGCGTCGGTGACACCGGTCGCGCCGAGCCGCCGCTCCACCCAGCCGGTGAGCGCGCCCCGCAGGGCCGGTGTCCCCCACACGGTGGGATAGCCGGGCGAGTCCGCGGCCTCGATCAGAGCGGTGCGGATGAGCTCGGGGACCGGATCGACCGGGGTTCCGACGGAGAGGTCCACGATGCCGTCGGAGTGCGCCGCGGCCCGCTCCTTGTACGGCACCAGCCTGTCCCAGGGAAAGACGGGGAGGCGGGAAGAGACTGCGGACAAGGGCTTTCTCTTTCTCGTACCAGTTCGTACCGGTTCGAAAATATCCTTACCGGTTCGTACCGAATTGCACTTACGGGTATGACTCGGTCCCGTACGGACGACGACCGTACGGGACCGGAGGGCCCACGGGCCCGCCTGCCAGGGCCTCTCTCTCGGATCTCGCTGGGGCCCAGCCCGATCCGAAAGAAGGCCCCTAACCCTGCGGCGGCAGCGAGGCGATGAAGGGGTGATCGCGCTCGATCAGGCCGAGCTTGGAGGCGCCACCGGGCGAACCGAGCTCATCGAAGAACTCGACATTCGCCTTGTAGTAGTCCTTCCACTCCTCCGGAGTGTCGTCCTCGTAGAAGATCGCCTCGACCGGGCACACCGGCTCACAGGCCCCGCAGTCGACGCATTCGTCCGGATGGATGTACAAGGACCGGCTGCCCTCGTAGATGCAGTCGACGGGGCACTCCTCGATGCATGCCTTGTCCTTGACGTCGACACAAGGCTGCGCGATGACGTAGGTCACGCTGTCGTTCCTCCTCGGTAGGGCTGGCTTGCGCGGGAGCGCGGCGTCGTCGATGCCCGCATCTAGTATCTCCGTTCCTGGGGACGTTCCGAACAAGAGGGGCTCACGGAACAGTGGAATTCACTGGCAGTGGACGGCTCGAAGTCCGCATTACACCCGCTGACGTGGGCAAACGGGTATCAATCAGACGCCTCGTCGACCCCGCCGCGGCGGGCGGGCGGTTCAGCGACACCGTGGGCGTTCTCATATCGTGGGACGGCGGTGTGCTGGTGATCACACGGCGTACGGGTGACACCGTGCGGATTCCCGAGTCCGAGCTGGTGGCGGGGAAGGTCGTCCCCGCCGCGCCCGCCCGGCGGCGCGGCCCGGCCACCGACTTCAGGGAGCTGTCCCGGGTGACCGCGCGCGCCTGGCAGCCGGTGGAGAGCGAGCGGCTCGGCGAGTGGGAGCTGCGGGCGTCCGCCGGATTCACCCGGCGCGCCAATTCCGTGCTCGCCGCGGGCGATCCCGGACTGCCCCTGGACGAGGCGCTGGCCCGGGCGGTCGAGTGGTACGCGGCCCGCGGACTGACACCGAGGCTCCAGGTGGCCACCGGGGCGGAGGGGACACAGGAGTACCTCTGCCCGGAGCTGGAGGCGCGCGGCTGGGTCCGCGAGGTCTCGGCCGAGGTGCGGATCGCGGGGCTCGCGCCCCTCGCCGACCTGGACGCGGACGCGGAACGGGTCCGGCTGACGCGTTCCTTCGACGAACCGTGGCTGCGGCGCTATCAGCGGTCCGGCGAGGCCGGGGCGCATGTGCTGAAGGTGCTGGGCAGCGGCCCCTCCGTGTGGTTCGCCTCGGTGCCGGGGGCGGGTGAGGTGCCCGCCGCGATCGGACGGTGTGTGATCGACGGACGGTGGGCCGGATTCATGGCGGTGGAGGTCGACCCGGCCCACCGCCGCCAGGGTCTGGGCACCGCGGTGATGGCCGCACTCGCCGCCAGGGCGCTGGAGGAGGGGGCCTCCGCCGCCTGGCTTCAGGTCGAGTCGGACAATGAAGGGGCACGGGCGCTGTACTCCGGTATGGGCTTCGCCACCCAGCACGCCTACCACCACTACCGGTCCGCCTAGCCGGGCCGGGGCGGCCGGCCGGGGGTGCGTGGCGCCGACAGGGTACGGGGCACGGACAGACGGGTACGAGTGGCAGATGCACGACGATGACGCCTTGACCGACGAAGACGCCGACGACCACCGGGGCCGGTTCGCCGCGGAGGCCCGCTCGGAGCGGCCGGATCTCTCCCTGCTCTGCCTGCTGATGAGCGCGGTGGCGGATCCCTCACTGGGCTCGGCCGGCGTGGACGCGGACCAGATCGAACTGGACCGGCTCGCCGGGCAACTGCCCTACGGCCCGAAGGATCCGCTGGGCTGGGCGAACGCCCTGGCCGGGCTCCTCGGTGAGCGCCACGGCTTCCACGGCTCCCCCACCGACTATCAGCGGCTGGAGTCCTCCCTCCTGCACGAGGTGCTGCGGCGGCGGCGCGGTCTGCCGATCCTGCTCTCCGTGGTCTGGATCGAGGTCGCCCGGCGGGCGGGGGCGCCGGTGTACGGGGTGGCGCTGCCGGGCCACTTCGTGGTCGGCTTCGGCGACCCGGAGGACCCGGCCGGACAGGTGCTGGCCGATCCGTTCGCGGGCGGCCGGGTCCTGACCGGGGGCGAGGCGGAGGTGATGGTGCGCGGGGCGACGGGCGCGCCGCTGGATCCCTCGATGCTGACTCCGGCCGACCCGGTCGATGTGGTGGTGCGCGTCCTGAACAACATCCGCGCCTGGGCGGCGGCGCGCCGGGAGCAGTCGGCGGTCGGCCTGTGGGCGATCGAGCTCTCCCTGCTGCTGCCCTCCCACCCGGCGCGGCTCCGCTACGAGCGGGCGCAACTGCTGATCCAGCGCGGTGACTTCCTGCGGGGGGCGCGGGATCTGGAGGCGTACGCGGAGATCGTGGCGGCGGTGGAGCCGTCGACCGCGGAGACCCTCCGGGGGCGGGCCCGGGCGGCCCGGGCGATGCTGAACTGACGCCGCGCCGCCGGGACCCCGGCGGTGCGGGCGGTGCGGCGCATGAACGAGCGATGCCCGGTCCACCCTCACGGGGGACCGGGCATCGCGCGGTGTTGACGCCGCCGGATCAGCCGGGGTCGAGATCCATCACCAGGGTGCGCTCCTGCGGGGTCTTGCCGCGCAGCAGGGGGCCCATCGCCTGGGCGATGTCGTCCGGGCCGAGCTGGTGCTTGTTGCCGTCGCCCTTGGTGATCATGACACCGGTGAAGGTGCCGCCGATCAGCTCCTCGATGGCCTTCTTGTCGTAGACCTCGACGAGCTTTCCGTTGATCGCCTTCATGGAGAGAATCCTCGGCAGCGACTTGGCCGGACCGAACTGAATCGGCGTGCCGCCCGCCTGGATCGTGATCAGGCCGGACATCGCGGGCTCCGCGAACTCCTTCATCGCCCGGTCGATCTCGGCCTGTCCCACCGTGGGCTCCACGGCGGCCACCGGCAGCTCGACCACATTGGGGCGGCCGGTCTCGACCTGGGCGCGGAAGGCGTCCTTCACCGAGATCATGGAACGGGCGACATCGAGCGACTTGCCGGGCTTGCCCGGCACGGCGATGACCTTGTTGGGCTCGAAGCGGATGGTGCCCTCGACCGCCGAACCCGACTGTCCCGCGAGATCCTTGAGCGCGACGCCGAGCTTCTCCTCGTCGACCGGGATCTCCGGCTCCACGACCCGCTCGCCGCCGAAGAGGGAGCCGATCACGGAGACCGGGTTGTAGTCGCTGCCCGCCGCCTTGCGGACGGTGGCCTGGCTGTCGAGCACCAGCCCGGCCTTGTCCGGCGCGAGCTGCTCCTTCTTGCCGCCGACGGTCAGCTGGAGCGGGGTGGCGGCCCGCTTGCCGAGCGCCTTCTCCAGCTTGACGACGGCCTGTTCCTTGGTGCCGCCGCCGATGTTGACGCCGAGGACCATGGTGCTCTTGGGGACCTCGGAGTGGTTCAGCAGCAGCCCGGCGCCGTAGGCGATGCCGCCCAGCACGACCACCGCGACACCGGCGAGAACCAGCTTGGAGCGGCCCTTCCTGGCCGGCGGCGGGGCCGGGCGGGAGGCGGGGGCGGGGGCCGGTGCAGGTTCCGCTTTCGCCGCGCCGGGGTGGGCGGGGCCGGCGGGGAAGGCCGCGGTCTCGGGACCGCCGGGGCCGCCCTGCGAGGGAAAGGCCGGGCGGTGCTCGGCCGGAACCACCGGGATGCCGCTGGTGAGAGTGGAACCGGAGACGTTCCCTCCGGAACCGTCGGCGGCCCGCTCGGCGGCGGAGAGCTGCGGGGTCAGTACGGCGGTGTCGTCGAACCGCCGGGGAGCGGCCGGTGCCGGGGCCTCCGCCTGGCCGGCGAGTCCGGCGGTGAGACCACCGGGCACACCGCCCGAGTAGCCGTTCCGCGCGGGCAGCTCGGGACGGGGACCGGCGCCGGCCGGGGATCCCTGCGGAGCGCCCTGGCCGCCGCCCGCGGGGGCGGGGGCCGCCGAGGGCCCGCGTTCGCCGCCCTGGCGCGGCAGGACCGGCATGGTGCCCGTGGCGGGGCCCGAGGTGGCCCCGGACGGGCCGCCCCGGGGGGCGCCCCCGCCCTGCGGCGCGTAGCCGTTGGGCGCGGCGGGGGCCGGCGGGCCGGTCTCCCCCGCCAGATCGCTCAGCGCGCTGTGCGGCCGGCCGCCGGGGCCGTCCGGCCGGTCGGTCTCGGAGAAGTACGGCTGTCCGGGCGCACCGGCGGTCCCGGCGTACGGTCCGCTTCCGTCGGCGCCGCCCATGGGGGCGGGGATGCCCGCGCCGTCGGTCCCGTCGCCCGGGGAAGGGATGCCCGCCCCCTGCGTACCGCCCGCCGGGGAGGGGATGCCCGCGCCGTTCGTGGAGCCCCTGCGGGGGGCGAACCAGTCGCTGGACGGGGGCTTCTCACCCGGCTGCGCGGCGGTGCCCGGTTCCGGGCCCGGACCGGCGGCCGGCTCGCCGCCCAGCACCGGCATCGCGGCCGTGCGCTCCGCGTCCGCCTCGGCGGCGGGCGCGCCCGGCGGCTGCGGCGACGGGTCCACGTCGTTCATGGGTTTGCGCATGACCACCGGCGGGATCGGCCTCGATCCCGGGATGTTGATACGGATACGCGTGGTCAGCGTCGTCTCGGTCTTGGGCTCGGATCCGTCCGGCTTCGGCGCACGGGCACCGCCCTCGCCGTCCGCCGCCGCTCCGTCGGGAGCGTCCTGCGCCGGATGCGGTGACGGGTACTGGCGGGATCCGTACGGCGGCGTCCCCGAGGGGTACGCGGCGCCACCGCGCCCCTGGGGCCCGGAGGACGAACTGTCAGTTTCACGGCTCAAAGCAGGTTCTCCCGGTTGGCTTCGCCGCCCGTTTCTTACTGGATGGCTACTGCTGTGGGCGGCTCGGCGGCGCGCACCACCATACTTGCCGCCGCGGACACGCATTCCGCGACTGGGCGAAGCTCACTCCGCCGACCGTACGGGGACGGCCGGTTCGGGTGGCGCGCTCTGCGTGGCGACCCACCCTAGGGTGCCCGGGGAACCCGTCACTCGTCAGGGGTCCCGTGTCGTCTCTCATCCCTCAAGTCGGCCGGTGCGGTCGCCCGGTTGCGCGGGCCGCCCCAAGGTGGCACACATCACAGCGATGGCCATGCCGCCGACCATGAAGGCGAGCGGCCCGACACCGGCGGAGAAGAGCCCGTCGCCCTCCGGCCGTCCGGAGCTCAGCAGCAGAATGGCGATCAGCCAGCCGGCCCCGGCGGCGGCCACACCGAGCTGGGTGCCGGTGGCCCGGGAGGAACCGAGGAAGAGCCCCGCCGATCCGAGCAGCGCCAGCAGCAACCCGCCCGGGAACCAGGCGTCCTGGACGAGCGAGCCCGCCGTGCCGACCACGGCGCCGAGAACGGCCAGCCCGAGATGAGCGGCGATCCTGCCGGGTCTCACGGGGCCGGTGAGCCGGGCACCGGGGACGCCCCGGCCGCTCATCCGGCTTCTCCCGCCGCCGGGGCCCCGGCGATTCCGGCGATTCCGGCGATTCCGGCGAACAGATCCTGCTCGCGTTCACCGGCGGGGGCGCCCGGAGTGCCCTGGACGAGCTGGTAGTACTCGGTGGTGAAGATCGGCTGGCCCAGATGGTTGGAGAGGGCGAAGTACGAACCCGCCACGGAGATTTGGGTGGCATGGGCGCGCATCGCCGCCGTCTTGCGGCCGGCCTGCGCGGTGCCGTCGATCTCGGTGGTGATCTCCGTGTCGTCCACCACACCGGGGATGTCGCCGAGCGCGGCGATTCCGGGGAAGGCGGTGCCGGCCTCGGCCCGGAGCCGGGCGAAGCCCTCCTCGGCGGCCGAGCGGGGCACCCGGGTCCAGTAGATCTTGGCGATGGTGTGCGGTTCGCCCAGGTCCCGGCGGAAGGCCCGCTCGGCGGCGAGCTCGGCGGCGCGCGTGGCGACCCGGTGGGCCTGGATGTGATCGGGGTGTCCGTACCCCCCGTCGGGGTCGTAGGTCACCAGCACCTGCGGGCGGACCTCGCGGATGATCTCGACGAGATACGCGGCGGCGGCATCGACGGGGGTCTGCCAGAACGCGTCCTCGCGGTGGTTCTGCGCGACGCCCATCATTCCGGAGTCGTGGAAGCGCCCGGGACCGCCGAGGAAGCGGTGGTCGGTGACGCCGAGCTCCTTCATGGCCTCGGTGAGCTCACCGATCCGGTGCGGACCGAGCCGGTCATCGCGGTCGGCGGTGAGATGGGCGAGATGGGCCGGAATGACCTCGCCCTCTTCTCCGAGGGTGCAGGTCACCAGGGTGACCCGCACGCCCTCGCCGGCGTACAGCGCCATCGTGGCGCCATTGGTGATCGACTCGTCGTCCGGGTGCGCATGCACCAGGAGCAGACGACGGGCGGAAAGATCCTTCATGAGGACAGCCTACGAGGCATGCCCGCATCACGGCGGGAGTAACCGGCAAGCACACGATCATCCGGGCCCGGGGTCGTCGCCCATCGGGGCTGTCACGACGCCGGCCGGTGCGCCGTGACGCGGCACGTCCGGCGCCGTGCCGGTCCCGCCGGCCCGCCGGCCGTCTCGTCATCCGGAAGTGATCAGAACTTGAAGTCTCCGATCATTCCGGCCACGTTCGAGGTCAGGTCGGAAATCGTCGGGGCGATCGACGAGCTCGCCAGATAGAACCCGAGCAACATACAGATCACCGCGTGCCCGCCCTTCAGTCCGGACTTCCGGATCAGCAGGAAGACGACGATCGCCAGCAGCAGCACCACCGAGATGGAGAGTGCCACGGCGGTTCACCTCCACACATATTCGGTCGGGACGGGCAGCTTGCGTGTGACAGATGGTTCCTACCCACCTTGCGCTACGGATCATAACTATCCGTGCGAACGCATCGATCGGTGCACGGCAGCACACGGGGGCGCACACGCGTCAGCGCACGCCAGGCGGACGGGACTTGGCGGGCACGTCCTAAGGTTCGGTCGTATGACCTCCAGGACGCAACTCTCGTTTCCGCGCCAGCATGCCCGGACCCGGCGTTTCACTCTGGGCGCCCCCCGCTCCTTCACCGTCACCCCGGACGGATCCCGGGTGATCTTCATCCGGACGCCCTCCGGCACTGATCCGCAGGGCGGACTCTGGACACTCGATCTGACCGGGGAACAGCACCGGGAACGGCTGATCGCCGACCCCCGGAGACTGCTCGGCGGGGCGGAGGAGGAACTCTCGCCCGAGGAGCGGGCCCGGCGCGAGCGCAGCCGCGAGGGGTCGGCGGGGATCGTCGGCTATGCGACCGACCGGGCGGCCGGACTGGCCGCTTTCGCACTGTCGGGGCGGCTCTTCGCGACCGGTGTGGACACCGGGGAGACCCGGGAACTGCCCGCCCGGGGGCCGGTCATCGATCCCCGGCCGTCCCCCGACGGCCGGTGGGTCGCCTATGTGTCCCGGGGCTCGCTGCGGGTGACCGGCGCGGCCGGGGAGGGCGACCGGCCCCTCGCGGAGCCGGAGGACGAATCGGTCACCTACGGGATGGCGGAGTTCGTCGCGGCCGAGGAGATGGCCCGGCCGAACGGTTTCTGGTGGTCGCCGGATTCGGACGCGCTGCTGGTGGCCCGGGTGGACGACCGCGCGGTCACCCGGTGGTGGATCGCCGACCCGGCGCACCCGGAGCGGGAGCCGCAGCCGATCGCGTATCCGGCGGCGGGCACGGCCAATGCGGAGGTACGGCTGTTTCTGGTCACCCTGGAGGGTGTCCGCACGGAGGTGGACTGGGACCGCGGCCGGTATCCGTATCTGGCCCGGGTGCACTGGTCGGCGGGGGGCGCGCCGCTGCTGCTGGTGCAGACGCGCGACCAGCGGACCCAGTGCGTACTGGCGGTGGACGGGGAGACGGGCTCCACCCGGGTCATCCGGGTGGAGGAGGATCCGGCCTGGCTCGAACTGCTCCCCGGGGTGCCGGCCTGGACACCGGACGGACGGCTGGTGCGGATCACGGACGAGGACGGTCCGCGGGTGCTGAAGGTCGGCGACCGGACACTCACCGGGCCCGGTCTCCAGGTGCGGGCGGTGCTGGACATCGGGGCGGACGATGTCCTGATCTCGGCCTCCGCCGGTATGGAGGCGGCCGATCCGGAACTGGGCGAGATCCATGTCCACCGGGTGAGCGCGACCGGCGTGGAGCGCGTCTCCGAGGAGCCGGGAAGCCACACGGCGGTGCGCTCGGGCGCGGTGACGGTGCTGGTCTCCGCGCGGCTGGAGTCGAGCGGCGCGGAGTTCTGGGTGCTGCGGGACGGGAAGCGGATCGGGTCGGTCGCCTGCCGGGCGGAGCGGCCGGTGCTGACCGCGCGCCCGCGGCTCCGCGAGGCGGGTGAGCGGCGCATTCCGTCGGCGGTGCTGCTGCCCTCGGGGTACCGGGACACGGACGGGCCGCTGCCGGTGCTGATGGATCCGTACGGGGGTCCGCACGGTCAGCGGGTGACGGCGGCGCACAATCCGCATCTGACCTCGCAGTGGTTCGCGGACCAGGGTTTCGCGGTGATCGTCGCCGACGGCCGGGGCACACCGGGCCGCTCGCCCGCCTGGGAGAAGGCGGTCAAGGACAACTTCCCGCTGACGCTGGACGATCAGATCGACGCCCTGCATGCGCTGGCCGAATCCTTTCCGCTGGACCTCGGCCGGGTGGGGATCCGGGGCTGGTCGTACGGGGGGTATCTGGCGGCCCTCGCGGTGTTGCGGCGGCCGGATGTGTTCCATGCGGGGGTGGCGGGCGCGCCGGTGGCCGACATGGCGCTGTACGACACCCACTACACGGAGCGGTATCTCGGGGACCCCCGGGAGCAGCCGGCCGTATACGCGGCGAATTCGCTGGTCACCGATGGCCGGCTGATCGCCGCCGAGGAACCGGCGCGGCCACTGATGATCATTCATGGGCTGGCCGACGACAATGTGGTGGTGGCGAATACGCTGCGGCTCTCCTCGGCGCTGCTGGCGGCGGGACGGGCGCACGAGGTGCTTCCGCTGACCGGGGTGACGCATATGGCGTCACAGGAGGAGGTGGCGGAAAACCTGCTGCTGTTGCAGGTGGGCTTCCTGCGGCGGGCGCTGGGGCTCGGCAAGGACTGACCCGGGCGGCCGGATCACGGGCATGGCGGCCGGCCGGGGATCACATGGCGGATCCCCGGCCGGCCCACGGCACCCGCACGGCCGTGGGACGCAGCCTGGCGCGTCCGTATATCGGCACCGCGACGGGCGCGTTGCCCGCAGGTAAAAGGAGCGCGCGGGTGATGCCGGCCGCGACGGCCGGCATCACCCGTACATCGCCCGGAAATCACCCTGACGGCGGAACCACCTGCCGCTCCTCGGCGAAGTGACAGGCCGATGGGTGCTTCGCGAGACCCTCCCCGAGCCGGAATTCGGCGGGCACCGCCAGCAGCGGCACCTCCAGGGCGCACCGCTCCTGCGCCTTCCAGCAGCGGGTGCGGAAGCGGCAGCCGGAGGGGATGTTCGCGGGTGAGGGCACATCGCCCTGGAGCAGGATCCGTTCGCGGTGCTCCCGCGCCTCGGGGTCGGGTACGGGGACGGCGGACAGCAGCGCCTGGGTGTACGGGTGGGTGGGGTGGTCGTAGATCTCCTCGTCCCGGCCGAGCTCCACCACCCGTCCGAGATACATCACACCGACCCGGTCGGAGATGTGCCGCACGATGGAGAGGTCGTGCGAGATGAAGACCAGGCTGAGGCTGAACTCTCGCTGGAGACCCGCCAGCAGATTGATGACCTGGGCCTGTACCGAGACATCGAGCGCGGAGACCGGCTCGTCGGCGACGATGATCTCCGGCCGGAGCGCGAGTCCCCGCGCGATGCCGATGCGCTGCCGCTGGCCGCCGCTGAACTGGTGCGGATAGCGGTTGATGTACTCGGGGTTGAGGCCGACCACATCGAGCAGATCCTGGACCCTGCGCCGCCGGTCGCCCTTGGGCGCCACCTCCGGGTGGATCTCGTACGGCTCCCCGATGATGTCTCCGACCGTCATCCGCGGATTGAGCGAGGTGTATGGGTCCTGAAAGACCATCTGGATGTTCCGGCGGACCGCCTTGAGGGCTCGTCCGGAGAGCTTGGTGATGTCTTCGCCCTTGTACCGGATCACACCGGCCGTGGGGCGCTCCAGATGGACGATCATCTTGGCCAGGGTGGACTTCCCGCAGCCCGACTCGCCCACGATGCCGAGGGTCTCCCCGGTGAGCAGATCGAGATCGACACCGTCGACCGCCCGGACCGCGCCGATCTGCTTCTTGAAGAGGATGCCCCGGGTGAGCGGGTAGTGCTTGGCCAGGTCGCGGACCTCCAGAATCGCCTCAGCCATCGGTCCGCTCCTCCTCCGGGGCGACGGGGGTGTCCGGTGCCTTCGCGAGATCCGGGCCGCCCGGCCCGGCGGGGGTCTCCCGGCCGCCGGAGGGCCCCGGGCCCGTCACGGGGGCCGGACCGCCGGAGGCTCCCGGGCCGCCGGGGTGCTGCGGACCCTGCGAGGGCTCCGGTCCGCCGGAGGGGGACCGCGGACCGCCCGAGGGCTCCGGGGAGGCGGCCGGCCGCTCCCCCAGCGTCTCCCGCCAGAAGTGGCAGGCACTGCTCCGCTCCCGGTCCACCTCGTACAGCGGCGGCTCGTCCGTCCGGCAGATGTCCTGGGCCATCGGGCAGCGCGGATAGAAGGCGCAGCCGGCCGGGATGCGCATCAGATTGGGCGGCAGGCCCTTGATCGCGTAGAGCTCCGCGCCCTTCTGGTCCAGACGCGGAATCGACTCCAGCAGCCCCCGGGTGTAGGGGTGCGCGGGGGCCCGGTAGATGTCGTGGACCGGGGCGGTCTCCACGATCCGGCCCGCGTACATCACGGCGATCCGGTCGGCGACATCGGCGACCACGCCGAGGTCGTGGGTGATCAGGATCAGGCCCATGTTGAGCTCCGACTGGAGCTTGGCCAGGAGCTCCATCACCTGCGCCTGGACGGTGACATCGAGGGCGGTGGTGGGCTCGTCGGCGATGATCAGCGCCGGTTCCAGGGCCAGCGCCATGGCGATCATGATGCGCTGGCGCATTCCGCCGGAGAACTGGTGCGGATACTGCCGTACGCGCTCCCTCGCCCCCGGGATGCCGACGCGCTCCATCAGCTCGACGGCGCGCTCCCGGGCCTCCTTCCGGTTCAGGCCCCGGTGGACGGTGAACATCTCGCCGAGCTGATCGCCGACGCTCAGCACCGGATTGAGGGAGGAGAGGGCGTCCTGGAAGATCATCGCCATCTCGGCGCCGCGGATCCGCCGCCGCTCGCTCTCCTTGAGCTTGAGCAGATCCCGGCCCCGGAAGAGAATCTCGCCGCCGGAGATCCGCCCCGGAGGTGTGTCGAGAATGCCCATGACCGCCTGGGCGGTGACGGACTTCCCGGAGCCCGACTCGCCGAGCACGGCCAGCGTCCGGCCCTCGTCGACCGCGTAGGTGACACCGTTGACGGCCCTGGCCACTCCGTCCCTGGTGCGGAACTCGACATGGAGATCACGCACTTCCAGCAGCATCGCGGGCCTCCTCAGCGCAGCTTGGGGTCGAGGGCGTCGCGTACCGCGTCGCCGAGCATGATGAACGCGAGCACGGTGATCGCCAGCGCTCCGGCCGGCCAGAGCAGCATGTGCGGGGCGTTGCGGATGTAGGGCGACGCGGAGGAGATGTCGATGCCCCAGGAGACGGTGGGCGGCTTCAGCCCGACGCCGAGATAGGACAGGGTCGCCTCCAGCGAGATGTAGGTGCCCAGGGCGATGGTCGCGACGACGATGACCGGGGCGATGGCGTTGGGCGCGATATGGCGCAGCAGCATCCGCGCGTTGGAGGCACCGAGCGCGCGGGCGGCGTGGACGTAGTCGTTCTGTTTGGCGGTGATGACCGAGCCCCGGGCGATCCGGGAGATCTGCGGCCAGCCGAGCAGCACCATGAAGCCGACGACCGGCCAGACGGTCGTGGAGCTGACGACGGAGAGCAGGACGAGGCCGCCGAGGATGACCGGGATGCCGAAGAAGATGTCGGCAAGGCGGGAGAGCCCGGCGTCCCAGCCGCCGCCGAAGAATCCGGCGAGGCCGCCGAGGGCGGAGCCGAGGAGGGCCACCCCGAGGGAGGCGCAGACACCGACGGTGACCGAGGTCCGCGCCCCGTAGACGGTACGGGTGTAGACATCACAGCCCTGGCCGTTGAAGCCGAAGGGGTGGCCCGGCTGGGAGCCCTCCTGGGCCTTGGCCAGATCGCACTGGAGCGGATTGCCGGAGGCGATCAGGGAGGGCCAGATCGAGATGACGATCAGAAAGAGGATGACCAGACCGGAGAGGATGAAGACGGGGTTGCGGCGCAGATCGCGCCAGGCGTCCGACCACAGACTGCGCGGCCGGTCCGACGGACCGGTGCCGAGCGGCCCGCCGGGTGTCTTCTCCAGCGACTCGCCCTCGCTGGTCGCGAGGTCCATCGGGCCGCCCGCGCCGGTGGCGGCGATGGCTCCCCCGTCGTCGTACGGCGGTGGCTCAGGCATAGCGGATCCTCGGGTCGAGTACGGCGTACAACAGGTCCACCAGCAGATTCGCCAGCAGGAAGACCAGCACCAGCACGGTCACGAAGCCGACCACGGTCTGCGTGTTCTGGCGGACGATGCCCTGGTAGAGCTGGTAGCCGACGCCATGGATGTTGAAGATGCGCTCGGTGACGATCGCGCCGCCCATCAGCGCGCCGACGTCGGTGCCGATGAAGGTGACGACGGGGATGAGCGAATTCCGCAGCAGATGCCGGGTGATCACGCGGTGCCGGGGCAGTCCCTTGGCCTTGGCGGTGCGGACATAGTCGGAGCGGGCGTTCTCGGCGATGGAGGTCCGGGTGAGCCGGGTGACATACGCCAGTGAGACGGAGGCGAGGACCAGTCCGGGCACGATCAGCTCGTCCAGCGGGGCCTCGGGGGAGACGGCGGGGTTGATGATGCCCCATTCGACGCCGAGGAGGAGCTGGAGGAGGAGACCGGTCACAAAGGTGGGGACGGAGATGACCACCAGGGTCAGCAGCAGCACACCGGTGTCGACGGGCCGGCCGCGCTTGAGTCCGGTGAGCACGCCGAGGGTGATGCCGATGACGATCTCGAAGAAGATGGCGACCAGGGTGAGCCGGATGGTGACGGGGAAGGCGTCGGCCATCAGTTCGGTGACCTTCTGGCCGTTGAAGGCGGTGCCGAAGTCCCCGGTGAACACATTGCCCATATAGGTGAGGTATTGCTGCCAGAGCGGCTTGTCGAGGCCGAACTCCTTGCGCAGTTGGGCGGCGGTGGCGGGGTCGCACTGGCGCTGTCCGCACAGGCCCTCGATGGGGTCGCCCATCACATTGACCATGAGGAAGATGAGCAGGGTGGCGCCGAAGAAGACCGGGATCATCTGGAGCAGACGCCTGATCACATAACGTCCCATGGAGGGCTCCGGGTTCTTGGGTCACGGTGGGAAGTGGTGCGGCCCGGCGCGGGGTGCGTGCCGGGCCGTCGCCTCTCCCGGGTCAGCCGACCTTGATCTCGTTGTAGACCGGGACGCTGAACGGATTCAGCTCGACATTCGAAATACGGGCCGAGTAGCCGGCGCTGCCGTTCTGGTACCAGAGCGGAATGGCGGCCATCTGGTCGCGCACGACCTCCTCGGCCTTCTGGAAGGTCTCGACCGCCTTCGGGACATCGGATTCGGCGTTGGCCTCGTCGACGAGCCTGTCGAAGTCCTTGTTGCTCCACTTGCCGTCGTTGGACGAGGCGTTGGTGTAGTAGAGCGGCTGGAGGAAGTTCTGGATGAGCGGATAGTCCATCTGCCAGCCGGCCCGGAAGGGGCCCGACATCTTGGACTGGGTGATCTGGTTGCGGAAGTCGGCGAAGGTGCCGATCGGATTTCCGGCGCAGGCCCGGTCATTGCCGAGGGCGTTGTTGATGCTGTTGCAGACGGCGTCGACCCAGTCCTTGTGGGAGCCGGTGTCGGCGTTGTACGAGATCTTCAGGGTGCCGCCGGGGATCCCGCCGCCCTCCTTGACCAGCTTCTTCGCCTCGGCGGGGTTGTACTCGCAGGCATCGCCGCAGAGGGTGTCGCTGAAGCCGCCGTCCTCCCCGAGCACCGGTGAGGTCCAGTCCTTGGCGGGGGTGCGGGTCTTCTGGAAAATGGTCTCGGTGATCTGATCGCGGTTGATCGCCCGGGAGAGACCGGTGCGGAGCTTGGCACCGTCGGGGGTGTTCCACGCCTTGTCGTAGTAGGGGAAGGCGAGGGTCTGGATGATTCCGGCGGGGGTGTTGATGTAGCGGTCGCCGAGATCCGCCTTCACATTCTTCAGCTGGGACGCGGGAACGTCGTCGACCAGATCGAGATTTCCGGCGGTCAGATCGGTGTAGGCGGTGTTGTTGTCGGTGTAGACCTTGAGATTCACCCCGCCGTTCTGGGCCTTGTCGTCGCCGGGGTAGTCATCCCATTTCCGCAGGGCCATCTGGGAGCCGCGGTCGTACGAGGAGACGGTGTACGGGCCGTTGCCGACGGGTTTGGCGATCCAGGCGTCGTGATCGTCGTAGAAGGTCTTCGGCAGCGGGGCGAAAGCGGCGTAGCCGAGGGTTTCGGGCCAGGTGGAGAATTTCTGGGTGAGCTTGACGGTGAAGGTCCGCTCACCGGTGACCTTGAGGCCCGACATGGTCTTCGCCGTCGGATTCCCGGACTCCGGGTGGATCTGCTCGTACCCCTCGATATAGCCGAAGAAGTAGGCGTTCCGCTGGTTGTTCCGGAGGTCGGCCCCGTAATTCCAGGCGTCGACGAAGGACTGGGCGGTGACCTTCTCGCCATTGCTGAAGGTCCAGCCGTCCTTGACGGTGATGGCGAAGTTGACCGAGTCGGAGGTCTCGATCTTCTCGGCGAGCATGTCCTGGGCCTCGCCGGTCTTCGGGTCGTACCGCTTGAGACCGCGGAAGATCATGTCGAGGACCTTGCCGCCCTGCACCTCATTGGTGTTGGCGGGCTCCAGCGGATTCTGCGGATCACCCCAGGACGCGCTCACCACTCCACTGGCGCCGCTGCCGCCTCCGCTGTCGCCGCCCCCTCCGCAGGCCGTCGCCGCCAGGGCGACGGCCAGTGCGCATGCGGTCCACTTGGCGTGCGTGGCTCCACGCATGGAGTGCCTCCTCGGTCCCGATCATCACTTAGGACCGAATATCACCTGATAAGGAGGCACAGCGCATGTCAGCCGCCGCCGTTCGGACGAAGCTCCGGGGCCGGTGAGGTGAGATCACCCCCCGGACACGGGGAGGGTCACCTCCCAGGTGTCGACGGCGAAGTGGGTGCGCATGCCGTGTGCCTCGTAGAGACGGAGGGCGCCGGTCACATTCTCCGTGTCCACGCCGAGGCCGATGGTGTCACGGCCGTACCCGGCGTACACCCCGAAGGCATGGCGCAGCAGATATCCGGCGATACCCCGGCCGCGCTCGCTCTTGCGCACTCCGAGCGCGCTGATCCAGCCCATCGACTCCCGGTCATTGCGGGTGAGCAGGATGGCCACATCGCCGGATCCGGCGGCGGAGGCGATCCAGACCCGCGACCAGTCGATGTGCGCGCCGAGGTCGTCGAGCCACTTTTGGTAGGTGCTCGGCTGGTGGTCGAAGTGCTCGGCGAAGGTCTCCTCCACCAGGGCGTGGGCCGCCCGGCGGTCGGCCTCCTCGCGGCAGTCCCGCAGGGCGATCCCCTCGGGCGGGCTCGGGACCGGATCGCCGGCGCCGGTGATCGCCCTGGTCAGGACGTGGTACTTGCGCACGGTCCGCCAGCCGCGGCCGGTGAGCAGGGAGACATCCAGGGTCGGGCGGACATTGAGATGGAGATGGACCACGGCCCGGTCCGCGCCATTGGCCGCGGCCCGGCGCACCGCCTGCGCCTCCATCAGCTCCAGCAGCCGCTCCCCCGCGTCCTGGTGCTCGGGAAGGATGTAACTGTCCATGTCGATCCGGTCGGCGCCGGAGTCGTCCCACATCAGGCCGTATCCCACGAGCCGGTCGCCCCGGTGGGCCAGCCAGGAATTCTCGGCCAGCCCGGCCTCGGGGTGGGAGAGGTCGTCCCGCACGGAGTGCAGATCGGTCTCCGCCCGGCCGATCTCGATCAGGTCCACGGCATTGAGCAGGTCGCATATCTCGGCGGCGTCCGCGGGAACCGCGGGTCTGATGGTGAGGTCGTCCATGGGATCACTGTCCGGCGCGGGGCGGGGCCGCTGCAACGGATTTTCGCCCGGGGGCGCTCCTCGGGGGCCGGGCACACGGCAGGGCCCCGGGACAGCGGCCGGTTCTCACCGGCCCGCTGTCCCGGGGCCCTGTCGCGCGGGGTCCGCCGGGGCGGAATCCCGTTCAGCTCTTCGGGTCGTGACCCTCTTCCAGCGCCACCAGCGCCGGGTCCATGATCACGTCCTCGGTGCGCACCACCGTCGGGTCCTCCGGGAAGTGGCAGGCCGTGAGGTGGCCCTCGCGGCTGCCGGAGAGCTGCACCAGCGGCGGCGCCTCCGACGCGCACTTGTCCTGCGCCTTCCAGCAGCGGGTGCGGAAGGGGCAGCCGGACGGCGGCATGATCGGCGAGGGCACATCGCCGGAGAGGCGGATGCGCTCCTTCTTGTTCGCGTCGACATCCGCCTCGGGCACGGCCGAGAGCAGCGCGTGCGTGTACGGGTGCCGGGGCCGGGTGTACAGGGAGTCGCGGTCGGCGACCTCCATCACCTTGCCCAGGTACATCACGGCGACGCGGTGCGAGAAGTGCCGGACGACCGCCAGGTCGTGCGCGATGAAGAGGAAGGCGATGCCCAGCTCGTCCTGGACCTTCTGGAGCAGATTGACGACCTGCGCCTGAATGGACACATCGAGCGCCGAGACCGGCTCGTCCGCGACGATCAGCTTCGGCTCCAGCGCCAGGGCGCGGGCGACGCCGATGCGCTGGCGCTGGCCGCCCGAGAACTCGTGCGGGAAGCGGTTGTAGTGCTCCGGGTTGAGACCGACGGTCTCCAGCAGCTCCCGGACCCGGGCCTCGCGGCCGCCGGCCGGGTTGATGCCGTTGACCTCCATCGGGCTCTTGATGATGGTGCCGACGGTCTGCCGCGGGTTCAGCGACGAGAACGGGTCCTGGAAGATCATCTGGATCTCGGACCTGATCGGCGCCAGCTGCTTGCGGCTCGCGTGGGTGATGTCCTGACCGGAGTAGGTGATCTTGCCACCGGTCGGCTCCAGAAGCCGGGTGATCAGACGTCCGGTCGTGGACTTGCCACAGCCGGACTCACCGACGAGTCCGAGGCTCTCGCCCGGGTACACGGTCAGATCGACCCCGTCGACCGCCTTGACGGCGCCGACCTGGCGCTTGAAGGGGAACCCGCCGTAGATCGGGAAGTGCTTCTGCAACCCCTCGACGGTGAGCAGCGGCTCACCCCGGTCGCCGGGTGTCCCGCTGGATTCCTGCTGCTTAGGCAGAGTGACGTTCTCGCTCATGTCTCTGCGTCTCCTAGCCCAGCCGGGGCTTGATCTGATCGATGAAGATGGACTGCTTCTGGTCCGCCGAAAGATGGCAGGCGCTGGCCCGCCCGGCGGGCAGCGTCGGCCTGTCGGCCGAGCACAGTCCACCACTGACCTGGTCCTTGAAGGAACAGCGGGGGTGGAAGGCGCAGCCGGTCGGCGGGTTGAGCAGGCTCGGCGGCGAACCGGGGATCGGGACCAGCGGCTCGTCGAGCGGACCGCTGAGACGCGGCATCGAGCTGAGCAGACCCCAGGTGTACGGGTGCTTCGGCTGCTGGAGCACCTCGCGGACACTGCCGCGCTCCACCGCCCGGCCCGCGTACATCACCAGCAGATCATCGGCCATGTTGGCGATGACACCGAGGTCGTGGGTGATGAAGATGATGGCCGACCCGAACTCCTGCTGGAGGTCCTTGAGCAGGTCCAGGATCTGGGCCTGCACGGTCACGTCGAGCGCGGTGGTCGGCTCGTCCGCGATCAGCAGATCGGGGTCGCAGATCAGCGCCATGGCGATCATCGCGCGCTGGCGCATACCGCCGGAGAACTGGTGCGGGTAGTCGTTGAAGCGGGTCGCGGGCTGCGGGATGCCGACCTTGGCCAGCATCTCGATGGCGCGCGCCTTCGCCTCCTTCTTGGAGGCGCCGGTGTGCTTCATGTACGGCTCGGCGATCTGACGGCCCACCGTGTAGTACGGCGAGAGCGCCGTCAGCGGGTCCTGGAAGATCATCGCGACCTTGTTGCCGCGGAGCTTCTCCATCTCCTTCTCGGGGGCGCCGACCAGCTCGGTGCCATCCAGGTGGATCTCGCCCTCGACGTGGGCCGTCTTGGGGTTGTGGAGTCCGAGGATGGTCAGGTTGGTCACGGACTTGCCGGAGCCCGACTCGCCCACGATACCCAGCGTCTTGCCGCGCTCGACATCGAAGGACAGGCCGTCAACCGCGTTGACGAGGCCGTCCTCGGTGGAGAACCGCACCCGCAGGTCGCGGACCGAGAGGAAGGCCCCCGGCCCGGTCGGGGCCGGTGTGTCTTCGGTCTTGGTCAGAGTGGTCACGGTCGATCTCCTAGGCGAGGCGCACGCGCGGGTCGATGTAGGCGTAGGCGAGGTCCACGAGGATGTTCAGAATCAGGATGAAGAAGGCTCCGAACAACATCACGCCCATCGTCAGCGGCAGGTCCTTGGTCAGCGAGGAGTCGACCGCGAGCCGGCCGATACCGGCCAGGTCGAAGGTGAACTCGGTGACCACGGCTCCCGCGAGCAGACCACTGAGGTCCATGCCGAGAATGGTGACGATGGGGGTGAGGGATCCACGCCAGGCATACCGGAAGAATACGTACCGCTGCTTCATGCCCTTCGCGCGCGCCGTGCGGACGTGCTCTTCCTGAAGCTGTTCGATCATCGTGGAGCGCGCCATACGCGTGTACTGCGCGGTGAAGATGGTCGCCATGACGGCCCAGGGGATCAGCATGCCGACCACCCAGCCCGCCGGATCCTCCGTGAACGGAACGTACTCGGGATTCTCGAGCCAGCCCGTGCTGTACACGAAGAGACCGAGGACGATCGGACCGAGGAAGTAGATCTGGAACGAGCTGAGCACCATCGAGGCGCCACTGACGATCCGGTCGAGCGAGGTACCGCGCTTCCAGGCCGCGAGCATGCCGCTGCCGAGACCCAGGGTCAGGAAGATCACCAGACCGCCGACGGTGAGCGAGAGCGTCAGCGGGAAGCGGTCGATGATCGAGTCCCAGACGAATTCCTGGGTGCTGAAGGAGAGGCCCAGGCACGGTGCGGAGCAGTGTCCCTGAGCGAAGTCGCGGCCGGCCACGATGCCGCCCATGAACTCCCAGAACTGGGAGGTGATGGGCTTGTCCAGACCGAGGTTCTCGCGAATGTTCGCGATGTTCTCCGGCGTGCAGTTCTTGCCGCAGGAGAGTTCGGCGAAGTCCTGGGGGATTGTGTAGAACAGGAAGAACGTGAACGCGCCGATCAAAAACATGATCACTACGGCGCCGGTCAACCTGCGGAGGAGGAACTGAAGCATCGCGGGAGGCTGCTCTCTTCGAAGGCGGCGGGGGTTGGAGACGTGGGCCCGTGGGGGTGCGCTCCGCCTGGCGCGCACCCCCACGGATCAACCGATGGCCGGGGTGATCCGGCGTACGGCTACGGCTTCTTCAGGAAGATGTCGTTGATGTCGATGTAGCTCGACTCGGTGCTGTACTTCACACCGCCGACGTTCGATCCCGACAGCTGCATCTGCTTCGAGTAGTAGACCGGAGCGGCGGGGTTGACCTTCTCCACGATGTAGTGGTGGATCTCCTCCCACTTCTTCGCGGCGGCGATCGGGTCCATCTTCAGGGCCTCGTTGATACCCTCGGTGACCGTCTTGTCCTTGATGTGCGAGTAGTTCGAGCCACCGTCGGCGACCAGGTCACCGTCGTAGACCGGGGTGATGACCGTGGACGGCGACGGCCAGTCCTGGCCCCAGCCGGTCATGTAGAGGTCGAACGGGTTGTTGATCTTGCCGATCTGCTCGTAGAAGGTGGCGCGGTCGATCTCCTTGGACTGGACATCGAAGCCGAGCTCGCCGAGCGCGTTCTTGATGATCACGGCCTGCTTCTGGCCGCGCGGCGTGTTGGAGTGCGCGTAGGTCAGCTTGGTGCCCTCGGCGACACCCGCCTCCTTCAGCAGCTCCTTGGCCTTCTTCATGTCGCCGTTGGGCTTCTTGAGCTTGCCGAACGGGTCGTACGTCGGGTCGTAGCCCGGCAGGGTCGGGGCCATCAGACCGCCGGCGAGCTCGCCGCCGTACTTGCCGCCGTCCTGGGCGATCATCCGCTGGTTCGGGATCGCGTGGGTGATGGCGTCGCGGACGCGCTTGTCCTTCATTCGGTCCAGGTTGAACGTCATCTGCCAGACGTAGGGCTGGAAGCCCTTGATGCTGCGCTTGTTCACCGCGGGGTTGGTGATGACGTCACGGATCTGGGTCGGGTCGACCGAGTCCGTGAACTGGATCGCGTTCTTCGCGTCACCCTGGTCGGCGATCAGACGCTTGGTCTGGCTGGCCTGGTCGATCGTGAAGGTGAAGTTGTAGCCGTCCACGTACTGGTGGCGCACGGCGTCCGTCTTCGGGTCCCAGTTGGTGTTCTTCACCAGCGTCATGGACTTGCCGGACTTGTGCTCGGCGATCTTGTACGGACCGAGCGACGCGGGCCGCTTGTCGTACTTCTCCTTGGTGTCCGCCTTCTCGGGGACGATGCTGTAACCGGCCATGGCGAGCGCCTGCGGCAGGTCCGGCTGCGCGTCCTTGAACTTGAAGATGACCGTCTTCGCGTCCGGGGTGGCGAGAACCGAGTCGGGCAGGTGCTTGCCCTTGTACGGGCCGTCCGGCAGCGCGAGGCGGTAGTCCTTGCCGTCGGCGCCGGAGAGCCAGCTCTGGACGAAGGTCGGGCCGTCGAAGATGAACTTCGCGTACAGCCGCTCAATGGTGTGGCGGACGTCGGCGGACGTGATGACGTTGCCGTTCTCGTCCTTGATGCCGTCCTTGAGGGTGTACTTCCAGGTCTTGCCGCCGTCGGTGGTGGTACCCGCGTCGGTCGCGACGTCGCCGACAACCGTCAGGTTGCCCTTGTCGTCCTCCTGGAAGTTCGTCAGACCGCGGTGCACCAGGTTGGAGAACTGGCCGGCGTCGCTGACGTAGATCTGACCCGGGTCCATGTGGCTCAGGCCGGACTGCATGTACACATTGACGACGCCACCGGGCTTGGCGCCCGGGACCTCGGCGGCCGGGCCGTTGGAGTCGGCGGCCTTGCCGTAGACAACCGGCTTGGACTGCGCGGCGGCGTCCTTCTGCGACTTGGACTCGTCCTTGGTCGTGCCCTCGTTCTTGGAGCAGCCCGTGAGAGCCAAGGAACCGGCCGCGGCAGCGACGACTATGGCGCGCACCGTACGTGAGCGAAGGGGCTTCATGATGCTCGTGCACCTACCTGTCCGTTGTAATTCAACACAAGCTGCCTGACCGTCCGGTTGCCCGGCGCGGGGGCGGCAGCCACCCCCGCCCTAGGACGTCACCGTCCGGTCTTGGGGTCGAACGCATCCCGGACGGAGTCGCCGAGGAGGTTGAACGCGAGAACGAACACCACCATCGCGACACCCGGGAAGAACATGAACGCCGGGTTCTGCTCGTACACCGCGGAGCCGACCGCGAACATCCGGCCCCAGTCAGGGGTGGGCTCGACGAATCCGACACCGACATACGAGAGGAACGCGATCGTCAGGATGGAGCTGGGCAGCATGTAGGTGCCCTGAACAAGGATCGGGGTGACGATGTTCGGCAGGATCTCCTTGCGGACGATCCGCCAGCGGGAGGCACCCGACACCTTGGCCGCCTCCACGAACTCGCGCTCCCGCAGGGAGAGCACGGAGCTGCGGACCAGACGGGCCATGCCCATCCAGCCGAGGAACCACATCACCAGGATGATCGCGACGGCGCGCAGATAGGTCGGCGTCTCGTCCCGGGGGGAGACGAACATCGCGGTCACGACCGGCATGAAGGCGATGAAGAAGAGCTGGCTGGGGAAGGCGAGGAAGAAGTCGGTGATCCGGCCGAGCCAGTAGTCGACCTTGCCGCCGAAGTAGCCGCTGACCATGCCGATGACAACGCCGGTGACCACGCAGAAGAAGGTGATCACCAGGGCCATGTAGAGCGAGGTGCGCATGCCGTACAGCAGCATGGTGAACACATCGCGCCCGAGCTCCGGCTCGACACCGAACCAGAAGTCTCCGGAGACACCGCCGAAGGTGCCCACGGGCATGGAGAAGTCGTCGAGGAGACCCTCGTAGCCGGCCTCGTCCGGGTAGAGCGTGTACGGGTCCTTGCCGTACAGCTTGGAAATCACCGGCGCCAGGGCGGCGATCGCGAAGAAGAAGATGACGATGCCGGCGGAGATCATGCCGGTGCGGTCGCGCTTGAAGCGCGTCCACATCAGCTGGCCGGGCGAACGGCCGAGGTGGCCCTTGTCGTCCGCCGCGTCGTTCTTCTTGGTCGCGGAGTCTTTGTCCAAGGTGACAGAGGTATCCGTGGCCTCGGCCTCAATTGGACTGGTCATGATGTGTCCATTCACGGGTGTCGGGTGACCCGCGTCCTGCGCACGGCGGTCTCGACGGGCGAGTGGGTTCACTCGTACCGTCGGAGCCGCCGTTGACGATCCCCCTGTCCGGCGGTACCCGTGGCGGGTACGGCCGTACAGCCTCATGCCGGTCAGTCAGTAACGGGCATTTCGGCTGGAAAGTACGTCAATAGGGATTGATTCCACCCTCAGGAGCGCGAGCCGAGCGGTTGACCGGGGCTCAGGATCGGCGGCCGACGTCTGCGGCCGGCCTGGATGGAATGCGCTGGAAACCGGCCGTACAAGCCATCTGCGACGACCCGACCCCACTGGCGCTCGTGGCACCGCGCATGGGTTCCTCCTCATGAGTCCACGTGTTCACTGCAAGGCTGGGCACAGGACACCCCCGCCGACACCCCTGACGGCGAAGAGCTGTACCCCGTGTGCTCGTGAGTCGGCGCTCCCCACAGCGCATGACCCGTTGACCCGAGCTAGTGAAGCCAACTATTGGGTAAGTTCGGGCTGTAAACCACACTTAAAGCATCTCGTTTTGGCAACATCAGCCGAGGCCCGAGGACCAAAATTCGGACAAAGGGATCACAGACAGACACCCCCGAAACGGACTGTTAATACAGGTTTCCGGTGAGCTACGCCCGATAGTCGGACAGGTCGGGTAGGAAAACCTGTTGACGGACGGTCCGGCGGCGATGGTCCAATCCATCAGTTTCCCACGCGGGGAGCGAGCGCAAACGACCCGGGCGGCCCCTCTTCGGGGCCGCCACCCGTGTTTTCGGCCGGATGGCCGATCTTGGTCGTTATGGGGCTTGTGCGGGGTGGCGGGCCGGACGGATGGCCGCCGGAGCCTCACAGGGCGCCCATGGGGCCTGTGAGGTTTCTGAGGCGAATGGGGCGCACAGGGTGCGTGTGGCGGTCCTGGGGGCGGTGGCCGGGGCGCTGGGGGCGTACGGGGGCGGTCCGCGGGGGTGACCCACGCGGAGGGTGCACAGGGGAGCGCACGGGGAGGGCGCGCACGGCCCGTCCGTACGGCCGGGGCGGCCGGGTCCGCTTCGAGCGGGGTGCGGCTTCGAGCAGGGTGCGGCAAGGATTCGAGCGGGGGGCGTCATGGTGATGACGCAGGTGGGGTTGGGCACAAGTACGGCGGCCGGCCCTGGTCAGGGTCGGCCGCCGTACTTGTTCAGAGCTGTTCGGTTGTACTCCGGCTCGTGCGGGCCGGTCAGCCGTGCTTGGCGCGGGAGGCCGCACGGGCGCGCTCGCGCCCGTCCAGGTTCACCTTGCGGATGCGGACCGCCTCCGGGGTGACCTCGACGCACTCGTCGTCGCGGCAGAACTCCAGCGACTGCTCCAGCGACAGCTTCCGCGGCGGGACGATCGCCTCGAAGGAGTCGGCCGAGGAGGAGCGCATGTTGGTGAGCTTCTTCTCCTTGGTGATGTTGACGTCCATGTCGTCGGAGCGGGAGTTCTCGCCGACGATCATGCCCTCGTAGACCTCGGTGCCGGGGTCGGTGAAGAGGACGCCGCGCTCCTGGAGGTTGGTCATCGCGAAGGCGGTGACCGCGCCGGAGCGGTCGGCGACCAGGGAGCCGTTGTTGCGCGTGCTCAGCGGGCCGAACCAGGGCTCGTGACCCTCGTGGATGGAGTGGGCGATGCCCGTGCCGCGGGTGTTGGTCAGGAACTCCGTACGGAAGCCGATGAGGCCGCGGGACGGGACGACGAACTCCATGCGGACCCAGCCGGAGCCGTGGTTGGACATGTTGTCCATCCGGCCCTTGCGGACACCCATGAGCTGGGTGACGGCGCCCATGTGCTCCTCGGGGACGTCGATCGTCATTCGCTCGACGGGCTCGTGGACCTTGCCGTCGACCTCCTTGGTGACGACCTGGGGCTTGCCGATGGTCAGCTCGAAGCCCTCGCGGCGCATCTGCTCGACCAGGATGGCGAGCGCCAGCTCACCGCGGCCCTGCACCTCCCAGGCGTCCGGGCGCTCGGTGTCGAGCACGCGGAGCGAGACATTGCCGACCAGCTCGCGCTCCAGGCGGTCCTTGACCTGGCGGGCGGTGACCTTGCGGTCCTTGACCGCAGCCTTGTTGTCCGCGCCCTTGCCGGTGCCGCCCCGGCCGACCAGCGGCGAGGTGTTGGTGCCGACGGTCATGGAGATCGCGGGCTCGTCCACGGTGATCAGCGGCAGCGCGATCGGGTTCTCCGGGTCGGCCAGCGTCTCGCCGATCATGATGTCGGGGATACCGGCGACGGCGCAGATGTCGCCCGGGCCCGCCACCTCGGCGGGCTTGCGGGTGAGGGCCTCGGTCATCATCAGCTCGCTGATGCGGACGTTGGAGATGGTGCCGTCGCGCTTGATCCAGGCCACGGTCTGGCCCTTGCGCAGCTCGCCCTGCTCGACGCGGAGGAGCGCGATACGGCCGAGGAAGTTGTCGGCGTCCAGGTTGGTGACATGGGCCTGGAGCGGCGCGGACTCGTCGTACTCGGGGGCCGGGACGGTCTCCAGGATGGTGGAGAAGAACGGCTCCAGGCTGTCGCTGTCGGTCGGGACCGAGCCGTCGGCGGGCTTGGTCAGCGAGGCTACACCGTCACGCGCGCAGGCGTAGACGATCGGGAACTCGATCTGGTCCTCGTCGGCGTCCAGGTCCAGGAAGAGGTCGTAGGTCTCGTTGACGACCTCGTCGATCCGGGAGTCGGGACGGTCCGTCTTGTTGATGCAGAGGATGACGGGCATCCGGGCCTGGAGGGCCTTGCGGAGCACGAAGCGGGTCTGCGGGAGCGGGCCCTCGGAGGCGTCGACCAGCAGAACGACCGCGTCGACCATCGAGAGACCGCGCTCGACCTCGCCACCGAAGTCGGCGTGGCCCGGGGTGTCGATGATGTTGATCGTGATGGGCGCACCGCCCGCCTTGGGGTGGTACTTCACCGCCGTGTTCTTGGCGAGGATCGTGATGCCCTTTTCACGCTCAAGGTCGTTGGAGTCCATGACCCGGTCGTCGACCTGCTGGTGCGCGGCAAAGGCACCGGCCTGCTTCAGCATGGCGTCGACCAGGGTGGTCTTGCCGTGGTCGACGTGGGCGACGATGGCGACGTTACGGATGTCATGGCGCGTGGGCATACTGGCTGGCGCTTCTCTCGATCGTGGGATGCGGCGTAGAAATGCGGCGGTTTCCTCGTACGCCCCGCCGGGGCGGACGCGCCGCGGCTCACTCCCATGGTACGGGGCTGGCGCGCGCGGGGCTTCCCGGTCCGCAGTGGGAGACGCGGACCACGGGGGAAGGCGAGGGGGTGAGGGCGCTGCCCGGCGTACCTGAACTGCCGGAACTTCCTGAGATCAAGTCAACGGGTGACCCCGATTCTGCCCGCCGGAATCTCCGCCGGGCAAGAAAGTTGAGCCAGTTCTGAGGTTTCCGGAGGTTTCTTTCGAATCTCCTCGGCGCCGGCGGGGCGGGCCGGCCGGGCGGATGGCCGGGGGAACTCTCCGCGTCCGGACGATTACCGAATGTCGATTTCCGGCTCGGGGAATTCTGCGGATTTATCGATTCCTGGCGAGTGGTTCATCCGCGATTGGTAGAGAAACGTATGGGTTCAGGGGGCCAATGGCTCGCTGAAATCCGCCGGGATTCGGCCGGTTCGCCGCAGCCGGTGGATTCCGGTGAGCCATGCGGCGGCGGGGCGGCGGTTTCGCGGATCGCGGCGGGGCGGGTGCGGGGGCAGGGCAGGGGTCGGCTCGGACGGGGAGGCGGAGGCGGGCTCGGACGCGGAGGCGGGCTCCGGCCGGGAGTCCCCGGCCGGAGCCCGTTGGGCCGGTGCGTGTGAGGCCGGTGCGTGTGAGGCCGGCGCGTGTGGGTCTCAGTCGGACTCGGCCGGGTCCGCGCTCTCCGCGGCGTCGGCGGATTCCTCGTCCGCGGCCGGCTCCGCGCCGGAATCGGAGTCCGCGGCCGCGTCGGAATCGGTGGCGGAGTCCGCGTCCGAGTTCGCGTCCGCGTCCGCGTCCGTGTCCTGCTCGGAATCGGCCCCGGCGGACTCCTCCGCTCCGGAGGGGGCGGGAGCGGTGCCGGCGGACGGTCCGGCCTTGGCCGCCGCGGACGGGGCGAAGCCGATGTCCTGATAGCGCGGGGTGGCGAAGCCGAAGGCCCCGGCATTGCGGACACCGGGCTTGACCGCGACGAGCTCGGGGCGCTGATAGAGCGGAATCGATCCGGCCGCCGCCCAGATCCGGGCGTCCGCGCGGCGCACCAGCTCGCGGGCCTCGTTCTCGTCGAGCTCGGCCGCGGCCTGCTCGAAGAGCTGGTCGATGTAGTCCGTGCCCACCCGGGTGTAGTTCTGCTCGACCAGGAGCGAGCCGTCGTCGGCGGGCTCGGGCTTGGCGTAGATGGGACGGGCGTCGGTGGCCGGGTAGGCGGTGGCCGGCCAGGAGTAGAGGGCGAGGTCGTAACGGCCGGAGGCCACGTGATCCTTGAAGTAGCTCGCGTCGGCGACCTTGACCAGCTCCGTCTGGATCCCGATGCGGTCCAGCATTCCCGCGATCTTCTCGCCCACGGCGCGCAGCGACTCCGACCCCGGGCCCGAGGGGAGGACGAAGCGGAGGGAGAGCGGCTTGCCGTCCTTGCCCAGCCGGCCGCCGGCGGCGACCGGGGCGGCCGTGCCGGCCGGGGCGTACGCTCCGGCGGCCCCGCCCTTGCCCTCGCTGCCGCCGTCCCGGGCGGTGGTCCGGGCCGGGAGATCCTCCCCGGACCTCGCCCGGGGCTGGAGCGCGAGCTCCTGGAACGCCACCGGGGCGGGCGCGAGCACCTGCGTACCGCCTGAGCCGGCCCGGTTCAGGTCGTCGTCCCCGACGATGTAGAGCCCTTCGCTGGAGGGGCGGTCGGCGGCGCTTCCGTCGGCGATCCGGGGCCGGCCGGGATTGCCGGGGTTCTTCGGGGCCGCGACGGCGCCCCGGTTCTTCCCGTCGGAGCCGGAGTCGTCGGAGTCCGGTGCGGCGCTCTTCTCCGCCTTGCCCCCGGCCTTGGCCGGTTCCGGTTTCTTGAGCGCTCCGCCGGGGACCCATCCCGCGTCCGCGAGAAGTGCCTGGGCCTCCTGGGTGCTCTGCTCGCCGAGCGCTCCGCTGTTGTCGGTGTACGCCCGCTGGCCGGCCAGCGCCAGATGGCTGCCGGGCGGGATGGCGGGGAGACCGAGCGGGCTCAGCACGGTCTCGGCGAGTTCCCGCCGGTCCAGTGCCCGGGCCACGGCGCGGCGCACCCGGTCGTCGGCGAGCGGTCCGGACTCGCCGTTGAGCGCGAGCTGGGTGAAGGAGGGTTCCAGGGATTTCCGCACGACGAAGCGGCGGAGCCCGGTCTGTTCCGCGGCGTAGACCTTGATCGCCTCGGCGGTCCGGGCGCGGGCGGCCAGCGCCGCCCCGGCCGCCTCCTCGTCGGAGCCGTGGGCGGTGGCCCAGGAGCGCAGGGCGTCGGAGAGGGCGACACGGCGGGCCGCCGGGCCGTGGGCGGGGAGCGGGCCGGCCGCTCCCGCGCGCCGTGCGGCCAGCACGATCCGGTTGGCGGTCGGGCGGTCGATCTCGGCGATGTCGACCCGGTCGGCGGCGAGCGCGGCGGCCCGCTCGCGCCGGGGCACGGCGGTCAGCACCAGACTGTCCAGCTTGGCCGGATCGCCCCACCAGCGGGGGTTGCGGACCAGGGTGGCCCGGCCGGCCTTGCGGTCGAGGGAGTCGAGCCGGAAGGGGCCGGCCGTGGCCTTGAGGCTGTTGCGGGCGCCGTCGTTGAAGGCGGTCGGGGAGCCGGTCACCTGCTTGGGGTACAGCGGGGTGAAGAGGGACTGCCAGTCGGCGTAGGGCTTCTTGAAGGTCACCTTGACCTCCAGGTCGTTGGCGCCCTTCTGGATCTCCTCGATGCGGTCGTAGCCGGCGTTGCGCGCGGTCCAGAAGGCGCTGTCCCGGCCGCTGAGCGCACGCCACTGGGCGGCGAAGTCGGGGGCGCCGACCTCCCGGCCGTCGCTCCACACGGCCTTCTGGTTGAGCTTGTAGAGCACCACCTGTTTGGGCTCGCGCTCCACGATTTCGGCCGATTCCACATAGTCCGGGTTGCGCTGGGGGCGCCCTCTGCTGTCCAGGGTGAAGAGGGAGGGGAGCACTGCGGCGGCGACCCGGGAGGTGCCGGCGTCGGCGTCGGCCTGGAAGGTGTTGAGGGTGGCCGGCACGGCATCGACGGCCCAGCGGAGGCTTCCGCCGTCGCCGACCCGGCTGCGGGTGGCCGCCGCGATGTCCTGGGCGGTGGCCTGTCCGGTGGAGTCGTCCGAGGTGCAGCCCGCGAGGACGGGCAGGACGAGCGCGCCTCCGGTCAGCAGCGCCACGGCGCGAAGGGTGCGGGCGGCCCGGGC
This sequence comes from Streptomyces sp. CAU 1734, assembly GCF_039888735.1. NCBI lineage: Bacteria > Bacillati > Actinomycetota > Actinomycetes > Kitasatosporales > Streptomycetaceae > Streptomyces > Streptomyces sp. CAU 1734. The sequence goes on from NZ_JBDQQP010000009.1 coordinate 226,371, forward strand.
GTCCCGGGAGGCCGGGGACGTCCGGGGGCCGGCACTCCCGCTTGGCTCGTCGACCTGGGACATGGGCGCTACCTCTTCGTCCTGTTTCACGGAATTTCGGATGATCACATCTATGGCACGTCACTGAAGTGGACGGGGAGCCGAGGGCGGCGCAGACACGGCGCCCCTCGCCGTCAAAGCCACTCGTACGGCCCAATCGCGGTCTGTACGCATCACGGCGGAAACCGCCAGAATGGGGTTACCTGGGCAGAAACCACTAAGGGTGTGCCCGGAGCGCCGTTGATGAGAGCCGATGAGAATCCCGTACGTCCCCTTCACAAGCGGGATGTGAGGCGCAACACTCGCAGGCGCATGAACGACGCCACCCGCACGCTGCGGAAGTGAGGGCAAGTCATGTCCCAGCAGGAAGATCTGGCCACGATCCAGCACCGCCTCGACGAGCTGACCCAGCGTGTCGGAGAACTGGAACGGACCGTCGATCAGCTGAGTGGCGCCGGAGCCCGACCGCCCGGCGGCCCGGCCGCGCGGAAAACGACGGACCGCACCGAACTGGTCACCATCCCCGACGATCCGTACAACCACGCCCTGTGGACGGACTCGGACGACGAGGGCCTCGGCGTCCGAGACCGGCACGCTCCCTGACCCGGCCTGACCCGAAGGGCAGGTCCGAGGAGACCTCCTTGGCCACTGGTACCCGACCACCACAACCGCACAGCGGAGTGCACGGAGCCACCCGCGCCGCCATCAGCCCACGTCATCTGCGGACGGACCGCTGGTGGCTGGCGCCCGCGCTGACCGCCGGCGGGCTGCTCGCCTTCATCGTCTACTCGACCTGGCGGGCGTTCGCCAACGCGGACTACTACGCGGCGCCCTATGTGTCGCCCTTCTACTCCCCCTGTCTCGCGGAGAACTGCGTACCGATGAAGGGCGGCCCCAACTGGGAGATCTTCGGCAGCTGGTGGGGGCTCTCCCCCGCCCTGCTGATCCTGATCTTCCCGCTGGGCTTCCGGCTGACCTGCTACTACTACCGCAAGGCGTACTACCGGGGCTTCTGGGCCTCGCCCCCCGCCTGCGCGGTCGCCGAGCCGCACACCTCGTACACCGGTGAGACGCGCTTCCCCCTGATCTTCCAGAACGCGCACCGGTACTTCTTCTACGCGGCCGTCCCGGTCGCCGGAATTCTGACCTACGACACCGTCCTCACCTTCCGGAACGATCAGTACGAGTGGGGCCATATGGGCCTCGGCACCTTCATCTTCGTGGTGAACGCCGTACTGATCTGGGCCTACACGGCCTCCTGCCACTCCTGCCGGCACATCATCGGCGGCCGGCTGAAGCACTTCTCGAAACATCCGGTGCGCTACCGGCTCTGGGGCTGGGTCGGCAGGCTCAACGCCCACCACATGGGGCTCGCCTGGGCATCACTGATCAGCGTCGCGATCGCCGATTTCTATGTCTATCTCGTCGCTTCCGGCGTCTTCGACGATCCGAGGTTGTTCTGATATGACGCAGTTCGAACGCCAGCAGTGGGACGTGATCGTGGTCGGCGCGGGCGGTGCGGGACTGCGAGCCGCCATCGAGGCCCGGGAGAGGGGCGCCCGTACGGCGGTGATCTGCAAATCCCTCTTCGGCAAGGCCCATACGGTCATGGCGGAGGGCGGTATCGCCGCCTCCATGGGCAATGTGAACTCCGGCGACAACTGGCAGGTGCACTTCCGCGACACCATGCGCGGCGGGAAGTTCCTCAACCAGTGGCGGATGGCGGAGCTCCATGCCCGCGAGGCCCCCGACCGGGTGTGGGAGCTGGAGACCTGGGGGGCGCTCTTCGACCGGACGCCCGACGGAAAGATCTCCCAGCGCAACTTCGGCGGCCATGAGTACCCGCGGCTCGCGCATGTCGGCGACCGCACGGGCCTGGAGCTGATCCGCACCCTTCAGCAGAAGATCGTCTCGCTTCAGCAGGAGGACAAGGCCGAGTTCGGCGACTATGAGGCCCGGCTGAAGGTCTTCCAGGAGTGCACCGTCACCCGGATTCTGAAGGAGGACGGTCCCGGCGGCGGGGGGCGGGTGTCGGGCGCCTTCTGCTACGAGCGGGAGTCCGGCCGGTTCTTCGTGCTGGAGGCCCCGGCGGTCGTGCTGGCCACCGGGGGAATCGGCAAGTCGTTCAAGGTGACCTCCAATTCCTGGGAGTACACCGGGGACGGCCACGCGCTGGCCCTCCTCGCGGGCGCCTCGCTGCTCAACATGGAATTCGTGCAGTTCCATCCGACCGGGATGGTCTGGCCGCCGTCGGTGAAGGGCATCCTCGTCACCGAATCGGTGCGCGGCGACGGCGGGGTGCTGCGCAATTCCGAGGGCAAGCGGTTCATGTTCGATTACATCCCGGATGTGTTCAAGGAGAAGTACGCCCAGTCGGAGGAGGAGGGCGACCGCTGGTACGAGGACCCGGACAACAACCGGCGGCCACCCGAACTGCTGCCCCGCGACGAAGTGGCGCGGGCCATCAACTCCGAGGTGAAGGCGGGCCGGGGCTCCCCGCACGGCGGGGTGTTCCTGGATGTGTCGACCCGGATGCCCGCCGAGGTGATCCGGCGGCGGCTTCCGTCGATGTACCACCAGTTCAAGGAATTGGCGGATGTCGACATCACGGCCGAGGCGATGGAGGTCGGCCCCACCTGTCACTACGTGATGGGCGGCATCGCGGTCGAATCCGACACTGCGGCCGCGGCCGGTGTCCCCGGGCTGTACGCGGCGGGTGAGGTCGCCGGCGGCATGCACGGCTCGAACAGGCTGGGCGGCAACTCCCTCTCCGACCTGCTGGTCTTCGGCCGCCGGGCGGGTCTGCACGCGGCGGAGTACGCGACGGGCATCGGCGACCGGCCGGTGACCGCCGCCCGTGCCGTGGACGAGGCGGCGGAGGAGGCCCTGCGCCCCTTCGGCGCGGAGGGCGCGGCCGGCGGGACGCCCCCGGAGAATCCGTACACCCTCCATCAGGAGCTCCAGCAGACGATGAACGACCTGGTGGGCATCATCCGCCGGGAGGCGGAGATGGCACAGGCGCTGGAGAAGCTGGCGGAGCTGCGGGTCCGGGCCCGCCGTGCCGGGGTGGAGGGCCACCGGCAGTTCAACCCGGGCTGGCACCTGGCCCTGGATCTGCGGAACATGCTGCTGGTCAGCGAGTGCGTCGCCCGCGCCGCTCTGGAACGCACGGAGAGCCGCGGCGGGCACACCCGCGAGGACTGGCCCGGCATGGACAGAACCTGGCGGCCGGTCAATCTGATCTGCCGCCCGGCCGATCCCGCGTCCATCGGGTCGGCGGCCGCCGACCCGCTGCCCGGCCAGATCTCCCTCGAACGCAGGGCCACCGACCCCATCCGCCCGGACCTGCTCGCCCTCTTCGACAAGGAGGAGCTGGTCAAGTACCTCGCCGAAGAGGAGCTTTTCGAGTGAGCCAGACTCCCGTCACACCCGCCACCGCCTCCCAGCAGTACCTGGCCGCCTTCCGGGTGTGGCGGGGCGACCGGGACGGCGGCCGGCTGGAGGACTTCTCCGTGGAGGTCCACGAGGGTGAGGTCGTCCTCGACATCATTCACCGGCTCCAGGCGACCCAGACCCCCGATCTCGCCGTCCGCTGGAACTGCAAGGCGGGAAAGTGCGGTTCGTGCAGCGCGGAGATCAATGGCCGCCCCCGGCTGATGTGCATGACCCGGATGTCCGTCTTCAGCCGCGAGGAGACCATCACGGTGACCCCGCTCCGCGCCTTCCCGGTGGTGCGCGATCTGGTGACCGATGTGACCTTCAACTACACCAAGGCCCGGGAGGTGCCGGCCTTTGTGCCGCCACCGGGGGTGGCGGCGGGCGAATACCGCATGCAGCAGGTGGATGTCGACCGCTCGCAGGAGTTCCGCAAGTGCATTGAGTGCTTTCTCTGCCAGGACACCTGCCATGTGGTGCGCGACCACGAGGAGAACAAGGAGGCTTTCGCCGGACCGCGCTTTCTGATGCGGGTCGCCGAGCTCGACATGCACCCGCTCGACGCGGCGGCCGAATCGGGCCTGGACCGCAAGAAGAGCGCGCAGGACGAGCACGGCCTGGGCTACTGCAACATCACCAAATGCTGCACGGAGGTGTGCCCCGAAGGGATCAAGATCACCGACAATGCGCTGATTCCGCTCAAGGAGCGGGCGGTGGACCGGAAGTACGATCCGCTGGTCTGGCTGGGCAACAAGATCAGACGGCGCGACGGGGCCTGACCCCGCGGCCGCACCCCGCGCAGCCGATGACGATGGGTGCGGTGATCTTGGGTCCCTGTCCCCGCCTCTGCCGCTGTCCCCGCCGTCGCGCGCGCCCGCCGCGGCGCGTTCGGGGTCGGGTTCGGGCAGGGGTCCGGGTTCGGGTCCGCGTCCGCGTTCGGGTCCGCGTCCGCGTTCGGGTCCGGGTCCGGGTCCGGGTCCGGGGCACCCGGCGGGCGGTCCACCGGGCCGCCCGCCGGCCGGTCCGGCCAGTGGAGTGCCGGCCGGCCGGCCCGGTGGGCCGCCGGGTGGAGCGACCGGTGGACACACGAGTGGTCCGGCCGGTGTTCCGGCGGACGGCTCGTGAGAGAACCCAGCGGCCGTGCGTGGCCACCGGACCCGGCCCGGTGCCGCGGGAACCGCGCCGGCCCGGCGCGGCGCGGGACATGTTCGTACGCTCACTGCACTCCCCCCGTCAGCGGTGTCGCGTGACCTCCAACGCTAGACTCCGCTACTGACAGTCACCACCCTCTGTCCACTTCACGCCAAGTCGCGAGGACCGAAGTGCGGACATAGCCTCCGAAATGTGACGCGAATAGCCTCCCGCGCCCTGTCGGCAGTGCTGGTGGCGGCGTGGTGGCTGGTCGCGCCGGCCGCACCGGACGCCGCGGCCGCCCATGCCCGTCCCCCCGCCGCGGCCCCCGGGCACGCCGGCGCCGTACCCACGCACCCCGCGCACCCCGCCGCCGGCGAGCGCGCGCACCCCGCCGCCCCACCCGCGCACCCGGCCACCGCCCTACCCGCCGCCGCCGTGCCCGCCGTGCCCGCCGTGCCCGCCGCCCTCACCGACGATCCGCCGGTCCTCTCCCGCGAGGGCCAGATCACCGACCGGGTCGGCGCCCTCGGCGACCGCCGGCCGGAGGTGGCGCGGAGCCTCGACCGGCTCCGGGACGGCGAGCGGCTTCAGCTCTTCGTCGTCTACGTACGCGACTTCTCGGGCAGCCCCGCGCAGGAGTGGGCCGATGCCACCGCCCGCCGGAACGGCCTCGGACTCAACGACATCCTGCTCACGGTCGCCACCCACGACCGGCAGTACGCGTACTGGGTGGACGCCTCGTCCCGGCTCACCGATGCCCAGCTCGCGAGCGTCGCGGACCGGGCCGTCGAGCCCGCGCTGCGGCGGAACGACTGGGCCGGAGCCGCCATCGGCGCGGCGAACGGCTACGCGGCGGTGGTGAGCGGGCGCCCCGTACCCGTACCCGCGATCACTCCCGGTGACCCCGATCCGGGCGGGTCCGGGACGGGCGCGGACTCCGACGCGGGCAGTCTGGTGCTGCCCATCGCCCTGGTGGGCGGGGCCGGGGCGATCGCCGCGTACACCTGGACCAAGCGCAGAAAGCGCGCCGCCACCCGGACGACTCCGCAGGGCGGCCGGGCGGGGTGGGCCGGCGGGGAACCGCCCCCGAAGCCGCTCGGCGAGCTGGACGCCGAGGCACGGCAGGCCCTGGTGGACACCGATGACGCGCTCCGCACCAGCCGGGAGGAGCTGGGCTTCGCCACCGCGCAGTTCGGCGAGGAGGCGGCCAGGCCCTTCCAGGAGGCCGTCGGCCATGCCGAGAGCGAGCTGACCGCCGCCTTCCGGCTCCGGCAGCGGCTGGACGACGCGTATCCGGAGGACGACATCACCCGGCGCGGCATGCTCGGCGAGATCCTTTCGCGGTGCGCGGACGCCAATCGGCGGCTGGACGCGGAGTCCGGTCAGTTCGACCGGCTGCGGGCGCTGGAGCGGACCGCGCCGGACGCGCTCGCCGCCGCGCGGGAGACGTTCGGGGAACTCGACGGCCGGCTGATGACCACCCGGGCGACGCTGTCGGTGATGGGTGAGCGGTACGCGCCCTCCGCCGCCGCGCCGGTCGCGAGCAGCGCCGAACAGGCCGGGGAACGGCTGCTCTTCGCGCGGACCGCGCTCGACCGGGCGGCCACGGCGATCGGCGCGGAGGACAACGGGACCGCGGCCGTGCAGGTGCGGGCGGCCGAGGGGGCGCTGGACCAGGCCGGCCGGCTGATCGAGGCGGTGGACCGGCGGGCCCGCGAGCTGGCCGAGGCGACGGGCGGACTGCCCGGCGCGCTGACGGAGACGGAGAGCGATCTCGCCGAGGCCGGCGGAGTGCTGAAGGGCATGCCGGCGGGGGTCTCCACGGCCGATCTCCAGGGCCGGATCGCGCGGGCGGAGCGGGTGGTCGCCGAGGTGCGCGGGGAGCTGGCGGCCGGGCCGTACGACCCGATCGACGCCCTGCGCCGGGTCGAGGAGGCGGACGCGGCGCTGGACGAGGCGCTGGCCGGGGCGCGGGAGAGCGAACAGGGAACGCGGCGGGCGAGGTCGCTGCTCGATCAGGCCGCGCTCGGAGCACGGTCGGCCGTCGGAGCGGCGGAGGACTACATCGCCACCCATCGCGGGGCGGTCGGCAGCGAGGCCCGGACCCGGCTGGCGGAGGCGCAGCGCCGGCTGCGGCGCTCGGACGGTCTCGCGGCCGGACCGGCGGATACGGGGCCGTCCGGCGCGGCACCCGGGGATGTGCAGGCGGCACTCGCCGAGGCACAGCAGGCCGACGCGCTGGCCCGGCAGGCCCAGCGGCTGGCCGAGGACGATGTGCGGGGGTTCGGGCGGGGCGGTCCGGGAGGGTCGGGCGGCGCGGGGGGCGGGCTCGGGGGCGCGGTGCTCGGCGGGATCATCCTCGGCGGACTACTGGGCGGGGGAAGCGGCGGGAGCCGTGGTGGCTTCGGCGGCGGTTCCGGGGGCTTCGGCGGCGGACCGGGGAGTTTCGGCGGCGGGGGCACGCGCGGCCGGATGGGCGGTGGTCGGTTCTGACCTGTTCGGGCGGTGCCGCGCGGTGCCCACGGCCCCCGGTCACCTCCGCCATCCCTTCCGTATCCGCTCGTTCCGCAGCCCGCTCCGGGCCGCTGTCACAGGGAGAAGTGCCATGACGAAGCAGACCGTTCTCGGGCGGGTCGCCCAGCTGGCGAAGGCGAACATCAATGCCCTGCTGGACCAGGCCGAGGATCCGCAGAAGATGCTCGACCAGCTGATCAGGGAGTACACCGACAACATCGCCGAGGCCGAACAGGCGGTGGCGGGCACCATCGGGAATCTGCGGCTGATGGAACAGGACCACCGGGAGGATGTCGCGGCGGCCGGGGAGTGGGGGGAGAAGGCGCTGGCGGCGAGCAGGAAGGCGGACGAACTGCGGGCGGCGGGACAGAATCCGGACGCGGACCGGTTCGACAATCTCGCCAAGGTCGCGCTGCAGCGGCAGCTCCAGTCGGAGAAGGAGGCGAGGACCGCGGAGCCGACGATCGCCTCACAGACGGAGCTGGTGGACAAGCTCCGGAGCGGGCTCGACAAGATGCAGGTGAAGCTGGGCGAATTGCGGGCCAAGCGGGACGAGCTGGTCGCCCGTTCCCGTACGGCGGAGGCACAGAACCGGATGATGGACGCGGTGAAGAGCGTCGATGTGCTCGATCCGAGCAGCGAGCTCGGCCGTTTCGAGGACAAGGTGCGGCGCGAGGAGGCGAGGGCGGCGGGGCGGCAGGAGCTGGCGGCCTCCTCGCTGGACGGCCAGTTCGAGGAGCTGGAGAGCCTGGGGGACACGGCGGAGGTGGAGGCGCGGCTGGCCGCCCTGAAGGCGGCCCCCTGACGAGTGCCCCGCCGGGAGGGCTCACGAACCGCGTGCGTACGGGTCCGGGACCACCGGCGGGAACACATCGCCGCCGGACGCCCGGGAGCGGCTCAGAACATGCTGAGCAGCTGCTCCACCGTGGGCTCGCCCGAGGAATTCCCGTCGGGCAGGGCGAGCTCGAACCAGACCGTCTTGCCGCGCGGGGTGCGCCGCGACCCCCAGGCCGCGCTGAGGAGGCCGACGAGCTGGAGCCCCCGGCCGCCCTCGTCCGTGTCGCGCGCCCGGCGGCGGCGCGGCTGGACCAGGCCCGCGTCCCACACCTCGCAGACGAGGGTGCGGTCGCGCAGCAGCCGGAGCCGGATCTCGCCCTCGCCGTACCGCAGGGCGTTGGTCACCAGCTCGCTGACGAGGAGCTCCACCGTGTCGATCAGCGGTTCGAGATCCCAGGAGGTGAGCAGCGCGCGGGAGAGCTCGCGGGCCCGGCCGACCGAGCGGGGTTCGCGGGGCAGCTGCCAGTCCCCGACCGCTTCGGTGGGCAGGCCCTGCATCCGGGCCATCAGCAGGGCGATGTCGTCCTCGCCGTGCCGGGTGTCGAGGGTGCTGAGGACGTGGTCGCAGACGTCCTCCAGCGACCGGGAGAGATCGGGGCGCAGCACCGTGGTCGGGGAGTGGTGGCCGGGGGCGGTGCGGGACGGGTCGGTGAGCGCGGCGCGGAAGGCCCGCAGCCCCTCGTCGAGCGGATGGTGGCGGGACTCCACGAGTCCATCCGTGTAGAGGGCGAGGAGCGCGCCCTCGGGGAGTTCGACCTCGACCTCCTCGAAGGGTTCGCCGCCCACGCCGAGCGGCATGCCCGGCGGCACATCCAGCAGCAGCGCCTCCGAGCCCGGTTCGACCAGGACGGGGGGCAGATGGCCGGCGTTGGCGAAGGTGGCGCGCCGGGTCACCGGGTCGTAGACGGCATAGACGCAGGTGGCGAGGTAGACCTCGGAGAGGTCGGCCTCACGGGACTTGTGCGCTACGCGCGTGGCCTGCTGGGTGCCGCTGGGGCTGCCGAGTCCGCGGGCGACCTCGTCGAGCGCGGAGAGCACCTCGGCGGGTTCGAGATCGAGCAGGGCCAGGGTGCGCACGGCGGTGCGGAGCTCGCCCATGGCGACGGCGGCCCGCAGACCGCGGCCCATCACATCACCGACGACCAGGGCGGTGCGGTGGCCGGGCAGTTCGATGACGTCGAACCAGTCGCCGCCGACCTCGGTGGCCGTGTTGCCCGGGAGATAGCGGCAGGCGATGTCGAGCCCGGCGGCCTCCGGGTCGCCCGGCGGGAGCAGGCTGCGCTGGAGGATGAGGGCGCGTTCGTGTTCCCTGCGGTAGAGCCGGGCGTTGTCGATGCAGACCGCGGCGCGGGCGGCGAGCTCGACGGCGAGGGCCCGGTCGCGCTCCCCGAAGGGCTCGCTTCCCTTGGTCCGGGAGAACTGCACCAGTCCGACGACGGAGTCGTGGGCGACCATCGGCACCGCGAGGGTGGACTGGACGAGGCTGCCGTCCTTGCCGGGGATGTACTCCACCCGGGCGTCGCGCAGTGCCTTGGCGCAGGGCGAGTGGAAGGAGTAGCGGTGCACCTCGCCGACGGCGGTCGGGGTGTCCCCGCGGGAGCCGCAGCCCGGGGTGGTGATCAGCGGGGAGTCGGAGACGGCGCTGGCGAAGGCGACCCGGCGCAGTGCGGCGCTGCCGCCCCGGCCGTGGCTGTCGGTGTGGACGGTGTCCCACCGCCCGGGCGGTGCCTCCTCGCCGGTGAGGAGCCCCTGGTAGAGGTCGACGGACGCGAGGTCGCAGAAGCCCGGGACGGCGACGTCGAGGAGTTCGCGGGCGGTGGTCTCCAGATCGAGGGAGTTCCCGATGCGGGCGCTCGCCTCATTGAGGAGTGCGAGATTGCGCCGGGCGCTGGCGGCCTCCCGCGCGGCTACCTGGCGGCGGGTCACATCGGTGCCGATCCCGGCGACTCCGACGGGCTGGCCGGAGCCGTTGTGCACGCGATAGAGGTTGATGGACCAGTGCCTGCGGTCGACGCTGTTGGGGGCGGCTCCGACGAGCTGGAGGTCTATCGCGGACTCACCGGTCTCCAGGACCCGGCGGAGCGAGGCGCTCATCCGGTCGGCCTCGGAGCGGGAGAGATAGTCGTGGACGGTGCGCCCCCGGTGCTCCTCCACGGTGCCGCCGAAGACGGCGGCGAAACGCTGATTGGCGCGCTGGACCCGGAGGTCGGTGCCGAACAGCAGAAACGCGAAAGGCGATTGGCCGAAAATCGCCTGCGATGCGGCCAGATCGGTCTCGATCCGGCGCAGTGCGCGGACATCGACGACGATACAGAGCGCGGCGCGTTCACCGGTCTCGGACTCGGTCGGCATGACATAGATCTCGGCGAGGCCGCCGGCTCCGCCGCCGTGCGGCAGCCGGAAGGGGACGAGCCCCGTCCACTCCTTGCCGTCGAGGATCTCCGCCATCTGCCGGCGGCCCCGGCCGCGCAGCTCGGCGGGCATGAAGATGTCGACCGGGTCCCTGCCCGTGACCTGGGCCGCCGTCATGCCGAAGAGGTCGGCGGCACGCCGACTCCACCGCTCGACCAGCCCATCAGGGCCTATCGAGAACGACGCCACCCTGATGTGGTCATAGATCGAGCCAGGCGGACTGCTCTGCCACACGACACTGTCCGTCGTCCCGGATATCTCGCTCACGCGACCGTCCCCTCCAGCTCACCGCACCGGACCGGCCATGACCGCAGTATTCAGCACTACGGTTCCGGCGCACACGGCGTTCACGATCACAGCACGGTCTCGTTCATTTTGCGCCGTCCGAGACGTGATCGTTGTCCCTTCACACTTTTAACCGGACAGAGCCAGCTCGAACCACACTGTCTTCCCTTGTGTGTCACGTCGTGTTCCCCAGCGGCGCGCGGAGCCGGCGACGAGCTGCAACCCCCGGCCGCCCTCGTCGTCGGGGGCGGCGGTCCGGGCGGTCGGCGGATCCGGGAGCGGATCGGAGACCTCGACCAGAAGGAAGGGGGCTCCCCCGTCCGGATCGCGGTGCGCGAGCCGTACGCCGATGGGGCCGGAGGCGTACCGCAGGGAGTTGGTCACCAGCTCGCTGACCAGCAGGACGGTCACATCACCGACCGCCCGGTCCAGCCCCCAGCGGCGCAGGGTGTCCCGGACGGCGTGGCGAGCCGCGCGTACGGCGTCGGGCTCGGCGGGGAAGGTCCATCCGGCGCACGGGCCGTCAGTGTCGATCACGCCGCTCACTTCCCGGACGGCAGCAGATCCGAATCCGCAGCGGATCTGAATCCCATATCGGGTGACTAATCGACACATACCCGATATTCGGGACGAGATATCCCGTTCCGGCCGGTCCTGGGCTCATCGTTGACGCGAACGGCGTAGGAAGCACCCGCCCGGCGCACGCCGCACGGCCCGCGCGCACCCGGCGCGGCGGCGGGCCTCCCGCCCGCCCCGGACGCCCCGGTACGCCCCCCGGGCGCGGGTCAGTCCCGGGCGCCGCCGGCGGGGCGCGGCAGCTCGCGCAGGATGCGGACGGCCTCCGCCACGGCGGGGCGGTCCTGGTCGAGCCAGTCGACGGTGTCGGACTCGTCCGGGGCCAGCCAGCGCAGATCGTCGTGGTCCTCCAGCGGCCGGGGCTCCCCGGAGAGCAGCCGCACCGTCCAGACCTGGAGTACGAGGCCGGGCCGCACCGGCCACTCACCGGGAATCCGGTCCAGCGGCTCCGCTTCGACCCCGAGCTCCTCGCGCAGCTCCCTGACGAGCGCGTCCTCGGGCCGCTCGCCCGGCTCCAGCTTGCCGCCGGGCAGCTCCCAGCGGCCCGCGACCTCCTCGGGGGCGCTGCGGCGCGCGGCCAGCAGCCGCCCCTGGTCGTACACGGCTCCGGCCACCACGATGCGATCAGTCATGGCCGGAGCGTACTGCGCACGGAGCGGAGGAACCGGCTCCGGGGCAGCCCCGGCTAGAGAGAGGGCGTCCGGCCGATGCGTTCGACCCAGTAGAGCTGGCGGTGGCCGCGCGCGTCGAGGGTGTCGGCCAGCTGCCGGGCCTCGTCCTCGGTCGCGTACCGCCCGACCCGATAGCGGTTGCCGTTGTCGTCCTGGCGTATCACCAGCCAGGGGAGCACCGGAGTGCTCTCGTTCATCGCGCCCCTCCCTCAATGGGTTCGCAGGTACTCGACGCCGACCGGGAAACAGCACTACGCATATGCCGGAGCGTACGCCTGACCTTCACTCAGCGGATACGGGTTTACACAAAGAGGCAGGAAACCGGGGCGCACTTGCGTGAATGCGCCCCCTCATATCTCCCATAGCGCCCCACGGGCCCCAAAGCGCCTCGGCGGCATCCCATCCGCCCCGGACCCTACCGGGGGGAAGGGCGCACCGGGATGCCGCGGCGGGCCCGGGATGCTGCGGCGGGCGCTGCGCTTCACCGGCGGGCCCGGGATGTCACGGCGGGCGCCCCTCTTCACCGGCGGGCGCTCACGAGGCCGGCGGGCCCGTACCCGGCCCGCGGCCCCGGCACATCCGCGGGCCCGCAGCGCGGAAGTGCCTGCGGCTCACCTCACCGGCAGGTGGTACCCGATCCGGAAGCGGTCGGCCGGCACCACGACATCGGCCGTCTCCACCGCCCGCCCCGACGCGTAGAAGGTGCGTGCCACCACCATCACCACATGTCCCGGGACCCCGCCCAGCGTCACCAGCTCGTCCGCCGTCCCCGGCCGCGCCCCGACCTCCTCGGAGACGTTGTCCACCACGATGTCGATCGCGGCCATCCGCTCCACCACCCCGCAGCCGCCCAGCGGCCCCTCCTCGGGCAGCATCACCGGGGTGCGCCCGGTGATGCCGAGCGGCTCCCAGGAGGTGGAGAGCATGATCACCTCTCCCCCGTCGCGGAACACATAGCGGGTGCACATCACAGCGGATCCGGTCTCCACCCCGAGCCGGCGGGCGGTCTCCGGCCCCGCCGGCTCGCGCTCGCTGGCGGCGTCCCAGGTGCCCCGGGTGCCGTCGGCGGCCTGCTCCTGGCGGAAGGGGCCGGCGCCGGAGGCCGGGCGGTAACCGGAACGGGCGATACGGCGCGGGGTGGGGTGCTCGCGCACATAGGTGCCGGAACCGGAGCGGCCCTCGACCAGCCCCTCGGCGATCAGGACCCGGCGCGCCTCCAGGGCGACCGTGTCGGAGACTCCGTACTCCTCGCGGATGCGGGCCTGCGAGGGGAGGCGGGTGTGCGGTGGCAGCGACCCGCTGACGATCCTGCTGCGGAGATCGCCCGCGACACGGAGATAGGCGGGCTGCTCACCAATTGCCACGCGCGACTCCCCACACATTGACAGACGGCAACAGCCTGACAAGCACGGTTTGTTCGCCGCAACCTTAGGCCAAGGTTTCACTCGAAGTGATGAGCCGCCTCGCGCCTCCGATTCCCTTGCGGGCCCCCGCGCGACTTACCCGAGGTACGCCAGATCCTTCCGCCCCAAAGCATTGACCTCAATGGTCCAGACCAATACGGTCCTTCCCACTGCACGACGCCCGTTCACGGAAATGTTCCGGCATCCGCACATGCCGGAACACGCACAGGAATGAGTCCCATGCGTCGAAGAACCCTTGTCCGCACCACCATCGCGGCTTCGTCACTCGCGCTGATCGCCACCGTCGCCCCGGCCGCGGCCGCCGGCCCGGTCTCCGCCGCCCCGGCCGGCGCCGTGAGCGCCACCGCCTCGGCCGATGACGACGATGACGACCGCAAGCGCTCGTACAAGCGCATCGGCTACTTCACCCAGTGGGGTATCTACGGCCGGGACTTCCAGGTCAAGGATCTGGACACCAGCGGACAGGCCGCCAAGCTGACCCACATCAACTACGCCTTCGGCAATGTCAGCCCGGCCGGGAAGTGCTTCGTCGGCGGACCGGCCGGCGAGGGCGACTCCTGGGCGGACTACGGCCGCCCGTCGACCGCCGCCGAGTCGGTCGACGGAGTCGGCGACACCTGGGACCAGAAGCTGGCGGGCAACTTCAACGAGCTGCGCGAGCTGAAGGCCAAGCACCCCGGCCTCAAGGTGATGATCTCCCTCGGGGGCTGGAGCTGGTCCACCCACTTCTCCGACGCGGTTCTCACCGCCGAGAAGCGGAAGGCATTCGTCTCCTCCTGCATCGACCTGTACATCAAGGGCAACCTGCCGGTCGAGGGCAGCCGCGGCGGGGACGGCTCGGCGGCCGGAGTCTTCGACGGCGTGGACCTCGACTGGGAGTGGCCCGGCTCCGCGGGCGAGGCGGACACCCCCTACCGTCCCGAGGACAAGAAGAACTTCACCGCGCTGGTGCGGGAGTTCCGGACCCAGCTCGACGCCTACGCGAAGTCGCAGGAGAAGGACAAGGCCAAGCGGAAGCACTACGACCTGAGCGCCTTCGTCGCGACCGACCCCAAGAAGATCGACGCGGGCTTCGAGGTCCGCAAGATCATGCGGGACTTCGACTTCGTGAACCTCCAGGGCTACGACTTCCACGTCTCGGGCGAGAAGACGACCAACCAGCAGTCCGCGCTGTACGCGAAGAACGACTACAGCGTGGACCAGACGGTGAACGACTGGCTCAAGCGCGGCGCCCCCGCGCACAAGCTGGTCATGGGCCTGCCCTTCTACGGTCAGGGCTGGACCGGTGTCACCGGTGGCGGCGACGGACTGAACCAGCCGGCCGCGCGCCCGGCACCCGCCACCCACCAGGCCGGTTACGAGGACTACAAGGCGATCAAGAAGCTGGTGGAGTCGGGCACGTACAAGGTGCACCGGGACCGCAAGAACGGCCACGCCTGGGTCTTCGACGGCAACACCCTGTGGACGTACGACGACCCGACCGTGCTCCGCGCCAAGACGGAGTACATCCGCGAGGAGGGTCTGGGCGGCGCGATGATCTGGTCCCTCGACGGGGACACCGCGGACGGCGAGCTGATGTCGGCGGTCGACCGCGGGCTGAAGCGCCGCTGACGCGGAGCGGAATCGTGCCCCGGAACAGGGGCCGGGACACGACCTGAGCGAGGCCGGTGTCCGCGGGCTGTCGGTGGCCCCGGACACCGGCCTCTTCCCTCTGTCACGGGCGGAAGGGGCCGGCCAGGGGCGGAGGAGACCGCGCGACCGCGGCGGAGGGGGCCGGCCACGGACCGGCCGGCCCCGGTCATCCGGCGAGCGGCCGGCCGCGCCCGCGTCAGGCGGCGTCCGCGGACTCCTCCGGCGGCACCGTGACGAGGTCGAGCGGGCCGCGGACCGCGATGGCGGTGCTGTCGCGGAGAAGCTCGTAGCCGTCGGCGACGTTCGTCCAGAAGATGTCGCCGTCCTTGGCCCGGGCCGCCTTGTCCAGGTGATCGCTCATCCCCCGGAACTCCTCGGCGCGCCGCCCGGCGGCGGCTGCCGCGGCGGTGGGCCACTTGTGCGCCTTCAGGGCCGCCGCGTGCTCCGCGTAGACCTCCGAGGAGTCACGGGCCCAGGACTGGAACTTCTTCTTGTTCGCGTCGAAGTCCTCGTCCTCCGGCTGGAGAATCGCCGTCCCGTCGGCCGCCGCCTCCGCCTGCAGGAAGAGCAGCTGGTGGGTGTCGAGAGTGGTCGCGTCCTTCCGGACGGAACCGGTGGTCGGCCTGCCGTCGGTCATGGCGAAGCCGCAGGTGACCTGCCGGTCGCCGAGCGCCCAGCCCTCCCGGGTGGGGAGATAGTCGTAGTACTCGATATCGGCCGGGATGTCCCAGCTGTCCAGCGAGTACGCGTCGCTGATGACCGCGCACCGCTTCTCCGAGATCGACTCGACCTCGGCGGTCCCGGGGTACTTGTCGAATCCGGTGATCGTGAAGGTGCCGGTGACCTCGGCCTCGTGCTTCTTCGCGCAGTCCACGATCTGGATGTCGACGGTCTCCGCCGCCCCGGTCCCCTTGCCCGGGACGTTGTAGCAGTCCCCCTTGTCCAGATCCTCCACGAACCGGGTACTGGCCACCTCGTCCACGTTCTTCTCGAACTCGTCCCAGGCGTCACCCGCCGCCCCGGAGACGAGGAAGAGCGTGAGCAGCAGCGTGCTGACGGCCGAGACCGCGATGCCCGCGATCGCCATGCCGCGTCCGCGCTGGCCCTTCCGCTTGATCTGCCGGAGTGCGACCACTCCGAGGATCAGCCCGATCGGCGGCCCGCAACAGACGATCCCGGTCACCAGCGAGGCGATGGAGAGCCCGTTCACCGGGACCTTCGGCGGCGGCACGGGATATCCCGGGAACTGCTGATACGCCTGGTACGCCGGGTGCTGCTGCGGCTGCGACTGGTCGGGCTGCCGGCCGTGCGGTTCCGGACCGCCCGGCTGCGTCGGGTCCACTGGTGGGGTGCTCCTCGTGACAATGACAGGAATGCGGGAATGAGGGTGTCGGAATCGTATAAACAGACTGATTCGGTGTACGCGGCGGGTCCGGGACCGCGCACGGGAAAAGGCGGCCGCCGTGGCGACCGCCTTTCCGTGACCGGGCCCCGGAAGGCCGGGGATCCCGTACAGGATCCCGATCACGAGCCCATATACCGGCTCATATTACTCATTCGGTACGTCGGGGCTCGGGTGCGGGCCCACCCCCGCGACCGGGCCGGGAGCGGCTAGAACTGAAGGCTCCAGGAGTCGATCTTCCCGATGTCCGCTGCCGCGTTGTCACTGACCCGCAGCTTCCAGACGCCGTTCGCGACCTCCGCCGACCCGTTCACGGTGTACGTGGTGATCACGTTGTCCGCGCTGCCGCCGTCCCCGAACGCCTTGAGGTTGTAGACGGTCCCGTCCGGAGCGACGAGGTCGATGCGCAGGTCACCGATGTAGGTGTGCTTGATGTCGACCGGCACGCTCAGGACGCCGGGGGCGTTGCCGGGCACTCCGCTGACGGTGATCGGCGACTCGACGGTGGTGTTGTCGGCGATGGCGTAGTCAGTGGCGTTGTCGAACCGCGGGCCGGGGGGCGGGGTGGTGCCGGTGCCGACGTAGAGCAGCCGGTTCGGGGAACCGGTGCCCGGCGAGCCCACCACATTCGGGGTGGCGGCGGCGGTCAGGGCGGCGCCCACCTGAGCCGGGGTGGCGGTGGGGTTGTCCGCGAGATGGAGCGCCGCGACACCCGCGACATGCGGGGCTGCCATCGACGTACCCGAGATGGTGTTGGTCGCCGTGTCGCCGGTGTTCCAGGCGGAGGTGATCGAGGAGCCCGGGGCGAAGACATCGACCACGGAACCGAAGTTGGAGAAGCTGGAGCGGGCGTCGGTGTTGGTGGTGGAGCCGACGGTGAGGGCCTCGGTCACCCGCGCCGGGGAGTAGTTGACCGCGTTGGCGTTGGAGTTGCCCGCCGCGATGGCGTAGGTGACGCCGGAGGCGATGGAGTTGCGCACCGCCGCGTCGAGGGTGGCGTCCGCCCCGCCGCCGAGGCTGAGGTTGGCGACGGCCGGCTTCACCGCGTTCCGGGTGACCCAGTCGATACCGGCGACGACCTGCGCCGTGGTGCCGGAACCCGCGTTGTTGAGGACGCGCACACCGACGATCCTGGCGTTCTTGGCGACTCCGTACGCGGTGCCCGCGATGGTGCCGGCGACATGGGTGCCGTGACCGTTGCCGTCCTGCGCGACATTGTCGTTGTCGACCGCGTCGTAGCCGTCGACGGCCTGGCCGCCGAAGTCCGCGTGGCTGACGCGCACACCGGTGTCGATGACATACGCGGTCACACCCTGCCCCGCCGAGTCGGGGTAGGTGTAGCTCTGGTTGAGCGGAAGGTTGCGCTGGTCGATCCGGTCCAGGCCCCAGGACGGCGGGTTGGGCTGGGTCGCGTTGATCGTGAAGACGCGGTCCTGCGCGACGGCCGCGACGGCCGGGTCGGCGGCGAACTTCTTCGCCTGCGCCTCGGAGAGCTCGACGGCGTACCCGTTGAGGGCGGACCGGTAGGTCTTCTTGATCTTCGCGCCGTACTCGGCCGCGAGGGCCTTCCCGGCCTTGGATCCGGCCTCGGGCGCGGAGTCGCGGAGGGTGACGATATAGCTGTTCGCGATGACACCGGGTGTGCCCGCGTTCTGAATGACACCTTCCGCGGCCGAGCCCGCCGAGCCGGCGGCGCTCGCGGGGAGAGCCGAGACCGCGCCGAGGGCGAGGGCGGCGGCGATCGCTGTCGTGGCCGCGGCGAGTCTTCGCGGTGAGATGCGGAGCACGGACATGTGGGGGGTCCTCCTCTGTTGACAGCCGAAATCCGGTCGTAAATCCAGTCAGGTGCATGACAATTGATGGCTACCGGGGTCGCCATGTCCATGACTTTCCTGCCGTCGAAAGATTGGCCGATCCATAGGAATCCCACAAGGGTTGGCGCAGCGCCGTAACACACGCGCCATACAGCCGCCATGCGCGGCGGGGGCGGGGGGCGGTGCGGAGAGGTCCGCGACATGGCACCGCGCATCCCGGCGAAGCCGACCGAGCCGGAGAGCGATCCGCTCGGCTACAACACGACCGCACTCGTGTCCCAGCCGGAGCGCCGCCGTCTGCGAGTCGGCGACCACCGCATCGTCCACACCATCGACAACGGGGAACTCGTGGTCCGGGTGGTGCATGCGGGACAGCGGTCAACGGCGTAAGGGACCTGACCGCCTTGCGGGACCCATCGCAGCCGGCCCCGCGCCGGAGTCCTCGGCCCGGCCGACAGGGTGACGGCGAGGGGGCCGGACTCCACCGAGTCCAGCCCCCTCTCCATTCCGCACGCCCGTCGGACGCCGAACCGTCAGACGTTGAAACGGAACATTGGGCGCAGAGCTCTCACCTGCGAAAACGCGGTTTTCGGCGATCCCATCCAGCACCAGTCCAGCACGGTGCGAATCCATCCAGCACATCCAGCACGAGCGATAGAGCGCCAGAGACCTGCCGCGCGCGTTGTGTACACATGGAACACTCAGTACCCTTGGGCGCATGACGCAGCCACTGCCCATAGAGTCCATCCGCGACGTGCGCGCACACCTGGCGGAGGTCGTGGAGCGCGCAGACCGCGACGACGTACCCACGGTGATCACGCGCCGAGGCAAGGAAGTCGCCGCCGTCGTCTCCATCGAGGTACTGCGCAAGTACCAGGAATGGGAAGAGCGCGAGATCAACCGGATCATCGACGAACGCATGGCCAACCCGGCACCCGGCATCCCGATCGAGGACATCATGAGGGAGACGCTGGCGCGCAGTGAGTGAGTACCGCACCGTCTTCCGACCCGAAGCCCAGGCAGAGCTGCGCAAGATCCCCCGCGACATGGCGCTGCGCATCCTGGCCAAGCTGACCGAGTTGGAAACCGACCCTCTCGGCTTCAACACCACCGCACTCGTGTCTCAGCCCGAACGTCGCCGCCTCCGTGTCGGCGACTACCGCGTCGTCTACACGATCGACAGCGGGGAACTGGTGATCTGGGTCGTGCACGTCGGACACCGGTCCACCGTTTACGAGACCTGACTACCACTGACCCCGCGTCAGAATATCCAGCACCCATCCAGCACGGTGACGACGAAGGGGTCGGACTCGACGGAGTCCGACCCCTTCTGACCTGCACGCTTGACCAATCAAGTCACGTGCAGTAAGTACACGGCTACACGTTGAAACGGAACTCCACCACGTCGCCGTCCTGCATCACGTACTCCTTGCCCTCCATGCGCGCCTTGCCCTTCGCGCGGGCCTCGGCGACCGAGCCGGTTTCGACCAGGTCGGCGAAGGAGATGACCTCGGCCTTGATGAAGCCCTTCTGGAAGTCGGTGTGGATCACACCGGCCGCCTCGGGGGCCGTCGCGCCCTTCTTGATCGTCCAGGCGCGGGTCTCCTTCGGGCCGGCCGTCAGATAGGTCTGGAGGCCGAGGGTGTCGAAGCCGACCCGGCCCAGGGTCGCCAGGCCCGGCTCCTCCTGGCCCATCGACTGGAGGAGCTCCAGCGCCTCCTCGTCGTCCAGCTCGATCAGCTCGGACTCGATCTTGGCGTTCAGGAAGATCGCCTCCGCCGGGGCGACCAGCGCGCGCTGCTCGTCCTTGAACTCCTCGTCGACCAGTTCGTCCTCGTCGACATTGAAGACATAGAGGAACGGCTTGGTCGTCAGCAGGTGCAGCTCGTGCAGGAGCGCGCCCTGCTCGGTGCCCTTGTGGAAGCCGGCCGAGAAGAGCGTCTCGCCCGACTCCAGGACCTTCTGCGCGGCCTCGACCGCCGCGAGGACCGCGACCTTCTCCTTCTGGAGGCGGGACTCCTTCGTCAGCCTCGGCACCGCCTTCTCCACCGACTGGAGGTCGGCGAGGATCAGCTCGGTGTTGATCGTCTCGATGTCGTCCTTCGGCGAGACCTTGCCGTCGACATGGACGACGTTCTCGTCCTTGAAGGCCCGGATGACCTGGCAGATCGCATCCGACTCACGGATGTTCGCCAGGAACTTGTTGCCCAGGCCCTCACCCTCGCTGGCGCCGCGCACAATGCCCGCGATGTCGACGAAGTCGACCGTCGCGGGGAGGATCCGCTGCGAGCCGAAGATCTCGGCGAGCGTGGCGAGCCGGGGGTCGGGGACGCCCACCACGCCGACATTCGGCTCGATGGTGGCGAACGGGTAGTTGGCCGCCAGCACGTCGTTCTTGGTCAGGGCGTTGAACAGGGTCGACTTGCCGACATTCGGCAGGCCGACGATTCCGATCGTGAGCGACACGTTGGCGACTTCCTGAGATGAGGACCGGCTGATGGCCGTACGGGTGATGACCGGCTGATGGCCGTACGGCGTCGGCCCGGGCATGGACCGATCCCCCAGTTTACGGGCCGGTCCCGCCGGGATGCTCACGCGATCCGCCCCGGGTCCCTTCGGGGGCGGGCGGGGCCGCGGCGGAGCGGAACGCGGCACGGTCCGGAGCCGTCCGGGAGTCGAACTCTTCGCCAAGGTCATCCAAAGGGCGTGTCCTGTGCCTTGTTCCTCCCCGTTCGCGGCCTACGTTGGTGGAGTGGAGCAGCACAGGACCAGTGACCCGCGGAGCCGGCAGCGGCCCAAGCCCCCTCTCTCACCGCAGAACGCCCTCGCCGAAGGGCCCGGCGTGTACGGGGTGAGGCCCGCCGCGCCGCCCGCGCGGCCGGTGCCGCCCGTGGTGCTCGCGCTGCGGCGGCTGCCCGAGCCCCGGCTCACCGGTCTCGGCGGCGGGCTCTTCGCCGTGGTGACGATGGTGCTGATCGGGACGCTGGTCCGGCTGCTGCTGGACAGCTCCGCCGTGGTGTACGGGGTGCTCTTCCTGCCGGTCTGCGCGCTGACCGCGCTCTGGGTGCGGGAGGCCGATGTGGTCACCGCCCCGATCAGTGTGCCCATCGCCTTCGCGGCCGGCATCGTGCCGGTCTCCGGCGGGCAGGGCGGTCTCGGGGGTCACATCATGGCCGTCGTCACCTCGCTCGCCGTGCACGCGGGCTGGCTCTACGGCGGCACCCTGGTCGCCGGGCTCATCACCTGCGTACGGAAGGTACGGGCGATGGGGCGGCGCAGGCGCCGGGTCCGCCCCGGTCCGCCGCCGCCGTCCGGCCGCCGCTGAGGCCGCGCCGCCCTTCCCGTACCGCCCGCTCTTCCCGTACCGCCGGCCGCCCTTCCCGTACCGCCGCGCACTCCGCCCGCGCGGGGGTCAGCGCTCCCGGGCCGCCATCGCCGCGCCGACGATTCCCGCGTTGTTCTGGAGCTCCGCCGGGACGATCTCGGCCCGGATCCCCTCGATGTGGGGCAGGAACTTCTCCGCCTTCCGGCTCACCCCGCCGCCGATGATGAACAGCTCGGGCGAGAAGAGCATCTCCAGATGGGCGAGGTACTTCTGCACCCGGTGCGCCCAGTGCGGCCAGCTCAGATCCTCGTCCTCGCGGGCCTTGGTGGAGGCGTGCTTCTCCGCCTCCCGGCCGTGCAGCTCCAGATGGCCCAGCTCGGTATTGGGCACCAGCCGCCCGTCGATGAAGAGCGCGCTGCCGATCCCCGTACCCAGTGTCAGCATCATCACCGTGCCCTTGCGCCCGCGCCCGGCGCCGAAGGTCAGCTCCGCGACGCCGGCCGCGTCGGCGTCGTTGAGCAGGGTCACGGAGGCGCCGCCGAGGCGGTCGCCGAGCAGCCGGGCGGCGTCGATGTCGACCCAGCCCTTGTCGACATTGGCCGCGGTACGAGTGATTCCGCCGGTCACGACGCCGGGGAAGGTGATGCCCACCGGGCCCGACCAGCCGAAGTGCCCCACCACCTCCGCGACCCCGTCGGCCACCGCCTCCGGTGTCGCCGGGTGCGGTGTCAGCACCTTGTACCGCTCCTGGGCCAGATCCCCGCGCTCAAGATCCACGGGAGCGCCCTTGATGCCGGATCCGCCGATGTCCACTCCGAACACGTTCATGGATCCCACGTTACGGGCAGCTCCCGGCTGTCACTCGCCGAAGCCGTGAGGGAGCACCGGAACCGGCCGGTGCGCCGGGTGTCAGCTCGCGGCAGCCGCCGCCTCCGCCTTCTCGACCAGTGCCGCGGCCTCGGCGCGCAGATCCCGGCGGAGCTCCTTGGGCAGCGAGAAGGTGATGGTCTCCTCGGCCGCCTTCACGAGCTCGACGTCCTGGAATCCGCGCTGGGAGAGCCACTCCAGGACCCCCTCGACCAGAATCTCCGGCACCGAGGCGCCCGAGGTCAGGCCGACCGTGGCGACGCCTTCCAGCCACGCCTCGTCGATCTCCTCGGCGAAGTCGACCAGATGGGCGGCGCGCGCGCCCGCGCCCAGCGCGACCTCGACCAGCCGGACGGAGTTGGAGGAGTTCTTCGAGCCGACGACGATGACCAGATCGGCCTCGGCGCCCATCTGCTTGACCGCGATCTGCCGGTTGGAGGTGGCGTAGCAGATGTCGTCGCTCGGCGGGGAGATCAGCTGCGGGAACTTCTCCTTCAGCTTGTCCACCGTCTCCATCGTCTCGTCCACGGAGAGGGTGGTCTGGGAGAGCCAGACCACCTTGGACTCGTCGCGGACCTCGACCTTGGCCACGTCCTCGGGGCCGTCGACCAGGGTGATGTGGTCGGGGGCCTCGCCGGAGGTGCCGATGACCTCCTCGTGTCCCTCGTGGCCGATGAGGAGGATGTCGTAGTCGTCGGCCGCGAACCGGACGGCTTCCTTGTGGACCTTGGTGACCAGGGGGCAGGTCGCGTCGATGGTGGCCAGATTGCGCTGGGCGGCCTCCTCGTGGACGACCGGGGCGACGCCGTGCGCGGAGAACATCACGATCGAGCCCTCGGGGACCTCCGCCGTCTTCTCGACGAAGATCGCGCCCTTCCGTTCCAGGGTCTGGACGACGTACTTGTTGTGGACGATCTCGTGGCGGACGTAAACCGGCGATCCGTACTGCTCAAGGGCCTTCTCAACGGCGATCACGGCGCGGTCCACGCCCGCGCAGTAGCCACGGGGAGCGGCGAGCAGGACGCGGCGGGCAGGAGACGAAGCAGTCATGCCCCCCATCGTAAGGCCGCCCAGAAGAGGCGGGAGATCACCTCCTCGGGGAAGACTGCTGTGTGGCGGCGGACGAGTGGAGGCCGGATGGCGGCGGAGCGGGTGTCCGGGTCCGGGCACGAGGACAACGGTGAGCTGCGGCGGACGCTCGGCTTCCGGGATCTGGTGGTGTACGGGCTCCTCTTCATCGCGCCGATGGCGCCGGTGGGTGTCTTCGGCACGCTGGACGCCAGATCGCACGGCGCGGTGGCCCTGGTCTATGTGGTCGCGACGATCGCGATGGCGTTCACGGCGGTGAGTTACGCGCAGATGGTCCGGGTGGCCCCGCTCGCCGGTTCGGTCTTCACCTATGCCCGCAAGGGGCTCGGCGAGGGGCCCGGTTTCATCGCGGGCTGGATGGCGCTGCTGGACTATCTGCTCATTCCGGCGGTGGCGTATCTCTTCTCCGGCATCGCCATGGAGGCGTTGGTTCCGGAAGTGGACCGCTGGATCTGGACCGGCATCGCCGTGGTGGTGACCACCCTGCTGAACCTCTGGGGGGTGCGCGCGGCGGCCCGCGTCGGTTTCGCGGTGCTGGTGATGGAGATCGTGGTGCTGCTGGTCTTCGTGGTGTCGGCGGTGGTCGTGCTCGTACGGGACGGGGCGCACCGTGACTGGTTCTCGCCCTTCACGGGCGACACGGGTTTCTCGATGGCGGCGGTCTTCGGGGCGGTGTCGGTGGCGGTGCTGTCGTATCTGGGCTTCGACGCGATCGCCTCGTTCGCCGAGGAGGTCACCGGCGGGTCGCGGAAGGTGGCCAGGGCGGTGCTGTTCTGTCTGGCCCTGGCGGGGGTGCTCTTCATCGTGCAGACCTATCTGGCGGCCCTGCTCCAGCCCGTGTCGTCGGCGGAGCTGGCGGCGGATCCGGCCCGTCAGGGGTCGGCCTTCTACGACGCGGTCGACACCTCGGTGGGGAGCTGGCTGCACGATCTGATCGCGGTGAGCAAGGCGATCGGGGCGGCGTTCGCGGCCCTGGCCGGGCAGGCGGCGGCGGGGCGGCTGCTCTTCGCGATGGCGCGGGAGCGCCGGCTGCCGAAGGCGCTCGCCCGGACGGACGGGGGTGTGCCCCGGGTGGCGCTGCTGCTGGCGGCGGCGGTGAACCTGGTGGCGGCGGTGTGGGCGGCGCGGCGGGACGACGGTCTGGACCATCTGGTCTCGGTGGTCGACATCGGCGCGCTGACGGCCTTCGTCCTGCTCCACGCGAGCGTGGTCGGCTGGTTCGTGGTGCGGCGGATGGCGGGGCGGCCGGACTGGCTCCGGCATGTGGTGGTGCCGGTGCTGGGTGCGGCGGTGCTGATCGCGGTGATGGCGGAGGCGTCGGGGGCGGCGCAGGTGGTCGGTGTGATCTGGCTGGGGATCGGACTGGTGGTGCTCGCGCTGCTGTCGGGGCGGTCGCCGCAGCGGCGCTGAGCGGCCGGGGACCCGCGGGCGCGGGCCCCCGGAGCCGTCAGGCCGCCCGGTGGGCCTCCAGGGCGAGGGCGGTGTCCTCGTCCACCAGGTCGTGGTTGAGGGCGATCGCCGCGGCGGATCCGGCGCCGGCCGCGGTGATCACCTGGGCGCGGGGGTTGACCACATTGCCCGCCGCCCACACCCCCGGCACCCCGGTCCGGCCGGAGGCGTCGGTGGTGACCAGGCCGTTTCCGTCCCTGACACAGCCGAGTCCGGTCAGCAGCCCGTCCAGGGGCACCATGCGCGGCCGGACGAAGACGGCGGCGCGGGGGATCAGCCGGCCGTCGGTCAGCCGGACTCCGCGCAGCCGGCCGTCCGGCGCCGTCACCAGCCGTGCGGCCTCGCCGTCGGCGACCCGGACACCGCGGGCGGCCAGCCGCTCCCGCTCGCCGCCGGTGAGCCCGGCGCCGTCCGCGGGCCCGCCGTCCCGCGCCGGTCCGCCGGGCCGGTCCGGTGCGTACGGGATGAGGACGACATCGCCGGACCACTGGCGCAGCAGCAGCGCCTGCTCCGCGGCGCCCGGCCGGCCGCCCAGCACTCCGAGCGGCTGGTCGCGCACCTCGTAGCCGTGGCAGTACGGGCAGTGGAGCACGTCCCTGCCCCAGCGCTCCGCCACACCCGGGAGGGCGGGCAGTTCGTCGCGGAGCCCGGTGGCCACGAGCACCCGGCGGGCCCGGAGCGCGGCGCCGCCGGAGAGCCGGACGGTGAAACCGGGGTCGACGCGGTCCACCCGGGCAGGGACGAACTCCACTCCGCAGCCGGCCGCCTCGGCCCGGCCGGCCGCCAGCAGCTCCGCGGGGGGCATGCCGTCCCGGGAGAGAAAACCCTGCATATGGGCGGCCGGGGCATTGCGCGGTTCGCCGGTGTCGACGACCGCGACCCGGCGGCGGGCCCGGCCCAGCACCAGGGCGGCGCTCAGTCCGGCCGCGCCGGCGCCGATCACCACCACGTCATGGGCCATGTCATGTGTCACGTCACGCACCGCCGCTGTCGACGGTGCCGCCGCTGTCGCCGCTTCATCCGGGTCCGTCCCGGCGGCCCGCCCGCCGGCCGTCCCGGCCCGCGGGGTCTTCCCGTTCCTGCCCGTGCTGTCGCTCAAGGCGATCACCTCCGCGCACAGGCTGCGGCCATGGTCCCGGAACCGGCAATGTTTGTTGCCGGTTCCGGGATGCCCGGGAGAGCATGGCGGGCATGGAGACCTCACCCGCCATCGCCCGCGCCCTGACCGAGGTCGGGCCGCGCCTCAAGAAGCTGCGCAATGAGCGGGGGGTGACCCTGGCGGCGCTCTCGGCGGCCACCGGGGTCTCCAAGAGCACGCTCTCCCGGCTGGAGTCCGGCCAGCGCCGGCCCAGTCTGGAGCTGCTGCTGCCCATCGCCCAGGCGCACCAGGTGCCGCTGGACGAGCTGGTCGGGGCCCCGGAGGTCGGCGATCCGCGCATCCGGCTCACCCCCCAGCGGGCGCCGAACGGCAGTGTCGTCCTGCCGCTGACCCGTCAGCCGGGGCCGCTCCAGACCTTCAAAATGGTCATTCCGGTCACCAAGGACACCCCGGATCCGTGCACCCACGAGGGGTACGAATGGCTCTATGTGCTGTCCGGCCGGCTCCGGCTCGTCCTGGCCGAGCACGATCTGGTGCTCGGCCCCGGCGAGGCGGCCGAATTCGACACCCGGCTGCCGCACTGGTTCGGCAGCACCGGCGAGGGAGCGGTGGAGGTGCTGAGCCTCTTCGGGCGCCAGGGTGAGCGGATGCACGTACGCGCCAGGCCCCGGGGCCGGGGGGACGCGGCGGAGGCGGCGCCGGCGCCCGGGGGGACGGTCCACCGCGCCCGGCCGGCCGGGTAGCCGGGGCGCGGGACACCCCGCCGGCGGGGCTCGGCGGCGTCCGGGGCGGATGCGGTTCCGTTGTCGTACCCGGCCGTTACTCTCGCTCGTATGGCTCTCAACACGTCCCCCGACGCCCCCCTCCCCGTCGGCGAGGTGTCCCGGCTGATCGGCGGATGGATCGACCGGCTCGGGGCGGTCTGGGTGGAGGGGCAGATCACCCAGCTGTCCCGGCGGCCCGGAGCGGGGGTCGTCTTCCTGACCCTGCGGGATCCGTCGTACGACATCTCGGTGGGGGTCACCTGCTATCGGCAGGTGTTCGACGCCGTGGCCGACATCGTGGCGGAGGGCGCGCGGGTCGTGGTCCACGCCAAGCCCGAGTGGTACGCGCCCCGCGGACAGCTCTCCCTGCGGGCCGTGGAGATACGGCCGGTCGGGATCGGGGAGCTGCTCGCCCGGCTGGAGCAGCTCAAGCGGTCGCTGGGGGCGGAGGGGCTCTTCGCCGCCGACCGCAAGAAGGCGCTGCCGTTCCTGCCGCACCGGATCGGGCTGGTCTGCGGGCGCGCCTCGGCCGCCGAGCGGGATGTTCTGGAGAATGCGCGGCGCCGCTGGCCGGCCGTCCGCTTCGAGGTGCGCAATGTCGCGGTGCAGGGTGTTCACGCGGTGACCCAGGTCGTCCGGGCGGTCAAGGAGCTGGACGCCCTCCCCGAGGTGGATGTGATCATCGTGGCGCGCGGCGGCGGCAGTGTGGAGGATCTGCTGCCGTTCTCCGACGAGGAGCTGGTGCGCACCGTCGCCGGCTGCCGTACGCCGGTGGTGTCGGCGATCGGCCACGAGCCGGATGCCCCGCTGCTCGACCTCGTCGCCGATCTGCGGGCCTCTACCCCGACCGACGCGGCCAAGAAGGTCGTCCCCGATGTGGGCGAGGAGCTGGAGCGGGTGCGCCTGCTGCGGGACCGCTCGCTGCGGACGGTGCGCGCGCTGCTCGACCGCGAGGAGCGGGGGCTGGCCCACACCCTGGCCCGTCCGTCGATGGAGCGTCCGCACCGGATGGTGGACGAGCGGGCGGCGGAGGCGGAGGCGCTGCTGGCGCGGAGCCGGCGGGTGCTGGGGCATCTGCTGGACCGGGCCGAGTCGGAGCTGGCCCACACCCGGGCCCGGGTGGTGTCGCTCTCCCCGGCCGCGACCCTGGAGCGCGGCTACGCGGTGCTCCAGCGGGCGGACGGTTCGGTGGTGCGCTCCCCGGAGGAGGTGTCCGGCGGCGACGAGCTGCGGGCGCGGGTGTCGGAGGGCGAATTCGGCGTACGGGTCACGGAGTGAGCGGGCCCGCGGCCCTGTGCGCGCGGGGTGTCCCGCCGGCCGGTTCCCGGTCACCGGCGCCATGCCCCCGAAAGACCGCCGGAATCCCCGGCATTCCCAACATCCCCGATATCCCCGATATCCCCGAAAGAGAAGACATCACATGACTGCCGGCACGGACGACGAGACCACGCTCGGGTATGAGCAGGCGAGGGACGAGCTGATCGAGGTCGTACGCCGGCTGGAGGCGGGCGGCACGACCCTGGAGGAGTCGCTGGCGCTCTGGGAGCGGGGCGAGGAGCTGGCGAAGGTCTGCCGCCACTGGCTGGAGGGCGCCCGCGCCCGGCTGGACGCGGCGCTGACCGGCTCCTCCGGCCCGTCGGACTCATCGGCCTCCCCGGACGAGGACGCGCCGGGGAGGTGACGTCCCGGGCCCCGGCGACACCCCTTCCGACCTGGGGTGGAGGGTCCGGCCGGGTGTGAGGTGCCTCACGGCGCGGATTTAGTTGAAATTTAATCCACTGCGCTACGGTTGCACCCGGTCGTACATCCCCACCGCCCCGAAAGGTGCGCCAGCATGTCCCTCGTCCTTGACCCCACCGCTCAGGATCTCCTCTTCCGCGAGGCCCGGACCGCCAACACGTTCACCGACGAGCCGGTGACCGACGAGCAGGTGCAGGCGATCTACGACCTCGTCAAGTTCGGCCCGACGGCCTTCAACCAGAACCCGCTCCGGGTGGTGCTCGTCCGCTCGGCCGAGGCCCGCGAGCGCCTGGTCCCCCACATGTGGGAGGGCAACCAGGCCAAGACCGGCACCGCCCCGCTGGTCGCCGTCCTCGCCGCCGACAATGAGTTCCACGAGGAGCTGCCGGAGCTGCTTCCGCACTTCCCGCAGGCCAAGGACGTCTTCTTCGCCGAGCGCCCGGTCCGCGAGGAGGCCGCGAGCCTCAATGCCGCGCTCCAGGCCGCGTACTTCATCGTCGGCGTCCGTGCCGCCGGCCTGGCCGCCGGACCGATGACCGGCTTCGACTTCGCGGGCGTCCAGAAGGAGTTCCTGGACGAGGACCACACCCCGCTGATGATCGTCAACATCGGGCGCCCGGGCGAGGACGCCTCCTTCCCGCGCAGCCCGCGGCTCGCCTACGACAGCGTGGTCACCACCGTCTGACCCGCCCGGCGCGAGCCGGCGCACCGCGCATACGGGACAGGGCCGCCGCACCGATGAGGTGCGGCGGCCCTGTGCCGTGCCGTGCCGTGCCGTGCCGTGCTGTGCTGTGCTGTGCACGGAAACGATCCCGGCGGCCGTGCGGACAGCCGGGAGGGCGGTCAGGAGGACGGGGCCGGCTGCGGCCGCGGCGCCTCCAGCGCCTCCGCCATCTCCGTCAGCCGCTCCAGCGGCGCCGTGCCGGTCACCACCGTCGTGGCCCCCTTCTCCACGCGCACCAGGGCGTCGTACTTCGGCCCCTCCCAGCGCTGCCAGGTCTCGCCCGCCACCTGCCGGGTCTTCCCGGTGTCCGCCGCGTCGTGGGTGACCTTCGCGATGAACTTGGCGCTCGGTCCGGTCGACTGCTCGACCGCCACATACTCCCGGTCCGGGTCGAGGAAACCGAGGTGCCAGGCGTTGGCGGCCATCCGGTCGTACTCCACGGAGGTCGCCCGCCACCCCTTGTCCAGCCCCTGCGGCGCCAGCACCGGATACGGCGCGGCGCGCTGTGCCGTGACCAGCTCGATCCGGTAGTCCACCACCCTGGTCGGGTCCTTGTCCTCGTCACGCGGGAGAACCACGTAAATGGTCCCGACGACGGCACCGATGGCCGCCATCGAAAGGATCATGTCCCGAACTGTCTGCTTGCCTCGCATACCTGCCACGGGACCATCGTCGCATCCATGGGTCGCGCTCAAACGTGGGCCCCACCGCTCATTCTGTCGGCCTGCGGATAGAGTTGTTCACACCCTCAGTTTTTCCGGTCGTCGCCGTACAGAAAGGTGCGCTCCGATGTCCGAGCACAACCTCCCGTCCCAGCTAGAGGTCTCTCCCGAAGCCCCGGACCGCAATCTGGCACTGGAACTGGTCCGTGTCACCGAAGCCGCCGCCATGGCCGCCGGGCGGTGGACCGGGCGCGGCGACAAGAACGGCGCCGACGGGGCCGCGGTCAAAGCCATGCGCACCCTGGTCCACACCGTCTCGATGAATGGCGTTGTCGTCATCGGCGAAGGCGAGAAGGACGAAGCGCCGATGCTCTTCAACGGAGAGCACATCGGCGACGGAACCGGCGCCGAATGCGATATCGCCGTCGACCCGATCGACGGCACCACCCTGGCCGCCAAGGGAATGCCGAACGCCATCGCGGTACTGGCCGCCGCCGACCGGGGGGCCATGTTCGACCCCTCGGCGGTCTTCTACATGGACAAGCTCGTCACCGGCCCCGAGGCGGCCGAATTCGTCGACATCAACGCCCCCGTGTCGGTCAACATCCGGCGCGTGGCCAAGGCCAAGAGCTCCGCCCCCGAGGACGTGACGGTGGTCATCCTCGACCGGCCGCGCCACGAGGGCATCGTCAAGGAGATCCGCGAGACGGGCGCGCGGATCAAGTTCATCTCGGACGGCGATGTCGCCGGCGCCATCATGGCGGTCCGGGACGGCACCGGCGTCGACATGCTCATGGGCATCGGCGGCACCCCGGAGGGCATCATCACCGCCTGCGCCATCAAGTGCCTCGGCGGAACGATTCAGGGCAAGCTCTGGCCCAAGGACGACGCCGAGCGCCGGCGGGCCCTCGACGCCGGCCACGACCTGGACCGGGTGCTGCTCACGGACGATCTCGTCCGGGGCGACAACGTCTTCTTCGTCGCGACCGGCATCACCGACGGCGAGCTCCTGCGCGGGGTGCGGTACCGCGCGGAGACCGCGACGACCCAGTCGCTGGTGATGCGCTCCAAGTCGGGCACCATCCGGCAGATCGACTCGACGCACAAGCTGTCGAAGCTGCGCGCGTACAGCGCGGTGGACTTCGACCGCGCGCAGTAGCGCGGAGACGCGGGCGGGAAGACGGGAGGGGCCGGCCGGGTGCGACGGGCGGCCCCTCCCGGCCGTCGGCGTCACGCGGGGAGCCGGACCATGCCCCGGCCGTACGGCACCCGCTCGCGGCGGCACCGGACGGACGGACACGGACACGGCGAACTCAGGGTGCGCGCCGCACCCGTACAGCGGCTTCGGCGCGCGCACCCGTGCGCGGGCATGCCGGACCCCGGACACCCCGCGCCGTCACACTCGCACCCCCTGACACAGGGGATGCGCACAACTACCGAACGTGTCCGCCACTAGGCAGCGGACTGCGACTTCTTGACATCGACATCCCGCCTCCTGCGCCGCGCCAGCACCACCCGGCGCTCGGCGGCGGTCAGGCCGCCCCACACCCCGTACGGCTCGGGCTGGAGCAGGGCGTGTTCCCGGCACTCGACCATCACCGGGCAGCGGGCGCAGACCCGCTTCGCGGCCTCCTCGCGCGACAGCCGTGCGGCCGTTGGCTCCTTGGAGGGTGCGAAGAACAGGCCGGCCTCGTCACGCCGGCACACCGCCTCCGCGTGCCAGGGCCCGTCCTGGTCTTCCCTCGCGGGTACCCGCTGGGGCGGAACAGCGGTCACCTGCAAGGACTGGTACGGCAGTTGCAGCACGGTCTACTCCTGACGACGGCTTCGCGAGCGAGAGACGATGCAGCTGTCCCTACCCGCTGTGCGCACGCCTATTCACTGAGTGGCGTCCGGTTCCGGGGCACGGAACCGCGCACCGGCGCTCACGACCGGAAAACACTCCGGGGCGCTGCTGTCAGCCCAGGTATTTGCGCAGGCGGCGCTGGAGGTCGGAAACGCGCCGTCCGCGCTTCGGTTTGGCCTCCACATTGCCGAAAACGGAGTAGCCGTTCACCACGACGACCGGGGCGTCCGGGTGGACCGCCTCCAGACCGCGCACCTCGAAATTACCGAAAACTCCATTGCCATTGCCACGGAGAGTGATGTTTTCGGGAACCGTGACCTCGACATTCCCGAAAATCGTGGTCGCGTCGATCACCGTGACCCGCTGCTCGAACATCGCCTCGGTGAGATCGATCTCCACATTCCCGAAGAGCGCGAAAACCTTGGTGCGGCGGCCGACCCGCCAGCGGCCCTTCCGGGTCGTGCTGGAGAAGACGGCGATCAGATTCTCCGCCTCCCCCTCGGCCTCCCCCGGCCCGTGGGCGTACGCGCCCGGCTCGGCGTCCTTCCGCGCCCGGGGCAGGTCGCCGACGATCGGCTGGAGCTCGCCCACGGTCTTGGCGCGGTAGACCGCATCGATGCGCTCGGAGTGCTCCTCGGGGTCCAGACGGCCCTCCGCCAGCGCGTCCCGGAGGATGTCGGCGATCCGGTCGCGGTCCGCGTCGGAGGCGCGCAGGGCGTCCGCGGGGCGCGCGGCGGGGCGGGGCTCGGCGGGGACGACGGGTTTCGGGGGCTGCTTTTCGAGGTCCACGGACTCAGGGTATCCAAACGCGATAGATCGCGACTAGGGGCAACACCGCCCGCAACCCCGCCGAACCGGCCCGCGGGCATGTCTCAAGTGAGCCTTACCTCACCTCGGACGGCGCACCGGCGCGTTCTACGCTGGGAAACCGCGCCGCTCTCCGGCAGCAAGCCCGTGGAACCCTTCGAGTCCGTCGAGTGAGGAATGGCCCCATGTCCCCT
Source organism: Streptomyces sp. CAU 1734 (assembly GCF_039888735.1). NCBI lineage: Bacteria > Bacillati > Actinomycetota > Actinomycetes > Kitasatosporales > Streptomycetaceae > Streptomyces > Streptomyces sp. CAU 1734. Next base: position 259,112 of record NZ_JBDQQP010000009.1, read on the forward strand.
GAATCCTGTCCGTCCGAGGCGGCTGCTCCCCGTCCCCTCGCCCCTGGGTTCGCCTACTCCGAACTGCTCCCGCTCGGTCCCGACACCACGCCCTACCGGCTGGTGACCTCCGAGGGCGTCTCCACCTTCGAGGCGGACGGGCGCACCTTCCTCAAGGTCGAGCCGGAGGCGCTGCGCACCCTGGCGGCCGAGGCCATGCACGACATCTCGCACTATCTGCGGCCGGCCCACCTCGCCCAGCTCCGCCGGATCGTGGACGACCCCGAGGCGTCCTCGAACGACAAGTTCGTCGCGCTCGATCTGCTCAAGAACGCCAATATCGCGGCGGCCGGGGTCCTCCCCATGTGCCAGGACACCGGCACGGCGATCGTGATGGGCAAGCGCGGCCAGAACGTCCTCACCGCGGGCGGCGACGAGGAGGCCCTCTCGCTGGGCGTCTTCGACGCGTACACCAAGCTCAATCTGCGCTACTCGCAGATGGCCCCGCTCACCATGTGGGAGGAGAAGAACACCGGCTCCAATCTGCCCGCGCAGATCGAGCTGTACGCGACCGACGGCGGCGCCTACAAGTTCCTCTTCATGGCCAAGGGCGGCGGCTCGGCCAACAAGTCCTTCCTCTACCAGGAGACCAAGGCCGTCCTCAACGAGGCGTCCATGATGACCTTCCTGGAGCAGAAGATCCGCTCCCTCGGCACGGCCGCCTGCCCGCCGTACCACCTCGCGATCGTGGTCGGCGGCACCTCCGCGGAGTTCGCGCTCAAGACCGCGAAGTACGCCTCCGCGCACTACCTGGACGAGCTGCCGGCCGAGGGCTCGCCGACCGGGCACGGCTTCCGGGACAAGGAGCTGGAGGAGAAGGTCTTCGAGCTCACCCAGCGGATCGGCATCGGCGCGCAGTTCGGCGGCAAGTACTTCTGCCACGACGTCCGCGTCGTGCGGCTGCCCCGGCACGGCGCCTCGCTGCCGGTCGCCATCGCCGTCTCCTGCTCGGCCGACCGCCAGGCCGTCGCGAAGATCACCGCGGAGGGGGTCTTCCTGGAGGAGCTGGAGAGGGACCCGGCGCGGTTCCTGCCGGACACCACGGACGAGCACCTGAGCGAGAACGCCGAGCGCGCCGGGAACACCGCGGACGATGTCGTGCGGATCGACCTCAACCGGCCGATGGACGAGATCCTGGCCGAGCTGACCAAGTACCCGGTCAAGACGCGGCTCTCGCTCACCGGACCGCTGGTGGTCGCGCGCGACATCGCGCACGCGAAGATCAAGGAGCGGCTCGACGCGGGCGAGGAGATGCCGCAGTACCTCAAGGACCACCCGGTCTACTACGCCGGCCCCGCGAAGACTCCCGAGGGGTACGCCTCCGGCTCCTTCGGCCCGACCACCGCCGGGCGGATGGACTCCTATGTGGCGCAGTTCCAGGCCGCGGGCGGCTCCAGGGTGATGCTCGCCAAGGGCAACCGCAGCAAGCAGGTGACGGACGCCTGCGGGGAGCACGGCGGCTTCTACCTGGGGTCCATCGGCGGTCCGGCGGCGCGGCTGGCGCAGGACTGCATCAAGAAGGTCGAGGTCGTGGAGTACGAGGAGCTGGGGATGGAGGCGGTGTGGCGGATCGAGGTGGAGGACTTCCCCGCGTTCATCGTCGTGGACGACAAGGGGAACGACTTCTTCACGGAGCCGGCTCCGGCGCCGACGTTCACGTCGATTCCGGTGCGGGGGCCGGGGCTGGTCTGACCGGCCGGCAGGCGGGTCCGGGGCGCGCGCCCCGGCCCCCTCGCGGGGGCTGCGCCCCCGTGCCCCCATTCCTCCGTCGCCGGACGGCCCGGTTCGCGCGTCCCGGCCGGGCTTGGCGTCCCGGCCGGACGGCTCGGTTCGTCAGGCGAAACGCTGGTTCGCCGTGCCCGCGCACGGGCTGAGCCGCAGCGGGGACCTCGCCGAGGGCAGTGTCACGCACAGCTCCCTCGCCCGCTCCGGGCGGATCGTGGCGCCGTCCTTCACGAAGCGCTGGTTCTCGGCGCCGGAGCAGTCCCAGATGATCGGCTCGGCACCCGGGCGGTAGTCGGCCCGGGGGATGTCCAGGCAGCGGTCCTGGGTCAGCTCGGTGTGGATCGAGCGGGCGGCCGGGTCGTACCACCAGCCCTGGTTGCGGCCTCCGTGGCAGTCCCAGCCGGTGACCGGGGTGCCGTTGCGGGTCACCGAGGCGGGGACGTCCGCGCAGGTGCCCGTGGCCTCGTTCCGGAGCGGGCGGAAGAGGTCGTCCCAGGCTCCGGGGCGGAGCACCGGGCGGGCGGCCGAGGAGACATCCGCGCAACTGGCCTCGCGGAGCCCGGAGTCGTACAGCTGGGTGAGGCAGGAGGCGAAGGCGGCGTGGCCGCGCGCGTTGGGGTGGAAGGACTGGCGGGCCGAGTTGGCGTCCGGCGGGATGGGGTTGGAGACGTCCAGGTACAGACCGCGGGCCCAGGTGTTCTGGGTACAGACCTCATGGCCGTGGAAGAGGCGTGAGTTGTCGAGGTGGATCGCGCCGGTGGCGCGGGCCGCGGCCCGGATGCCGCGTTCGAAGACGGGGACGGCGGTGTTGCGGGCCCAGACGGTGTCGGAGTCGTAGCCCATGCCGCCGCAGATCAGCTTGCCCGGGAAATCCGGGTTGTCGCGGAAGTCGGGGCCGATCGGGCCGGGGTAGCTCATCACCACGAGCTTGTAGTCGCCGTCGGCGTACCCGGCGTCCGTCATCACGGTGCGCAGATCGCGGACGGTCTGCTCGACCTTGGGACGCAGACCGTCCACCCTGGCCTGCCAGCCGGGGGCGTACTTCGGCTCGCAGGGGCCCTGGAGGGTGACATAGCGGACGACGCAGTCGGTCATCACCGGGCCGAACTGGAGGTCGTCATTGGCGCCCGCGACCAGCAGGACCATCTTGATCCGGGTGTTGCGGGCCTTGACGGCGAGATTGTCGCTCTGGACCAGCTCGTCGGCGTACTGCTTCGTCCCGCCGATCCGGATGTTCCCGGTGTGGGCTCCCGAGCAGGAGACGTTCCAGGTCACATCGGCCGGGATGCCGGTGCGGTGGATCGCGGCCCCGGGCGAGCGGTGGCACCAGTTGTCGGGCCCGTTGGTGCCGGGCTCGTAGTCCCCGATGCCCTCGCCCGAGATCTCGCTGTCGCCGAGCGAGATCAGCCCGGTGCGGCGGTCGGCGAGGGGCCGTTCGGCGGGGCTGCCGTAGAGCTTGACGGCCTCGGCGGCCCGGATGGCCTCCAGCGCGGGCGGCAGCGGTACGGAGGCGCGGGGCGCTGCCCCGGGCTCGGGGGGTAATGCCCCGGCGGGGCTCGCGAGCCCCAGCAGTGCGGTGACGGCCAGCGCGGCGCCGGCCGCGACGGTACGGCGGAAACGGTGTCCCGTGTGTCCCACGGTGCCTCCCCTGTTCTTGGTTACCCCCGGTATTTACTGGTCGGTAGCGCGAATGGGAATAGGGGCGGCAGCACCAATGCTCATCCCTGTGCGGGACCAAAAGGCATCAGGAGTCCCGCACAGGACTCTCACAGGAGGCAGTTCAGCGATGACCGACGCCGGAGACGACTACCGCATCGAGCACGACTCCATGGGCGAGGTGCGGGTGCCCGCGCATGCCAAGTGGCGGGCGCAGACCCAGCGGGCGGTGGAGAACTTCCCGGTGTCGGGGCAGCGTCTGGAGCGGGCGCACATCGCGGCGCTGGCCCGGATCAAGGCGGCGGCGGCGCAGGTCAACGCCGAGCTGGGGGTGGTGGACAAGGACATCGCGGGTGCCATCGCCGATGCCGCGGCGGAGGTCGCGGAGGGGCGCTGGGACGACCATTTCCCGGTGGATGTCTTCCAGACCGGCTCAGGTACCTCCTCGAACATGAATACCAATGAGGTGCTGGCGACCCTCGCGAGCGAGCGCCTCGGCCGGCCCGTCCACCCCAATGACCATGTGAACGCCTCTCAGTCGTCCAACGATGTCTTCCCGTCCTCCATCCACATCGCGGCGACCGGCGCCGTCACGGGCGATCTGATCCCCGCCCTCGGCCGTCTCGCGGCCTCGCTGGAGCGCAAGTCGGCGGAGTTCGCCGAGGTGGTGAAGTCCGGGCGCACCCACCTGATGGACGCCACCCCGGTGACGCTGGGCCAGGAGTTCGGCGGGTACGCCGCCCAGATCCGGTACGGGATCGAGCGGCTGGAGGGGGCGCTGCCCCGGCTGGCCGAACTGCCCCTCGGCGGCACTGCGGTGGGCACCGGGATCAACACACCGCCCGGCTTCTCCGCCGCGGTGATCGCCGAGGTCGCGCGGGCCACCGGGCTGCCGCTGACCGAGGCCCGCGACCACTTCGAGGCACAGGGCGCGCGGGACGCGCTGGTGGAGACCTCCGGCCAGCTCCGCACCGTCGCCGTCTCGCTCACCAAGATCTCCAACGATCTGCGCTGGATGGCGAGCGGTCCGCGCACCGGGCTCGCCGAGATCAATCTGCCCGATCTCCAGCCGGGTTCCTCGATCATGCCGGGCAAGGTCAATCCGGTGATCCCCGAGGCCGTGCTGATGGTGGCCGCGCAGGTGACCGGCAATGACACCACCGTCGCGGTGGCCGGCGCGGCGGGCAACTTCGAACTGAATGTCATGCTCCCGGTGATGGCCAGGAATCTGCTGGAGTCGGTCCGGCTGCTCTCCGCCGCCGCCCGGCTGCTCGCCGACCGCACCGTGGACGGGATCACCGCCAACGCCGAACGGGCCCGGGAGTACGCCGAGTCCTCGCCCTCCGTCGTCACCCCGCTCAACAAGTACATCGGGTACGAGGAGGCCGCCAAGGTCGCCAAGAAATCACTCGCGGAGCGGAGGACGATCCGTGAAGTCGTCCTCGAATCCGGCTACATCGAGCGTGGAGACCTGACCCTGGACCAGCTGGACCAGGCACTTGACGTGCTGCGGATGACGCGCCCGTGAGCCGGATCGCTGCGCGGACGGAGCCGTACTCCTAAAATCTGCTCATGACAGGCACGGAACGCATCGAACGCTGGTCGCCCGGGGACCAGATCCTCTGGCGCTATCGCTGCCATGCCCCGGACCTGACCGGCCATGGCATCGAGATCTGCCGGCCCGTGACGGTCGTCCGGGACACCGACGAGGTGATCGCCGTCTGGATGGCCCCGGGCACGGAGTGCGTCAAGCCGGTGCTCGCGGACGGCACCCCCGTCCACGAGCAGCCGCTCGCCACCCGCTACACGGCACCGCGCACGGTGGTCCGTGACCGCTGGTGGGGCACGGGAGTGCTCAAGCTCGCCCGGCCCGGGGAGCCCTGGTCGGTCTGGCTGTTCTGGGATCCCGGCTGGCAGTTCAAGAGCTGGTACGTCAACCTCGAGGAGCCGCGCACCCGGTGGGCGGGCGGAATCGACTCCGAGGATCACTTTCTGGACATCTCGGTCTTTCCGGACCGTCAGTGGGTCTGGCGGGACGAGGACGAGTTCGCCGAGGCCCAGCGGGTGGGGCTGATAGGGCCGGAGAAGGCCCGCCGGGTCCGCTCCGCGGGCCAGGAGGCCCTGGGTGTCATCCAGGAGTGGGGATCGCCCTTCCGGGACGACTGGCAGCGCTGGCGGCCCGATCCCGCCTGGCCCGTACCGGAGCTTCCGGCGGACTGGGCCAGCGTCCCCGCGAGGCTGGCCTCATGAGCCGGTACGGGGCCGCGGCCCGCCCGCGCGGGGGCCGGGAGCGCGCCGCCGCGCCGCCGCCCGGGCATTGACGGAGATCACCCACCCAAGATGTCCGACTCCCGTCGGGGAACTCACACCGGCGCATACGACGTCGTGAGACTCTTGATACGCCCCCTGGGGGCAAACGTAGGATCGTCGTCCGCAGGGCTGCGCCGCCGGTGACCTTCGTCGGTAACCATCGAGCGCAGCACCGGACCTGACCGCAAGTCATCTCAAGTCACTTCTAGGGGGTGGAGCCGTGCCGGATGCCCGCCACCCTGTCGACGCCACCCGCAGAGCGGGTATACCGCCTCACGAGGCGTTCGCATCGCACACCCGGCCCAGACGGACGGAAGCCCACGCGTGACGGAGCAGCCCACCTCCCATGAAGGCCGGCAGCCCTTGGCTGCCCGGCCGCAGGAACGCGCCCGGCCGCGGGCCGAGACGGCGGGCACCGCCGCCGTGCCCGGACCGGCCGTTCCCACGCCCAATGGCCCCCCGCAGGACATGCAGGACCTGGCGGCCACGGCCAAGAGAGAGGGAGACCGGCTGCGCTTCGTCGGAGCCGCCACCCGTCGCATCGCCCGGGGCATAGACCTGGACGAGATCGTGCTGGGGCTGTGCCGGGCCACCGTGCCCACCTTCTCCGACGCGATCCTGGTCTATCTCCGCGATCCGCTGCCGGTGGGCGACGAGCGTCCGGTATCGCCCTTCGTGCTGCGACTGCGCCGGACGGACCGGCTGCGTTTAGCCGATGACACCGCCGACTTCGGCGCCGTCTCGCCCATCGCCGTCATCGACCCGCACAACGACCTCACCCCGGCAGCGGAGCTGTGCGAGGTGCGGTCCGGCGGGGCGCTGTCGGAGGTGCTGCGCGGGGTGCGGCCCGTCTTCGGCGACTCCGCGGCGGCCCGTGCCGCGCTGCCGGAGCTGCTGGGCGCGGACCGGACCGTGCCCAACGGGCACCGGGCGATCCTCGCCCCGCTGCGCGGGCGGCGGCGGGTGATCGGGGCGGCCGTCTTTCTGCGCCGTCCGGACCGGCCCGCCTTCGAGCCGAACGACCTGCTGGTCGCGGCGCAGCTCGCCACCCACACCGCGCTGGGCATCGACAAGGCGGTGCTGTACGGGCGGGAGGCGTACATCGCGGACGAGCTCCAGCGCACCATGCTGCCCGAGGGGCTGCCGCAGCCGACCGGTGTGCGGCTCGCCTCGCGCTATCTCCCGGCGGCGGAGACGGCCCGGGTCGGCGGCGACTGGTACGACGCGATCCCGCTGCCCGGCAGCCGGGTGGCGCTGGTGGTCGGCGATGTCATGGGGCACTCGATGACCTCGGCGGCGATCATGGGCCAGCTGCGGACCACGGCGCAGACACTGGCGGGGCTCGATCTGCCGCCGCAGGAGGTTCTGCACCATCTGGACGAGCAGGCCCAGCGGCTCGGCCATGACCGCATGGCCACCTGCATGTACGCGGTGTACGACCCGGTCTCGCACCGGATCACCATCGCCAACGCCGGGCATCCGCCGCCGGTGCTGCTCCATCTGGGCGGCCGGGCGGAGGTGCTCCGGGTGCCGCCCGGGGCGCCGATCGGGGTCGGCGGGGTGGACTTCGAGGCGGTGGAGCTGGACGCACCGGCCGGGGCGACCCTGCTGCTCTACACGGACGGCCTGGTCGAGTCACGGCTGCGGGATGTGTGGACCGGTATCGAGCAGTTGCGGGAGCGGCTCGCCGCCACCGCGCAGCTCACCGGTCCGGACCATTCACCGCCGCTGGAAGCGCTCTGTGACGATGTGCTGGACATGCTCGGACCGGGTGACCGGGACGACGACATCGCCCTGCTCGCCGCCCGGTTCGACGGGATCGCGCCGAGCGATGTCGCCTACTGGTTCCTGGAGCCGGAGGACGCCGCTCCCGGGCGGGCCCGGCGGCTCGCCCGGCGGGCGCTCTCCCGCTGGGGTCTGGAGGAGCTGAGCGACGCGGTGGAGCTGCTGGTCAGCGAGGTGGTGACCAATGCCGTGCGGTATGCCGAGCGGCCGGTGACCCTGCGGCTGCTGCGCACCGATGTCCTGCGCTGTGAGGTCGGCGACGACTCGCCGCAGCTTCCCCGGCAGCGGAAGGCGCGCGACACCGACGAGGGCGGACGCGGGCTCTTCCTGGTCAACCGGCTGGCCCGGCGGTGGGGGGCCACCCGGCTCTCCAGCGGCAAGGTGGTCTGGTTCGAGCTGCCGGCGCGGCTCTGACAGCGGGCGGGGGCGGCCGGTCCGCGTACCGCCCCGATCGGGTGCACCACGCGTGACGGGGTTCGGGCGGCTCTTCGGAGCCGCCCTTTCCCTTTGCCCCCGCTCCCCCGGGGCGCGGCCGGCGGCCGGCGGGGTGTTCCCGTCGCGCGGCCGGCCCGGTCAAGTTGCCGACACCTTGTCGGCGACGTTGACTGGGGTACGCGGCCGAAGTGACCACCCCTACTTCCCCCTGGACGGGAGGACGCTCGTGACCGAGTCACCCCCCAAGGCTCCGTACACGACCAACAACGTCGGAATCCCGGTGGCGAGTGACGATCACTCGCTGACCGTCAGCCCCGACGGCCCGGTGCTGCTGCACGACCACTATCTGCTGGAGAAGATGGCCCAGTTCAACCGTGAACGGGTCCCCGAGCGGGTGGTCCATGCCAAGGGCTCCGGAGCGTACGGCTTCTTCGAGGTCACCCACGACGTGAGCCAGTTCACCAAGGCCGATCTCTTCCAGCCGGGCAAGCGCACCGACATGCTGGCGCGCTTCTCCACCGTCGCCGGCGAGCAGGGCACCCCGGACACCTGGCGGGACCCGCGCGGCTTCGCGCTGAAGTTCTACACCGAACACGGCAACTACGATCTGGTCGGAAACAACACCCCGATCTTCTTCATCCGCGACGCGCACAAGTTCACCGACTTCATCCACTCGCAGAAGCGCCATCTGGTGACCGGTCTGCGGAACAACGAGATGCAGTGGGATTTCTGGACCCTCACCCCCGAGACGGCGCACCAGGTCACCTATCTGATGGGCGACCGGGGCATCCCCAAGTCGTACCGCTTCATGAACGGCTATGGCTCGCACACCTATATGTGGGTCAACGGCGGCGGCGAGCGGTTCTGGGTGAAGTATCACTTCATCAGCGATCAGGGCGTCGACTTCCTCACCCAGGCGAAGGCCGATGAGCTCGCCGGCAGCGACGCGGATCTGCACCGGCGGGATCTGCACGAGGCGATCGAGTCGGGCAACGCCCCGAGCTGGACCCTCAGGGTCCAGGTCATGCCCTTCGACGACGCGCCGGATTACCGGTTCAACCCCTTCGATCTGACCAAGGTGTGGCCGCACGGCGACTACCCGCTGATCGAGGTCGGGCGGATGACGCTGAACCGGAATCCGGAGGACTACTTCATCCATATCGAGCAGGCCGCGTTCGAGCCGTCGAATCTGGTGCCCGGCATCGGGGTCTCGCCGGACAAGATGCTGCTGGGCAGGGTCTTCTCCTACCCGGACACCCACCGTTACCGGATCGGGCCGAACTACGCCCAGCTCCCGCCGAACCGGCCGCACTCGGCGGTGAACTCGTACGCCAAGGACGGGCCCATGCGGTACACACCGTCGCAGGTGGCCATGCCGTACGCGCCGAACTCCTTCGGCGGCCCGGCGGCCGATGTGGAGCGGTTCGGTCATCCGCCGGGGTGGGCCAGTGCGGGCGAGATGGTCCACGCGGCGTACACCCTGCGCCGGGACGACGACGACTGGGGGCAGGCGGGCACGCTGGTCCGTGAGGTGATGGACGACGCCGCCCGGGACCGGCTGGTGTCGAATGTCGCCGGGCATCTGAGCGACGGTGTGGGCGGAGCGGTTCTGGACCGGGCGTTCCAGTACTGGCGCAATATCGACCAGACGGTCGGCGACCGGATCGCCAAGCAGGTCAACGGCGGCTGAGAGCGCGTACGACGGCGGGGTCGGCGTGGCGGGCGGCGCGGGGGCCGGAGCGGACGACGGCTGGCTGCTGCTCGGGGCGGACGGCTCCTGGGAGGCGC
>NZ_JBDQQP010000009.1:268859-398568 GCF_039888735.1 Streptomyces sp. CAU 1734
GACGGCGGGGCCGGACCCTTCGACGGGTCCGGCCCCGCCGTCGTACGCGCTCAGCGTCTGAAGCCGGCCGGTTCCTCGGGCTCGGTCGTCGTGGTGGTCGTCGGGGTCGGCCGGCCGGTCGGGCTCTGGCTCACCGGCGGCTTCGCCGAGGACGGCGGCGGGGTCGGCGTGGCGGGCGGCTCGGTGGCCGGAGCGGACGACGACTGGCTGCTGCTCGGGGCGGACGGCTCCTGGGAGGCGCTCTTCGACGGCGTCTCCTCGGCCGTGGCGGTCGACGAAGCCGTCGGATCCGGCAGATCCCGCGCGGGCTCCTTGACCTTCAGATCGAAGCGGGCGTCCGCGTCGCCGCCGATCGCACCCGTGGTGTACGCCCTCCAGATGGCGGCCGGTACGCCACCGCCATTGGCGCGGCCCTCGTTGACCGTGTTGTTGAGGGTGACCTGGCGGCCGTCCTCCGGGTGCTCGCCGTACAGCGCGACCGCCGTGACCAGCTTGGGCGTGAATCCCACGTACCAGGCCGAGCGGTTGTTCTCGGAGGTGCCGGTCTTGCCGGCCGCGTCATAGGGGCCGGCCGCGGCCCGGCCGGTGCCGGTCGGCTTCTCCACCACACCCTCCAGGGCGGCGGTCACGGTGTCCGCGGTGTCCCGGTCGAGCACCTGCCCGCCGACCGACTTCACCGGCGCCACCTCGCGGAGCTGGTGCTCGGCGGATTTCACGATGGACGGCGTGACCTTCTTGCCGTGGTTGTCGAAGGTCGCGTAGACCCCCGCCATGTCCCAGGTGGAGGCGCCCATCGTGCCCAGCGACATGGCGGGCTGCTCCACCCACGTCGGCTCGTCCCGCATGCCCAGGTCGAGCGCGGTCTCCTTGGTCTCCTTCGGCCCGACGTCCACGATCATCTGCGCGTAGACGGAGTTGACGGAGCCCTCGGTGGCGCGGGCGACGGTGATCGGGCCGAAGCTGCGGTCGCCGTCGTTGCGGGGGTTGAAGGGGATGTCGCTGCCCTTGACCGGAGTCTTGGTGTCACCGTCGTAGACGGTGTTGAGATTGATCGGGCGGGCGTCCTGGGTCCGCGCCTCGTTCTCCAGGGCGGCGGCGAACACCACGGGCTTGAAGGTGGAGGCGGGCTGGTAGTCGCGGCGCGTGGCGTTGGAGAGCCAGTGCTCGGTGGCGCCGATTCCGCCGTACAGCGCGACGACCTCACCGGTCTCCGGGTCCACGGAGGTGGCCCCGGCCTGGACGGTGGCGTCCTTCTTGTCCGCCTTGCGGTCGAGCTTGGTCTCCAGCTCCCGGTCGACAGCCTTCTCCAGCGTCCGCTGCCGCTTCTTGTCGATGTTGAGGGTGATCGTCCAGCCGCCGGCCTTGATGTCCTCCTCGCTCACCCCCTGGCGGGCCAGCTCATTGTTGGCCGCCTCCACGAGATAGCCGATCTGGCCGGCCATGCCGGGCGCCGCCCTGGGGGCCCTGGGCTCGGGGAAGGTGAGGGGCTCGCGGGCGGACGCGTCCAGCCAGTTCTCCTCGACCATGTTGTCCAGGACGTAGTGCCAGCGCTCGGTGACCAGTTTCTTCCCGGTCGGCGAGGCTATCGCCCAGTCGTACTGGTTGGGGGCCTGGAGCAGCGCCGCGAGGTAGGCGCCCTGGGCGACGTTCAGCTTGGCGGCGTCGATGCCGTAGTACGCCTGGGCCGCGGCCTGGATGCCGTAGGCGCCGCGGCCGTAGTAGCTGGTGTTGATGTAACCGGCGAGGATTTCCTCCTTGCTCCGGTTCCCGTCCACCTTCAGCGAGATGACCAGCTCGCGGAGTTTGCGGCTGAGCGTCTGGTCCTGGTTCAGGTAGTAGTTCTTGACGTACTGCTGGGTGATCGTGGAGCCGCCCTGCTTGCCCTTGCCGGTGACGGTGTTGAACACACCGCGGGCCGTGCCCTTGAAGTCGATGCCGCTGTCCTGGAAGAACGTCTTGTTCTCCGCCGCGACGAAGGTGTCCCGGACCTGCTCGGGGATCTCCTCCAGCGGGATGATCTCCCGGTTGACCGTTCCGGTGCGGGTGAGGATCGAGCCGTCGCTGTACTTGTAGACATTGCTCTGGAGCTGCGCCTGGGCATTGGCCTTGGGCACCGGGACCATCAGATAGACGACATAGAACGCGCCCAGGGCGAGCAGGCAGAGGCCGAGGAAGGTGCCCAGCATCTTCTTCCAGGTGAAGAGGCGCCGTATGCCCTTGCGTTTCCTGGACTGGCGGGCATCGCGCGCCCGCTCCCGTCGCGCTTCCGCTCGGCCCATCGCTCGTTCCGCTCCGCTCTCGGTTCTCGGTCTCTGCCCGCCGGCCCGTTTCGCGCCGCGCCGTCGCCCGCCCGGCCGTTCCGCGGCGCGGTCCGGCCCTGTCACCGGGGACGCCTCGCGGCCGGCGTCATGTCTTCCGATGCCCTCCCCCTGCCGGAGGCAGCTCAGAAAACTAACACCGGCCGGTATGACAAAGATCCATCGATCCGGACTTTCCGGACGTGAGAATCAGCACCCCCCGCACTGGAACCGACTCCCGACGGGTGCACATGGTTGCGAGAGCGATTAATGTGTAATCACATTGCTAGCCAATGAGCGGCGCGGATCCGGCCGGATCCCTGTGTCATGGCCAAATCCGGTCTCATGACACGTGTCCGCGCAGAGAACGAGTGCGGCCGAGGAAGGCCGCACACCCGCGCACATCCCTGCGCGGGTACGGAGAAGAGCGGGGGAACCACATGTCTGCGAGCACCACCAAGGCGGCGGTCCAGGACATACCGGCGATGCCGGAGCCGAGAGTCCGCGAGTTCGCGGCCCACAGCATCGGCGGCGGGCTCGCCCTGCTGCTCGGGCTGGGCGGGCTGGGCGCCGGGGTGGCGCTGATCGTCCTCGGCGGCATCGCCGAGTCCGGCGGCGCCAAGGCGGCCGGGATCGTCGGCGGAATCATCGTGATCCTCGCCGCGACCTTCGCCATGTGCGGGCTGAACATGGTCGCGCCGGGCGAGGCCCGGGTGGTCCAGCTCTTCGGCCGGTACCGGGGCACCATCCGCGCCGACGGCCTGCGCTATGTCAATCCGCTCACCTCGCGGGCGAAGATCTCCACCCGGGTGCGCAACCACGAGACGCCCGTCATGAAGGTCAACGACGCCTACGGCAACCCGATCGAGCTGGCCGCCGTGGTGGTCTGGAAGGTCGAGGACACCGCACAGGCCCTCTTCGAGGTGGACGACTTCCTGGAGTTCGTCTCCACCCAGACCGAGGCGGCCGTCCGGCACATCGCCATCGAGTACCCCTACGACGCCCATGACGAGGACGGTCTCTCGCTGCGCGGCAACGCCGAGGAGATCACCGAGAAGCTCGCGGACGAGCTGCGGCTGCGGGTCGAGGCGGCGGGTGTGAACATCATCGAGTCCCGCTTCACCCACCTCGCGTACGCCCCCGAGATCGCCTCCGCCATGCTCCAGCGCCAGCAGGCGGGCGCGGTGGTCGCCGCCCGGCGGCTGATCGTGGACGGCGCGGTCGGCATGGTCGAGGAGGCCATCGACCGGATAACGGAACGCGACATCGTCGAACTGGACACGGAGCGGAAGGCCGCGATGGTCTCCAATCTGCTGGTGGTGCTCTGTGGCGACCGCTCGGCGCAGCCGGTGCTGAACACGGGCACGCTCTACCAGTGACACCCCCCTCCGAGCGCAAACAGGTACTGCTGCGGCTGGACCCCGTGGTCCACGAGGCACTGGCCCGGTGGGCGTCGGACGAGCTGCGCAGCGCGAACGCGCAGATCGAGTTCCTGCTGCGGCGGGCGCTGGCGGAGGCCGGACGCCTGCCGGGCGGGGTGGCCCCGATCGCCAGACGGGGCCGGCCGCCGAGGGAGCCGCGCGCCGGGGCCGAATCCGGGGGCGCATCCGGGCCCGGCCCGGCGGACGGGGGCGGGCCGGGCGGCCCGCCCGGCCCCGATGACGCGGAGGCCTCGGAGACCGCGGACTGACGGCGGATGACAGAGGTGCGGCCCACCCGGCGGTGCACGGGCGGGCCGCACCGCGTCCGGGGTCGTACGAGCGGGCCGCGCCGCGTCCCGGGTCCGTACACACGGGCCGTCCCGGATCCCCGGTCCGTACACACGGGCCGCGCGGTCCGCCCGCCGCCGCATACACAGAACGTATACACACCGCGTACAGTGCTGAGCATGTCCATCGGTCACACCCTCCTCGCGCTCCTGGAGTCCGGACCGCGCCACGGCTACGACCTGAAGCGCGCCTTCGACGAGAAGTTCGGTCACGACCGGCCGCTGCACTACGGGCAGGTCTACTCGACCATGTCCCGGCTGCTGAAGAACGGCCTGGTCGAGGTCGACGGGCTGGAGGCGGGCGGCGGTCCCGAGCGCAAGCGCTACGCCATCACCGAGGCCGGGATCACCGATGTCGAGCGCTGGCTGGCGCAGCCGGAGAAACCCGAGCCGTATCTCCAGTCCACGCTCTACACCAAGGTCGTGCTCGCGCTGCTCACCGAGCGCAGCGCCGCCGATCTGCTCGACACCCAGCGGACCGAGCATCTGCGGATGATGCGCGCCCTCACCGAGCGCAAGCGCGGCGGCGACCTCGCGGACCAGCTCATCTGCGACCACGCCCTGTTCCATCTGGAGGCGGATCTGCGCTGGCTGGAGCTGACCTCCGCGCGGCTCGGCAGGCTGGCGCAGGAGCTCAGGGGTACGGACACGGCGGCACCGGCGCGCGGCCGGGAGGACGGCGGAGCATGATCCCCGCCGGTTCCCTCCTCGTCGCCGAGGATCTGCACAAGACGTACGGCCGGAGCGCCGCCCTCGACGGCGCCTCCTTCTCGATCCACCCCGGTGAGGTGGTCGCGGTCCTCGGCCCCTCCGGGTCCGGGAAGTCGACCCTGCTGCACTGCCTCGCCGGCATCGTCACCCCGGACTCGGGCCGGATCACCTACGACGGCCGCGATCTCACCGCCATGACGGACGCGGAGCGCAGCGCCCTGCGCCGCACCGAATTCGGCTTTGTCTTCCAGTTCGGCCAGCTCGTGCCCGAACTGACCTGTACGGAGAATGTCGCCCTGCCGCTCCGGCTCGCCGGGGTCCGGCGCCGGGCCGCCGAGCGGACCGCCCTGGAGTGGATGGAGCGGCTGGAGGTCGCGGACACCGGTGACCAGCGGCCCGGTGAGGTCTCCGGCGGTCAGGGCCAGCGGGTCGCGGTCGCCCGGTCGCTGGTCACCTCGCCGCGGGTGGTCTTCGCCGACGAGCCGACCGGTGCCCTGGACTCCTACAGCGGCGAGCGGGTGATGGAGCTGCTGACGGAGGCCGCCCGCTCCGCCAACACCGCCGTCGTACTGGTCACCCATGAGCCCAGGGTCGCCGCCTACTCGGACCGGGACATCATCGTGCGCGACGGGCGGACCCGAGACCCGGACCACACCCTGTGACGCTGCTCTCCGAGAACCGCGACCGGCGCGACGGTCTGCGCGGCCCGCCCGCCGCACCCGCGCCGTCCGGCCGGTGGCCGCGGTCCTGGGGCCGTGATCTCGCGCTCGGGATCCGGTTCGGGATCCGCGGCGGCCGGGAGGGCTGGATCCGCACCTCGCTCGCCGGGCTCGGCGTCGGGCTGGGGGTGACGCTGCTGCTGCTCGCCGCGTCCGTACCGCAGATCATCGAACGGCAGGACGCCCGGCTGGCGGACCGAACCCCCGCGGGGCTCGGCCTCGGGGAACGCGTTCCCCCCACCGCGTCCAGCGTGGTGGTCGCGGACACCGGCACCGTCTACCAGAACCTCAGGGTGACGGGGACCCTGATCCGCGCGGACGGGCCGGACCCCGTCCTGCCGCCCGGTGTCGACCGGCTTCCCGGGCCGGGCGAGATGGTGGTCTCCCCCGGTCTGGCGGAGCTCCTCGCCGGCCCCGGGGGCGAGCGGCTGGCGGCCCGGCTCGATGCCCGGGTGACCGGCACCGTCGGGGACGCGGGCCTGCTCGATCCGGGCGAGTACCTCTACTACAAGGGCAGCGGGTCGCTGAAGGTCGGGCAGAACACCTACCGCACCGACGGCTTCGGCGCGGAGACCGTCGGAATCGGCGAGATCGATCCGGTTCTCCATGTGCTGGGCTGGCTGATCTGCGTCGTTCTCCTCGTCCCGGTCTCCGTCTTCATCGCCACCGCCGTGCGTTTCGGCGGCGAGCGCCGGGACCGCAGACTGGCCGCGCTCCGGCTGATCGGCGCCGGCATCGGGTCCACCCGCCGGATCGCGGCCGGGGAGGCGCTCTGCGGGACGGTGCTGGGGCTGCTCATCGGCGGAGTCCTCTTCGCCGCGGCACGGCTGTTCGCCGGGTCGGTACGGATCTGGGATCTCAGCGCCTTCCCCTCGGACGTGGTCCCGGTGCCCGGGCTCGCCGTGCTGACCGCGGTGGCCGTGCCGGTGCTGTCGGTGCTGGTCACCGTCTTCTCGATGCGCGCGCTGACGATCGAGCCGCTGGGGGTCAGCCGGAACGCCCGTCCCCGCCGGCGCCGGCTCTGGTGGCGGCTGCTGCTGCCCGTGGCCGGTGTGGTGCTGCTGCTCGGCACGGACATGGTCTCCGACACCGGGGACGCGGTGCCGGCCGGCCCGATCCGGCTGACCGCCGGTGCGGTGCTGATCCTGCTCGGGGTCTCGGCGCTGCTGCCGTGGCTGGTCCAGGCGGTGGTGAACCGGCTGCGCGGCGGCCCGGTCTCCTGGCAGCTGGCGATCCGCGGAATCCAGCTCAGAAGTGACGCCGCGGCCCGCGCGGTGAGCGGGATCATGGTGGCCGTGGCCGGGGTGATCGCCCTCCAGATGGTCTTCGCCGGAATGCTGGCCGACTTCCGCGAGGCCCAGAAGCGTTCCCCGGCCTGGGGCAAGATCCAGGTCTCCGCCCCCGCTCCGGAGAGCTCGCTGGTGGAGCGGATGGAGCGGGAGTTCGGCCGGACTCCGGGGGTGCGTGATGTGGTCGTCACGATCGAGTCGTCGGCGCAGCGCCCGCCGTCCGCGGTGCCGGACGACCGCCCGAGGATGACCCATCTGGGGATCGCCGGCTGTCCGGCCCTGCGGAAGCTGCTGCGCCTCGCCTCCTGCGCGGACGGCGACGTCTTCGTGGCGCACACCGGCGAGAAGTGGGAGGACGAGTGGGTCGACGAGATCGCCCGCAAGGGCGAGGAGATCATGATCGACTCCTTCGGTCCGCGGCCGTGGCGGTGGACCCTGCCCGCGGACACCGAGACGGTGCGCACCATCGGCCGCTCCACGCCCTGGGGTCAGGCAGGCGTGTTCGCGACACCCGGGGCGATCTCCCCGGAGCGGGTGTCCGACGGCAACACCACCGCGACGATCCATGTGGACGGGGATGATCCGCTGATCCACGACCGGGTGCGCGACGCGGCGGCCAGGATCGGTCCCGCCCTGTCGTCGTGGTCGATGGAGTCCTCCGAGCGCGACCGGCAGTACGCGAGCATGCAGACCGGGCTGCGCGCGGGGATGACCGGCACCCTGGCGCTGATCGCGGCCTCGATGCTGATCTCCCAGACCGAGCAGCTCAGGGACCGGCGGCGGCTGCTGTCGGCGCTGATGGCCTTCGGCACCCGGCGTTCCACACTGGCCTGGTCGCTGCTGTGGCAGTCGGCGGTGCCGGTGGTCCTCGGCACGGTGGTCGCGGTGGCCGGCGGGCTGACCCTGGGATCGGTGATTCTGCGGCTGCTCGAGAAGAAGGTCGCCGACTGGTGGCTCTTCCTCCCGGTCGCGGGTACGACGGCGGCGATGATCCTGCTGGTCACGGCCTTGAGCCTGCCGCCGCTGCGGCGGATGACCCAGCCGGACGGACTGCGGTCGGAGTAGTCCCGGACGGATACGGGGAGGTCAGCGCGGCCGGTCCGGTACGCGCACGGAGACGTCGGCGCGGCCGGTCCGGCACGCGCACGGAGACGTCAGCGAGACCGCTCCAGTACGCGTACGGGGAGCGGGCGCAGCGCCTCCCGGAGGGCGTCGGCGAACTCCTCGAACTCCCCCTGCCGGGCCGCGCCGGTGCGCATCGCGAGGGCGATCCGCCGGGTGGGCGCGGGGTCCGCGAAGTATCCGGTGCGCAGCCCGCCGCCGCGTCCGGTCTCCACCGCCACGGCGGTGCGCGGCAGCAGGGTGACCCCGAGTCCGCCCGCCACCAGCTGGACGAGAGTGGCGAGTCCGGCGGCGGTGGTGGTCACCGGGATCCCGTCGGCACGGCCCGCCTCGCGGCAGATGTCGAGTGCCTGGTCCCGCAGGCAGTGTCCTTCGTCGAGCAGCAGCAGCGGCAGCTCGCGCAGTGCCTCGCGGGGCAGGTCGTCGCGTCCGCCGAGCGGGTGGCCGGCCGGGGTGACCAGCACGAAGTCCTCGTCGAAGAGTTCGAGCTCGGTGACGCCGGGGACGCCGAGGGGCACCGCGAGGAGCAGCAGATCGAGCCGCCCCGAGGTCAGTCCGTCGATGAGCGAGGAGGTCTGTTCCTCGTGGACCTGGATGTCGAGCTCCGGATAGCTGCCGTGGACCAGGTGGAGCACCTTGGGCAGCAGATAGGGCGCGACGGTGGGGATGACACCGAGCCGGAGCACTCCGGTGAAGGGGGCGAGGACCGCCTCGGCCTCCTCCATCAGATCGCCGACCGCGTCCAGCACGGCCTTGGCCCGGACGGCGAGCCGCTCCCCGGCCGGCGAGAGCAGCACCTTGCGGGTGGTCCGTTCCAGCAGCTGTACGCCGAGGACGTCCTCCAGCGCGGAGACGGCGCCGGAGAGCGCGGGCTGGCTCATGCCGATGGCCGCCGCTGCGTCCCGGAAGTGCAGATGCTCGGCGACGGCGGCGAAGGCGCGCAGCTGCACGATGCTGGGCTGTCTGCCCCGGCTCATTCCGCTCATGGATACTTCCTCCGATCGGAATGTCTGATTCCCAGCATAGGAGCACGGGCGGGACCCGCCGGGACCCGCCCGTACCGGCCGGGGCATCCGGTCAGGAGCCGGCGGGCGGGGTTTCGCGCTCCGGGGTCTCGTACAGGGCGGCCGTGCCGGTGACCCGGATCCCGGCCGCGTCTCCCGGGCGGACGGCGGGCGGGCCGGGGACGCGGACGGTGACCGGTGTGCCGGCGCCCGGGACATCCACCAGGACCAGGGCGTCATGGCCGTGGAAGCGGACCTCCGTCACCGTGCCGGGGACGGCGTCCGCGGCGGTCGGCGAGGTGAGCCGGAGCTGTTCGGGGCGGAGCACGACCGTGCCCTCGCGGCGTCCGCCGGCCGCCGGACCGGTCAGCGGGATCCGGCCGAGGGCGGTCGTCGCCCCGTCGCCGCCGGCGGTCGCGGCCAGTACGACCGCCTCGCCCACGAAGGAGGCCACCCAGGCGTCGGCGGGCCGGTCGTAGAGCTCCTGCGGGGTGCCGGACTGCACCACCTCGCCGCCGCGCATGACGGCGATCCGGTCGGCGGTCGACAGCGCCTCCTCCTGGTCGTGGGTGACCAGGACGGCGGTGGTCCCGGCGGCCCGCAGCGCGGCGCGGATGTCCGAGCGCAGGCCCGCGCGGAGTCCGCTGTCGAGTGCGTTGAAGGGCTCGTCGAGCAGCACCAGCGCGGGGCGGGGGGCGAGCGCGCGGGCGAGCGCCACCCGCTGCTGCTGGCCGCCGGAGAGCTCGTGCGGCATCCGGTCGCCGAGGTCGCCGAGACCGACCAGGGCGAGGAGTTCGGCGGTGCGCGCCCGGCGTTCGGCGCGGCCGGTGCCCGCGAGGCCGAAGGCCACATTGCGGGCGACGCTCAGATGCGGGAAGAGCGCGCCCTCCTGGGCCATGATGCCGATGCCCCGGCGCTCCGGCGGCAGCCGCACCCCCGGCCCGGTGACGACGCGCCCGCCGACCGCGATCTCGCCCGCGTCGGGGGTGAGGAAGCCCGCGATGATCCGCAGCAGGGTCGTCTTGCCGCAGCCGGAGGGGCCGAGCAGGGCGGCGAGTTCCCCTTGCGGGACGGTGAGGCCGAGCCGGTCGAGCACGGGTGCGCCGCGCCCGTACGAGCTGCTCACCCCGGTCACCCGGAGTCCGGGCACGAGTCCGCCGAGGTGGGTCATGAGCGCCTTCCGAGCAGATAGGAGGGGACAGCGGCGAGCAGGACGATGGCCGCCGCGTACGGTGCGGCACCGGCGAAGGCGCCCGCGCCGGTCTCGGTCCACAGCCGGGTCGCGAGGGTGTCGGTTCCGGTGGGGCGGAGCAGCAGGGTGGCCGGCAGCTCCTTCATGATCACCACAAAGGTGAGCGCGGCGCCCGCGCCGATGCCGGGCGCGGCGAGCGGGACGGTGATCTCGCGCAGCACCCGCAGCGGTGACCGGCCGAGCGAGCGGGCGACCTCCTCCAGGACGGGCGGGGCCTGGAGGACGGCGGCGCGGGCGGAGGCGACCGCGACGGGGAGGAAGAGCACCGCGTAGGCGGCGATGAGGAGCGGGAGTTCCTGGTAGAGCGGGTAGGCGTAGCGGACCGAGAAGAAGACCAGGGCGAGCCCGACGGTGATCCCGGGCACGGCGTGACCCGCCCAGACGGACTGTTCGAGCAGCCGGGCGGCGCGGCCCCGGTGGCGGGCGGAGAGCACTCCGACGGGCAGCGCGAGCAGGGTGGTGACGGCGGCTCCGGCGGCGGCGAGCAGCAGGGTGGCCGAGGCCGCGTCCAGGAGCCGCTGCGGGTCCCGGTCCGCGGAGGTGCCGATGGTGAGCCAGTAGCCGAGGGTGGCCAGCGGGAAGGCCACGGTGACGGCGGCGACGCCGGCGCACCAGGCCAGGGCGGGGGCGGTCAGCGCGCCGAGCCGCAGCCGGACCGGGGGGCGGGCACTGCCCCGTCCGGTACGGGAGTGTCCGGCGCGGCCCCGGGTGCGGTTCTCCGCCAGGACCAGCAGCACGGTGAGGGTGACCAGGACACAGCCGAGCACGGCGGCGGGGGTGCGGTCGAAACTGGCCTGGTAGGAGCTGTGGATGGCGCGGGTGAAGGTGTCGTAGCGGGTGATCGACACGGATCCGAAGTCGGAGAGGACATAGAGCGCGACCAGGATCGAGCCGCCGGCCGCGGCGGGCCGCAGCTGGGGTGCGGTGACCTTCACGAAGGTGCGGACCGGGCCGGCGCCGAGCGAGCGGGCGGCTTCCTCCTGGGCGGGGTCGACACCGCGCAGGGCGGCGGCCACCGGCAGGAAGACATAGGGGAAGCAGGCGCAGGTGAGGGTGATCGCGGCGCCGGTGAAGCCGGCCAGCGACGGCACGGCGGAGATCCAGGTGAAGGCGGCGACATAGCTGGGCACGGCGAGCGGGAGGGTCGCCAGCACCGCCCAGACCCCGCGTCCGGGCAGATCGGTGCGGACGGTCAGCCAGGCGAGCGAGACTCCGAGCACCAGCGACGCGGCGACCACGACGGCGGCCAGCCGGAGGCTGTTGCCGAGGAGTTCGAGGGTGCGGGCCTCGGTGGCGATCTCCCAGGCATGGGCCCAGCCGTGCTCCATGGCGCGCACGCCGAGGTAGCCGAGCGGCAGCAGGGCCAGCAGGGCCGCGGCGCCGGCGGGGAGCAGCAGGACCAGGGGCGGCATGCGCCGGCGCCCGGCCGGCGCGGGGAGCGCGCGGGCCGGGCGGGCGGAACGGATTCTCGTCATGGGGAGGTGACGGAGCGGGATCCGGGTGGGATCAGACCATCCCGGCTTCCTTGAGGAGCTCCAGGGTCTTCTGGAGGGACTCCAGCTTGCCGAGGTCGATCTCGGGGGCCTGGAGGGAGTCGAGCGCCGGGAGGTCCTTGACGGAGCTGGTGACTCCGGCGGCCAGCGGGTACTCCTTGGTCTCGTCGGCGAAGTAGCTCTGGGCCTCGGCGGAGAGCAGGTAGTCCACGGCCTTCTCGGCGGCCTCGCCCTGGCCGCCGTTCTTCAGCACACCGACACCGGCGGCGTTGATGAGCGCGCCCGGGTCGCCGCCCGGCAGGAAGTGGATCTTCGCCTTGACCTTGTCGGCGCCGAGCTCGGCGACCTTCTCGTACCAGTAGTAGTGGTTGATCAGGCCGAGGGAGACCTCGCCCTTGTCGACCGCGTCCAGGACGACGCCGTTCTTGGCGTAGGGCTTGGCGTTGGCCTTGAGGCCCTTCAGCCACGTGAGGGTGGCCTCGTCGCCCTCGATCACGCGCATGCCGGTGACGAAGGCCTGGAAGGAGGCGTTGGTGGGCGCGTAGCCGACCTTGCCCTTCCACTCCGGCTTCACCAGGTCGTGGATGCTGTCCGGCGCCTTCTCGGTCTTGTCGGGGTTGTAGGCGATGACGCGGGAGCGGCCGGAGACGCCGACCCAGTCGCCCTCGCCGCCGCGGAAGGCGGGGTCGACCTTCTCCAGGGACTTCTGCGGCAGCTTCGCCAGCAGGCCGGCCTGGGAGAGCGCGCCGAGGGCACCGGCGTCCTGGGAGAAGAAGAGACCGGCCTTGGTGCGGTCGCCCTCCTCCAGGATCTGGGCGGCGAGCTCGGCGGAGTCGCCGTAGCGGACCTCGACCTTCGTCCCGGTGGCCTTCTCCAGCTTGGCGAGGATCGGGGAGATGAGCTCCTCGTTGCGGCCGGAGTAGATGACGAGCTCGGACGCGCCCTTGGGCTTGTCCGCCTTCTTCTCCGCCGTCTTCTTCTCGTCCTTGTCGCCTCCGCAGGCGGCGAGGACGGGTATCAGCATGGCGGCCGCGGCGAGCGCGGCGGTACGGCGGACGATCGGGCGTGACATCGGGATGCCTCCTGGTGGAACCCGCTGCCGTTGCCGTCTGCGTCGGATGTTGCGGGGAACTGGGGGTGCGTGAACGCCCCTATAGGTATGGGAAGGCTCGCCTAAGTGTCAAGAATCAGCCAAATGACCATACGCAGGATGGCGAGACGCCTCGTCCCGGCTGTAATAGATCATTGCAGTTCAGAAGCATTACGGAGGATTTAATTCCGGTACGGATGATGGGGCTATTGCCTATTTTCAGCCACCTTTCGCGCCGCCGCCGCACGGCTTTCCCGAAGCCGCCGGCCACCCGCCGGTATGACCAGCGCCACGCCCGCGGGGCCGGGCGCGGGGTGCGGAAGAGGCGCCCGGCCGGTGATCCACCGGGGAGCACCGGCGGCCCGCACCCCCCGGGCGTCAGCCCTTCATCGCCACCACCTGCCGGGCCCGCTCATCGAGCTCCCGGACCGCCCGCACCCGGCGGTAGGGGCCGATGCGGCGCCGCATCCGCTCGAAGTGCTCGTCGCCGCGCGCCGTCGACAGCACGCAGTAGTCGTCCAGGAAATCGCCCCAGGTCGCGCAGGCCTCCTCGACGTGCCCGTACTCGAACTGCCGCTGCGCCAGTACGGCATTGAAGTGGAGCCGCCCCTGCCGCTCCCGCGCCGGCTGCGCGCGGATCGACGCCTTCACGGCCTTGATCGATCCGGCGAGATCACGCCCCTCGTAGAGCACATGGGCCACCTGGAACTGATACGCGGAGTGGTTGTACCCCCCGACGGAATCACGCCGTGAATCCGCCTTCCCCAGCGCCGCCTCGGCCTGGGCGAGATGGGCGAAGGCGGTCCGCCGGTCCCCCACCATGGCGGCGGCATGCGCCTGCTGCCCCCGGAGGAAGGCGACCAGCCGCGGCCCGGCGGCGGGCGCGGCCTCGGCCGCGGAATCGGCGAGCTCCAGCGCCTTGGGGCCGTGGCGCAGGCTGGTCGCCTGGAGGCTCATCCCGCGCAGCGTCCGGCAGTACGCCAGATGGTCCTGGGCCTCGCGGGCCAGCCGCAGCGCCTGGACGCAGTACCCCTGGCCGACGCCGTGCGCCCGCTCGTACATCGCCATCCACCCGGTGAGATAGGTGAGATCGGCGGCGGCCGAGAGCATGTCGCGGTGCACCTCCGGGGGCGCGGCGGCCTTCAGATATCCGGCGACGGTGTTGACCAGGAAGGCGGCGGCCATCGGGCGGGCATGTCCGCCGCCCAGCTCGTCCAGGATGTCGGCGACCTTGTCCGTCATCCGCCGCACGGTCTCGACCTCGCCCTGCCCGATCCGGACGGTGGGCCTGGCCGCCCTGACGGCCCGCCCGCCGTCCTCGGCGCGGGCCGTGTCGGCGAAGAGCGGCACCGCCAGCACCGCGGAGTAGACCCCGGCCGCCACGACCCCGCGCCGGGACGGATCCATGTCCGCCCTGCCCAGCGTGAGCAGGGACTCCACCGCGTCACAGCCGTCCCGCCCCGCCTGCGCGGCGGGCCGCCGGAGCCCGGCCTCCGCATAGGAGACCGGGCGCCGGAGTCTGCGCTGGAACGCCTCCACGATCAGCGGCCGGGCCTTCTCGTGCGGCTGTGCGCCGCGCACCCAGTGCGCCACCGACGACTGGCCGTACGTCAGCGCTATTCCGGCCTCGGCGCCCAGCCGGTTCACCACCTGAGCCAGCTTCGACTCCGACCATTGCGCCTGACCAAGGAGGTTCTTGAGCCCCGTGTTGCGCTGATTCTGCGAAGTGTGAGTCACATCAACTCCCCGCGAATTCATGGGATTCATACTGTGCTCTCCCCTTCAACGGTACCGGTCCCGCATCGCACGCGGTTATCTCTGCACATGCCGCTCTCAACGCGCCCGGGGCGCGCGGGGATACGCGGGCGCGGAATGCCGGGAGGGCCGAACATTGCATCGAATCGACATCTCGTTCCTTCCCGATCCGATACATGTTCAGCACATGCGGAGACTCGCGGTCGCGGTCTGCCGCCACAACGGGCTCGACGAGCCCGAGGTGATCGATTCCGTACGGCTGGTGGTCACCGAGATCATCACCAATGCGATCGTGCACGGCGAGGGGCACGACATCCGATTCACCATGATCTGCGACCCGCCGACCGAGGTCGTGGTGGAAGTCGACGACCATGCCATGGGAATACCCGTGCTGAAAGTGTCGGATATCGAGGACGAACAGGGGCGGGGGCTCTTTCTGATCGACGCGCTGTCGAGCGCCTGGGGCCGCAAGGGCACGGCCACCTGGTGCGTGATCCCGGCCCGCACCGGCGCCCCGCGCCCCGCCCGCCGGGGCTCGTCGCCGCCCCGCCTCCCCTGCCCCCGCCGGGGCGAAGGACCCCCGCCGGCCGCCTGACATCCCCCGGCGAATCCGGGACCGGCAAAGCCGTATTCGGGCACCCCGGGGCACGGAATATTCGCGTCCGCATATTGCCGCCGACCCGCGCCGGGACCCGTCCGCCGCCCCTCCGGAATCACCCGGCTCCCGTGTACGCCGCCGAATGCCCGTCGGATACCCGATCGGCACCGCGCGCACGTTCGAAAGCGCTTCCCGGATTGCGGCGGCCGAAGGAGAAGCCGCCCGCGCGAATCGGAGCCGGACCCGGGCGCGGCACCTCCGATTCCGGTACGGAAAGAAATGGGGCCGCCGCCCCGGATATCCCGTGCGGCGGCCGGCCGGCGCAGCCCGGTCGCGCCCGGCATTCCGGGGAACGGTGTGCGGCCCGCGAGGGCCCGCGCCGCGCACCGCGCCCGGTCTACGCTCGGCACCATGACCAACTCCGAGCCCGCCGTACCGGCCAGCCCCGGGCATGTCGTCCTGACCACCACCGCGAACAGCGAGGAGAAGGCCGCCGCCCTCGCCGAGGCGGCCGTCGGCGAACGGCTGGCCGCCTGTGCGCAGATCCACCCCGTCGCCTCCGTCTACCGCTGGGAGGGCGAGGTGGAGCACGAACGGGAGTGGCGCATCGACTTCAAGACACGCGGCGAGCTGACCCGGGCGCTCTCCGCCTTCATCACGGAACGCCACGACTACAAGACCCCGGAGATCATCGCGGTTCCCGTGGTGGCGGGCTCGGCGGCCTATCTCTCCTGGCTGACGGCGGAGACGGCGCAGCCCGTCACAGGTGAGCGGCGGCGCGCACATTCGGTCGATTGATAGGCGCAGCGAATCACACTGACCCGATTGATCGATTTCACCGGAGATCACCTCTGTGACAGGGTGGATTTGTCCAGCCCCTCATGCATCCCTGGAGTAACACCGTGCTCACTGTCGGCGACCAGTTCCCCACCTTCGAGCTCACTGCCTGCGTCTCCCTGGAGACCGGCAAGGAGTTCGAGGTCATCAACCACAAGTCCTACGAGGGCAAGTGGAAGGTCGTCTTCGCGTGGCCGAAGGACTTCACCTTCGTCTGCCCGACCGAGATCGCCGCGTTCGGCAAGCTGAACGACGAGTTCGCCGACCGTGACGCCCAGGTCCTCGGCTTCTCGGGTGACTCCGAGTTCGTGCACCACGCCTGGCGCAAGGACCACGCCGACCTGCGTGACCTGCCCTTCCCGATGCTGGCCGACTCCAAGCACGAGCTGATGCGCGACCTCGGCATCGAGGGTGCGGACGGCTTCGCGCAGCGCGCCGTCTTCATCGTCGACCCGAACAACGAGATCCAGTTCACCATGGTGACCGCCGGATCCGTCGGCCGTAACCCCAAGGAGGTCCTCCGGGTCCTCGACGCCCTCCAGACGGACGAGCTGTGCCCGTGCAACTGGACCAAGGGCGAGACCACCCTGGACCCGGTCGCGCTGCTGGCCGGTGAGTGACCCATGGCCCTCGACACGCTGAAGTCCGCCATACCGGACTACGCCAAGGACCTGAAGCTCAACCTGGGCTCGGTCATCGGCAACAATGACAAGCTCTCGCAGCAGCAGCTGTGGGGCACCGTCCTCGCCACCGCGATCGCGTCGCGCAGCGCCATCGTGCTGCGGGAGCTGGAGCCCGAGGCGAAGGCGAACCTGTCGCCCGAGGCGTACACCGCCGCCAAGGCCGCCGCCGCCGTGATGGCGATGAACAACGTCTTCTACCGGACGCGCCATCTGCTCTCCGACCCGGAGTACGGCACGCTCCGTGCCGGGCTGCGGATGAACGTCATCGGCAACCCGGGCGTGGAGAAGGTCGACTTCGAGCTGTGGTCGCTCGCCGTCTCCGCCGTCAACGGCTGCGGCCAGTGCCTCGACTCGCACGAGCAGGTGCTCCGCAAGGCCGGCGTGGACCGCGAGACGATCCAGGAGTCGTTCAAGATCGCGGCCGTGGTGACGGCCGTGGGCGCCACCCTCGACGCCGAGGCCGCGCTCGCGCAGTAGAGCGGTACAGGATGGACGAGAGCCCCGCCGGTCGGCCGACCGGCGGGGCTCTCGTCCATCCGTGCTGCCGTCAATCCGTTCTGTCGTCACCCTTCAGCCGGGTCATCAGCGACCGCAGATCCGCCAGCAGGGGCTCCCGGACCCCGGTGAGATCCGCCGGCTTCCCCCTGGCCCGGGAGCTCATGAGACCGCCCTGATGGAGCTCCAGCTCGAAGACCGCCTGGCCGTCGAGCACCCGCAGCTTCCCGCCGCCGTCACCCCAGCTGTGGCCGAGCGTCCGCTCGCCGAGCCCGTCGATCCGCTCCAGCAGGGCGCTGTCGCCGTCGAGCGCCATCTCGGTGAGTACGGCCGCCTCGAACTCCGGGCCGGGGTCGGTCTTCTTGTGCAGGGTGTACATCAAGGAGAGGCTCGGCCCGTCGAAGTCCGGGCTCGTCACGATGGCGGGAAAGCTGTACCAGCAGGTCGCCGTGTCACGCGCCTCGTGCTTCCGGCTCCTCGGCTGATTGTCCACGGCCTCGCCGAGAATCGCCGTCAGCCCCTTCATCGGGGCCTCCAGACACAGATTCCCGGTGGACCGGTAGCCGCCGGGATCCGGATCACCCGCGTCGTACACCGAGATGCCGCCCGCCCAGACCGCCGAGGCCACCACCGCTCCACCGAGCGCCCACAGCCAGCGGACCCGGGCCGGAGCGGGTTCCGGGTCGAGGACGAAGCCGGCATCGGGGTCGAAGTCGATCAGATCCGGCTCGCGCCGCGCGCCGGGGAGCTGTGGCGGCCCGGCGGACCCACCGTCCGCGCCGATCAGTTCCGGTTCGGATATCACCGTTGTTCCTCTGTCTCGTCGTCGATCCGCGCCGCCGGGGAGGCACCCACCGCGGTCGCGCCGTGCGGGCGGGGGGTTCCGCGCAGGGCCTGTTCCCTCCCGTACGCGCGGAGGTAGCCGACGACCGTATTGGTGACGGCGACCAGCGGCACCGCCACCACCGCGCCGCCGATACCGGCGGTCATCCCGCCCACCGCGACCGAGAGCACCACCGCGAGGGGATGCACCCGGACCGCGCGGCCCAGGATGAAGGGCTGGAGCACATGGCCCTCGATCTGCTGGACGGCGAGCACCACGATCAGCACCATCAGCGCGGTGAACACGCCCTGGGTGACCAGGGCGACGACCACCGCGAGGGCGCCCGAGATGACCGCGCCGACCAGCGGGATGAAGGCGAAGAGGAAGATGAAGACGGCGAGCGGCACCGCCATCGGGACATCGAGGAACCAGATGCCCAGGCCGATGAAGATGGCGTCGATCAGGGCCACGAGGACCGTGCCGCGCACATAGGCGGTGAGGGTGCGCCAGGCGCGCGGGCCCGCTCCGGCGACGCCCTCGCGGGCCTGGGCCGGGACGAGCTTGAGGGTCCACTGCCAGATGCGCTTCCCGTCGTGGAGCAGGAAGAGCGTGGAGAACATCGCCAGCAGTATCCCGGTCAGCACCTCCACCATCACGGTGACGCCTTGGAGCCCGGCGCTGGTGATCTCCTCGGTGTTGGTGCCGATGGTGTCGCTGAGATTCTGCGCGATGTCGTTGATCTGGCTCTCGGTGACATGGAAGGGGCTGTCGAGCAGCCAGCGCTTCAGCTCCTCGATACCGTCCCTGACCCGGTCGGAGAGATCGCCGATGTTCTCCAGGACCTGCCAGACGACGAACCAGCCGACCAGGCCCATCACCACGAATCCGGCGATGGCGGTGACCGCGGTGGCGAGCCCGTGCGGCAGACCGGCGCGGCGCAGCCGGGCCACGGTGGGCTGGAGCAGTGCGGTGATCAGCAGGGCGGCGAAGAAGGCCAGCACCACGAGCTGAACGGCGCTGATGACCCGCATCAGCACCCAGAGCATGCCCGCCAGCACCAGCAGCCGCCAGGCCGCCTCGGCGGCGACCCGCATGCCCCAGGGGATGGCGGCGACCGGGTCGGGACGGGGCAGGACATCGGGGGCGTAGTCGGGCGGCGGCGGGACGCTTCTGGGGGTGGCTGATTCCGTGTCCCGCTCCCGGCCGTTTCCGGCCGTCATCCCGGCGTCGCGGTCCTCGCGCTCGTCCTGCTCCTCGCGGCGCTCGTCCAGGCGTTCGGAGAACTTCGCGAGCCGCCCGCCCGCGTCCGCCCTCAGCCGGGTGAACCACCCTGGCAGTCGTGACATGTGACTTCCTCTTCCCCCATTGCTCCCCCGGGGACTTCTCGGAGTCCCGGACCGCTGACGCTACACGGGCGGACGCGACGGAGCCTCACACCATGGGGACGGTGTGAGGCTCCGGGGAGTTGAGCGGTATGACTAGTACCAGTTGTTGCCCTGCCAGAAGGTCCATGCCTCGCACGGGCTGCCGTAGCGCTCGTTCATGTACTTCAGGCCCCACTTGATCTGCGTCGCGGGGTTGGTCCGCCAGTCGGCGCCGACCGAGGACATCTTCGAGCCGGGCAGCGCCTGCATCAGGCCGTACGCGCCCGAGGACGGGTTCACGGCCTTGTAGTTCCAGGTCGATTCCTTCTGCACGATGGTGCTGAAGCACTGGAACTGACCGGCGGGGATGATCGACCGGGCGAGGGCCTGGACCTCGGCGACGGTGTACGAGGACTTGCCGCCCATGTTGGCGACGTCGCGGGCGGCTTCGCGGCTGGCGCGCTCGGCCTTCCGCTTCTCCTCGGCCTTGCGCTCCGCCTTGGCCTTCGCCTCGGCGGCGGCCTTCTTCTCCTTGGCGTTCTCCGCGGCCTGGAGACGGGCGGATTCCTCCGCCGCCTTGCGGGCGGCCGAGTCCGCGGCGGCGGCCTGGGCGTCGGCCTGCTCCGTCAGAGAGGCGACCTGGGCCTGCTGGCCCAGGGGGATTTCCGCGAGGAGGGTCGCGTCGGAGGCGGCCGTCTCAAGGGTGTCGCTCGACGACTGGGGGTTGCCGGAGGCGACTCCCACAACAGCTCCGACGGTGGTGACCGCGGTGGCTGACGCCACGGCGAACCCCCGGACCGAGATCCGGCTCACACGCTTTCCTTCCAGCATCGTCCGCACAGGTGACCCCGCGGACGAATCGCGCCCCTGGCACTGGCCTCCACTGCAATGGGTCACAGGAGGCACTGGCCCGTGGTCAACTCCCGGAGGAGCGGCCGGTCACAGCCGGCGGGCGGCACACGACGTCGGTTCTTGAGTTGTTCAATGACGCGGTGCACCACGGATGGTGCGGGTGTGTCGTGTGCGGGGCCTGACGGAAGCAAGACTTTGCCGGACCGGCACACCGCAAGGCAATTCTCTGTTGCGTGGGATAGGTCACACCCGGTTGGGTCAAGGAGTTTTGACCAACCTCCCCCACAACACGGCGCCGCCCCACTACGCTGCTGCGCTCGCGGGGCGGCGTACAACACTCCGTTTCCGTGCTAAATCTGTCCCTCTTCCAGCATTTCGGTCACCAGTGCGGCGATCTGCGAGCGCTCGGAGCGGTTGAGGGTGACATGCGCGAAGAGCGGATGCCCCTTCAGCTTCTCGACCACGGCGACGACTCCGTCGTACCTGCCGACGCGCAGATTGTCCCGCTGGGCCACATCGTGGGTGAGCACCACCCGCGAGTTGGCCCCGATCCGGGAGAGCACCGTCAGCAGCACATTCCGCTCCAGCGACTGTGCCTCGTCGACGATGACGAAGGCGTCGTGCAGCGAACGGCCGCGGATATGGGTGAGCGGCAGGACTTCGAGCATGCCGCGCCCGAGCACCTCCTCGATCACCTCGCGGCCCGCCACGGCGGAGAGGGTGTCGAAGACGGCCTGCGCCCAGGGGCTCATCTTCTCGGCCTCGGTGCCGGGGAGATAGCCGAGCTCCTGGCCGCCCACCGCGTACAGCGGGCGGAAGACCATCACCTTCTGGTGCTGCCTGCGCTCCAGTACGGCTTCGAGCCCGGCGCAGAGCGCGAGTGCCGACTTGCCGGTGCCGGCCCGGCCGCCGAGGGAGACGATGCCGACGTCGGGGTCGAGCAGCAGATCGAGACCGATGCGCTGTTCGGCGCTGCGGCCGTGGATGCCGAACGCCTCCCGGTCGCCGCGGACCAGCCTGACCTGGCCGTCCGGGGTGACCCTGCCGAGCGCCTTGCCGCGCTCGGACTGGAGGACCAGACCCGTGTGGACGGGGAGTTCGGCGGCCTCCGGGACATACAGCCGCTCCTCGGTGTAGAGGAGGTCCACCTGTTCGGCGGAGAGCGAGAGCTCCGCCATCCCCGTCCAGCCGGAGTCGGTGATGGCGAGCTCGGCCCGGTACTCCTCGGCGAGGAGACCGACCGCCGACGCCTTGATCCGCAGTGGCAGATCCTTGGAGACGACGGTGACGTCATACCCCTCGGCCTGGAGATTTCTCGCCACCGCCAGGATCCGCGAGTCGTTGTCCCCCAGCCTGAATCCGGCGGGCAGGACCCCCGGATCGGAGTGGTTGAGTTCGACGCGGAGCGTGCCGCCGAGATCGCCCAGGGCGATGGGGTCGTCGAGACGTCCGTACCGGACACGGAAGTCGTCCAGCAGGCGCAGCGCCTGTCGGGCGAAGTAGCCGAGTTCCGGATGGTGCCTCTTGGCCTCCAGTTCCGTGATGACCACGATCGGGAGCACGACTTCGTGCTCCTCGAAACGGGTCAGGGCGTTCGGGTCGGCCAGCAGAACGCTGGTGTCGAGAACATAAGTGCGCCTGTCGGGCATCCGGCGCTTGGTGCTGTTCACCACGGAAGGACGTACCCCCTCGGATGAGGTCGGCGGTGCGACGCCGTCGCGGGCCAGAGAGTCCACCTGCCAGGGTGCGGCAGGGGACCTCCCCGCCTGGGGCGGGGGAAGGACCGGGCTTCAGGCCACGATGCGCGGGCCGAGCACCGGCCCTCCGCGTGGTCCGCACGGGGGGTGCGTTCCGTCGTGTGCAAAGGGCCTCCCGGGTGAGCGGAAACGGCCGCTCACTGAGATACGACGTTCGTGGATCGGACGTCGACCTGGAAGGGATATGCCCTCGAACACCCGTCACCATGCCGGAACGAGCCACGACACCTGGATGAACAGCGTGTGACCGGGTGGTGTGACCGGCTGTTCATCAGGTGTACGGGGGGGCGGGAGGGGCGGGAAGGCGCTTCCGCGATGGGGTGTGATGCCCCGTAATACGTGTGATGACGCGTGACGGTCCCGCGATCGGGCGGGGGCGGGGCGCGGGTGCCCCCGGGGTTCAGCTTCCGTAACGCCGGTGCCGGGCCGCGTAGTCGCGCAGGGCGCGCAGGAAGTCGACCTTGCGGAAGGCGGGCCAGAAGACCTCGCAGAAGTAGTACTCGGAGTGCGCGCTCTGCCAGAGCATGAAGCCCGACAGCCGCTGCTCCCCGCTGGTGCGGATGACAAGATCCGGGTCGGGCTGGCCCCGGGTGTAGAGGTGTTCGGAGATGTGCTCGACATCGATGATCTCGGCCAGCTCCTCGAAGCTGGTTCCCCGGTCCGCGTGTTCCAGCAGCAGGGAGCGGACCGCGTCGGCGATCTCCTGCCGGCCGCCGTAGCCGACCGCGACATTGACGATTATTCCGGTGTGCCCGTGGGTGGCCTCTTGGGCCTCCTTGAGCACGGTCTGGGTGCGGGCGGGGAGGAGATCGAGGGTGCCCACGTGGTTGACGCGCCAGCGGCCGTCCGACGCGAGGGCGCGGACCGCGTCCTCGATGATGCCGAGGAGGGGGATCAGCTCCACATCGGGGCGGTCCAGGTTGTCGGTGGAGAGCATCCAGAGCGTGACGACCTCGACATCGGTCTCCGCGCACCAGCCGAGCAGCTCCTGGATCTTGCTGGCACCGGCCTTGTGGCCCGCCTCGGGGGTGCTGCCGGCGGCCCTGGCCCAGCGGCGGTTGCCGTCGAGGATGACTCCGATGTGCTTGGGCACCTGGGTGTGGTCCAGTCGGCCTTCCACCCGGCGTGCGTAGAGCCTGTACACCAGGTCACGCAGGTTCACGGAGTCCACCTCTCGGTTCTGTCGGCTCGCCGCCCCGGGCGCCGGGGACGCCGGTGCCATGGCGGGGTTCGCCGGGTTCGTGGTCCAGGGGGTGTGGTGCCGGGGTGCTGCGGCCGGCCGGGGTCCGGCGGCGCGGCGCCGGAAGCGGCGCCCGCCGTGCGGCGATGCTCCGCGCCATGCGGAATCCCCTGAGATCGCCACACTACTGCGCACGGGGCGCGGCGGCCCAACCCGGTCTGTCACAAGTCCGTGATAAGAGGGATCTGTGACTGATTCCTCTTACCACCGCGCCTCACCCGACCGCTACGACTCGATGGAGTACCGCCGCAGCGGGCGCTCCGGCCTCCGCCTCCCGGCGGTCTCGCTGGGTCTGTGGCACAACTTCGGCGACGACCGCACCCTTGATTCCCAGCGCGCGATCCTGCGCCGCGCCTTCGATCTGGGGGTGACCCACTTCGATCTGGCGAACAACTACGGGCCCCCGCCCGGTTCGGCCGAGCTGAATTTCGGGAAGATCTTCGCCCAGGACTTCGCCCCGTACCGCGATGAGCTGATCATCTCCACCAAGGCCGGGTATCTGATGCACCCCGGTCCCTACGGCGAATGGGGCTCGCGCAAGTATCTGCTCTCCTCCCTGGACGCCTCGCTGAAGCGGATGGGCCTGGAGTACGTCGACATCTTCTACTCCCACCGCTTCGACCCGGACACTCCGCTGGAGGAGACGATGGGCGCGCTGGCCTCGGCGGTGCGGCAGGGGAAGGCGCTGTACGCGGGTGTCTCCTCGTACAACGCCGAGCAGACGGCGGAGGCGGCCCGGCTGCTGCGGGAGATGGGCGTACCGGCACTGATCCACCAGCCGTCCTATTCGATGATCAACCGCTGGATCGAGGACGACGGGCTGCTCGACACGCTGGAGCGGGAGGGGATGGGCTGCATCTCCTTCGTCCCGCTGGCCCAGGGCCTGCTCACCAACAAGTATCTGAACGGCATTCCGGAGGGCTCCCGGGCCACTCAGGGGAAGTCGCTGGACCCGGCGCTGCTCTCGGGCGAGGTCGTGCGCCGGCTGAACGGACTCAACGACATCGCGGCGGCCCGCGGGCAGTCGCTGGCGCAGCTGGCGCTGAGCTGGGTGCTGCGGGACTCCCGGATGACCTCCGCGCTGATCGGCGCGTCGAGCGTGCGCCAGCTGGAGGAGAACATCGCGGCTCTGGCGGCTGCCCCGCTGAGCGCGGCGGAGCTGAAGGAGATCGACACCCTGGCCGTGGACACGGCGGGGGCGAACATCTGGGCCGACCGGGGCTGAGCGCCGCCGGTGTCCCCCCGGGGGGGGCTCCCCCGGGCCGGGAAATGAAAACCGGGCCGGTCCGTGGGGGGGGGATACGGACCGGCCCGAGGGGGGGTTTCCACCATAACGCGAGACCGGCGCCCGCGCGCGTCACCGGTGCGGGGGCCGCGTGTCGCCGGTGCCGGGCGGCCCGGCGCGGTGGCCGGCCGGCCTGCCGCCGCACCACCGCCGGGCCCGGGAGCAGGGGCTTTCCCCGGATCCGGGGGCGGTGTGCGGCGGCCTCACTCACGGGTGAACGCGAAGGGGGGCGCGAGGTTGACACGCCGGGGAGCGGCATCCGGGTGACGGGGTCGGGAGCGGCGTCGAGCGGGTGGCGGGCGGTGCACCCCGCGCAGCCGTGGCGGGGGCGGACGGGGCCGGGGTCAGGCGGATTCCTTCTTCTTGTTGGCGATGATCTGCTCCATATAGGTCTCGCCCCACGCGCCGAGCGGCTCCAGTGCGGTGTCGAGCGCGCGGCCGAGCTCGGTGAGGGAGTACTCGACGCGCGGCGGGACCTCCCGGAAGACCTCGCGGTGAACCACCCGGTCCGACTCCAGCTCGCGCAACTGCTGGATCAGCACCTTCTCGCTGACTCCGGCCACCTCCCGCCTCAGCTCACCGAAGCGCAGGGTCCCCCTGCTGCTCAGGGCCCACAGGATCAGCGGCTTCCACTTCCCGCCGACCACATCCACCGCGGCGTCCAGTCCGCACTGGTACTCGGGCTCGGGCGGCTTGCTCCGGGGCACGGCAACTCCTCTGTCTCCACGTTCACTTACCTTTCGGCCAGTACACCATTCGGGGGAGGTGAGAGCCGGGAAAGAGGACAGATTCCGTCCTGGGGCGATCTGTCGTCGGATCATGACGACACCCGAGGTGACCTGGACCGAGAGCAACGCCCGGACGCTGGAGCGACAGGGCCCGGGCTCCCCGGAGGGGCGCGCGGCGACCCCGGCGGCGGCCTGCTCGGCGATGCTCGGCACCCATGCCCAGGTGCTCTCGGCGGCCGAGCTCTCGGTGGCGCTGCGGACGGCCCCCGGCACGACCCGGACCAGGAGCTGTGGCCCCGGTGGCGGCAGATCACCCATCTCGCCGCGCACCGGGGTGTACGCGCCTTCGCGCCGAACCGGGGCCGCCGGGTCGCCTGGACCAACCCGGGCGTCACCCCCATGGCCGGACCGGCCGCCGCGGCCCAGCTCGTACAGCGGTATCTCGGGGCGTACGGGCCCGCGACCCCGCGGCGCTTCGCCAGATGGCCGGCGGTGCGGCCGGGGTGGGCGACGGAGCTCTTCACCCGGCCGGCGGGCGAGGGGCGGATCGAGGAGGTGCGGTACGCGGGAGGCGAGCCGGCCCGGGTCGCGGCGGGCGACACCGGTTTCCCCGGGGACGGGCCCCGGGGGGTGCGGCTGCTGCCCTACTTCGACGCGTACGCCATCGCCTCCCAGCCGCGTGAGCTGCTCTTCCCCGGCGCGGCGGGGCAGCGGGCGCCGGGCCGCGGCCAGGCGGGGAACTATCCGGTGGTGCTGGTGGACGGGACGGTGTGCGGGGTCTGGCACCAGAAGCGCTCCGGGCGGCGGATCGCCGTGACGGTGGAGCCGATCGGCGGCGCGCTGGAGCGGCCCGCCGCCCGGCGCGGGCTGGAGGAGCAGGTGGAGCGGGTGGCGGAGATCCTGGAGGGGCGCGCGGAGCTCACGGTGGGGCTGGTCGCGGTCGGGGCGCATGCGTAGGAGGCGCGTCCGCGCGGGTCACGGTCACGGCCGGGGGGCGCGGTGGAGCAGGGTGATGCCGTCGCGGACGGCGACGCGCCGGTAGCCGTGGGAGCGCTGCGCTGCGGCGAGTTCGGCGGCCTGCTTCTCGGCCGGATAGGGCCAGTGGCCGGTGCGGTACGGCCAGGCCGCGGGTGCCTCGCTGTCGTGGATGATCCACTCGGCGGTGGGACGGGGCAGCTCGGCGCGGTCGTACGCGTACAGCCGCGAGTCGACCGGGAAGGCCGGGAAGAGCACCACATCGCAGCGGGCGGTGAGCTGGGGCACCAGCCGGTTGGAGGCGGCGACCGATGCGCCGTCCGGGATCCGTGCCAGCAGGGTGCGGGCGGCCACCAGATGCGGGGTGTCGGCCCGCCAGGTGGCGCGCTGGGCGAGCAGCGCCAGCGGGAAGGACGGCACCATCACGGCGGTCACCGCGAGCGCGGTGACGAGGGAGGCCCGCACCTCGCGCCGGGCGGTGGGGCACGGGTGGCCGGGGGTGCGCCGGCGCCGCAGTGTGTCGATCATCCCGGCGATCACGATCGGCATCAGCACGGCGCTGTAGTGGAAGGAGGTTCCCCAGTGGAAACCGTTCTGGGAGAGCATCCGCCAGGCCAGGGTGGGCACGGCGAGCAGCGCCAGCGGTGAGCGCAGGGCGAGCAGCGCGGACGGGGCGAAGACCAGGACGAGGGTCATCGCCTTGATGTCCGGCCGGAGCGCGTCGAGGGGCGCGAAGGCGATGGTGGTGAGAAGCGAGGTGTGGGTGCCCTCGCCGAGGTTGCCGCCGTGGGCGTAGCCGCCGGCCGGGTGGAAGGCGGGCAGCAGGACTTTGATCTCGACGGCGGAGGCGAGCACTCCGGCGGCGGCGGTGAGCACCCCCAGCCGCCGGGGCCGTTTCCCCCACCCCCGCCAGGCGATGACACAGCCGACGGCGGCGAGGGTGAGTCCCAGATCCTCCTTGATCAGTACGAGGGGTGCGGCCCAGGCCACGGCGGCGCGCGGGTGGTGCCGGCCGAGCGCCGCGGCCGAGCAGGCGATCAGGGGCACGGCGAGGGCGACCTCGTGGAAGTCGAAGGCGGCGGCCGATGCGATGCCCCAGCTCATGCCGTAGACGGCGGCGACGGCATGGGCGGCGCGGGTGCCCAGTACGGTCCGTGCCCAGCCGGCCAGGGGTACGACGGCGACGGCGAGCAGCGCCGACTGCGCGACGAGCAGTGCCAGGGGTGAGGGCCAGAGGCGGTAGAGGGGGGCGAGAACGGCGAGCGCCGGGTGGAAGTGGTCGCCGAGGAGATGGAAGTTCTCGCCGCGCAGGGGGACCACGGGGGCGCGCAGTTCGGCGTAGGCGCGGACGGCCTGTTCGAAGATGCCCAGGTCGTACCCCGTGGTGCGGAGCAGGAGATGACGGCGGACGGCGACGGTGGCGTAGAGCAGGAAGAGCACCGCCGCCCAGCTCCAGGGGAGCAGGGCGGCGGATCGGGAGCCGGTACCCGGGGCGGCGGCGGGCGGGGTCTCCGGTGCCGGGGCGGGGGCGGGGAGCCGGGGGGTGCTCGCGGTCCGGGCGGCGATGGCGTGCCGGGCGCCGCGCAGGGCCGTGGTGAGGGCCGTCGGCGAGCTTGGCGATTTGTCAGAAAATGTCGGCATGGATGCGGATGCTAGACGGGGGTCGCGGCCCCTCCCCCTCAGCCGGGGGCGTGTCCCGGGGCGGGTCGGGACGGCCCGGGTGCGTACGGCCCGGGTGCGCGTACGGCCCGGGCGCGTACACCCGGACGCGTGCGGCTCAGGCGCGTGCGGCTCAGGCGCGTGCGGCTCAGGCGCGTGCGGCCAGTGCTCCGAGCAGTACGCCGGTGAACGCGCCGGAGACCATGAACGGCCCGAACGGAATCGCCGACTTGCGGGTCGCGCGGCCGAGGATCATCAGCCCGCCCCCGTACAGCGAACCGAGGAGGAAACCGGCGAAGGCGCCGGTGAAGAGCACCCCCCAGCCGTACCAGCCGAGGACCGTGCCGAGGGAGAGGGCGAGTTTCACATCGCCGAAGCCCATGCCGTTCGGATGGATGACGAAGAGGAGGAAGTAGACCGCGCCCAGGGCGAGACCGCCGAGCAGCGCCGCCGGCCAGGACCCGGCGGGGTCCGGGAGCAGCGCCGCCGCGCCGAGCAGCAGGGCCGCCGCCCCGGCGAGCGGGAGGGTGAGCCGGTCCGGGAGCCGGTGGACCCGCAGATCGATGACGGCCAGCAGTACCGCGACGGGGGTGAGCAGCAGCCACACCGCCAGTTCGGGGCGCGGACCCGTGGCGGCGGCGAGGGCCGCGCAGGCCGTGACGGTCACGGCGACGGCGGCGGGCGCGGCGGGGCCCGCCGCGCGGTGCGCTCCGTCCCCCGGCGCCTCGTCCGCGCACCCCCGGCACCGCGCGACACCCAGCCAGCCGCGCGCGGGCCCGGTGAACGGATGCCCGGCGGGGCAGGCGTCGAGCCGCTCCCGGCCCGGTTCGACGGCGAGCCGGTACGCGGCCCGGGGCACGAACAGGCCCGCGGCGGCGCCCCACAGGGCGGAGACGGCGATGAGTGTGGCGTACACGGCCCCGAGGGTAGGCGGTGGCGCCGGGCGGGGTCATGGGCCCGGGGACCCACTCCCCGCACACCGGGCCCCATCGCCGGGGTTCCGCTGCGCGGGCTCCGGGCCGGGCGCTACCGTCACGGCCATGGCACGAGGCGAGCGGTGGCGGGACGGCGGCGGGACCCTGTGGATCGAGGACGGGCCGGCGGTGCCGCTGGAGATCGCGGCGGGGTACGCGGCACGGCGGCGCGGGCTGCTCGGCCGGACCGGACTGGAAGGGGCGATCCTGCTGACCCCGTGCAGCGGAGTGCACACCTTCCGGATGGGCTTCACCATCGATGTGGCCTATCTGGACCGCGCCCTGCGGGTGGTCGACGTCCACACCCTGCGGCCGGGCCGGCTGGGCAGGCCCCGGCTGAGGGCGCGTCATGTGCTGGAGTCGGCGGGCGGGGCGATGGCGCAGTGGGGACTGCGGCCGGGGGTGACGGTACGGATCGAGAACACCTGAGGCCGCCGCGCAGCCTACAGGGGTGAGGGGGAGGCGTGCCGCCCGCGGCGCCGGCGGCCCCGGCCGCCCCGCCGCGCCAGCGCCGTCCACCCGCCGAGGAACAGCAGCAGCGCGCTCCCCAGGCCGACACCCGCGTAGCCGACCGCCCGCATCAGCACTGCCCCGGTCTCCCCGGCCTGCCGTGCCGCCGCGAACTCCTCCGGGGTGGCGCCGAATCCGGCGCCGAGGGCGTCACCGTCGTACAGGGGCCCGCTCTGCGGCTCACCCTCCACGCCCACCCGCAGGGTCAGCGGCAGCGGTTCGCGTACCGCCCGGTCGGCCGTGAGCCGGATGTAGTACCAGCCGGAGAACCGCATCGCGCTGGTGGCGTCCAGTTTCGACAGCCGGTTGACGAAGGCGACCGGGACGCTGCCCAGCGAGACCCGGGTGGCGGTGCCCCGGTAGTCGTTCGCGGCGTTGTCGACGAATCCGCGGGCGGTGTTGAAGAGGCTCAGCCGCACACTCCCGGTCGCCCCGCGGGACTTCGCGGCCGGCACGGCGGGGAAGTCCGCGTCGACGAAGAGCTGCTGTCCCCAGTCGACCGGAACCCGGTAGAAACGGCTCTCGCCCGGCCGGAGGGTGTCGTTCCACACCCCGTACCCGACCTTCGCCGCGTCATTGAACCCGGTTCCGCCGCGGGCCCGCCGCGCCGCGCCCTTCACATGCCCCGGAAGGTGGTGGTGCCAGTCGGCCGGCGGCACCGCGGCGGGAGCCGGCGCTCCGGGCTTCAACCCCGGCTCGGCCATGTACTTCAGCTCCACGGGCCAGCCGTCGGCGCGGGAGCCGCCGGGGCCGCCCAGCCACTCCACGCTGTAGTAGTAGTCCCCCGCGTCCTGGCACTTGCGCCCGGCCCCGATGCGCCGGGTGGAGTAGTCGGCGCTGGGCAGTGCGGTGCCCCCGCCGAAGGTGATCGCGTTGCTCACACTGCACTTGGCGCCGTCGGACGACTTCAGGGTGACCTTGATGCCCTCGCCGGCCGCCACCTTGATCCCGGGCGGCGGGGCGAGTACGGCCGACACATAGGCGTTGGACCGGTCGTCGAGGGCGACCCGGTAGAACTTCCGCTCCCCCGCCGAGATCGTGTCGACATAGGTGCCGGGTTCCAGCCTCGGCGCGTCGGCTCCGGCGGTGGAACCGCCGCTGACCGCACGCGCGGTGGGGTCGACCGTGTACGCGGTGAAGAGATCCGGATTCATCTCGGCCGAGGCCGGCGCGGGGAGCTGAGCCGGCCAGAGGAAGGCGGCCATGAGGGTCAACCCCGCCCGGAGCGCCGTCACCCGGGCCATCGGCCCTCCGGCCGCCGGCCGCCCGGCCGTCACCGTCCCGCCCCGCCTCATCCGCGCGCTCCTCAGCCGACTGCTCCGACAGTGAGTCGGCCCGCAGCGTACTGCGGGCCGGCCACGTCACGTATAGCAGGCGTCACACAGATGGGCCGCACCCCGGAACCGGCCGGGCGCACCGGCACCGTCACCGGCGCGCCGGACCGCCGGATCACCGGAACGCCACCGCCGCCGGTCAGCCGCCGCCCGAGGTCGGGAAGGAGACCTCGACCCTGCGGTTCTTCCGGCGCCCGTCCTCGGTGGAGTTGTCCGCGATCGGGTAGTCCTCGCTGTAGCCGCGTACCTCGTACGAGATGGTGCCGTCGTTCAGCTGTTCGCTGAGTACGCCGTGGACCGCGTCGGCCCGCTTCTTGGAGAGCACCCGGCCGCTCTGGTAGGAGCCGAGATTGTCGGTGAACCCGAAGACCCGGACCTTCCCCGGCTTGTTCCGCTTGATCTCCGCGACGATGGCGGCGACCCGGCTGTTGGCCAGGGGGGAGAGGTCGGCGCTGTTCCGGCCGAAGAGCACCTCGGCCTGGAGCGCGAACTTCAGCGATGTGGTGGTCTCCTCGCGGCGCTCCTCACCGCCCTCGGTCTCCACGATGGAGACGATGTCCAGGACCCGGGAGGCGGCGAGCTGGGCACCGTCGCGCATCCGCAGTCCGGAGCTGTTGCCGTCGATCTCGGGCGGGGTGTAGACCGCCTGGCTCCCCGGCGGCAGGGTGGGGTCGTCCACGGCCGGGGCGCCCGCGGCGGTGGAGGCGAAGGAGACGGCGGTGAGCTGGAAGCCGGTGAGCAGCAGCACCACCGCGAGGGAGGCCGCCGCCGAGGGCCGCTGGGGGGCACGCCGCTGCGTGTTCCCGCTCCCCATCAGGAGATCTCGATCGTCGTGCTGGGCATGAGCGGGATCTGGACCTCGACGGAGGTGGTGGCCTCGGGCGGGGCGGGGAACTGGGCGAAGAAGTCCACGCTCTCGCCGGCACCGAACGGGGTGAGCCCCGTGGTGGTCAGCGGATATCCATCGGTGTCCCGGAGGACGTAGTAGCGCTTCTTGTCCTTCTTGTCCACCAGCGTCATACCCGCGAACGACCGGCCGGTCCGCTTGACCTGGCTCTCCTGGCCGTTCCACTGGATCGGCGGAACCTGGCTCTTCCCACTGGTGTTCGCGACCGTGCCGGAGATGGTGAGGAATCCGCCTTCGTCGCGGGCGGCACCGGTGATGGTGAACTCGAACCCGTTGCTGCCCTTCACCGTGCCCAGCGTCTTGACGTCGGCGGGTGCCTCGATCCCGCCGTCGGGATCGTCCGCCGGACGGTCGGAACCTCCCGAAGTCCCCGGCGGGACGGCGGTCGAGCCGACGTTCTTCTTGTCGGCGCCGCCGTCACCGTCGTCACCGCACGCCGTCAGCGAGAGCGACAGTGCCGCCGCCACAAGGACCGCCGTCACTGCCCTGCGGGTCTTCGCTCCTTGCCGAGTACTCATCAGTGCTGTTCCTTTGCGTTCGGTCGCGGTCAGTCCCCGTCCAACCGGACGGTGAAGAGGTCGGACAGGTCGGGGAGAGGGTCCGGGTCCTGTGGGTCGAGGATGAAGTCGTCCCCGCCGTCGCAGTGGAAAGTGCCCCAGGAGTCGGGCTTCTCGGGCTCGGAGGGCGTCGGGGCCGGTGTCGGGGTCGGGGTCGGCGACTCCGGGCCGGGTGACGGCAGGGACACGTCGGCGGGCTCGAAGGTGCAGCGGAACTCCACCACCGCGGTCGCCGTGGCCGAGGCGTGCTCGCTCTCGGTGCCGGGAAGGATGGTGTCGCCCACCGGGTCCAGGGTGACCACACCGACGGCGAAGCCCCAGCGGCCGTCCCCCAGCGGGACGCAACTGCCCGGCGGCCGGCTCGTCGTCGTCCCATTGGTCTGGGCGAGGCTCTCCGCCGCTGCACAGCCCTCACCGGGTGCGCCGACGAGCTTGCCGCCGAGCAGGTCACGGAGGGAATCGGGGTCGAAGCCGGGGGCCAGGATCCGCTTCAGCAGTTCGTCCCCGAAGTCGTCACGGGACTCCAGCGCCGCGGCGAGCGCGGCGGCGTCCGCACCCGACTGGGCGCCATTGCGGGTGGCCCCCGCCTGTCCGACCGCGAAGAACGCGAGCGCGAGAAAGAGCAGACCGACCACCATCGCGATATAGATGGGGGCCGCCTGCCCTGACTCACGAGTGGGCCCTGAGGTCAGTGCGGCTACTCGCCGCCACCGCCCAGGATCGCCTGGACCTGGTTGGAGAGACCCGAGGCGATGTCGTCCGCCACTCCCGAGCCCACCAGCGCCGCGATGATCGCCGCCACCAGCACGATCACTCCGACGTACTCGACGGAGTCCTGTCCGGCGTCGCGGCGGTCCTGCATCGCGCGCGCCGCGGACGCCATGCGTGCCGCGACGTGGAGACGGATTCTGACCACGGCCTTGAGCGTCACGTTCGACATCGGCTTCCCCTCCGGCACCGGCGGTCCGATCACCGTCCGGCTCGTACGAATTCATGACGCCACCTGCCGTATCGGCGCCATGACGGCCGGTGCGGATGGCAGCGTGAGAAATGTACGCCGCGGGAGCGCTGCCGGGAATGGGCCCCTGGGCCCAACTCCGGGCCCAAACAGGGCGATGACGGCACAGAAGGCGGAGGACGCGCGGGACACGGCGGGCGCGGGCCGCCGCGGGATCACTGCTCATGCCGGACGCACCCCCTCACGCGTCAGACCATGCCAGATCGCGATGGCCTCACCCCTGCTCGCCGCGTTCAGCTTGGCGAAGATCCGGTTGATGTGGTTCTTGACCGTCTTCAGGCTGATGAAGCAGCAGGCGGCGATCTGCTGATTGGTCAGGCCGGACGCGATCAGCTCCATCACCTCCGCCTCCCGCGGGCTCAGCTCCTCGGTCACCCCGCGCGCCGTGCCGGTGGCGGCGGGCTCCATGAAAGAATGTCCCACATTCGCTTCCGCAAGCGAAGAAGGTTGAGCAAACTTTCGAACTTCCGGAACTGATCGCACATCAGCATCCTTTACGGGTAAAGGGTGTACCGAATCGGGTATACGCCCAGGAATCTCCGTGTCGTCACCGTCGATCACCCGGGTTTCGGTACGCGAATTCCAGCGCAGCTCGGATATCCGGCGCGCCGAGCCCAGTCCGCCGGGCAGCGGTCCGGCGTCCGGACGGGCCGCGGGGTCTCCGCGCACTCCGGCGAGAAGCGCCCCGGCGGCCGAGTGGGTGAAGACCGCCCGCCCCTCGCCGATGTCCCGCACGGCCGAGACGAGTTCGGCGGCGGTGAACTCACCGTGCACCAGATACCCTCCGGCACCCAGCCGCAGCGCCCGGTGGACGATCTCGCTCTCGCTGCTGTACGTCATCATCAGCACCGGTGCGAGCCGGACCAGATACGGCAGGGCGGAGATGCCGTCCACCTCCGGCATCCGGACATCGAGCAGCACCACATCCGGCCGGTGCCGCACCGCCTCCTCGTACGCCCGGCGCCCGTCGGCCGCCTCGGCGACGACCCGGAGGCCCGACCGGCCCT
This sequence comes from Streptomyces sp. CAU 1734, assembly GCF_039888735.1. NCBI lineage: Bacteria > Bacillati > Actinomycetota > Actinomycetes > Kitasatosporales > Streptomycetaceae > Streptomyces > Streptomyces sp. CAU 1734. The sequence goes on from NZ_JBDQQP010000009.1 coordinate 302,963, forward strand.
GAAGGAGCGCGGTCAGTCCCGCCCGTACGACCGGGTTGTCGTCGGCGACCATGACCCGCAGCGGTTCCGGCGGGGGTGCGGGGAGGGCGGGGGCCGGTGGGGAGCTCCACTCCGGGGGATGGGGGCGGGGGGTGCGCTGGGGAGGGCTGTCCGGCACTGTCGCGGCCTCCTCTCGGGAGACGGGGTACGGGGCTGTCATGTGAGCAGGGACATGCGGTACGGGGCGGGCGGCGCGGGCAGAGCCGGGAGCGGTGCGGTGGCGGCCGGCGGCGGCGGGCCGGATTCCGGTTCGGGGGACGGCACGGGGAGGGGAGCGGGAGCCGGTGCGGTGGATGCTTCGGGCGACGGCACGGGGAGAGGTTCGGGAGCCGGTGCGGTGGATGCTTCGGGCGACGGCACGGGGAGAGGTTCGGGAGCCGGTGCGGTGGATGCTTCGGGCGACGGCACGGGAGCCGGCACGGGGAGAGGCTCGGGAGCGTCCGGCCGGTGCGGTGCCAAGGGCCCGGCGGAGCCGGCCGTGTCGCCGCGCCCCGCCGCCCGTGTCCCGCCCCCGCCCCCGCCCCATGGCAGTTCCAGGCGTACCTCCGTGCCCGCCGCCGCCTCGCCCCGCCCGATCCGGAGACGGGCGCCGATCGAGGCCGCGCGTTCCACCATGCCCACCAGCCCGAAGTGGCCCGAGCGGCGCAGTCCGTCGAGGGTGGTGCCGGCCGGCAGCCCGGCGCCGTCGTCGTACACGCTGATCAGCAGGACATCGCCGGTCACCCCGGCCGTGACGGCGATCTCCGAGGGGCGGCCGTGCCGGTGGGCGTTGTCCAGCGCCTCCGCCGCGATGGTGAGCGCCTGGCGGGCGACGGGGTACGGCACCAGGGGGGCCGGGCCCGTGCCGACGGCGCGGAAGCGGGTGGCCGCTCCGGTGCGGCGGGCGAATTCCTCCGTACGGGAGCGGAGTCCGGCGACCAGATCGGTCCCCGCCCCGGCGGCCGGGCCGGTGTCCCGGCGCAGGTCGGAGAGGAGCTCCCGCGACTCGGCGGCGGCCCGGCGCGCCGAGCGGGCCACCAGTTCGGCCCGGCCGCGTACGGCGACGGGGTCCATCCGGTCGGCGGAGTGGGCGAGTCCGTCGGCGGCCAGTGCGAGGCCGTGCAGGGTCTTGGCGACCGAGTCGTGCATCTCGCGGGCGAGACGGGCGCGTTCCTCCTCGATCGCGCCGGCCACCGCGAGGCGGGCACGGGCCTCGGTGAGCGCCTGTCCGGCCGCTCCGAAGCCGAGCATGAGACCGCGCAGCGTACTGCCCAGCGCTCCGGCCAGCACGCAGAGTCCGGGCAGGAAAAGAGCAGTAAACGGGGCGCCGGCGAGGTCGTGGACGGCATGGGCGCCGACCACGATCAGGGACTGGAGGACGGCGAAGACGGCCGCGCCGCGCCGGCCGGTGATCAGACCGGCCAGCAGCGGGGTGCAGATGGTGACATGGGCCAGGGTGGAGCCGGGTGACGCGGTGACCAGCAGCAGCGCGCCGCAGGCCATGTCCGCGCCGAGCAGCCAGGGGTGGCGGAGCAGCACCGGGCCGAAGCGTTCCCAGTCGCGGAACAGGACGTACGAGGCCATGAAGGTGACCAGGACGGCGGCGCCGACCAGCCAGCTCGCGGGGCCGGGCCGGGTGCCCGCGAGCGCGAAGGGCGCGGCCAGGACGATCATGGCCAGCCGGAAGCCGAAGACCTGGCGGCAGAGTGCCTGGAGGGCGTTGACCTGGATGGGGAGAGCGGGGAGAGCGCCGCCCGCTTCCGCCGCCGGCGGGAGGCCCGGCAGCGGGGGCGCGTCCGAGTCCGCGCCGGGGCGCGTCGCTCCGTCCGGCCGGCTCATCCCGCCACCTCCGTACGCTCCTCGGCCGCCCTGCTCGTCATGTCCGGGCGGACAGCTCCGCCGTTCACTCCCCCAGGACCTCTCCCAGATCGACTCCGGAGCCGTAGTAGAAGCTCATCACGATGAGGATCATGGTCGCCGGGAGCATGATCAGCGTGACGACCAAGGTGGACTTGGGTACGGCGCGGGCGGCGTTCCGGCGGGCGTTCTGGGCGTCGGTGCGGCGCATGTCGGTGGCGATCTGGATGAGGGTGTCGACGATCGGCGCCCCGAGCTCCTCGCCCTGCTGGAGGGCGGTGACGAACATCGACACCTGGTCCGAGTCATTGCGCAGGCGGAGCTGTTCGAAGGCGTCGCGGCGGCTGACGCCCATGTCCATCTGGCGCAGGGTGATCCGCAGCTCATCGGCCCAGGGGCCCTGGTACTTCTCGGCGACGCGCTCCAGGGCCTGGCGGAAGCCGAGGCCGGCGGAGACCACGACGGCGAGGACGTCGAGGAAGTCGGGGAGGGTGCGCTCGATGTCGGCGCGGCGGCGGCGGATGGCGGCCTTGATGATCACATCGGTCCAGAACACTCCGAAGACCAGGAGCAGGATCGCGATGACGAACTGGCCGCGCATCAGCATGGAGAGAAACGCGAGCACGCCGAGGAAGCCGTAGACGGCGCGCCGGGCGGCGTAGCGGTCGACGGTCATGCCGCCGGGGTTTCCGGCCATGTCCAGACGGCGGCGGAGGGCGTCCACCCGCCGGGGGCCCATGGCCCGGAGGATGGCGGGGGCGTAGCGGATGCCGAGCCGGTCGATGCCGGAGCCGACGGCGGTGGTGCGGGTGGCGCCGGACTCCAGGGCGAGGGCGAGGTCGCCGGGGAGTCTGGCGTCGGCGCGGTACATCCGGATGCCGTGGAAGATCCCGTACACGGATATGGCGAGAGCGGCGGCGAGCAGCAGTCCCATGGGTGTCTCTCCTTTCTCTTCCTCGTCCTCAGACCTGGATCCGGGAGACCCGGCGGATCAGGAAGGCGCCCAGGACATAGAGCCCGAAGGCGATGACGGTGGCGGTCTGGCCGACGACCGAGCCGGTCATCTTGTCGAGCGCGCCCGGCGTCATGCCGTTGATCATCAGCAGGAAGCCGAGGCCGAGGAGGGGCACGGCCATCGCGGTGACCTTGATCTGGGAGAGGGTGGTGGTGACCTCGCGCCGGGTCTCCTTGCGCTCCTCCAGGGATTCGGTGAGGTTGCGCAGCGAGGAGACGACCTGGCCGCCGGCCCGGTTGGCGAGGATCAGGGTGGTGACGAGGACGACGAGTTCGCGGGAGGGCAGCCGGTCGGCGAGCTCGCCCAGCGCCTCGTCCAGGCTGCGGCCGACGGCGAGCTGATCGGCGACGATGCCGAGTTCGCGGCCGGCCGGGTCGTCCAGCTCCTCGGCCGCCATGGCGAGCGCGGTGCGCAGGGCGAGGCCGGCCTGGGTGGCGTTGGCGAGGACGCGGGTCAGTTCGGGGAGCTGGTTGATGAACGCCTCGGTGCGCTTGACGCGCTGCCAGGTGAGGAAGGCGTTGGCGCCCCAGAGTCCGGCGATGACGGCGAGGCCGCCGAAGAAGGGGGCGAAGACCGCGCCGATGATGAAGTAGAGGGCGACCAGGACGGCGACGACATAAACCACGTACTCGCCGGCGGTCAGATCGAGGCCGGTGGTGGCGATCCGGCGCTCGACCCGGAGTCCGAGCCGGGTGCCGCGCAGCCGCCGGTCGACGCCGCCGAAGCGCCGGCGGCGGCCGGGAAGCGCCGCGAGCCCGCCGCCCTGGGCCATGCGCTCGACGAGTGCCTGTCGCTGCGCCCGGCCCGAGGCCAGGAGGTGCACGCCGATGACGGCGAGCACACCGGCGAGCAGGGTGACTCCGGCTGTCAGAAGCGGGAGATTGTCCATGTCGGGCGGAGACCTTTTCCGTGAGCGTGGGCGGGAGCCCCTCGGGGGCGGCGGCGGTACGGGGCGGGCCCGTACCGGCGCTCAGACGACTGATCTGCGGACGGCGAGCTGATCGTCGGACTCGGCGACGCCGAAGACCAGCGGCAGGCTCTCGTTCTTCATGTAGAGCCGTTCCGCGATCCGGCGCGGCACCGGGTAGTAGGCGAACCGGCCGTGTATCCGTCCGTCGCCGGACATCGGCTGGGCGTCGAAACGGCAGACGGAGACGATCCGGTAGTCCTCGCGGCCGTGGCTGTCGACCACCGCGACCTCGGTGACCCGGCGGGTGCCGTCCGCGTGGCGGGTGAGCTGGACGATGACATCGACGGCGCTGTTGATCTGGTCCTTGATGGCGGCGAAGGGGATGTCGACCTCGGCCATGGACGCCAGGGTCTGGAGCCGCATCAGCGCGTCCTCGGCGCTGTTGGCGTGCACGGTGGCGAGGGAGCCGTCGTGGCCGGTGGACATCGCCTGGAGCATGTCCAGGGTCTCCCCGCCGCGGACCTCGCCGACGATGATGCGGTCGGGGCGCATGCGCAGGGAGTTGCGCACCAGGTCGCGGATGCTGACATGGCCCTTGCCCTCGACATTGGGCGGGCGGCTCTCCAGGGTGATCACATGCGGCTGCTGGAGCTGGAGCTCGGCGGAGTCCTCGATGGTGACGATGCGCTCGCCCTCGGGGATGAGACCGGAGAGGGAGTTCAGCAGGGTGGTCTTCCCGGTGCCGGTCGCGCCGGAGACGATCACATTGAACTTGGCCCGAACGAGACCCGCCAGCAGCAGGGTCATCTGCTCGTCCAGGGAGCCGATGGCGATCATTTCCTGGAGGGTGAAGGCGCGCGGGAAGCGGCGGATGGTGAGGATGGGGCCGGTGAGGGAGAGCGGCGGGATGATGACATTGACCCGCTCCCCGGAGGGCAGCCGGGCGTCGACCATCGGATTGGCCTCGTCCACGCGCCGGTTGACGGTGGAGACGATGCGCTCGATGGTCTGCATCAGCTGTTCGTTGGAGGAGAAGCGCAGCGGCAGCAGCTCCAGCCGGCCGCCGCGCTCGACATAGACCTGTTCCGGGCCGTTGACCATGATCTCGCTGATGGAGGCGTCCTCGAGGAGCGGTTCGAGGATGCCGAGGCCGAGCGCCTCGTCGACGACCCGGCGGATCAGCTGCGAGCGCTCGGCGGTGGAGAGGACCGGGCCCTCGCGGCTGAGGATGTGGCCGAGGACGCGTTCGAGCCGGGCCCTGCGCTCGGCGGCGGCCAGCGCGGACATCTCGGCGAGGTCGATCTCTTCCAGGAGCTTGGCGCGGTAGACCATGACGAGGCGGTTCTCCTCGCTGTGGCCCTTGGCCGGCTCGGGGCTGCTGATGCGCGCCCGCAGGCTCATGTGCTCATCTCCCGGGTGTCGTTCTGTTCCGTACGGGGCGGCGCGTCGGCGGATGGGTCGCGTCCGGCCGTGTCGGTCGGGTCGGTGGCTCGGTCGGGTCGGTGGTGCGGGGGTCAGTGGTGCGGTCGGGTCAGTGGTCGCAGGGCATGGTGACCGTCCTCGTCGCCGCGTCGAAGCTGAAGAGCGGGATCACCGAGGGCACACTGATCCGGGCCACCGCGGTGACCTCACCGCCGCCGCCACAGCCGCCGACCTCCACCCCGCCGTCGAGCCATTCGCTCATCGCGGCCCGTCCCGCCGCCCCCGCGTACTCGGCGCCGTCCTCCTGCGAGGCCGTCCGGGCGGCGGCGCGCGCGGCGGTGCCGGCCTGCTGGGCGGTGTAGGCGACGAGTCCGAGCTGGATGGCGGCGAGCCCGGCGATGAGCAGCAGGGTGATCAGGCCGGCGAACTCGACGGCCGCCTGGCCCCGGTCGGCGCGGCATGTCATCGCTCGGCCTCCTCGTAGTGGGCTGCGGCGTTCCCGGGTACGGGGATGGGGAGGCTGAGGCTGCCCGGGAAGAGCACCGGGAGGGAGATCTCCAGATCCGCGCGGTAGAGCTCGCCCGCACGGCCGCAGTCGATTTCGGTGAGGCGCCAGGCCGCCGGCAGGTTCTGGCGGGCCGCCTGCCGGCAGGCGGCGTCGCCGCCGACGGCACCCGCCCTGGCCCCCTCGTCGGCCGCGTTCCCGGCGAGGGAGAAGGTGTAGCCGACCAGGGCCGCCTGCCAGAGCAGCGCGAGGGTGGCCAGGATGACCGGGATGGTGCCGGTGAACTCGACGGCCGCCTGGCCCCGGTCCGACCGCAGCCGTGCGAAGGCGCGCTTCACCGCGACGGTGTGCTCCATCGCGACGGTGCGTTTCATCACGAACCCCCTCTCATCGCGGACCCTCCTCATCGCGGCCTCTCACCCGGTCACTTCGACCGGTTCCGGCGGAGGCCGACCGAGCCCCGGTCGCCGCGGAAGCGGCCCGTCTTCTGATCGGGTTCCGCCGGCCGGATCAGTCCCAGCTCGCCCGCGAGGCCCCACAGGGCCTGCTTGACGGACGACTTGTTCTCCAGATCCTGCATCCGCCCGGCGTCCACCACCGGCTGAAGCTCCTTGAACCCGGCGGGAACGGAGGTCTTGGCGACTCTGGTGCCGGTGATCTTCTCGATCAGCGGCGGCTGGATCTCGGTGCCCCTGGTGTGCCGGTTGACCACCACCACGGTCTCCTCCGCCTTGCGGATCTGGAGCCGGTCCCACATCCGGATCATCCGCTTCGCCGCGCGCACGGAGACGACGTCCGGAGTGGTCACCAGTAGTGTGATATCGGCCATTTCAATGGCGGCGGCATTCGCTCCGTGCATCTGGGTGCCGCAGTCGATGATCACGACCTCGTGGCGGTTGCGGAGCGCGCTGACGATCTGGCGTACGGAACGGTCGTTGACCTCCTCGCCCCGCTCCCCCTCCCCCGGCGCGAGGAGCAGCCCGATCCCGGTCTGGTGGGCGAAGAGGGCGTCCTGGAGCACTCGGGGTGATATGTCCTGGATGCCGGAGAGATCGGCGACGGAGCGGCGGAACTGCACATCCAGATAGGAGGCGATGTCCCCGGCCTGGAGATCGAGGTCGGCGAGGGCGACCGTGCGGCCGGACGCCTGGGCGGCCAGGGCCAGCTGTACGGCGGTGACGGTGGCGCCCACCCCGCCCTTGGCGCCGCTGACGGTGACGACGGTGCCGCCGGGCCCGGTGAGCACATCGGCGCCGTGCCCCAGGTGCTTGCGCACCCCGGTGGACCAGCCCGCCGCCGCCTGGACCCGCTGGGCCAGTTCCTCGTACGAGATGGGCAGCGGGACCAGTCCGCGGGCGCCGGAGTCCATCGCGGCCGAGTAGAGGCCGGGACCGGAGTCGACGGTGACCAGGATGACGCCGACGGCCGGGAAGCGGAGGGCGATTTCCCGGATCAGTTCGAGGGCGGGAACCGGGCCGATGCGCTCATGGACGAGGACGACCTCGGGGAGCTCGTCGAGCGATTCGGCGGCGTACCGGGCCAGCAGGTCGAGCAGGGAAGTGGAATCGGCCACCGGGGCCGCGGGCTCCGCGTCGGGGAGCTGGCTGAGGAGGGTGGTGATGGCCCGGGCAGCGTCGGCGTCACCGACGGCCGGAAGGATGCGTGTGGTCATACAGCCCTCACCTGTTCTTGTCTTCGTCGAGGGTGTAGGTGCTGTCGCCGGGGCGCAATGTGGTGGGGGTGCCCTTGGCCAGAAGGGCCAGGCGCACATTCTCGGCGAAGGACTCCGCGTGGGCGACGCGCTGCGCGTCCGCGGTCTTGAGGGCGAACGTGATCGGCACGGCCTCGCGCCGGGTGCCGCGGCGGTCGTCCTCCCTGGCGTCGAGCGGTGTCAGCCTGCCGACATCGATGACCCGGGCACCGGGGACGATGATCCGGGACTCGTCGGGGTCTTTCTCGGCCTTTCCCGCGAAGGTGGCGAAGATATTCACCAGATCGCCCGGGGTGATCTTTCCGGCGACCCCGGTGGCCGCGTCGACCATGATGGCGATCTCCTGCTCCCCGGCGGCCAGTTGGGGACGGTCGACAATCATGTCCTCCTGGAGCAGGGACCCCTTTTTGAGCTGGGTGACCGCGATCTTCCCGGTCACTGCGGCGATATCCGTGACGGCGCTGTCGGAGAGCCAGCGCTTGGGAATGCGGACCTTCTTGAACTGGGCCGGGCGCAGGGCGGTGTAGGGCGTCACATCGGCGGTGAGCCGGTAGGCGGTGACCTCGGGTCCGACCTTTGAATTCACATCATTGATCACCGATATCACGCCGGCGAACGCACCGAGCGCGCACAGCACCGAGACGAGCAGAAGGACGACGCCGCGGCGTTGGCGTGAATTCATGGGCTGGACGACCTCGTTCGCAGACTTCGCAGACTTCGCTGCAGACTTCGCTGGCTGACAGGGACTTGCCGACAGAAACGTGCGGAGCGGGCTTGCCGAAAGGGTTCGGCGAACAGCGGGGCCGGCAGCGGGAAGGGCCGCGGCGCGGGACGGAGCGGGGTGCGGAGGAGAGATCGGGGAGGCGGGACGCGGAGGGGCCGCGGATGGACGGTGCCCCGGACGGGGCCGGGAGCACGGGGCCGCGCGACCGGTCCGGCGGGGGTGACCGCCGCGATCCGCGGTCCCCGCCGGTCGCGGCGGGTGGCCGGACGGGCGGAGCGGGCGGGGTGCCGTACGGGCGCACCGGGTGTCCCCGGGGGCTCACGGTCCGCGGCGCGCGGATGTTCCCCGGCCCCGGGGACCCGCGTCCAGGGCACGCGGCCCGGCGCCGCGGCCCGCCGTGATCTGCCGCGCCGCCGTGCCGCCCGGGGCCGCGATCTGCCGGCCCGGGGGCGCTTCGGCCGCGGCGAGCGGGGCGGCACAGAATCCGCAGCGGTCACCGATGATGTCAATTCCGCACCAGGTGCACACCTCTCTCCGCACGGATGCGACGAGTTGGTAGAGGACCGAGATATCGGGGAGGAAGGCGGCGAACTCGATGAGTTTGCCGGTTCCCCACCAGCGTGGTGAATCGGCGGGGAGCCCCGCCTCCTCCAGACTCTGTGTCTGCCATTCGGGGGCCAGGGTCTCGGCCGGCCAGTCCGATTGCAGCTGTCCTTTCGCCGTCACCAGCCGGGTGGCGAATCCGGGCCCGCCCAGGCTGCCGTTCCCGATTCTGATCAACTCGGGATTCGGATGGGCCAGTACCCCGAACTGTGATCCGGGAACCCAGGATTTGGCATGGGATTTCAGACTCACCGGGACCCGGTCCAGCTTGGTCACCGAATTGAGCAGCGCGCCCGCGTAGATGTAGTGGGAGAGCAGCCGGGCCGCGGAAGCCACGACTCCGGCGCCGAAGTCACAGATGGACAACTGCCTGAGCTGGCGCACGAGTACGGCGACGGCGAGCGGCGGAAGATCCAGTTTCAGCAGCGCGATGCGATTGCTCTCCAGTACGGATCTGACCGTGTGGAGCCGGCGCTCATGCGCAAGCGGAATCGTCGCGGGGTAGAGCGCGATCACCGATCCGTGCTGTTCCAGGAGGACGGCCATGGCGGACAGGGCGGCATCGAGCGGATGACCGCCCGGTGCCGGGAGAACGGCCGCCGTGGGTGTGTGCTGATCCATTGCCGGAAGCACCAGATCGGCGCTGGTGACAGCTATTGCGGTGGGCACGCTGGTTCCCCGTTCGGCTCCGGCCGCCGGGAATCCCGTGACCGCAGTGACGTACTGCTCGCTGCTCCTGAACGAGCACTTTATCCGCGACCCCCCGGGCAGAGAACACCTTCCGGAACTCAGTGCCGCGCGGTGCGCACGCTCCGCACAGGCCAAAGCGGAACAAAGGATGACGATCCATTACACCCATGGCGGAGCTCCACTGGACGCCTCATACCCCGCTATGGCCGAAAATCGACGGCACCTTCGCACCGGGAATACCTGCCCCGGGTCTTGACAACCCCATTGGTCTGGACCAGTTTTGGCTCAGCGGTGGCCACCGTTTTACCCCTCCTCCCCCCTCAACCCCCACACTGGAGGCAGCAAGTGGACCGCACCACACGCTCGCGCAGATGGATCGGCGGTGCCCTGGCCCTGGCGGTCGGCACCGGACTGTCCATTACCGGTATGACAGGAACCGCGCAGGCTGCCGACATCAACAACGCCAAGAACGGCGGGTTCGAGAACGGCCTCACCAACTGGACCTGCTCCGGGGCGTCCGGCGTGAATGTCTCCACCCCCGTGCGCACCGGCGCCTCCGCGCTGAAGGCGACCCCGGGCGGCCTGGACAACGCCCGCTGTTCGCAGACGGTCGCCGTGCAGCCGAACTCCACCTACACCCTGAGCGCCTGGACGCAGGGCGGCTACGCCTACCTCGGCGCGACCGGCACCGGCACCACCGACGTCTCCACCTGGACGCCGGGCGGCGGCAGCGCCTGGACTCAGCTCCAGACCACCTTCCGCACCGGCGCCACCACCAAGTCGGTCACCGTCTACACCCACGGCTGGTACGGGACCCCCGCGTACCACGTCGACGACGTGAGCGTCTTCGGACCCGACGGCGGCGGTGGCGGCGAGGAGCCGGTCACCGTCCCGCCGACCCCCACCGGGTTCGCGGCCGGCACGATCGGCCACACCTCCGTCTCGCTCAACTGGGCCGCCGCGGCCCGGGCGACCGGCTACAACGTCTACCGCGACGGCGTCAAGGTCCAGGCGGTGAGCGGCACCTCCGCGACCGTGACCGGACTGACCGCGGACACCGCGTACACCTTCCAGGTGACCGCGACCAACACCGCGGGCGAGTCCGCGAGGACGGCCCCGCCGCTGCCCGTCCGCACCGCCAAGGAACCGATCACCCCCGATGTGCCGAAGCACGCGGTGACCGGCTACTGGCAGAACTTCAACAACGGCGCGACCGTCCAGAAGCTGCGTGACGTCCAGAACGCCTACGACATCATCGCGGTCGCCTTCGCCGACTCGACCAACACGCCGGGCGAGATCACCTTCAACCTCAGCTCCGCGCTCGGCTACGCCAATGTCGCCGAGTTCAAGGCCGACATCCAGGCCAAGCGCGCGGCGGGCAAGTCGGTCATCATCTCCATCGGCGGCGAGCTGGGCAATGTCACCATCAACAGTGACGCGTCCGCCACCGCCTTCGCCAACAGCGCCTGGGCGCTGATGCAGGAGTACGGCTTCAACGGGGTCGACGTCGACCTGGAGCACGGCATCAACTCCACCTACCTGACGAAGGCGCTCCGGCAGCTCTCCGCCAAGGCGGGCCCGAAGATGGTGCTGACGATGGCCCCCCAGACCATCGACATGCAGTCCACGTCCACCGAGTACTTCAAGCTCGCGCTGAACGTCAAGGACATCCTGACCGTCGTCAACACCCAGTACTACAACAGCGGCGCGATGCTCGGCTGCGACGGCAAGGTCTACTCGCAGGGCTCGGTGGACTTCCTCACCGGTCTGGCCTGCATCATGCTGGAGGGCGGCCTCGACGCCTCCCAGGTCGGCCTCGGGGTTCCCGCCTCGCCGCGCGGCGCCGGCGGCGGCTATGTCGCCCCGAGCGTGGTCAACAACGCGCTCGACTGCCTCACCAAGCTCACCAACTGCGGCGCCTTCAAGCCCGCGAAGGCCTACCCGAACCTGCGCGGTGCGATGACCTGGTCCACCAACTGGGACGCGCTCGCCGGCAACGCCTGGTCGAACGCGGTCGGCCCGCACGTCAAGAGCCTCCCGTAGCGATCGGCGCCACCTCCGGACGGTGACCGGCGGCCCCTGGGCCGGCGGTCACCGGAACCGCCGGCCGGCCAGCCGGCACCGGAGGGGGCGCGCCCCGGCCCCCGGACAGACCCGCGGGGCCGTGCGAACAGCCTGTCGTACGCACCATCCACCCCCACGCCACGGTCGTACGGCATCAGCGGCAGCGTCACCGAATCCCCGGTGGCGCTGCTGTGCGTTTTCCGGCGGTCCGGCCCGGCGGAGGTTCCCCCGGCGGGTGTTCCCCCGGCAGGTGTTCTCCCGGCGCCCCTGCCCGTACGCCCGCCCGTACGCCGTGCACCCGTGCGTCCGCGCGCCCCGTACGCCCTGGTCGGGCATCCGGCACGACCCCGGTCCCGGCCCCCGCTCCGCGCCTCCGGACGGCTCCGCCGCGGAGTGCCTCTTGACCGTGCCATGTCAGGGACGCACGATGTGTGCCCACACGAACCAAGCGGCGCACGGATAGCGAACACCCCTCCGTACGCACCCGCCGGCATGACCGAGTCCACCCGGCGGGGAGACACCGTCCGAGACCGCGCGCCACCGCACCCGGTACCCCGTACCGGCCATCCGCACCGGATGGGTCGCACTGAGCACCTGAGCAACCCCCCACTCCACTCCCGGGAGACAGCATGCGACTTCGGATACGCGGCAGCGGCCGCAAGGCCGCCGCGCTCAGCGCCCTGCTGGCGCTCGCCCTGGCGGCGCCCCTCTCCGCCAGCGCCGCGCCACCGGATCCCCAGGCATCGATCACGGCCCCCGCCGGGGACGAGGAGATCCGGCAGTACGAGATCAAGGGCAAGGCCACCTACACCAGCCGGAGCGAGATCGCCGGCACCGGTGTCGCGATCGACGAGGCGGACGCCCATGCCACCGTCGTCAGCGCCGACCGGATGCAGGCCAAGCGGCTGCGCGCGCTCGGCTATGAACTCGCCGCCCTGCCCGCGCCGCCGGACCGCTCCGGCGGCAAGGCGGTCAAGCCGCTCGACTTCCCGCCCGCCGACTCCCGGTACCACAACTACGCCGAGATGACGGCGGCGATCAATCAGCGGGTGGCGGCCAATCCGTCCATCATGAGCCGCCAGGTCATCGGCCGGAGCCACCAGGGCCGGGAGATCGTCGCCATCAAGGTCAGCGACAACGTCGGCACCGACGAGAACGAGCCCGAGGTTCTCTTCACCGCCCATCAGCACGCGCGCGAGCACCTCACCGTGGAGATGGCGCTCTATCTGCTGCGGGAGTTCGCCGAGGACTACGGCACCGACCAGCGGATCACCAACGCGGTGAACGGCCGGGAGATCTGGATCATCCCGGATGTGAACCCGGACGGCGGCGAGTACGACATCGCCACCGGCACCTACCGCAGCTGGCGCAAGAACCGGCAGCCCAACACCGGTTCCACGGCCGTCGGCACCGACCTCAACCGCAACTGGAACTACCGCTGGGGCTGCTGTGGCGGCTCCTCCGGCACCACCAGCTCGGAGACCTACCGGGGCCGGGCGGCCGAGTCGGCGCCCGAGGTGAAGGTCGTCGCCGACTTCGTCCGCGGCCGGGTCGTCGGCGGTGTCCAGCAGATCAGGACGGGCATCGACTTCCACACCTACAGCGAGCTGGTCCTCTGGCCGTTCGGCTACACCACGGCCGACACCGCTCCCGGAATGACCCAGGACGACCGGAACGCCTTCGCCGCCGTCGGACAGCGGATGGCGGCCAGCAATGGCTACACGGCCGAGCAGGCGAGCGATCTGTACATCACGGACGGCTCGATAGACGACTGGCTGTGGGGCAATCAGCGGATCTTCGGCTACACCTTCGAGCTCTACCCGACCGGATTCGGGGGCGGCGGCTTCTACCCGCCCGACGAGGTGATCGAGCGCGAGACCAGCCGCAACCGGGACGCCGTGCTCCAGCTCCTGGAGAACTCGGACTGCATGTACCGGTCCATCGGCAAGGAAGCGCAGTACTGCTGAGCCACGACTCCCGGTGCGGCCCTCCGGACGGGCCGGCACCGGGACCCGGCGGCCGGTACGGGACGGTACGGCCGCCGGAAGGCCGGGCCGGCCCGGGCACCCCCCTCCCCCCGGGCCGCCCGGCCCCCCGCGTCGTATCAGCGCCCGCGTGGTGTCACGCGCCGTATCGCTAGACGACCAGGCTCAGCGCCGCCGCGACCGCGAAGCCCGCGACCGAGAGCACCGACTCCAGCACGGTCCAGGTCTTCAGCGTGTCCCGCTCCGAGATGCCGAAGTACTTGGCCACGATCCAGAATCCGCCGTCGTTGACGTGCGAGGCGAAGATCGAACCGGCCGAGATGGCCATGATGACCAGCGCCAGGAACGCCTGCGAGTGGTCCGCGTTCTCCACCAGCGGCAGCACGATTCCCGCCGTGGTGACGATCGCGACCGTGGCCGAGCCCTGCGCCACGCGCAGCACCAGCGAGATCAGATAGGCCAGGACGATGATCGGCAGGCCGACGTCCTCGAAGGTGTCGGAGAGCGCCTGCGCCACCCCGCTCGCCTTCAGCACCGCGCCGAAGACCCCGCCCGCGCCGACCACCAGCAGGATGTTGCCGACCGGCTTCAGCGACGAGGTCGACACCTGCTCCAGGGACTTGCGCGACCAGCCGCGCCTGATGCCCAGCAGGTAGTACGCGAGGATCAGCGCGATCGTGAGCGCCACGAACGGGTTGCCGAAGAACTCGATCACCGAGCGGAGCGTGGACGGGTCCAGCGCGATGGAGGAGAAGGTCGCGGCGAGGATCAGCACCAGCGGGGTGCCGATGATGAAGAGCACGGTGGAGAGCGAGACCGGGGCCTCGGCGGCGGTCCGGCCGTCCCGCTCGCGCTCGGCGGCGACCGCGGCCTTGGCCTCCTCGGCGGCCTCCAGCATGTCCTGCGGGACCTCGACGAAGATCCGCCTGCCGATCCAGTCGGAGAAGACCCAGGCGGCGGCGACCGCGGGGAGTCCGACCACGACGCCCATCAGGATGACCCAGCCGAGCGAGACGTCGAGCAGTCCGGCGGCGGCCACCGGGCCGGGGTGCGGCGGCAGGAAGGCGTGGGTCATGGAGAGGCCGGCGAGCAGCGGCATCGCGTACAGGATGATCGACTTGCCGGAACGTTTCGCCGCCGCATAGACGATCGGTGCGAGCACGAAGATGCCGACATCGAAGAAGACCGGGATACCGAAGATCAGTCCGGTGATGCCCATGGCGAGCGGTGCGCGCTTCTCGCCGAAGAGATTCAGCAGCCGGGTGCTCAGCACCTCGGCGCCGCCGGAGACTTCGAGGATCGCGCCCAGCATGGTGCCGAGGCCGATGATGATCGCGACATGGCCCAGGATGCCGCCCATGCCGTCCTCGATGACCGAGGAGGCGGCGGAGCGCTGGATGGTGCCGAAGAGTTCGGTGACGGAGAGACCGGCGGCGAGGCCGACGGATATGGAGACGGCGAGCAGCGCGACGAACGGCTGGAGCCGGATCTTGATGATCAGCAGGAGGAGCAGCGCGATACCGAGGGCGGCGACGGTCAGCAGACCGGCGGTGCCGTCGATCAGGAGGAGCAGTCCTCCGGTGTGCGGCGGTGCCTCCGGCGGTGCGTCAGCGGCGAGGAGCATGGATCGACAACCCTTGCGTCGGTGGAGGGTTTTGGGTGTGGCGGAGCGCGGCACGGCGGCCCACAGGGGCGCGCCGTGCCGTGCGCTGTGTTGCGTGGTGAAGAAAGTGGTGACAAAGGGGTCAGTGCGGCTTCAGTGGAGAAGGGGTGTGCGGCGGGGGTACGGGGAAGGGCGGCGCTTCCCGCGGGGTACGGGAAGCGGCGCCGCGCGCTCTCAGCCCAGGACGGCGAGGGCGTCGATCTCGATCAGCAGCCCGGCCGGGAGGCCGACGTAGACCGTGGTGCGGGCGGAGGCCGGGGCCTTGAGACCCTGCTCCTCGAAGTACGCGTTGTAGATCTCGTTCATCTCGGCGAAGTGGTCCACATCGGTGAGGTAGACGCGCATCATCATCACGTCGTCCCAGCTCGCGCCGCCCTCCTCCAGGATCGCCTTGACATTGGCGAAGGTCTGGAGGGTCTGCTCGCGCAGGGTGGGCCCGGCGACGGTGGGGCCCTGGCCCTCGACGGCCGGGAGAAAGCCGACCTGGCCGGCGACCTGGAGGATGTTGCCCTTCCTCACGCCGTGCGAGAACTTCGCGGGCGGGGCGGTGTGGGTGGCCGGGGTGATCGCGGTCTTCTCGGTCATGATCTTCCTCTGTGCTGCGGGTGGTTGGTGTTCGGATTCGGTATCGGTGCGGGCTCAGTGGGGCGTCGCGGCGCCCGAGTACTCCCGGCTGATGGTGTCGGCGGTGCGGCGCACCA
Organism: Streptomyces sp. CAU 1734; assembly: GCF_039888735.1. Lineage (NCBI taxonomy): Bacteria > Bacillati > Actinomycetota > Actinomycetes > Kitasatosporales > Streptomycetaceae > Streptomyces > Streptomyces sp. CAU 1734. Next base: position 318,831 of record NZ_JBDQQP010000009.1, read on the forward strand.
GCGGGAGCAGGGTGAGCAGTTCCTCGGCGGAGACGACGACATTGGGCGCGGAGACCGACATCGCGGCCACGACCCGGCCGCCGGCGCCCCGGATGGGCGCGCCGATGCAGTTGATGGACTCCTCGTGGCCGCCGAGGTCGGTGGCCCAGCCCTGTTCCCGGACGGTGGCGAGTTCCTTGAGGAAGGCCGCGGCGTTCGGGGTGGAGCGGGCCGTGTACATCGGATAGTCGAGCTTCTCGGCGATGGCGCGGCGCTCGTGCTCGGGCAGATCGCCGAGGAGGAGTTTGGCGACCGCGGCGACGGTGATGGCGACCGGCTTGCCGATCCGGGAGTACATCCGGACCGGGTAGCGGCTCTCCACCTTGTCGATGTAGAGGACCTCGCCCTCCTCGTGGACGGCGAGATGGACGGTGTGCCCGATCTGCTCGTTGAGGGTGACCAGATGCGGGTGGGCGATGTCGCGGACGTCCAGATTCTCGACGGCCTCCTGCGCGAGCGCGAACAGCCGGGCGCCGAGGCGGTACCGCTGGTCCTGCTGGCGGTAGACGAGTCCGTGGTCGTGGAGCGTACGCAGCAGTCGCAGCGCGGTGGATTTGTGGACGCCGAGGCGCTCGGCGACCTGGCCGAGGTCGGCGGGTCCCTGGGCGAGCAGCGGCAGGATGCTCAGCGCGCGGTCGACGGTCTGGCTCATGGTGTGCGTACCTCCTCATCCCCGGCGGTGGTCCACCCGGGGCCGAGACGAAGTGTCTCCCAGGCCGCGTCGCCGAGAGCCACCAGGCGGTCGGCGTGGCCGGCGGCGGGCGGGACGGCGACATCACCGGGGACGGTGAGGGCGGCGGCGGCCATCAGATGCCCGTGGCGGATGCGGTCGCGGGGCGGGAGGGCGCGGAGGGTGGCGGAGAGGTAGCCGGCGGCGAAGGCGTCGCCGGCGCCGGTGGGAGCGGTGACGCTCACGCGGGGGGCGGGCTGGAAGGTGGTGCGCTCGGGTCCGCGGTCCGGCGCGGGTCCCTTGTCGGGGCTCCGCCCCGAACCCCGCGCGCCGAACGCCGGGAGGGCCGGATGGCCGCCGTCGGAAGCGGAGTGGATGTCGGCCCGCTCGAAGACCGTCGCGCCCGCCGCGCCCTGTTTGACCACCAGGACGGACGGCTCCGGCAGGGCCGCGCGGATGGCGGCCGGGCCCCGCAGGCCCCAGGCGTCCTCCGCCTCGTCCTCGCCGACGAAGACCAGGTCGGCGCCGCGGGCGAGGCCGAGCAGGGTCTCGGGGGCGGCCGGGTCGCCGCGCCAGAGGCCGGGGCGGTGGTTGACGTCGAAGGAAACCAGGGGGCGCCCGGGGCGGCGGGTGGTGAGGGCGCGCATCAGGGCGAGGCAGTCGGGCGAGAGGGCCGCGGTGATGCCGGAGAGGTGGAGGATCCGGGTGCCGTCGAGGGTGTCGTACGGGACGGTCTCGGGGGACATCGCGGAGGCCGCCGAGCCGCGCCGGTAGTAGACGACCTCATGGGCGTCGCTGGAGCGGTCGGTGGCGGTGCGGAAGTAGACGCCGGTCGGGCGGTCCGGGTCGCGGGTGACGGCGGAGGTGTCCACGCCGTACGCGCCGATCGCGCGGACGAGATGGTCGCCGAAGCCGTCGGTGCCGACCCGGCTGACCCACTTCACCCGGTGTCCGGCCGCCGCCAGCGCGCAGGCGGCGTTGGACTCGGCGCCGCCGATGGCGCGGTCGAAGGAGGGTACGTCGGCGAGGCGCCCGGGCCGTGCGGGCAGAAAAGTGACCATGGACTCGCCGAGGCAGATGACATCGGTGACATCCGCGGCTGCGGTTCCGGTCCTGCTCACCCTGGGGCTCCTCGCGGGGTCTGGGGCCGTCGGGTCCATTGACCCGATGCTGCGCCGGATGTTAGACAGCATCAAGCGTTATGCGCAATGACCGTTGCAGAGAATGCAACACGCATGCGCCGCATGTGATTGGAACACCGTCTCAACGAGGAGGCCCCATGCCCGGCGATCAGCTCCACCGGCTCCGGCAGGAACGCGTCGACCACCGGTTCAAGGCGCTGCCCCCGGACGCCGATGGCCTGACCGTCGGTGAGCTCGCCGCCGAGCGCCGCGATCTGTTCACCGGTGGCTTCACCACCCCCGTTCTGGCGCTGTCGGCCGAATCCGTGGAGCACAATCTCACCCTGCTCCAGACATACTCCGAGCGGCACGGCCTCAGTTTCGCGCCGCACGGCAAGACCTCGATGTCTCCGCAGCTCTTCGCCCGGCAGCTGGAGCACGGCGCCTGGGGCATCACCGCGGCCGTACCCCACCAGGCCCGGGTCTACCGCGCCCACGGCATCCGGCGGATCTTCCTCGCCAATGAGGTGGTGGACCCCGCCGCGCTGCGCTGGATCGCCGGCGAACTGGCCGACCCCGAGTTCCGCTTCCTCTGCTACGCGGACTCGGTGCGCGGTGTCGAGCTGATGAACGAGGCGCTCACCGCGGCGGGCGCGCCCCGGCCGCTCGATGTGGTGATCGAGCTCGGCGCCGGGGAGGGTGCCCGCACCGGCGCGCGCACCGAGGCGGAGTGCGCCGCCGTCGCCGACGCGGTGGCCGCCGCGCCCGCGCTGCGGCTGGTCGGGGTCGCCGGGTACGAGGGCGAGGTCCCGCGGGCCGACGGCGGCCGGGTGCGCGCCTGGCTGCGGCTGCTGATCGCGGTGGCCGGGGAGTTCGACCGGGCCGGGCGGTTCTCGGCGCTGGCGGAGTCCGAGGAGATCGTGATCAGCGCGGGCGGCAGCGCCTGGTTCGACGCGGTCGCCGATGTCTTCGCCGAGATCCCCGAGCTGTCGCGGCCGGTGCTGAAGCTGCTGCGCTCGGGCGCGTATGTCTCCCACGACGACGGGCACTACCGCCATCTGACCCCCTTCAACCGGGTCCCCGAGGAGGGCGCGCTCCAGCCGGCGTTCCGGCTCTGGGCCCAGGTGGTCTCCCGCCCCAGCGCGGAGCAGGCGTTCGTCAACGCGGGCAAGCGGGACGCCGCGTACGACCTCGATCTCCCCGAGGCCCAGGTGGTCCGCGACGGACGCACCGGCGAGATCCGCCCTGCCACCGGCATCACCGTGAGCGCCCTCTCCGACCAGCACGGCTGGGTGCGCACCGGCCCGGAGGCCGACTTGGAGGTCGGCGACTGGATCGGCATGGGCCTCTCGCACCCCTGCACCGCCTTCGACAAGTGGCAGCTGATCCCGCTGGTCGAGGCGGACGGCACGGTCACCGACTACATCCGCACCTTCTTCTGAGCCGAGGAGAGCCGGCCATCATGGATCTCGTCATCCGGGACACCCGCGTCATCGACGGCGGCGGCGGTCCCTCCTTCCGCGCCGATGTCGGCATACGCGAGGGGCGGATCACCGCCATCCGCCGCGAGGGCGACCCCGCCCTCTCCGGCACCCGCACCCTGGACGCCGCCGGGCTCGCCCTCGCCCCCGGCTTCATCGACATGCACGCCCACAGCGATCTCGCCCTGCTGCGCGACCCCGCCCACGAGGCGAAGGCCGCCCAGGGGGTCACCCTGGAGGTGCTGGGCCAGGACGGACTCTCGTACGCCCCCGTCGACGACACCACCCTCGAAGCGGTCCGCCGCTCCATCAACGGCTGGAACGGCGGCGGACCGGGCGACGACTCGGTCGACTTCGACTGGCGCACCGTCGGCGAGTATCTGGACCGCCTCGACCGGGGCATCGCCGTCAACGCCGCCTATCTCATCCCCCAGGGCACCGTCCGGATGCAGGTCGTCGGCTGGGACGACCGCCCGGCGACCGGGGCCGAGACCGACCGGATGAAGCAGCTCGTCGCCGAGGGCCTGGAACAGGGCGCGGTCGGCATGTCGTCCGGGCTGACGTACACCCCCGGGATGTACGCGAAGGACGCCGAGCTGACCGAGCTGTGCCGGGTGGTGGCGGAGTACGGCGGCTACTACTGCCCGCACCACCGCTCGTACGGGGCCGGGGCGCTCCGGGCGTACGAGGAGATGGTCACCCTCACCGGGGAGGCCGGGTGCGCGCTCCACCTCGCCCACGCCACCATGAACTTCGGCGTCAACAAGGGCCGGGCGGGCGATCTGCTCGCCCTGATCGACCGAGCCCTCGCGGACGGCGCGGACATCTCCCTGGACACCTACCCCTACACCCCCGGCGCCACCACACTCGCCGCGGTGCTGCCGAGCTGGGCGAGTGAGGGCGGTCCGGACGCGCTGCTGGCCCGGCTCGCCGACGACGGGACGGCCGAGCGGATCCGCCACCATCTGGAGGAGATCGGCTCGGACGGCTGCCACGGTGTGACCATGGAGTGGGAGACCATCGAGATCTCCGGGGTGGCGGACCCGGCCCTCGGCTCCTATGTGGGCAGGACCGTCGAGGAGTCCGCGAAGGAGCGGGGCGAGGCCCCGTGGGTGACCGCGCGGCGGCTGCTGATCGAGGACCGGCTCGGCTCGACCATCCTCCAGCACGTCGGCCACGAGGAGAACGTCCGGGCGATCATGCGCCACGGGGTGCACACCGGCGGCAGCGACGGCATCCTCCAGGGCGCCAAGCCGCATCCGCGCGCCTACGGCACCTTCCCGCAGTATCTGGGGAAGTACGCCCGGGAGCTGGGGATCCTCTCGCTGGAGGAGACGGTCGCCCATCTCACCTCGCGCCCGGCGGCGCGGCTGCGGCTGCCGGACCGGGGTCTGGTGCGTCCGGGATACCGCGCCGATCTGGTGCTCTTCGACCCGGAGACGGTCGCGGCGGGTTCGACCTTCGAGGCCCCGCGCACCCTTCCGTTCGGCATCCCGCATGTCCTGATCGACGGCCGGTTCGTGATCGAGGACGGCGTGCGGACGGATGTCCTGGCGGGCCGTTCCGTCCGCCGCACGCCCCTGTCCTGACCGGGGCGGTCAGGAGGCCGGGAAGAGCTTTCCGGCCGTGTCGGTCACCGGAGCGAGCATTCCGGCCGGGGACTGGTGGAGCAGATTGCGGTCGACCTCCCCGGCGGAGCCCTTCGGGGCGGGCGGCTCGACGGTGACGGCGTGCGCGCTGCTCATTCCGGCGACGGCGGCGGCGATGGCACAGGCGGCGGCCGCGACGGCGGCGGCGTTGCGGTATCGGATCATGCGCTGTGCAACGCCGCGACGGGCCGCCCGGTCACGCTCCCGCCCCGGGGCCCGCCCATCCGGGCGGCCCCGGGCGCACGGAAGAGGAACAGCCGTACGAGACCGGCCCCGGTCCCGGGCCGGTACCCGGGCGGCGACGGCCGCGGGCCGCTCACCGCGATCCCCGCACTACGGCAACGGCGGTCACTTTCCCCGCGATCCGTTACCGCCCACGGGTTGCGGCGTTGAAGGAGCGTGAAGGCCGCAAGCCCTGTGGCCGATTCTGATCTGCGAGGAGAACTGATGTCGCGTATCGCGAAGGCCGCTGCTGTTATCGCCGGTTCGGGTGCACTGCTGGCCGGCGGTGCCGGGCTGGCCGTCGCCGACGCCGGGGCGAACGCCGCCGCCGTGGGCTCCCCCGGCGTCATCTCGGGCAACGCCGTCCAGGTGCCGGTGCACGTCCCGATCAACCTGTGCGGCAACACCGTCAACATCATCGCCCTGCTGAACCCCGCGTTCGGCAACACCTGCGTCAACGCCGACGGTGGCGCCCCGGCCGCGTACTGAGCACCACCGCCCCGAGCGCCGCGGCCTCTCCTCTTCCGTCCGAAGGGGGAGGCCGCGGTCGCGTTCCCCCGCCCGCCGTCCGCTACTGGTAGCGGTAGTGCCGGCGGTGGTCCAGCAGTTCGGCGGGCGGCACGTCCCACGGCGGCATCGGATCGCGCAGGCCGAAGACCAGTCCGGCATGCGGATGCGCCGGGTGCAGCGGCTCCCGGGGCAGATATCCGGCCTTCGGATGGGCCCGCTGCCAGCGGATCCAGAGCAGGTCCATGAAGGCGTGGTGGAGCCAGAACACCGGATCGTTGGGCGAGGCCGCCCCCAGCATCAGCCCGCCCACCCAGCGGTGCACCCGGTTGTGGTTGCCGAACCGCTCCCCGCCCCCCGGATTCCAGCCCTCCATGGCGTTGCGGAACCCGCTCCGGCTGGTGGAGTCCCACGGGGAGGCGTCGTAGACCGGCGCCCGCACCGCCCTGGCCACGTCCTCCTTGGTGGGCAGCGAGATCGGGTCGGCGGGCCGGCCGAGATTGCGGGTGAGATACCCGGCGTCGGTGATCCGCGAGTTGATCGGCCAGCCGCCGTTGCCGTGCGCGAAGGGCCCGGTCATCACCCGCCGGTCGCCCGCCCGGCCGGTGCCGCCGAGGAAGTCGTCCGCCCAGAGCGACGCGCCGGGGGTGTTGTCGGTGGTCCAGTCCCAGTACGGAATCGTCACCGCGGGATCGACCGACTGGAGCGCCTGCTCGAACTCCCACAGATAGCGCCGGTGCCAGGGGAAGAAGGACGGCGTCATATGGGCCGCGCGCGGCCTGCCCTCCGCGTCCGTGACAAAGAAATCAGCATGCATCCGGACGAATTCATCGTACTGGCCGGTGCGTTTGAGCCGCAGCAGCGCGTCAATCAGCCGCCGCTTCTCCGTACGGGTGAGATTCCGCTGGTTCCTGCGGGTGTACACGGTCCGCTCCTCCCGGGGCCGCCGGCCGGGATCCCGTGCGGTCAGACGGGATCCACTCCTCCGTGGCCGTGCAGGGGCTCCCGCGCGAGCTGCGCGGAGCCCAGTTCGTCGACCGCCGCGCGGGCCACTTCACGCAGGGTCGCAAATGACTCATAATGGTGCACAGTGCTCAAATAGCTGCCATCGGCGCGCCGCATCACCGGCAGCGGACGCCCGTCGATCCGGACCTCCACCCGGGGCACACCCGCCCCCGCCCGCGCTCCCCCCAGCGGGATCAGCACCGTCGCGGAGCCCTGGATGTGGCGCCCCCGGTACATCTCAGCGAACCGCTCCCGCCGTGGCCCGGCCCCCGGAGCCGCCGCCGGGCCGGGGGCGGGCGCGTCCGGTGCGTCCGGGGCCGCGGCGAGCCGGCTCAGCAGCGGCGCCAGCGCCCCGGCCGCGCCCGCGACCACTCCGAGCGTGAAGAGCCCGCGCAGGGCGATCCGGCGATTGAGCGGGCGGCTGAGGATGCGCATGCGGGATCGCTCCGTCCTGCTTCGGGGTGGTGGGTGCCGACCCTGTCAACGAGGCCGGACGGAAAGGGTTGCTCGTCCGAGTGGCCCTCACCCGTATGACTGTCATTCCGGCGAGTGGGGTGTGGCGCAAGGGGGGCGAAAACCTATATACGGGTCGTATCGCCTCCCGCCGGCCGGCGGGACGAACCGCCCGGCCCACCTCGCCGCCCGAACCCGTCCCCCGGAGCCGCCGCATGGAATCCGCCGCCGTCCCGCTCCGCCGCGAAGAGGTCGATCTCGCCGATCCGGCGTTCTGGCGGCTGCCGCGCGCCCGGCGGCTGGCCGCCTTCGCCCTGCTCCGCACCCTGGAATCCCCGGTCCGCTTCGGATCGGGGCCGGGCTTCCACGCCCTCGTCCGGCATGCCGATGTCCGCGAGGCCAGCCGCACGCCCGATCACTTCGCCAGCGCGCCGGGGGCCACCACCCCCGAGCCGGCCGCCTGGGCGAAGGCCGTCTTCGGCAACTCCATGGTCAATATGGACGGCCCCGAACACGCCCGGCTGCGCCGGATCGTCGCCCGCGCCTTCACACCCCGGCTGCTGGCGGCGGCCGAGGAGAATGTGCGGGAGACCGCCCGGCGGATCGTCACCGAGATGGCCCGCGACCGTCCGGAGGACTTCGTCACCTCGGCCGCCTCCCGGATGCCCTTCGAGATCATCTGCGATCTGATGGGCATTCCGGCCGGAGACCGGGCCGAGATCGCCCGCCGGATCGACGAGGCGTCCGAGAATGTCGGGGTGGCCCGCCGCCGGCTGCGGATGCCGGGGCGCGGCCTGCGCGGCCTGGCCCATATGCAGCTGGTGATGGCGCGGCTGGCCCGGGAGCGCCGGCGCCGTCCGGCCGGTGATCTCGTCTCGGCCCTGGTCCGCGCCGACATCGACGGGCAGACGCTCTCCGCCCGGCAGCTGGGGGCCTTCTTCTCACTGCTGCTGGTGGCCGGGGTGGAGACCACCCGGAATGCCATCGCCCATGGGCTGGTGCTGCTCACCGGCCATCCCGATCAGCTCGCGCTGCTGGAATCCGACTTCGACCGGTACGCGGACGGCGCGGTGGACGAAATCGTGCGCCATTCGACGCCGATCATTCAGTTCCGGCGGACCGTGACGGCCGAATACGAGCTGGGCGGGCGGGTTTTCCGGCCGGGCGAGAAAGTCGTTCTCCTCTATGCCTCGGCCAACCGCGATGAAAATGTGTTCGAGAATCCGGATGTCTTCGACATCACCCGGGACCCCAATCCGCATCTGGGGTACGGGGGCGGCGGGCCGCACTACTGCCTCGGCGCGCATCTGGCCCGGCAGGAGATGAAGGCGCTCTTCCGGGAGCTGCTCACCGGGCCCGTCCGGGTCCGTACGGTGGGCGCGGCCGAGCTGGTGGACTCCAGTTTCGACAACCGCGTCCGGTCGCTGCCCTTCGTCCTCGGGCCGCCGGCGCCGGCCGTCCCGCCCGAGGGGGCGCCCGGCCCGGCCCGGGTGTTCTGACCGGGCCGCCGGCGCTCCCGGGGGTTCCGGTGGGAGGGGCCGGACCCCCCGGGGGCGGTACGGGGGCGCGGCCGTCAGCCGCGCAGCCGGCTCACCGGCAGCAGTGCGTGTCCGGCGGCCAGCAGGGTGGCCTCGTCGCCGAGATACGCCTGGACGACCTCCTCGGTGACGGGCCGGCCCGGGGTGGCCGCGGGCCAGGGCAGGGTGCCGATCATCAGATGGGCGTGGCCGCGGGCCTCCGCCGCGGCCAGCCACTCCGGCGGGGCCGGGCACTGAGCGCTGAGATACGGCATGTTGAGGACCGCCTGGCCGCCCTCGACCAGGAGCCGGATCGGGGAGTTGACCGCGCCGGCGGTCGCGTCGGTCATCTCGTGGCCGACCCTGAGTCCGGCCTCCTCGATCACCCCGGTCAGTGCCGCCACCCCGGCGGCGGGGCCCCCGTCGCCGTCGCCGAGGGAGTAGACGAGGAGATACGGCATGTCGTGTCCGGCTGCGGGATCACCCGTCCAGGCGAGCATGGACAGAGTGCCCAAGTGGCTGCGGTGCACGGTGTTCTTCGCTGCCCTGGTGGAATTCGCGGAGGTCATGAATCGGCACCCTAGTGCCCTGACGGCCGCGTTCCCCGCATGCGTTCACCTGATCGGGGGAAAGCCCAACTGCCATACCAGAGTGCGTTTTCCCACGGCCACATGGAGGGTATTGACCCGCGATTTCTCCGGCAGTTCGAAAACCAGCCAGCCAGCCCTGTGTTCACCCGCCGCGACGGTGTTCCATTTCAGCGGGGCGCCGGTGGTGAGGGCGCGGGTCACCACCGCCGGATGGCGCTTCCCCCCGGCGTCGAGGACCCAACTGGCACCGGCCGAGGCGTCATAGGGCTTTCCGCCGATATTGATCAGGGCGACATCGACGCCGACACGGCGCTCGCCGGCGGCGGGCCGGTCGGTGGCGCGGGCCGGGTCCCCGGGGTCCGCCGGCACCGCGGGATCGACGTATCCGAGCACCGAGACCCGCAGACGCTCGCCGAAGACCCGCCCGCCGATGTCCACCGAGTCGCCCACCCAGGCGGCCCCGCCCCCGGCCGCCTTGGCGTCGCTCCGGACCGGCGTCCCGGAACCGCCCGCGGCCCGGTGTTCCTTCCCGGCCGGGAAGCCGGGAAGGACACTCCGGCAGGCGGTGGCACTCACCGCGAGCGTCACCACCAGCAGCACGGAAGCCATCTGTCGCATCGGTCCCCCTTCGGCAGGCCGTTTTCCGTATGATCACCCTCTTTTGCCCGCATGCCCCGCCCTGGGGCACGTGTCGCGGCGGTATCGCCCGGAGGGCGCCACGGGCGTACGCGGAAGGGTGACCGACGGGGAGCGCGCGGCCGATGGGCACACGCCCCGGGGGCGTGCGCCATGTCGTGCTCCGGGCGTGAACCGCGGCGGGCGTGGGCGGGGTGCCCGGCCCGACCGAAATATCGTTCCTGCCTTACTCCGCACGGAGCTCTCCGGAGTGACCTCGCCCGGCGGGCGGCCGTTGGCCGTCTCATGGGAAGCACTTCCGCGGCTGCTCGATGGCAGCGCGTCCAGACGCAGTCGGAGCGGACGGGGCATGCCGGACAGGCCCCGCCACCGCATCCGCACGCCCGGGGCCGGCGCCCGGCGGGCCAGGGGGAGCAGCAACGGACGGAGCCACCGGCGGACCAGAGCCCGATCTACGACGGACTGGCCCAGGAGTGGGCCGCCGCGGGCCGCTCCCTCCCGGGGGCGCCCGATCCGGACCACCCGCCCCGCCCGGCCCGCCGGCCCCCGCCGGCCCCTTGGAGGGACTGGTTCCAGACCGCCCGCCGCCCGGCTCCGGACACCCCCGCCGAGGACACCGGAGCGGGCTGACACCGCTCTCGGACCGGGGCCGGGCGGCACGGGCGGCGGACGCGACGGTGAGGGGGGCGTCCCGGCTCGCGGGGCCGGCCCGCGAGACGGCGCGCCGTCCCGGGGACGTACCACCGGCCGACGGGCCGGGCCCGCGCCGTGCGGACGCGGCGCGCCCGGCCCTGCGCCGTCAGTTCCGGACGCCCCGCGCGGGCGCCTGCCGGGTGGGGTCGGTGGGGCGGGGAAGGCGGGGCGGGAGGAAGGAAGCGCGCAGGCGGGTGCGGAGGCCGGAGACCAGGCGGTGGGCGGTGAAGGCCGCGCCGTGGACGAAGCGCATGGACGGGCCGAAGGTGGGCGCGGTCAGCAGGCCGGCGAAGAAGAGGCCGGGGTGGGTGGATTCGAAGCGGGAGTTCAGCCGGGGGGCGCGGCCGGTGCCCACGGTGGCGAGTGCGCCGCGCAGGGCCGGGTCGAGCAGGGTCAGCCGGTCGAGGTCCGGGGTGAATCCGGTCGCGGCGATGACATGCTCGGTGTCGATGGTGGGGGTCGCGCCGCCGGCCTCGTACAGGGGCAGCTGAATCCGCCCGTCGCGGTAGGTGCCGCCGCGCAGCTCGTGGCCGAGCAGGGCGGGCACCTGGCGTTCGTAGCGCTCGCGGAGCCACCAGGCGCCCGCCGGGCCCAGCGCGGTGCGGGCGATGTGCTCGCGCGTGGCGGCGGGCAGCCGGCTCACCGCGCCGGGCAGTTCGGACCAGACCCAGCTGCTCCAGCCGGTGCCGAGGCCGCTGTGCGGCGCCCGGAGCGAGCGGAGCGCGCCGCGCCCGAGCGGCTCGGGCGGGGTGTTCCAGTTCAGCCTGGCCGCGCGGGCCACCAGCCGGGGGCGGGCGCCCTGTTCGGCCAGGAGGGTCGCGGTCTCCAGGGCGGCCTGCCCGGCGCCGATGACGGTGACATGGCGGTGCCGGAAGACCCCGAGGTCGCGGTGGCCGCTGCTGTGGGAGACCCGGGTGTCCGGCAGCCCGGCGAGCTCGCCGGGCACATGGACGAACGGCATCACCCCGACCGCGAGGACGACGGTACGGGCGCGGAACTCCTCGCCGTCCTCGGTGCGGAGCAGAAAGCCGCCCCCGGCGGGGGCGACCCGGGTGACGGTCCGCTCGTCGACCGCGGGCACCGCGCGCCGGGCGAACCACATGCCGTACTCGGTGAACGACTCGATCGGAATCGGCGAGCCGTGAACGGCCTCGAAGCCGTGTTCCGCGCCGAACCGTCCGAGGGTGTGCTCACCGGAGGGGTCGGAGAGATGGGAGGCCCAGGGTTCGGACTTGAGGAACATGCCCGCGGGCATGTGGTCCCGCCAGGACGCCATGGTGCGGCCGAAGACCCTCAGCCGCAGCCCTGCGGCGGCGGCATGGGCCGCGACGGAGAGTCCGTAGGGGCCTGCGCCGATCACTGCCACGTCGTACATGGTTTCGGTGCTCCTTAGGGGGAGGGTGGGAAGCGGGGTCAGGGGGCCGGGGTGGTGGCGCTCTCCGGCGTACGGGGAGCGGGCGCGGGAACCGCCGGGCGGCGGGGCGGTACGGCGCGGGCGGGGCGGCGGATCCGGCGGGCCGCCTTGGCCAGGCCCCGGGCGAGCCAGGCGAGGGCCATCGCGAGGAACGGCAGGAGGTCGTCGGAGGCGTACCAGGCGGTCTCGACGCCGGGCCGCCGCCCCGGGGGCCGGTCCCGCGCGGGGCCAGCGGGTGTCCGGGCGGGCCGGTGCGGGCCGCCCGCCCCGGCGAGGACGGAGAGCAGGGCGTAGTTCTCGGCGACGAAGACCCGGCCGGGGCCGCCGGAGCCCCGGGGCACGGGCTGTCCGGTGAGATCGAGGTAGAGGGCGCGCACGACATCGAGTCCGGTGGTGTCGGTGAAGAGCCGGAACTGCGCGCCGGGCCGGGGGTTGGCGTCCAGCAGCCGGTACCGGCCGGTGTGGTCGCGGCGGAAGTCGAGATCGAGGATGCCCCGGTAGCCGACATGCGCGGCGAACCGCAGCGCCGCCGCCTCCACCTCGGGATTCGGCAGCCAACTGCCCTTCGCGGTGAGCCCGGTCCGTACCGGCCAGGAGAGCTCCTTGCGGCCGCTGCCGCCCACCGGGCAGTGGACGCCCGCCGGGCCGGCGGTGAAGCAGCCGTGGAAGAACCAGTCGCTGTGCGGACGGGCCGGGTCGTCCGGGAGGTAGCGCTGGAGCAGCAGCCGGCCGCCCGCGCCCCGGCCGCGCTCGAAGAGCGCCCGCGCCTCCTGCGGGGAGTGGACGAGGGTGGTGCTGCGCAGTCCGCCGCCGGGGGGCAGCAGCCAGGGGCGGCTCCACTTCGCCACCAGCGGCAGCCCGAGACTCCGGACCGCGTCGGCGGCCTCGGCGGCGCTCTCCGGGATGACGGTACGGGGGTGGGGGATGCCCGTCTCGGCGCAGATCCTGGCGAGTTCGGCCTTGTCGGCGAGGCGCAGCGGGAGGCCGGGAGGCTGCTGGGGGAGGTGGAAGCGGCCGGTGAGGCGGGCGGCGTGGGCGGCGGTGTGGATCGCGCCGATGTCGTCCATGGCGATCAGCACGGCCGGGCGGCCGATCCGGTCGGAGACCCGCAGCAGCAGTTCCAGCACATTCCCGGGGGTGACGGGGCCGTCCGGCCGGGGGTGGGCCCGGTGCAGATAACGGGAGCGGGCGACGGGGCTGTCGGCCGCCTCGACCACGGCGTGCACCTCGGCCCCGGCGCGGCCGAGGGAGCGGACGGCGCCGAGGGTGCCGTGGTGGAAGGGGTTGCGGTCCAGCCGGAGCACCAGGGCGGGGACCGTCGTGTCGAAGGGGGCCCGGTGGGCGGCCGGAACCGCGTTGGCCGCGGCGGGGGTTCCCGCTTCCGCGGCTGTGTTCCCGGCGCGTCCGGTGTACCCGGCGTGCGCGCCGTGCCCCGCCGGCCTTCCGTTCCCGGTATGACGGGGGGTGATTCCGGTGAATTCCCCGGCATCGATCGGTGGCATCAACGTCACAACTTTCACCTGAATGGTCCTGAATATCGCTTCCCATCTCATGAATTGCGGACTGACGGGCCGTCAATCAGCTCATTCATAAGACTTTATGCCTACGGTCGTGTACGCCGCCGACGCGGTGGCGGACTCACTCGGACAGCACGAACATCTCTCTCCTGGAGGAGTCATGAAGCCTCGGCGCGGTATTACCGGAACCTGTGTCGGAACGGTCGCCGCCGGCCTCCTCGTCTCCCTCGGCGTATTCGGAGAACAGGCCGCCGGCGCCGGCCCGGCCGAGGACACCGATCCGGTGCGGACCGGTCTCGCGTCGGTCGCCTCGGGGGCGTATCTCGATTACGGTCCGGCCGGTGTGCAGCGGATGGACCAGCTCTCCCAGTGGCTCGGCGGCGCACAACTCCGGGTGGGGCACACCTATCTGCCGGGCGACCGGTGGAGCAATATCGAGGGACACCCGGCATTCCTCGCGGACTGGGCCCGCTGGCGGCGGGCCGGGACCGACCGGATGCTGGTGCTCAATGTGCCGATGCTGGAGCGCAGCGAGGCACGGCTGGCCGACTGGCATGTGGGAATGCTGCTGCGAATGGGGGCGGTGGGCCACTACGACCGGCACTTCCGGACGCTGGCGTCGCGGCTGGTGCAGCTCGGGATCCCGGACACGGTGATCGTGCTCGGCTGGGAGATGAACGGCACCACCTACACCCACCGCTGCGGTCCGGACCCGCGCTCGTGGAAGGCGTACTGGAATCGCATTGTCGCCGCCATGCGTTCCGTGCCGGGGCAGGCGTTCCGCTTCGATTTCGCGCCCAACCGGGGCAGGGACGCGATTCCGTGGACCGAGTGCTACCCGGGCGACAGCGTGGTGGACATCATCGGGATGGACTCGTACGACCAGGCCCCGGGAAAGACCTTCGAGGAGCAGGCGACGGCCCCGTACGGACTCCAGGCGCAGATCGATTTCGCGGCGGCTCACAACAAGCAGATCTCGTACCCCGAGTGGGGTCTTTTCCGGAATGGCGACAATCCGGAGTACATGCGCGGGATGCTCGAATGGATCGCGCGCCACCGGCCGCTCTATCAGACCATCACGGATTACTGTCCGCACGGTGTCTGGCAGTGTGATGACAACCCCAAATCGTCGAGTGTCTACCGCTCGCTTCTGTTCGCCCAGCCGGCCCCGCAGGTGCCGGGGGTCCCGCAGAATCCGGAGATTCCGCAGGTCCCGGCCGTGCCCGCGCCGCCGGTGCCGACCGGAGTGCCGGGGGTGCCGGAGCCGACTCCGACGGCCTCCGTATCGGCTCCGGCGCCCGCTCCCACCCCGGCCGGCTCGACGCCCACACCGACGCCCACACCGACTCCGGCCGCGACCGTGGCGCCGACTCCGACTCCGGCCGCGACCGTGGCGCCGGTGCCGACTCCGGTCGTGACCGCACCGGTTCCGCCGCCGGCTCCCGTGTCCACGCCGACGCCGACACCGACACCGGCCCGGACAGAGACACCGACCGCCGCTCCGACTCCCGTGTCGACACCGACACCGACACCGACACCGCCGGCGCCCGCTCCCGAACCGCCGGAGGTCACCCCGCCGGCGGCACCCCCGACCCCCGATCCCGCCCCCACCCCGGCGCCGAAGCCGCCGCTCCTGGTGCCGACCGGGCCGGTCAATTCCGCGGAGTGGTGTGTGCCGATGGATCTCGGCGAGTGGGTCAACCGGTGGGTCGAGAAGCGGAAGTACTGCGTCAATCTCCCCTGGCCGCTGAGTCCGGGGTTCGGCTCGTCCCCGGCGGAGTGAGCGCCGGGGCTCGCGGGGCGGCGGGCGGGGCGTGGCGGTCCCGCCCGTGGTTCACCCCGGCCCGCCAGTGGTTGACCCCGGCCCGCCAGTCCTTCAGCCGGGCGCGCCAGCGGCGGCCGGCGGGGAGCCGGGCGTTCAGGGCCCCCGCCGCGCGGTCGCGCCAGGCCGCCCGAGCCGTGTGCAGCCGCAGCGGGATCTCCAGGGCCGCCGGGGCCAGCAGCAGCCGCTGATTGACGACCGCCTCCGGACGCCAGTGGTTCTTGTACGGCTCCGCCCCGCGCAGCAGGCTCAGGCGCTGCCGGCCGGTGCGCGCGGTGAGGTTGGCGTCGTGCCGCAGCAGCATGGTGGCGACGTCGACCTTCCGCTCGCGCAGGCCCGGATCGGATCCGTAGAGATAGCTGCCCGTCATCGTGGACGAGAGCAGCGCCACACTCGCGGCGACCACCTCGCCCTCGTACCGGTACTCCACCAGCGCGGCGCTGCCGTCCGCGACCATCCGGCGGGTGGCCCGGGCCAGATGCTCGGCGAACCGGGGCCGCAGATGCTCGACCGTCACCCCGCGTCCGCGCCACTGGAGTTCATGGAGCCGCAGCAGCTCGGCGACGGCCCCGGGCACCTCGGGTTCGGGCACCACCCGCTCCTCGATCCCCAGGGCGTTGATCTTGCGCAGTTTGGCCCGCACCCGCTGGGCGCGGCCCGCCTGGAGCCGTTTCACCAGCTCGTCCAGGGGCACCGGCGGCAGCTCCAGACAGACCGAATCGGCCAGCCGGCGCCGGCCGCCGCGCCACCGCTCGTACAGCCGCTCGGCGGCGGCCCCCGGCCGGACCTCGCGCAGATCGATCACGGCCCGGCGGGCGGCGCGGTGCAGCCCGTGCTCCAGTGCCGCGACGGCCCGGTCCGCGTGGTCGTCGTGGACCAGGATGTCGCCGTAGTCGGAGATGGTGCCGCCGAGGAGGACCAGCAGCGGCACCGGCCGGTGGACCAGCATCAGCGGCGCGGCGGCGATCAGCCGCCCGTCCAGCCGCACCAGCACGGTGCGCAGCCTCCCCGGTACTCCGTACGAGCGCCACCAGGAGTCCAGCCAGGCATGGCTCTGGAAGGGGGTGGCGGCGGAACAGGCCCGGTGCAGCTCCTCCCAGTCGGGGCGGAGCCGGGAGAACTCGCGCGGGTCGCGGCAGAGCGAGACGGTCACACCGCCCGGCGGACGCCCCATCAGACCCGCTCCCGTTCGGCCGCGTCCGCCGCGCCGGCCGGCGCGGGCACGGCGGCGCCGGCCGCGGCCCCGGCCGTGCGGGCCCGCCGCCGGGGCCGGACCAGCAGCAGGATGCCGCCGAGCAGCCCGCCCGCGCTGGCGCCGACCGCCGTGGTGATCCGCGCGGACGGCGAGACCGGCGAGGTGGGCGGGATCGCCTGGGAGAAGCTGAGCAGCCGCACCCCGGTGCTCTTGGCGACCTGATTACTGCTGACGAAGACGGCGTCCGCGACCGCGTTGGCGATGTCGGCGGCCTCCCCCGGGCGGTGCGAGGTGCCGGTGATCGCGATCATCGGCGAGTCGGGCGAGGTCTCGGTACGGACCTGGCGGCGCAGCGCCCGCGCCGGCATGCCGACGGCGACCCGGGCATAGGCGATGGTGGACTCGCTGGTGGCGACGCGCCCGTACGCCTGGGCGAAGCCGAGCGCCGCACCGGGCTGGGCGTCCTTGTCGGGTACGGCGACGGCGTAACTGGTCGCGGTGTACTGGGGGGTGGCGAGCTCTCCGTACGCGCCGCCGGCCACCGCGCCCGCCAGCACACAGGCCGGCAGCGTCCACCAGCGCGGCAGCCGGAGGGCCCGGCGGAGGGAACGGCGGAACCGGCGGTCCCGGACGGGGGCTTCGGCCTCCTGGGCGGGGTTCGCGGGCTTCGAGTCGGTCATGGGCGTGCTCTCCCGATCGGCGTTGTGCTGGGGGTGGGCGGTTCCGTGGTGGTTCGGGCGGCGGCGACCTCCGCGTACACGGCCATGAGCCGCGCGCCGCTCCGGGCGATGTCGTAGTGCCGGACGATGGGCGGCTGCCGCAGCCGTGACTCCGGCGGTACGGGTCCGGCGGCCCGCTGCCGGTACAGGGCGGTGGTCAGGGACTCCGCGGTGCCGTCGAAGCGGCGCGCGCCGGGGGCGCTGCTCGCGGGGAGGTCGTCCACGGCGGGGCAGGTGCTGTGGAGCACGGGCAGTCCGGCGGCGAGGGCCTCGACCACCGCGAGCCCGAAGGCCTCCGCGCGGGAGGCGGAGACCAGGACATCGACGGCGGAGAGCAGCGCGGGCACACCGACGGGGCCGGCGGGGGCGGACTCCGCCCGGGCCCCGGGCGGGCCGGCGGGCGGGCCACCCGCCCCGTCACCGGCGACCGGCAGGGCCCGGCTCCCGGGGACGGGGACCGCCCCGGGCCCGGTGGCGAGCGCCCCGGCCGGCCGGGGACGGGATCCCGCGGCCGTGGCGGTGGCGGTGGCGGTGGACGGCACGTCACAGGAAGCGGGCACGGGGCATTCGCCCGGCGGCGGACGGACGCCGGGCGCGGCATCCGCCCCGGCACCCTCGCCCGGCCGGGGAACGGACCCGGACCCCGGCCAGGGCTCCGTGACCGGCACGGAACCGGAACCCGTCCCGAACCCGGAACCGGAACCCGTGACCCGCACGGAATCGAACCCGGAACCGAACCCCGTGACCGGCACGGAACCGGAACCCGGGCCGGAACCGAGCGCCGAACCGTCACCCGCCCCCGGACCCCCGTCGCACTCCCCCAGGAAGTGCATCCGGTCCGCCGCGCCCAGCCGGGCCGCGAGCGCCGTCAGGGCGGGGCGTTCCGGGCCGTCACCTGCGATCAGCAGCCGGACCCCGGGCAGCGCCGCCACCGCCCGCACCAGGACATCGAAGCGCTTTCCGGGCACCAGCCGCCCCACCGCGCCGACGATGAACTCCTCGGGCGGAATCCCGAACCGGGCGCGGACCGCCGCCCGCGCCGCCGGGTCGAAGGCGAAACCGGCGGCGTCGATGCCGTTGGGCACCACCCGGACGCGCCCGCCCGGCACCCCCCACTCCCGCAGCCGCCCGGCCACCGTCTCCGAGACCGCGACCGTGGCCGCGCCGAGCCGTTCCGTCCCCAGATACAGGGCCCGGGTCGGGCGGGTCAGCGGGCGGCCCTCGATCTCCGTGTCGCCCAGTGAGTGCTCGGTGGCCACCACCGCCCGCACCCCGGCCAGCCGGGCCGCGATCCGCCCGTACACACAGGCCCGGTAGAGATGGGTGTGGACCAGGTCGTAACCGCCGTCCCGGATCAGCCGGGTCAGCCGGGGCAGCGCCCGCAGATCCCGGTTGCCGCGCATGCCGAGGTGATGGACGCGCACCCCGTCCGCGCGCAGCCCCTCGGCGACCGCCCCCGGGTGGGTGAGGGTCACCACCTCGCACTCCACCGGGAGATGACGCAGCAGCAGCCGCAGCTGCTGCTCCGCGCCGCCGACACCGAGACCGGTGATCACCTGGAGGACCCGCATCGGCCGGTTCACCCGCCCAGCCGGTGGCGCAGCCGCTTGACCGTCAGCCGTGCGCCCAGGTCGGCCTGGCTGATGTGGGTACGCGGCAGGGCGTACGGCCCGGCCAGGCCGGCCGGGGGCCGGATGGCACAGGCGTAGGCGTATCCGGCCGCGCGCACCGCCCGCACCGCCCGCCGGTCGACGGCTCCGTAGGGGTAGCAGAATCCCTCGGGCGGCCGGCCGGTCAGCTCCGTCAGCAGGGCCCGGCTCTCCCGGGTCTCCCGCTCCAGTTCGGCGTCCCCGGTCACGGTCGGATCGAGATGGCGCAGACCGTGCGAGCCGATCTCCGTGCCGGCCTCGGCGGCCGTGCGGATGCCGCGCTCGTCCAGCAGCGGGCGGCGCGGGCCCTCGGGATCCCAGTCGTTGCTCCCGCCGAGGCGGCCGGGGAGGACGAAGAGGGTGGCGGTGCAGCCGTGCCGGCGCAGTACGGGCAGGGCGGCCTCGGTGAAGTCGGCGTAGCCGTCGTCGAAGGTGAGCCCGACGAGCCCGCGGGCACCGCCCCGCGCGCGGGCGCGGAGCAGGGTGGCGACCGCGACCCCGGTCAGCCCCCGGCGCCGCAGCAGCGCGAGCTGCCGGTCGAGCCGGCCGGGACCGACCGTGATGCCGTACGGGTCGTCGGAGGGGTCGGCGACGGAGTGGTACATCAGGATCCACGGCCGCCCCGCGGCGAGGGGAGCGGCGGGGGCGCGGGTGGTCACCGTGTCAGCGGACAGGACGGAACCTCCGTCGGGCGAGGGCCAGCGTTCGGACGATCTCCGGGGACCCGAGGGCGAGACCGGTGGCGGCGAAGACGGCGGGCACCAGCAGCACCCCGGCGGCGAGGGCCGGCAGCGGGCCGGGCAGCAGCGCGCCGGTGAGCGCCCCCGCGCCGGCCGCCGCCCCGGCGGCGGCGGCGAGCCGGCCCAGGGCCCGGCTGACGGCGCGCACCTCGATCCGGACGATCCGCGAGCCGAGGCCGCTGAGCAGCAGCAGCGCGGTGACGCAGATCCCGGCGGCGTTGCCCGCGGCGATCCCGTACACCCCCCAGGGAGTCACCGCCGCGGCGCCCGCCGCGATGGTGACGGCGAGTCCGGCGGCCATGGCGGCGGCCGGGTACCAGGTGGGCCGCCCGGAGGAGAAGAAGGGCCGCCCCAGCGCGCCGACGAGGGTGTGGCCGAGCAGCCCGACGGCGTACACCCGCATGACCGCGGCGGTGGTGGCGGTGTCCCCGGCGTCGAAGGCGCCCCGCTGGAAGAGGACTTCGATGATCTGCGGCGCGCAGCCGAGGATCAGCGCGGTGCCGAGGAGGACGACGAGACCGGCGAGGACGAGATCGTGTTCGACCCGGCGGCGGGCGGTCTCCCGGTCGCCGCCGGCGATGGCCCTGGCGACGACGGGGAGGGTGACGGTGCAGAACATCAGCGAGAGCACCATCGGCATCTGCGCCACCTTCTGCGCGTAGTTGAGATGGGAGATGGCGCCGCCGGGGAGCGAGGAGGCGAGAAAGCGCTCGACCAGCACCTGTGACTGGCGGCTGAGCGCGAAGACGGCGATCGGCGCGAGGACGGAGAGCCCGACCAGCGGTGTGGCGATCCGGGCCTCGCGGCGGGGAGCGGCGGCGGGCCGGGGCCGGCCGACCCGGCGCAGGAAGACGGGGAGCTGGACGAGGACCATCAGCAGCCCGCCGACGGCGACTCCGGCGGCGGCGGCGCGCACCCCCCAGAGCGAGTGCAGCAGCAGGGTGGTGGCGACGATGCCGGTGTTGTACGCGAGATAGACGGCGGCCGGGGGGAGGAAATGGCCGTGGGCGCGCAGGGCCGCGCTGAAGTAACCGGCGACACCGAAGGTGAGGACGGTGAGGGCGGTGAGCCGGGTGCAGTCGACGGCGAGTGCCGGATCGGCGAGTCCGGGCGCGAGCACGGCCACGAACTGAGGTGCGCACAGGGCGAGGAGTCCGGTGACAAAGGCGAGGGCGGCGACCAGCCGGGGCAGGGTGGCGGAGACGAGATCGCGCACCGGGTCCCCGGCGGTCCGGTGCCGGGCCGCGCGGTGGGCGAGGGCATGGCTGAAGGCCGGTACGAGGAGCAGGGCCATCGCGTCCTCGATGAGGAGGGTGGCGGCCATCTCGGGCACGGTCCAGGCGATGAGGAAGGCGTCGCTCTCGGTGCCCGCGCCGTAGATCCGGGCGATGGCCTGATCGCGTACGAGACCGAGGAGCGCGCCGGCCACGGTCAGCCCGGCGGTGACGGCGGCGGCGCGGGCGAGGAAGGTCCCCAGCCGGGAGGGGGGCCGGGGCGGGCCGGGGAGCTCGCCGCCGGGGGCGGCGGCCGGTGCCGGGCCGGCGGGGACCCGGTGCGCGGCGGCGACGGCGGCCGACACCACCACCGCGGCCGCGGCGGCGGACATCACCACCGCGCCCCGCCGGGCGGGTCCGGACTTCCCCGTACCGGTGTCGTTCACTTCGCGGTCGCCCCGCCGGGCGGTGCCGTGCGCGCGTCCGGCACCCGCGCCCGGACCGGGCTCGTGGTGCTCCCCGGCCCGAAGGCCCACCAGGCGGCCAGTCCGAGCACCACCCCGGTCAGCACGGTCGACGGCCCGCCGATGTCCGCGTACAGGAAGTCGACCGTCTGCCAGAGCATCAGCGCGACGGCGGCGAGCCCGCAGTCCACGGCGGTGCGGCGGCCGTCGCGGGCCCGCAGCAGCCGGCGCACCGCCCCGGCCAGGATCACCGCCCAGCTCGCGGCGAAGGCGGTCGCCCCGATCAGGCCCTGCTCGCTGAGGATCAGCAGATACATGTTGTGCGGCGAGAGCAGTGGCTGCTTCCGGTAGGCCCGGCCCGCGCCCGCCGTGTCGCCGCCGGAGGAGAGGCCGATGCCGGAGTGGCCGTCCCGGTGGGCCGGGAAGCCCTTCATCCCGACCCCGGTGAGCGGCTGTTCGCGCCACATGCCGGTGGCCGCGGCCCACATGGTGTAGCGGTCGGTGACGGATCGGTCGGGGGCCGAGGAGACCTGGGTGATGCTGCTGAGCCGCTGGGAGATCAGCTCCGTGCCGACGCCCGGGCCGCCGACCAGCACCACCACGAGCGCGGTGAGCACGGCCAGGGCGGACAGGGCCCGGCGCGCGCCGGTCAGCAGGATCATCACCAGCGCGGCGAGCGCGGTGGCGATCCACGCACCCCGGCTGAAGGAGAGTGCCAGCGGCACCACCAGCAGTACGGCGGCGGCCCCGGCGGCGGCGCGGAGCGCGCGGCGGGTGCCGGGCGGCGGGCTCAGGGCGAGCGCGGCGGCGGCGAGCAGCCCGTACGCCACCACGGTGGCCATCCCCATGACGTCGGTGGGGCCGAAGGTGCCGACGGCCCGGATGTCCTCGCCCATGTAGGAGGCGCCGGTTCCGGTGGCGTACTGGTGGACTCCGAGCGCGCCCTGCGCCAGCGCCAGCAGGGTGAGCGAGCCCGCGGCGATCCGGAAGTCGCCCGCGTCCCGGAGCAGCAGCAGCACGGCGGCCGGGACGAGGACGAAGACCTGGAGATAGCGGACGAAGCCGGGGAGCGTGGCGAGCGGGTCGACGGCGGTGGCCGTGGCGACGGCGATCCCGATCACGGGGAGGCCGAGTACGGCGGCGGCGGCCCGGGTGAGCGGGCGGGAGCGGGAGCGCACCACGCGCACCAGGCAGAAGAGGACCAGTCCGGCCGAGGCCGCGTCGGCGGGGGCGAGCCCGCCGGAGCCCGCCTCGCTGCCCGCCGGGAGCGGCGCGGCCAGCAGCAGTACGGTGCCGAGCAGCGGCAGCAGCGGCCACCGGCGCGCGACGAACCGGACCACCGCACTCCGGTCCGGTTCCGAAGAGGCCACCGCGGGTTCGGCCCACAACACCGTCATGCTCAACTGCCTCCGAACCGGAAGAGCGACGCGGCGGTGCGCGCCAGGATGCACACGTCCTGCCAGGGCGACCAGGTGTCGATGTAGTGGTTGTCGAAACGGGCGCGCTCCTCGATGGAGGTGTCGCCGCGCAATCCGTTGATCTGGGCGAGCCCGGTGATGCCCGCGGGCATCCGGTGCCGGGCCTGGTAGCCGGGATGGGCATGGCTGAATTTCGCCACGAAATAGGGCCGTTCCGGTCGCGGGCCCACCAGGCTCATGTCGCCGCGCAGCACATTCCAGAGCTGGGGCAGTTCGTCGAGCGAGGTGCGGCGCAGGAGATTCCCGGTGGGCGACATCCGGCGGTCGAAGGCGACATTCCAGCGGGTGGCGGACTCGTGTTCGCTGGCCGGGCGCAGGGTGCGGAACTTCAGCAGGGTGAAGGGGCGGCCGTGCAGTCCGACGCGTTCCTGACGGAAGATCACGCCCGGCCCGTCCGCGAGGCGTACGGCGAGGGCGCAGACGGCCATCACCGGCGCGCCGAGCACCAGCGCGACGGCGGCCAGCAGGGCGTCACCGGCCCGTTTGACGGCGCGGGCCAGCGGCCGGTGCGGATCGCGGTGGAGGGGCCGCACGGAGAAGCCCCACAGATGGTCGCGCCCGCCGGCGGCGGCCCCGCCGTCCACCAGCCAGAGCCGGCAGCCGTGCCGGGTGAGCAGGGCCAGCAGCGCCGCGGTCTCCGGATCCGCGCCGGGCCGCTGGGTGAAGACCGCGTGGCGCACGGTGTTGCGCAGGACGGCGCGGCTGACGTCCTGCCGGGTGGTGAGGACGGGCAGCGTGCCCGTGCCGGGGCCGGGATCGGCACCGCCGGCGGAGGCGGGCGGCAGGGCGGGGACGGCGGCGTCGATCAGGGCGATGGGCCGCATCCCGTACTCCCGGTGGTCGTGGAGGACACCGGTCACCTGCCGGGCGACCGGGCCGCGCCCGATCACCAGCGCGGGCTGCGGCCGGCGGCCGGCCGCCCGCCGCCGGGCGCGGTGCGCCACGGCCCGGCCGGTGACACAGAGGGCGGTCTGGACGGCCACGGCGAGGGCGAGTTCGACCCAGCCCGTCGAGTACCGGGGGTCGTACACGGTCAGCGCCTCGGCGATGACGAACCACTGCACCAGGGCCATCGCGGTGATCGCGGGCACCTCGGCGAGGGCGGAGGGGGTGAGCGCGGGCCGGTAGAGGCCGCGGCAGGCGTGCAGCAGGGGCGGGATGAGCGCGAGCAGCAGCAGCAGGGCCGGGGGCGGGCCGAGCGGCGGCAGCAGCGCGGGGGTGAGCAGGGCGGCCAGCAGATCGGCGGTGAGCAGGGCGGTGACGGAGGCCCGGCGGGCGGCGTCCCTCCGGCGGGGGTGGGGCGCGGGCCGGCGCGCGGGGCCGCGCGGCGGCCGGAGCGGCCTGGTGGGGATGGCCGTCCGGTCTGCCATGGTCCGGGCGGAGTGGGGCGCTGGAACACTCTCCGTCGTCATCGCGTGGCGCTCTTCCTCGTCAGGGGGTGGGGCGGGAGAAGGTCCTGGTAGAGGCCGGAGACGGCGGCGGCGGTGGTCCGTACGTCGCAGGTCGCCCGCGTATGGGTGCGTGCCTCGCCGCCGAGGCGGGCGCGCAGGGGTGCGTCCGCCAGCAGCGCGGTGAGGGCCGCGGCGAGGGCCGGTGGATCGTCGGGGGGTACGAGGCTGTGGGTGTGATGGCCGGGCGGCAGGCTCTCCCGCGCCCCGCTCACATCGGTGAGGACGACGGGCCGTCCGCAGGCCATCGCTTCGAGCGGGGCGAGTGCCATGCCCTCCCAGCGGGACGGCAGTACGACGAGATCGGCGGCGCGCAGCCAGGCCCGGGGGTCGGGGAGCGCCCCGGTGAAGTGGACCCGAGGCGGGGCGGTACGGGTGAGCCGCTCCCGGTCGGGGCCGTCGCCGACCAGGACGAGCCGGGCGGCGGGAAGCGCGGCGAGCACCCGGGGCCAGGCGCCGAGCAGGATGTCCTGGCCCTTCTGGCGGCAGAGCCGTCCGACACAGACGACGAGCGGGGTGTGGTCCGCCACGCCGTGCGCCGGTCCGGCGATCTCGGCGCGGGCCCGTGCCCGGGCGGGGTCGCGGACGGGCGTGAAGACGGCTTCGCCGCCCGGGGTACGGGAGGGTCCGCCCGGCCCCGCGGTGTGGCCGGCCGCGTCCCGGGGGCCGGTCCCGCCGAGGACACCGGGGAGCGGCGGGGCGGGCGGCTCATCGGCCGGGTCGTCGTAGTGACCGAGGTCGATCCCGTTGCGGATCACGGCCCAGCGGGCGGCGATCCCGGCCCGCTCCCCCGCCTGGCGCTCGGTCTCGCTGACGCAGAGGGTCCGGGTGCTCCAGCGGGTTCCGTACCGCTCCCAGGTGAGGGCGTACCGGGCGGCGCGGCCCTCGACGGCGTCGAAGGACCAGGCGTGCGGCTGGAAGACGGTCGGCACCCGGCCGCGCACCGCGAGACGGGCCACGAGTCCGGCCTTGGCGCTGTGCGCGTGGACGAGCTGGGGCCGCAGCCGGCGGATCAGCCGGGCGGCGGCGAGGAGTTCGAGGGGAAGCCGGGGGCCGGGTTCGCGGACCGCGTTCCAGATGTGCACCTGTGCCCCGGCCGCCCGGGCGCGGTCGGCGAGTTCGCCGCCGGAGGGGCAGGCCACGACCGCCCGCAGCCCCTCGGCGCTCTGCGCCCGGACCAGATCGACGACGACACGCGCGACCCCGCCCTCCACCGGCTGCACCAGATGGAGAACCGTCAGTGGGCTGGGAGCGGTCCGGCTTCGTTGCGGCACGTGCGGCTCTCTTGTCGCGAAATGGGGGGTGGGTCCGGCGGAGGTCAGCGACGGGTGTCGGCCTGCACGAAGAGAACGCCGAGGTGGTATCCGCCGTCCGCCTGCGAGCCGGCGGCCCCGGCCGTCCCGGCGTCCTCGGCGGTCCCGCCGGCCTTGGTGGTTTCGACGTCCTCGGCCGTCCCGCCGGCCTTGGCGGTCTCGGGTTCGAACCGGAAGGCCAGACTGGTGGCCCCGGCCGTCAGCGCGGGCGCGATGTCGAACACATCGGAGTCGTAGCCGAGGGTGTTCCCGTGCGCGGGTTGTCGTCTCATCGTCCCGTCGGGACCGTTGATGGTGGAATTCATCAGATCGGCGGCCGGATCGCCCGGGCCGCTGAGCCCGAACACCTTTCCGTTCCCCGCCCGTACGCTCACCGAGTCTCCCGTGAAGCCGCGGTCGCCGTCGTAGCCCACCAGCCCGGCCCGGCCTTTCGCCCCGGCCGGAATTCGTACTCCGGGGAGGGTGATCTCATGGCTTTTCCGGTCGGCTTCCAGGGTTTCGAAACCGTCCCACACCGAGATGGTGCGCAGGGGTTCCGTGGCGTTCTCATACGCGGCCACAAGGGTCCAGCCGCCCCAGGCACCGGCCCTGGAATTCCCCATGGCCACATTGATCTGAGCGACGGTGTAGATCCCGGCCCCGCTCCGGCGGATCAGCGGGGTGATGTCGGCGGATGCCTGAAAGGCGTCCTCGCCCGTCACATCCCGGTGCGCGATCCGGGTATCGGCGAGGACTTCCTTGTACTCACCGCCGTTCTCGGCGATGAGAACCCTTCCGTTGTCCTCGGGCGGCTTCTGTTCCCCGGCAAGGAGATTGCCGCCCCAGTAGAGCCTGGCATAGGTCACCGTCGAGCTCTTCGGCAGGCTGAGTTCGCCGCGGCTGGAGTTGTAGGTGTTGGAGTCCTCGTCCTCGTCGATGTAGTACATCTCGAAGTCGCCGTTGACCCCGGCGGCCCCGTCCCGCACCGAGGAACAGGAGCGGGCGGAGTCGGACTTCGGCGTACGGCAGGTGATCACGGAGTTCGCCGTTCTGGTGACTCCGCCGTGCTGGACGGCCTGATAGCGCTGGCCGAAGGGAATGCGTTCGGACTGCTGCTGACCGGAGACATCGTCCACGCCGAGAGGCGCGGCCGTGAGCGGAGCGGCGGAAAGCGCCAAGAGCAGGACCGCACTGAGGAATCCCCGCGCGGCGAGGCCCGCCGGCTTCGGCATGACCCGGCCCTCCCGTCCTCGATCAACATGACAAAAACAGGAGTGCAGTTTGTCAGAAGTGCGTTGAAAAACACGTGAGACGCGCTTGTGCGTCCATCTGGCCGCCGATCCCGCCGAGCCCGCCGAATGAATGGCTCAGGGCCGGTTCAGCAGCGCGGGCGACGGCCGGATGCACCGGATCGGCGGCGGGGGAAACAATCCTTCGGGTGATCCGGCACATCCCGGCGGGGAAATGCTCGTTGAATACGCCCGGACCGGCCGGAAAGAATGGGTCCGAATGAGACGAACAGCCCTTTCGGCGGCTTTCGTTCGGCGGACGGCGGGGGTGACCGGCCGCCCGCATCACCACATGGACGGTCGAGCAGCCGATCGTTTCATCCGATCATCCGCTGATACGAGAATCCCCAGAAGGGGCTCGAAGGGTTTCCCGTGAAGCGGCACTCTCGTTAACCGGGGGACGGCGGCGACGATCGCCGCCGGAGAAAGGGATCCGAAGACATGAAGTACACAAGGGTTGCCGCGGTCATCGCCGGTTCGCTCGCGGCGCTCGGCGCCGGCTCGCCCGCGCTGGCGGCGGACGCGACCATGCCCACACCCACCAGCCTCAACGGCGGCCTGGACAGCGCCATCCGGCAGATGCCGCTGCTCAACGGCGGCAGCGGCGACGCGGTGCGGGACGTGACCACCACCGCGACCGAGCTGAACAGTGTCCGGGGCCAGGCGCCCCAGCACGTGCTCCAGCAGGCCACCAAGCTGACGCCGATGCTCGGCGGCGTGTCCCTGGGTGGCTGAGCGGCCTTCGGATCATCGCCCGCGCGGCGACCGGAAGGGGGTGCGGCCCGAGGGCCGCGCCCCCTTCCGCATGCCCTCGCCCGCCTTCACCCTCGCCTGCCCGCCCTCTCCCCGCCGCACATCGCACCCGGTGAACGCCCGCGACCGAGACCCCGTTCGGATCAATTGGCCTATGAGTTCGGCTCATGGATCCATTGGAGTGAACCGGCGGAACCAAAGTCGCGGGGGTCAGTTGCTCAGGGCGCTCCGGTAGCGGACATCCACGAAGACAGAAGGACACATCATGCTGAAGAAGGTTATGGCGACCGCGGTGGTCACCCTCTCCGCAGTGGGCGCGGGCGCGGCAATGGCTCCGCAGGCTATGGCCATCGGCGACCACCAGGGCACGACGTCGCTGAGCGGCAACGGTGCCTCGCAGGCGTTCGGCAACGCCGCCACCCACGGCGACATGAGCCCCCAGCTCAGCGCCGTGCAGGGCTCCGTCAACAAGCTGTGCGCCGGAATCCCGCTCAAGGCGAACGTCGGCTCGCTCATCGGTCTCATCCCGGTCACCGTCCAGGACGTCAATGTCCTCGCGTCGCCGCAGAACCAGCAGTGCACCGAGAACTCCACCCAGGCCAAGGGTGACGAGCCGCTGTCGCACATCCTCAGCAACATCCCGGTCCTCTCGGGCAACGGCGTCGCCAACAGCTGATCGTGATGTCCGCCGCCGCACTCCGCACGGAGCCGCGGCGGCGGGCCGGATCCGCGACCGGACGACACCGGCGCACACGCACGGCGAACGCAGCGAACACCCCGGCATCCGCGCTCGATGCCGGGGTGTTCGCGCTGTCCGGGCGGTGCGGGGAACCCGGGTCGCCGGCACCGGCCGGGGGCGGGCACGAATCCCCGTCCGCCATCGGCATTCCGTGCGAAATGCGCCGGCGGCCATTCGTGCATTCGGGTGAATGCACGGAACCAAACGGGTCGTGGGCAGTTGACCAGTCTGCTCCACGATCGATCGTTCATAGCGAAAAGGAACACCAAGTGATCAAGAAGATTCTGGCAACCGCTGCGGTCACCGCTTCGATGGTGGGCGCCGGCGCCGCGATGGCCCCGCAGGCCATGGCCATCGGCAACGACAACGGCACGACCTCCTTCAGCGGCAACGGCGCCTCGCAGGCGTACGGCAACGCCGCCACCTACGGCAACATGAGCCCGCAGATGGCCCTGGTCCAGGGTTCCCTGAACAAGCCCTGCATCGGCCTGCCCGCGAAGGCGAACGTCGGCTCGCTCATCGGTCTCATCCCGGTCACCGTCCAGGACATCAACGTCCTGTCGTCGCCGCAGAACCAGCAGTGTGTCGAGAACTCCACCCAGGCCAAGGGTGACGAGCCGCTGTCGCACATCCTCAGCAACATCCCGGTCCTCTCGGGCAACGGCGCCGGCAACAACTGATCACGGACGCCATGAGTGTGCCCCTGAGCGCGGCGCGTTCGGGGGCACCCCCATGCGGCCGGCCCCTGGCATTCCCGGGCCGGGCTGTTCGAATCACCGGTATCCACAACTGAACAACCGCCGGCACCGCCGTCCGGCCCGATTTCCCGGGGGACGGCGCAATATCGCCGCCGGTCCCTCCGTCAATTCACCGTGCTGCATCCGAGTGACTTGTCGAACTGGCGGCCATATGAACGTTTCCCGGCGGGAACCCCATCGTTAATAAATCTGCGGGGGCGCGTATGTACAGGCGACTGTCGACGCAGCGCGAAGGCCGCGGCTGCGTACAGCACCACCGCTGAAAGGATCAATCACAATGAAGCACACCAAGGCTGCTGCCGTCATCACGGGTGTCATCATGGCGCTGGGCACCGCCGCTCCGGCCATGGCCGACGCGGGGGCCAACGGTGCCGCCATCGGTTCGCCCGGCGTGCTCTCCGGGAACCTGGTCCAGGTTCCCGTACACGTGCCGATCAACGTCTGTGGCAACTCGATCAATGTCATCGGGCTGCTCAACCCGGCCTTCGGCAACACCTGCGTCAACGCCTGACTTCTCCTCGGCCGCCCCGGACGCACGGAAGTGCGCCCGGGGCGGTTCCGTGTGCCCGGGCGGATGCCCTGGGCACGGTACGGACGCCCGGCCCCGGGCCCGCCGGGGAGGCACGGAGTGACGAGGGCAACACCGATTCGGCGTTCCGGTCCCGCCACGGTGGAAACCCCAGGCAACAGCCCGGCCCCGGGATCGCATTCCAAGGGCGGAAAGCACCGCCACCATCCCGAAGCTGCGATGCCCGCCATTCCCGTACACCCGCACGGGCGGTAAACACCCGGCGGCGCCGGATTGCCGCCCGTAAGCTCACGACATGCAGGTGATCCAGTCGACGAAGCTCGCAAATGTCTGTTACGAGATCCGTGGCCCGGTCCTTGAGGAGGCGATGCGGCTGGAGGCAGCAGGCCACCGCATCCTCAAACTCAACACCGGAAACCCGGCGGCGTTCGGGTTCGAGTGCCCGCCCGAAATCCTGGAGGACATTCTCCGCAACCTCGGTGGCGCACACGGCTACGGTGATGCGAAAGGGCTGCTCTCGGCACGCCGTGCGGTGATGCAGCACTATCAGACCAAGGGCATCGATCTCGATGTCGAGGACGTCTATATCGGCAACGGCGTTTCCGAGCTGATCCAGATGTCGATGCAGGCACTGCTGGACGACGGCGACGAGGTCCTCGTACCGGCGCCGGACTATCCGCTGTGGACCGCCTCGGTGTCACTGGCGGGCGGCACCGCCGTGCACTACCGCTGCGACGAGCAGTCCGACTGGATGCCCGACCTCGCCGACCTGGAGCGGAAGATCACCGACCGCACCAAGGCGCTGGTGATCATCAACCCGAACAACCCCACCGGGGCGGTGTACGGCGAGGAGATGCTCCGCGCGCTCACCGAGATCGCCCGCCGGCACCATCTCATCGTCTGCTCCGACGAGATCTACGACAAGATCCTCTATGACGGCGCCACCCACACCCCGACCGCCGCGCTCGCCCCCGATCTGATGGTGCTCACCTTCAACGGGCTCTCCAAGAACTACCGAGTGGCCGGATATCGCTCCGGTTGGATGGCGGTCTGCGGACCGAAGGCCCATGCCTCCTCGTACATCGAGGGGCTGACCATCCTGGCCAATATGCGGCTCTGCGCGAATATGCCGTCGCAGCACGCCGTGGCCACCGCGCTCGGCGGGCGCCAGTCGATCGAGGAGCTGGTCCTGCCGGGCGGCCGGATTCTGGAGCAGCGGGACACCGCCTATGACCTGCTCACCCGGATTCCCGGTGTGACCTGTGTGAAGCCCAAGGGTGCGCTCTATCTCTTCCCCCGGCTCGACCCGAAGGTCTACAAGATCAAGGACGACCGGCAGATGGTGCTCGATCTGCTCCGCGCCGAGAAGATCATGGTGGTCCACGGCACCGGTTTCAACTGGCCGGAGCCCGATCACTTCCGGATCGTCACCCTGCCCGCGGCCCCGGAACTGGCGGACGCGGTGACCCGCATCGGCTCTTTCCTGGACGGCTACGGCCAGCACTGATCCCGCCAAGATCCGACTGAACCCAACTTTGGACTCAATCCAATGTAGGATGGCCTCCTGACAGCGAGCAGGAGGTCATCCGCATGTACGAGCCGATACGCACCAAGTCCGTCCACACGATGGCCGACGACGCCGGTTTCCCGCACCGCTCCCGCGAGGAGGAGCTGGACATCCAGCTCGCCGGGCATCTCTCGGCGCTGCTGGCCGTCACCGACGAGCTCTCCCTGGACGAGGCGGCCGAGCGCATCGCCGCCCAGATCACCCGGCTGCGGGGCGCACCGCCGGTGCGCCGCGCGGGCCGCGGCACGGGCGACACCGGAGCACTGCACCGGCGGGGTCACACCCTGGCCGGCCGCACCCTGGTCGTGGCCGCCGCCCGCGCCGACACCACCGTCGCCGTCCTCGCCGCCGGGCGGATGGACGCGCACGCCGCCGCCCTGGCCGGTTCCCGGCTGGTCGGCGCCCACTGACGGCCCCGGTCCACGGGCCGCCGAGGCGCGTGGACCGGGTGCCATCCACCCCGCCCCCGCGCGGAGGAACGCGTCGGCCCCCGGAGTCCTGAGGGTGGACTCCGGGGGCCGCGGCGCGACGGGGCCGGCGGGGACCCCACAGGTCAGGGCGGATGTCGGTCCGGCCCGTCGCGACGTTTCACGCTCCCGCCCGGCGGCCGGAGTGCGGCCCGCGGCGGACCCGGCCGAGCCATGACCGGGTCCTTCGCGCGCAGCCCTCCGAGCCGCCCGCGGTCTCACCGCCCCAGGCGCTCGACCAGGGCGTGGTACTCGTCCCACAGCTCCTTCGGCGTGTGGTCGCCGAAGGTGTTCAGGTGGTCGGGGACCAGCGCCGCCTCCTCGCGCCAGACCTCCTTGTCGACCTTCAGCAGGAAGTCGAGGTCACCGGCGGAGAGCTCCAGCCCGTCCGTGTCGAGCGACCCGGCCGCCGGCAGAATGCCGATCGGCGTCTCGACGC
This sequence comes from Streptomyces sp. CAU 1734, assembly GCF_039888735.1. Taxonomy (NCBI): domain Bacteria; kingdom Bacillati; phylum Actinomycetota; class Actinomycetes; order Kitasatosporales; family Streptomycetaceae; genus Streptomyces; species Streptomyces sp. CAU 1734. Next base: position 350,907 of record NZ_JBDQQP010000009.1, read on the forward strand.
CCTCGGCGCGGCTCTCCAGCCGCTCCACGATCCACTTCAGCACCCGGCTGTTCTCGCCGAAGCCGGGCCAGACGAACTTGCCCGCGTCGTTCTTGCGGAACCAGTTGACGTAGTAGATCTTCGGCAGCTTCGACTGGTCCGCCTGCTTGCCGACCTTGATCCAGTGGGCCATGTAGTCGCCCATGTTGTAGCCGCAGAACGGCAGCATCGCGAAGGGGTCGCGACGCAGCTCGCCGACCTTGCCCTCGGCGGCGGCCGTCTTCTCGCTGGCGACATTGGCGCCGAGGAAGACTCCGTGCTGCCAGGTGAAGGACTCGGTGACCAGCGGTACGGCGGAGGCGCGCCGGCCGCCGAAGAGGATGGCCGAGATCGGTACGCCCCGGGGGTCCTCCCACTCGGGGGCGATGGTCGGGCACTGCGAGGCGGGCACGGTGAAGCGGGCGTTCGGGTGGGCGGCCGGGACGCCGGACTCGGGGGTCCAGTCGTTGCCCTTCCAGTCCGTGAGGCGGGCCGGGGGCTCCTCGGTCATGCCTTCCCACCACACGTCGTTGTCCTCGGTGAGGGCGACATTGGTGAAGACGGAGTTGCCCCAGAGGGTCTTCATGGCGTTGGCGTTGGTGTGCTCGCCGGTGCCGGGCGCGACACCGAAGAAGCCGGCCTCGGGGTTGATCGCGTAGAGCTGCCCGTCCTCGCCGAACCGCATCCAGGCGATGTCGTCGCCGATGGTCTCCACGGTCCAGCCGGGGATGGTGGGCTCCAGCATGGCGAGGTTGGTCTTGCCGCAGGCGGAGGGGAAGGCCGCCGCCACGTACTTGGCGTCACCGGTGGGCGGGGTGAGCTTGAGGATCAGCATGTGCTCGGCGAGCCAGCCCTCGTCCCGCGCCATGACGGAGGCGATGCGCAGGGCGTAGCACTTCTTGCCGAGCAGGGCGTTGCCGCCGTAGCCCGAACCGTACGACCAGATCTCGCGGGACTCGGGGAAGTGCGAGATGTACTTGGTGGAGTTGCACGGCCACGGCACGTCCTGCTCGCCCTCGGCGAGGGGGGCGCCGAGGGTGTGGACGGCCTTGACGAAGAAGCCGTCGGAGCCGAGCTCGTCCAGGACGGCCTGGCCCATCCGGGTCATGGTGCGCATGGCGACCGCGACATAGGCGGAGTCGGTGATCTCGACGCCGATGGCGGAGAGCGGGGAGCCGAGCGGGCCCATGCAGAAGGGCACGACGTACATGGTCCGGCCGCGCATGGAGCCGCGGAAGATGCCCTCTTCGCCGGAGAAGATGTCCCGCATCTCGGCGGGGGCCTTCCAGTGGTTGGTGGGGCCCGCGTCCTCCTCCTTCTCGGAGCAGATGAAGGTGCGGTCCTCGACGCGTGCGACGTCGGTGGGGTCGGAGGCGGCGTAGTACGAGTTCGGGCGCTTCACCGGGTCGAGCTTCCGGAAGGTTCCCCTGGCCACCAGCTCCCCGGCCAGCCGGTCGTACTCGGCCTCGGATCCGTCGCACCACACGACGCGGTCGGGCTGGGTGATCGCCGCGATCTCGTCGACCCAGGCGATCAGCTCTTTGTGATCGGTGGGGAGGGTGGTGGTGCCGGTGCCGGGAGCCGCGTTGTCGCGCGCCACGATCGCTCCTAAATGAGGGGTTTGTTTTTGTTGCCCTGCGTTGCCCTGTGTCACCCCGTGGGGGCTGCGACCCGGATGCTTCGTAGCCGCTCATCCGGTGCCGTCTGCACTCATCTGATCATCCGTGGCTCGCGCCCATATGTCCAGAGGGCCTCTCACGTGAGCATCGCCACTCGTGTCGCGCCTCCCCCGGGGCACCGTCTGCGGCTAAATGCCCTGAATTGATACCACTCGATGGAGCCCCGAGAGACCGCTTTCCCGCCGGGAGGGCGTTCCGCACCCCGCACAGATGAGCGCACACCCCCGCACACCCCGGCCCCCGCAGGCGGAGAACGGGTTCCGGGCGTCTCGGACCGTACGGGGCGCATCGGAGTGCGTCAGGGCGCGCGGGCCGGATCCCGGGACGCGGCCGAGTGGCGATGTTCAGCCATCCGGCCGATCAGCGGCCATTGAGCCGCTACCTACGGTGCCGTAGGTACCATCCAGACATGACTGCTGCCGCGCCCGAAGTGACCGAGCTGGATCCGCCCCCGGTGAAGCCGAGGCTGCGCGGCTGGCTGCATGCGGGCATGTTCCCCGCGGTGGTGGTCGCCGGGCTGGTGCTGACCCTGCTCGCGGACTCCACTCGGGCCCGGGTGGCCTGCGGCATCTATGTGGTCACCGCCTGTCTGCTCTTCGGTGTCAGCGCGGTCTACCACCGGGGCAACTGGGGCCCGCGCGGCGAGGCCGTGCTGCGGCGGCTCGACCACGCCAATATCTTCCTGATCATCGCGGGCACCTACACGCCCCTGACGATGCTCCTGCTGCCGGACTCCACCGCCCGGCCGCTCATGTGGGCGATCTGGATCGCGGCGACCGCCGGAATCGCCTTCCGGGTCTTCTGGGTCGGCGCCCCGCGCTGGCTCTACACCCCCTGTTACATCGCGATGGGGTGGACGGCGGTCTTCTTCCTCCCCGACTTCCTGCGGACGGGCGGGATCGCGGTCCTGGTCCTGGTGATCGCGGGCGGGCTGCTCTACAGCGCGGGCGGCGTGGTGTACGGCATCAAGCGGCCGAATCCGTCACCGCGCTGGTTCGGCTTCCACGAGGTCTTCCACTCGCTGACGCTGGCGGCGTTCGCCGCCCACTATGTCGGCATCTCGCTGGTGGTCTACCAGAACTGACGCGGCGACCGCGTCCCGGGCCAGCGCGCCGCGCGTGCCGCGGAGATGGCTCCGCGCGCCATTGATGCAGGACAATGACGACATGGCCGCCATCACGCCCCTCGCCAGCCCTCCCCGCGCCGCCGTCCCCTCCGGCGCCGCCGAGCGGCCCATGGGTCTGCGCGAGCGGAAGAAGCTGAGGACCCGGGTCGCCATCCGGCGGGCGACCTACCGGCTGATCGCGGAGCAGGGGTACGAGGCGGCCACGGTCGAGCAGATCGCGGAGGCGGCGGAGGTCTCCCCCTCGACGGTGTTCCGCTACTTCCCGGCCAAGGAGGACATCGTCCTCAGCGACGAGTACGATGCCCGCCTCGACGCGGAGTTGCGGGCCCGGCCGGCCGGCGAGGACCCGCTGGACTCGATGCGGCACGTGCTGTGCGCCGCGCTGGCCCGCGCGGTGGCCGAGGCGCCGGACGAGGTCGCCCAGCGCACCCGGCTGATGGCGGAGGTCCCGGCGCTCCGCGCGCGGATGACCGAATCCCTCGCCGCCACCTCGGAGCTCCTGATCCGCGCCCTGGCCGACCGCACCGGCCGCTCCCCCGACGATCTGGGCGTACGGGTCTTCACGGCGGCGGTCCTGGGAGCGGTCCGCGAGGCGATGCTCCACTGGGCCGCCGACAGCCGCCGGGAGGAGCCGGCCGACCCGGCCGGCCTGCCCGGGCTGGCGGACCGGGCGCTGCGGATGCTCGGGGACGGAATGCGGCTCCGCACACCCCGCTGACCGTGCGCATGCCCTCGCCCCGCTGACCGCCCGCTCCGGCCCGCGCCGCTCCGGTCAGGGCTGGATCAGCTCCGTCATCAGCGTGTCCGGGTCGGTGACCGGCATCCGGCAGACGAAGCCCCGGCAGACATACGCCGCCGCCCGCCCCTCCACCAGCGTCCGGTCCCGCAGCAGCGGGAACTCCCCGCTGTCCGGCGTCCCGGCCGCCACCACGGCACCGGGCGCCCCGGCCAGCAGCGCCGTACGGTGCAGCTCCCGTACCGCCGGATCGCCGCCGGCCCCCACCACCGCGATCTCGCGCGGCCCGTCGAGCAGCGCCTCGGCGACGGCGAGCCCCCACCCGATGAAGCGGGGAGCGCGCGGCCCGAGGGCCTTCACCACCCCCAGCGCACCCTCGGCGGCGGTGCGGTGCGCCTCGGAGCCGGTGTGCGCGGCGTACGAGAGCAGCGCACCGGCCGCGGCGGTCCAGCCGGACGGCGCGGCGTTGTCGGTGGGGTCCTGCGGACGCCTGATCAGCCGCTCGGCGTCATGGGCGGTGTCGAAGAAGGTGCCGTCCCCGCCCGCGAACCGGTCGATGACCATGTCCAGCAGCAGCCCGGCGAATTCCAGCCATACGCCCTCTCCGGTGACCCCGGCGAGCGCGAGAAAGCCCTCGGCGACATCCGCGTAGTCCTCCAGCACCCCGGAGTTCGCACCCGCCAGGCCGTCCCGGGAGGTACGGGCGAGCCGGGCCCCGTCGTCCAGATGGACCCGGACCAGCAGATCGGCCGCCTCGGTGGCCCGCTCGATCAGATCGGGCCGGTCGAAGTACGCGCCGGCCTCGGCGAGCGCGGCGATGGCGAGCCCGTTCCACGCGGCGACCACCTTGTCGTCCCGCTCCGGCCGCACCCGCCGCTCCCGGGCGGCGAACAGCCGCTCCCGCAGCCCCTCGTCCGGCTCACCCGCCGGAAGCCGGAGCACCGAGCTCCCCTCCTCGAAGGTGCCGGCCGCGGTCACCCCGTACAGCTCCTCGGCACGCCGCCCGTCCTCCTCCCCCAGCGCGTCGCGGAGCTGCTTGGGCGTCCAGGCGTAGAAGGCGCCCTCGGCGCGCCGGCCGGTGCCGTCGTCGCTGTCGGCGTCGAGCGCGGAGGCGAATCCGCCCTCGGCGGTGCGCAGTTCCCGCACCATGAAGTCGGCGGTCTCCAGCGCGACCCGGCGCGCGAGCGAGGACCCCGTGGTCCGCCAGAGATGCGCGTACACCCGGCAGAGCAGGGCATTGTCGTACAGCATCTTCTCGAAGTGCGGCACGACCCACTCGCGGTCCACGGAGTAGCGCGCGAACCCGCCGCCGAGCTGGTCGTAGATCCCGCCCCGGGCCATGGCCTCACAGGTGCCCTCGGCCATCTCCAGCGCCCCCTCGGCCCCGGTGCGCGCATGGTGCCGCAGCAGAAACTCCAGCACCATGGAGGGCGGGAACTTGGGCGCGCCCCCGAACCCGCCGTGCGGCTCGTCGTACTCCCGGATGAGCCCCAGCAGCGCCTGCGCCTGCTGCTCGTCCTCGGGCACCCCCTGCCCGCCATGAGTCAGCGCCCGCCCGGCCAGATCCCGGGTGATCTTCGCGGCCACCTCCCCGACCTCCTCGCGCCGCTCACTCCAGGCGGCGCTCACCCCTTCCAGCACCTGCCGGAAGGACGCCATGCCGTGACGGGGCTCGGGCGGGAAGTAGGTACCGAAGTAGAAGGGCTCCCCCTCCGCGGTCATGAAGACGGACATCGGCCACCCGCCGTGTCCCGTGGCGGCCTGCACGGCCTCCATGTACACCGTGTCCACATCGGGCCGCTCCTCGCGGTCGACCTTGATGTTGACGAAGTGTTCGTTCATGTAGGCGGCCGTCGCCCCGTCCTCGAAGGACTCGTGCGCCATCACATGACACCAGTGGCAGGAGCTGTACCCCACGCTCAGGAACACCGGCACATCGCGCTCGCGCGCGGCTTCGAAGGCCGCCGGTTCCCAGGGCCACCAGTCGACGGGATTGTCGGCATGCTGGAGGAGATAGGGGGACGTGGCGCGCGCGAGTCGGTTGGGCATGGCCACATCTTTACGCACCGGGCGAAGCACTGCCCAGCTGCCACGAGGGGGCGGCGGGCGAGGCGGGACGGGCCGGACCCGGATGTGCGGAAGATCCGCCTCGCACCGCGTGCCTTTCTCAGGCAATGGCCGCGATGTCGCCGTCGTCGAAGTAAATGGCCTGATGCAGCCGCCCGCCCAGAGCAGCGGCGAAGCGGGCGAGGACGTCCTGGCCGGAGATGTGTCCTCGTTCGATCTGCGACACCCGCCCCTTGGTGACACCCATGCGGTCGGCCACCTCCTGCTGGGTCAGTTTCCGGGCCCGTCGCAGTTCCGCGAGGCGGTGGCCGGTCACCTCCGCGAGAAGTTCCTCCCTGCCCTTCCGCACGGCTTCCTCACCGCCGGCGCGGGCGACATGCTCGGCGCGGATGTCCTGCCAGCGCGTGTAACCGCTCATGACCGTTCTCCTTCTTCCCGGGTCCGTTCCTTCACATAGGTTTCATAGCGCTGCTCGGCGAGGGGGATCGCCTGCTGATACCACTCATTCCACCGCCCCGCCTTGTCGCCCGCCACGAGCAGGATGCTGCACCGCCACGGGTCGAAGACGAACAGAATCCGCACCGTGCCGGGGCGCAGCTCCTTGAGATTCGCCAAGGACGAACCGTGGATCGTGTCCACGAGCGGACGCCCCAGTCCTGGACCGCCTCCGCCAGTGCGTCGAGGGCCTGGACCACACGGGCGAGCGCCTGCCCCTCCAGTCCGTCGATCCATTCGCGCACCTCGTCGACGAGGAAGATCTCCCACTCATCAGCCACGGATGAAGTATAGCGAAAGCTATACCTCTCCCGCCGGAACCGCCCCCGCCCCGCCCCGCGTCTCTCCCCTCCGTGAAACCGCGAACAGACCCCGCGACACCCGAGCGGCCACAGCCGCCCTGGACCGCGGGGTGTCTGGTCCTGATCGCCGGCGGGCTCACGGGGTACGGCGCGGCGCGGCTCTCGCAAGCGGCGCGGCGGGCGTGCCGGGTGATTCCGCGGGAGTTTCCCGGCCTGTTCGACTGGTGGACCTGGGAGACGCCGCTGACCGTGCTCGCCGGAGCGTTCACCGCCCTGGCCGCCTGGGGGATCCCCGCCGGGATCGTCCGGCGGCGGCGGGGGCGGCTGCTGATCCCCGCCACGGTGCTCGGATGCGCGCTCACCACCCTGGCCCTCTGGCACATGGCCTGGCTGGGCACTCCCGTCGGGGACTCGACGATGGGCAGCGACGGCGGTGGCTGCGCCGCCGATCACCGGCCGCCGTGGTGGCCGGATCCGCTGCCCTCGTGAGGCCGGAAGCACCCGGCGCGTACAGCGCGCGAAAATGACATGGACGCCACAGGAACGATCTCCGCACTCCCTCGCGCCGGGGGCTCCCGCACAGGACACTTGGCAGCGGAACGGAAGCGGACCATGGAGGGGGACCCTATGCGGGACAGCCACCGGACCGAAGCCGAGCGGCTGTTGGTGCGCGCCGTGGAGGAGGAGGCGCGGCGCGCGGGCGGGGCGGTCGACACGAGTGTGCTGCTCACCCGGGGGCGGGCGGCGCTCGACGCGATGGCGGCGAGTGCCGCCGAGGAGTACGCGGCGTACGAGGGGGCGACGGCGGAGGCGGAGGCCGGGCGGCAGCCCCTGTCCGCGCGGTTCAGCCGGGCGAATCTGTCGACTCCCGCGCTGGTGACGGTCGTTGCCGCGGTCGCCGCGGCCGGCGTGGATCTCGCGCTCGGCACCGGCGGCGGCACCGCGCTCGGCGCGGGAGCGGTGGTGGCCGGCGCGGGGGCCGCCGCCACGGTGCTCAAGGTGACCGCCTCGCACTGGCCCGCCGCCCACCGCAGGGCGGGCGAGCTCGGCCGGCCGGGCGGGGCGGATCAGCTGCGGCTCCAGTGGCTGGCGGCGCTGGAGGTGCGCGGCATCCGCCCCTTCATCGACCAGCAGCGAATGCTCACCGCCTCGGCCCGTACCGCGCAGAAACCCGCCGCCGCGGGTCAGTTGCGCGGGCGGGACCGCAGCGCCGCCGCCCGCAGGCGTTCGGTGCTCGCCCAGTCCTTCGGGCATCTGCCGGAGCCGGAGGGGCCGTTCACCGGCCGCCGGGAGGCGATGGCCAGGATCACCCAGTGGGTGCACGCCGCCCGCGCCTCCACCGAGACCCGGCCGACCGTGGTGGTGCTGCACGGCGCGCGGGGCTCGGGGCGCACCACTCTCGCGGTACGCGCCTCGCACCATCTGAAGGACCAGTTCCGGGGCGCCTGTGTGGTCGATCTGCGCAGCGACAGCGGGCGCCCGCTCACCACCCGGGACGCGCTGCTGCATCTGCTGAACCGCCTCGGCGCCCCTCGTGAGCAGCTGCTCTTCCGTGAGCGATCGTCGCCCGAGCAGCAGGTGCGGCGGCTGAGCGAGCTCTACCACCAGCATCTGACGGGGCTGCCGGTGACGGTGATCCTGGACGACGCGGCCGACCCGGAACAGGTGCGGACGCTGATACCGCGGGGCTCCGAGAGTCTGGTGCTGGTGACCGCCCGAGGCCCGCTGGAGCTCTCCGGCGACGATCTCGGGGCCTGGGTGCACCAGCTTCCGGTGACGGCGCTGGACGAGGCGGGCGCCGAGGAGCTGCTGCGGGCCGCGGGCGGGGAGGCGGCGGCCGGGCTCTACGACGGCCAGGGCGCCGACCGGGTGCGCGAGCTCTGCGGCGGACTGCCGCTGGCGCTGCGGGTCGCGGGTTCCTCGCTCGGTTCCCGCACCGCGCAGCAGCTCGCGGCGGAGCTGGCGGAGTACGCCCCGTACGAGCCGGTCGAGCGCGCGCTGTGGGTGCGCTACACCGACCAGCCCGAGCAGGCCCGGCGGCTGCTGCGGCGGCTCGCGCTGGCCGGGCGGGCGTCACTGGGCGCGGCCGCCGCCGCGGCGCTGCTGGCCACCGATGAGCAGGAGTCGCAGCGGCTGCTGACCCAGCTCGCGGACGCGGGCCTGATCAACCGGGTGCGCGCCAGCCGGTACCGGCTGCACGACGCGGTGCGCGCCTTCGCCCGCGCCCGGCTGGCGGACGAGGAGGAGGCGGCGGAGCGCACGGCCGCGCAGGAGCGGCTGATCCGCAATTACGCGGATCTCGCCGGGGCGGTGATCCGGATGGTGGACGGCAAGATGTCCACCCGGGCCGGGCAGTTCGGGGCGCACGGTTTCTCCTCCCTCGACTCGGCGCTGCGGTGGCTGGACGACGAGTCCAGCTTCATCACCTCGGCGCTGCGGCACTCGGAGGGCGTCGACCAGCAGGCGGTGCTCGGGCTGCTGGGCGCGCTGGCGGACTACTGCCTGCTGCGGGGTGATCTCTACCGGCTGGGCGAGATCAGCGAGCTCTCCCAGGCGGTGGACCAGGGTCTGCTGGAACGTTCCGTGCGGTGGCGCACGGGTATCGCGGCCCGGCAGCTCGGCGAGCTGGACAAGGCGCGTACGACGCTGTCGTCGGTGGTCGGCCTCTACCGGGAGGCGCAGAACGACGCGGGTGCGGCGCTGGCGCTCTGCTCGCTCGGGATCACCCTGCACCACCAGGGAAATCTCACCGAGGCGGCGGCGAAGCTGACCGAGGCGATCGAGCTCCAGGGCTCGGCGGAGCAGGACGAGGACCGGGCCTGGTCGCTGCATGCGCTGGCCGCCGTCCGCCGGGACCAGGCCAATCTGGCCGAGGCGCTGACGCTGCTGGCGACGGCCCTGACGCTGCACCGCGAGGGCGAGTCGCTGCACGGCGAGGCGTGGACCCACTTCCAGCTCGGCCAGGTCTGTCTGCGGATGGGCGATGTGCCGCGCGCGGAGTCGGAGCTGCGGGCGGCGCTGGAGCTGTACGGGCAGACCCGGGACGGCCGGGGCGGGGCATGGGCGCTGACCCAGCTCGCGCGGGCCCGGCTGGTGGACGGCGACCCGGCCCCGGCGGTGGAGCAGCTGAACGAGGCGCTGGCCCGGCACCGGGAGAACGAGGACGCGCGCGGCGAGGCGTGGACGCTCTACTACCTGGGCCAGGCGCTGGAGGAGACCGGCGACCGCGACCGGGCGGTGCGGGAGCTGGAACGCGCCCGGACGATGTTCTCCCGGATGCGCGATGTGTACGGGCTGGCCTGCGCCCGGCACCACTCGGGCCGGGTCACCCGTGATCAGCGGGCGGCACAGACCGGCAATCTGCGCAATTCCGGTTTCGCCCGTCAGCTGCTGGTGGACGCGCGGGCGGACTTCCGCCGTATCGGGGTGGCCCACGGCGATGCCTGGACCTGTCTGGAGCTGGCGCTGATCGACGCGGGGAACAGCCGCGCGGGGCAGGCGCTGGGGCTCTGCGACGAGGCGGTGGAGCTGTTCGCCTCGTACGGGGACGACCGGGGCGGGGACTGGGCGCGCTTCCTGCGGTGCACGCTGCTGCCGTTCGCCTCGCCGGGCGGGGTGGAGGTGGGCACGGTGGTGGCGCAGGAGGAGCTGTCCCGGCTGCTGGCCGGCGGGCATCCGACCCGGGACGGGAAGCTGGAGGAGTGCGCGGAGGCGCTGCGGGTGATCCTGGAGCGGGGCGTACGCCTGGAGGACGGCTGGCAGGCGTGGAGCCTGGGGCTGGTGCCGAACCGGCATGCGCGGGAGGTCATGGGGGTACCGGTGGGTACGGCGGGCCGCTAGGCCGTGCTGTCCCGGGTCCCGGGGCAGCACGGAGCCGGCGGCCCCGTCGGGGGACCGCCGGCCGGGCCGTCGCTCAGGCGCGGGGCTTCGTCACCTTCACGGACTCCGCGGGCCCGTCCGGGGCGACCTCCGGAGCCTCCTCGAAGTTGACCCGTCCCATGTGGGTGTTCAGCGACTTCATCAGGATCCACACGCCCACGGCCAGCGCCGCGAAGACCAGGAAGCCGAGAACACCGGGGGTGACCTTGTTCTCGTCCAGCTCCTTGGCCAGGGTGGCCACGTGCGTCATTGCGAGGTTTGCGCTTGCGCTCATATCACGCATTCTCCCGGATGCCCGCGAAGAGGTCGTCCTCGGGGAGGGATGTGTCGACCAGAGACTTCGCCAGCTCGTACTCCTCCGTGGGCCAGACCTCCCGCTGGAGCTCCAGCGGCACCCGGAACCAGCCGCCGTCCGGGTCGATCTGGGTGGCGTGCGCGATCAGCGCCTTGTCCCGGATCTCGAAGAACTCGCCGCACGGGACATGCGTGGTCAGGATCCGCTCCACGCGCTCGAACTCCGACCAGCGCTCCAGCCACTCCCCGTACGGCGACTCCAGCCCGCGCGCCAGCAGCGCCTCGTGCAGCGCGACGGTGCGGGGACGGTTGAAGCCCTGGTTGTAGTAGAGCTTCCGGGGCTGGTACACCGGGCCGAACTCGGCCTCGGGGAAGCGCTCGGCGTCCGCCGCGCCCTCGAACGCCACCATCGTGATCTTGTGGGTCATGATGTGGTCGGGGTGCGGATAGCCGCCGTTCTCGTCGTACGTGGTGATCACCTGCGGCCGGAAGGAGCGGATGGACCGCACCAGCCGTCCCGCGGCGGTCTCGACGTCCTCCAGGGCGAAGCAGCCCTCCGGCAGCGGGGGCAGCGGGTCGCCCTCGGGCAGCCCGGAGTCGACGAAGCCGAGCCACTCCTGGCCGACCCCGAGGATCTCGCGGGCCTCGTCCATCTCCTTGCGGCGGACCTCGTGGATGTTCTTCTCGATATAGGCGTCGCCCTGGAGCTTGGGGTTGAGGATGGAGCCGCGCTCGCCTCCCGTGCAGGTGACCACGAGCACGTCCACCCCCTCGGACACATACTTCGCCATTGTGGCCGCGCCCTTGCTCGACTCGTCGTCGGGGTGCGCGTGGACGGCCATCAGTCGCAGCTGCTCAGTCAAGACTCGATCCTCAGTGAATTCGGGCGTTCGTCGCGAATGGTCGTTGCCGTCCTGCGGTGACGCCGTTACGGGACGGCGGCGCGGGCCGGCGATCGGGTGGTGAGGGCGACTTCTATAGTGACCGAACCGGGGGGTGGAAAATTCCGCTGTCTTGCTGCCTGAGAGGATTGGCGGACGCGTGACGGCGATCACCGCTCCGACAAGCGGTGACAGACCGCCCGAAACGGCCCGAGAGGAAGATCATGAGCGATGTGCGGGAGCAGCCGCCCACGGAGCGTTACGGCCGCTCGGCCGACCAGCGCGCCGACCGCCGCCTCAAGATCCTCGGTGCCGTGCTCGGAGCGGGATTCGTCGCGATGGTCGGCTGGTTCGGCTACGACTACATCTCCGAGCAGCGGATCAGCGCCGAGATCATCAAGTCCTCGGTCGTCTCCGGCGACGAGGTCCAGATCCATCTGGAGATCCGCAAGGAGGGCGGCGCGACCGGCACCTGTACGGTCCGCTCCCGCTCGGAGGACGGTGTCGAGGTGGGACGCCGCGATGTCGCCGTGGACCAGCGGGGCGAGACCCGGATCGACCAGGTCGTCAAGCTCCGGACCACGGCCCGGGCGACCAGCGCCGAACTGGTGCGCTGCGAGGCCCGCTGACCTCTCCGGGTGCGGTGGTACACGCCCCTGAGCCCCCTTCCGGGCCCTTCCGCCCGGCGGACGCGAACCAAGTCCTCCGCGCTGACCAGCACTGACGCGGTTCTGATGGTTTTTGTCCTCCCCCTCGGGCCCCGAAATTGTTAGGCTCGTGGTTTCGCCCATCCATGAAGACACCATGCTTCTGGGTAGGGCGATGCTTTGTATTCCCAGTACCTACGAGGAGCACCTGTGACCCAGACCAGCGAAAACGTCACCTGGCTCACCCAGGAGGCGTACAACCAGCTGAAGGCCGAGCTGGAGTACCTGTCTGGTCCCGCGCGCACCGAGATCGCCAAGAAGATCGAGGCTGCTCGCGAGGAGGGGGACCTGCGGGAGAACGGCGGGTACCACGCGGCCAAGGAGGAGCAGGGCAAGCAGGAGCTCCGTGTGCGCCAGCTGACCCAGCTCCTCGACACCGCGAAGGTCGGCGAGGCCCCGGCGGACGACGGCATCGTCGAGCCGGGCATGGTCGTGACGATCGCCTTCGACGGCGACGAGGACGACACGCTGACCTTCCTGATGGCGTCCCGCGAATACGCCAGCACGGAGATCGAGACCTATTCCCCCCAGTCCCCGCTGGGCCGGGGAGTGAACGGCAAGAAGGTCGGCGACGACGCCCAGTACGAGCTGCCGAACGGCAAGTCGGCCTCGGTGAAGATCCTCGCGGCCAAGCCCTACCAGGGCTGACGGACGACGGCGGGGCCCCCGGTGCCGGGCACCGGGGGCCCCGTCGTGTGCCGGCGCCTCAGGCGTCGAAGCCGGGCATCGTCGGCTCCTGCCCCCGCTAGGGAATGTCGTACTCGGCGGAGAGCCTGCGCCCCGGCCCGAACAGGTCCACCGCGTACTCCGTCACGGACCCCTGCTGGTCCCAGTAGTGGTTGGACATGACCAGCACCGGCGTGTCCGCCGCGGCTCCGAGCAGTGCGGCCTCCTCCGCCGGCGCGGGCAGCAGGGTGACGGCGTCCCTTCGGCGCACCGCCCGCCGGCCCGATCGCTGCTCCACGAAGCCGAAGGTCATCAGGGGCAGGGGCTCCGGGATCAGCAGCTCGGGTGCGGACTCGGCGAGTTCGCCGGGGAGCCAGGAGGTGGAGAGGGCGATCACGCCCTCGTCGTCCTCGTATCGGCGCCGCCGCCGGATGACCGGTATGCCGGGGTCCACCCCGAGTGCTTCGGCGACCTCCTCCGGCGCGGGGACGAGGCCGGCGTCCAGGATCTCGACGCGCTCGCCGGGGCGCATTCCGGTCCCGCCGACGCGCAGCATTCCCAGCCGGTCCGGGCCGGTGGTCTGCTTCCGTCCGAGGTCGGCGAAGGTGCCCTGGGTGGAGGAGCGGACATACCCCTCGGCCTGCAACTGCTTGATGCCCTTCGCGGCCGTCGCGGTGGCCACACCCCACTCGGCGGAGATTTCCGCGATTGAGGGCAACCTCGCGTCCGGACCGATCTCCCCGTCGATGATCCGCTGCCGGAAGTGATTCGCGATCTGCATGAACGGCGGCAGTTCGCGCTGGATCCGTGGTGCCATTTCCGCCTCCCGTATTCGCCTGCTAGCTCGCGCCAAGAGCGTACCCACAGGCTGACTTGACGCACGCAAGCGAGCACGCGGAGACTTATCCGTGAGCTAGCATACGTACTCTCGTCAGGGGCACCGTCATGCCATCCGCGACGCCGCGCCACCGCCCTCCAGTGCCGTACATCGCCGCTTGGAGCTCCGAGCAGGCACTTCGCCCCCTCGTGGTCGTCCGGGGCATGGGCATCGGATACGCCGACGAGACGCCGTACGACCGGGATCCGGACGGGGTGCTGTGGAGCCGGATCACGTCCAGTCCCGGCCGGGGGCGGCCCGAGTTCGGGCGGATTCACTTTCTCCGGCAGCGGCGGGCCATGTGGCGGACGCTGTGCCAGGTGTGCGGCGGACCCGCCGACCGGACCGGGGACGGGGTCCTCTGGCTGCTGGGCGGGGACGGAGGCGACCTGACCACCACCCATCCGCCGCTCTGCATGGCCTGCGCCGTGCAGAGCGTGCGCGCCTGCCCGCACCTGCGGGAGGGGTACACCGCCGTACGGGCGCGCACCCGCACACCCATCGGCGTACACGGTGTGATCTACCGCCCTTCCCGGCCGTACCCCGCCGTCGACACGCACGACGACGTCCTCCACGGGGATTGGCGTATGCCCTGGACGCGGGCCGCACAGCTCATCGTGCGACGGGAAGGGTGCACCCCCGCCGTACTGGAAACGCCGGTGCCCACCCGCCACGGGTGGGCACCGGCGTCGGCACAAGGGGTGAGGGGTGAGCGCGGTCAGCCCGCCGCCCTGCGGTACTTGCGAACCGCCAGCGTGCGGAAGACCACCAGGATCAGCAGCGACCAGAGCAGCGAGGCGATCACCGGATGCTGCATCGGCCAGGCGTCCGGGGTCTGATAGCCCGGCGGGAAGTTGCCGAAGAGTTCGCGGCACGCCTGGACCGTGGCGCTGAAGGGGTTCCATTCGGCGATGTGCCGCAGGAAGGACGGCATCTGGTTCGGGTCCACGAAGGCGTTCGAGATGAACGTCAGCGGGAAGAGCCAGATCAGGCCGCCCGAGGTGGCCGCCTCCGGGGTGCGGACCGAGAGGCCGATCAGGGCCCCGATCCAGGAGAAGGCGTACCCCAGGAAGAGCAGCAGGACAAAGCCGAAGAGCACCTTGCCGATGTTCTCGTGGGTGCGCCAGCCGACCAGCAGGGCCACGCCCGCCAGGACCAGCAGGGTGAGAGCGGTCTGGACGAGGTCGGCCAGGGTGCGGCCGGTGAGGACCGCGCCGCGGCTCATCGGCAGTGAGCGGAACCGGTCGACCAGCCCCTTCTGCATGTCGTCCGCGATGCCCGCGCTCGCGCCCGCCGTGGCGAAGGTGACCGTCTGGGCGAAGATGCCGGCCATCAGGAATTCGCGGTACGCCTGGGCCGAGATGGTGCCGCCGACCTGGATGGACCCGCCGAAGACATAGGTGAACAGCACGACGAACATGATCGGCTGGACCAGTCCGAAGATGACCACTTCGGGGATCCGGGTCATCCGGATCAGATTGCGGCGCGCCACGACGAGCGAATCGCCGACCGACTGCGCGATGCCGCCGCGCGGGACGGGAGCCGCGATTCCGGCGGTCTCGGTGGTGGCGCTCATCCGGCTGCCTCCTGGTGCGGGTTGGGGTCCTGGCCCGCCTTGCGCGGCCGGCCCTTCCGGCCGCCGGCGGGATCGTCCGGCGAGCCGCCCTCGGTCTCCTCCGGTGCCACCTCGGCGACATGGCCGGTGAGGGAGATGAAGACATCGTCGAGGGTGGGGCGGCGCAGGCCGATGTCGTCGATCTCCACGCCCCGGGAGTCGAGTTCGCGGATCACCTCGGCGAGGAGCTTCGCGCCGCCGCTGACCGGGACGGTCAGCTGGCGGGTGTGCTCGATGATGGCGATCCCGCCCTTGCCGAAGCGCTGAAGGATCTCGCTCGCCTCGGGGATCCGGGCCGCGTCGTGGACCACCACCTCGACGCGTTCGCCGCCGGTGCGGGCCTTGAGCTGGTCGGCGGTGCCCCGGGCGATCACCCGGCCGTGGTCGATGACGCAGATGGTGTCGGCGAGGCGGTCGGCCTCCTCCAGATACTGGGTGGTGAGGAGCAGGGTGGTGCCGCCCCGGACCAATTCCTCGATGACCTCCCACAGCAGCTGCCGGTTGCGCGGGTCGAGGCCGGTGGTGGGCTCGTCCATGAACATCACGGGCGGCGAGACCACCAGCGCCGCCGCCAGGTCGAGCCGGCGGCGCATACCGCCGGAGTAGGTCTTCGCGGGGCGGTCGGCGGCCTCCGCGAGGTCGAAACGCTCCAGCAGCCGGCCCGCCCGGGCCTTCGCGTCGCGGGAGCTGAGCTGATAGAGCTGCCCGACCATCTGGAGGTTCTCGCGGCCGGTCAGATACTCGTCCACGGCCGCGAACTGGCCGGAGAGGCCGATCGAGCGGCGGACGTCATTGGGCCGGTCGAGAACATCGATTCCGGCGACGACAGCCCTTCCGCTGTCGGGCTGGAGCAGGGTGGTCAGTACGCGCACGGCCGTGGTCTTCCCGGCGCCGTTGGGGCCGAGAAGTCCGAGGACGGTGCCTTCGGGGACGTCGAGATCGACGCCGTCCAGTGCCCTTACGTCGCCGAAGGTCTTGACCAGTCCTTCGGCGTAAATGGCGCCTGGCATAGAGGTCTCCCAGAGTGGCTGGTGGATCGTTTCCCTCAGTGGGCCGCGGATGCCCCATACCGAAATGCCCAGATTATTAGTGTTTGCCGAATTATCCATCACCTGGCGGGACATGGCAGGCCATCGGCGCGCTCGAAGGTATCGCGATGTATCGCGATACCTCAAGGGGCGGGTCCGGGAAATCCCCCGGAGATCGGGGCCGTGGGCCGGGTACCGGTGGACCAGGGGCTCAGCCCACGACCGAGACCGTGTACCCGGAGGAGCGCAGCACCCCCGCGACCTCCTCGCAGTGCCCCGGCCCCTTCGTCTCCAGCTGAAGCTCCACCTCCACCTCGGTGAGCCCGAGCCGGGGATCGGTCCGCACATGACTCACATCGAGAACATTGACGTCGAGCACCGACAGCGAACCCAGCAGCCCGGCCAGCGCACCCGGGCGGTCCGTCAGCCGCAGCCGCAGCGACAGATAACGGCCCGCCGCGGCCATGCCGTGCCGCAGGATGCGCTGCATCAGCAGCGGGTCCACATTGCCGCCCGAGAGCACCGCGACCACCGGCCCCCGGAATGCCCGGGGATCGCTCAGCAGGGCGGCCACCGGGGACGCCCCCGCGGGCTCCACCACCAGCTTCGCCCGCTCCAGGCAGAGCAGCAGCGCGCTGGAGAGCTCGTCCTCGGACACCGTACGGACCTCGTCGACCAGATCGCCAATGATTTTGAAGGGGATGTCGCCCGGCCGTCCCACCCTGATGCCGTCCGCCATGGTCACCGGCGTCCGGACGCTGACCGGACGGCCCGCCGCCAGCGAGGGCGGGTACGCGGCGGCGCCCTCCGCCTGGACGCCGATCACCCGCACATCCGGGCGTACCGCCTTCACCGCCACCGCGATGCCCGCCGCGAGCCCCCCGCCGCCGATGCCGACGACGATCGTCCGCACCTCCGGGCACTGCTCCAGGATCTCCAGCCCCACGGTGCCCTGGCCCGCGATGATGTCGGGATGGTCGAAGGGGTGGATGAAGACCGCCCCGGTGCGCTCGGCGTACTCCTCGGCCGCCGCCAGGGTCTCCTCTATCACCTGTCCGTGCAGCCGGACATCCGCGCCGTACTCCCGGGTCGCGGCCGTCTTCGGCAGTGGCGCGCCGACCGGCATGAAGACGGTGGAACGCACTCCGAGCAGGGACGACGCCAGCGCCACCCCCTGCGCGTGGTTCCCGGCGGACGCCGCGACCACCCCGGCCGCCCGCTCCTCCGGGCGGAGCCCGGATATCCGCACATAGGCGCCGCGCAGCTTGAAGGAACCGGTCCGCTGGAGGTTCTCGCACTTGAGATGGACGGGTGAGCCCACCAGCCCGGTCAGATACCGGCTCCCCTCCATCGCGGTGGCGCGCGCGACCCCGGACAGCATCTTCTGGGCCCCTCGGATGTCGTCGAGGATGACCGGGCGAAAGGTGTCACGCGCACTGAAGCTCATGACCTCAAGTCTCGCAGCTCACAAGGCGGACGGCTCGCCGGATACCCCTGCGGAAAACCGCTTGTTATGGGTTTCCCCAAGCCCGTCCGGACCGCCCCGCCGCCGCGTACTCTTTCCCCCACCAATCGACCACCGCACGAGAGAGCCACCGGCCATGCCCACTTCTCAGGACATGACAACTCATTTGGACCCGGGCCTCCTCGATGCTCTCCAGCACCAGGTCGCCCTGTTCGCCCGCCGCGCGGAACAGACCCGGCTCGGCGGGGTCGGACAGGTCCGCAATTCCATGGACCGCGCCGCGTATCTGCTGCTCAACCGGCTCGACCGGGAGGGCCCGATGGGGGTCAAGGCACTCGCGGCGGGGATGGGCATCGACTCGTCGACCGTCACCCGCCAGGTCGCCCCGCTCGTCGACACCGGTCTGGTGAAACGGACTTCGCACCCGGAGGACGGCCGGGCGGTGGTGCTTCAGCTCTCGCCGCGCGGACAGGCCCGGCTCGAAGAGGTCCGCTCCTCGCGGCGCGAACTGATGGCGCAGGTGACGGACGGCTGGACGGAGACCGAGCGGGAATCGTTCTGCACCCTGCTCACCCGATTCAACACCGCCCTCTCGGCCCGCCAGGCGGGACTGCCGCCGATCGACCAGGCGGGCGGCCTGGCATCGGTGCCCCAGGCCGGCGGCGGCAGGGAGGCCCCGCCGAATCCCTCGTAACCGCGCACGGGCCCGCCCCGGCGCACAAAGAAATGCGATCAACCGAATTCATCGGTGCCATACGGATCTATCCTGGAACAAGCGGTATGCAAACAGCACCGAGGAGGTCGTCATGACCAGAAAAGTCGCTGACTGCCGCAAATTCCCGAGCGAGTCGAACTGCACCCTCACCATCGCCGGCGAGGAAGAGGAAGTCGTACGGGCCGCGTCCGAGCATGCGGTCTCCGTGCACCGGCACGAGGACTCCCCCGAGCTCCGGGAACAGGTGAGAGCAACACTGGAGGACGAGAAGGTCCCCGCCTGACGGAACACACGGCGCCGGTCCCGCGCCCACGGGCATCCGGCACAGGAGCATCCGGCGCGCACGGGGACACGAGCGGGCACGCGAAGAACGGCACACCGGCGCCGCCGGACGGCCGCTCCATACCTCCGGGCAGGGGTGCGCCACCGGCAGCGCGCCCCGCACCGGCTGTCCGTGCACACCCACTGTCCGTACATGTGAGCCGGCGCCTGCCCGGGCGTCGGCTCAGGGCGTTCCCAGGGCTTCCGCTCCGGTTCTCACCGGGGCTCGCGTGCCCTGTCCGATCCGTGGATCCGGAACAGCGGCGCTAGCCGAGCGCCTGCTGAAGGTCGGCCAGCAGATCATCGATCGCCTCGATGCCGACCGAGAGCCGCACCAGGTCGGCGGGCACCTCCAGCGCCGAGCCGGCCACGGAGGCATGCGTCATCCTGCCCGGGTGTTCGATCAGGGACTCCACCCCGCCCAGGGACTCTCCCAGGGTGAACAGCTCGGAACGGTTGCAGACCTCCACCGCCGCCTCCTCGCCTCCCGCGACCCGGAAGGAGACCATGCCGCCGAAGGACTTCATCTGCTTGGCGGCGATCTCGTGACCGGGGTGGTCGGGCAGCCCCGGGTAGAGCACCTGGCTGACCCGGGGATGACGGGAGAGCATCTCGGCGACCCGGCCGGCGTTGACACTGTGCCGGTCCATCCGGACGGGAAGGGTCTTGATGCCGCGCAGCACCAGCCAGGAATCGAAGGGACCCGCGACGGCCCCCATCGCGTTCTGGTGGTACGCCAGTTCCTCCCCGACCGACGCGTCCGCCGCGATCAGCGCACCGCCGACGACATCGGAGTGGCCGCCCATGTACTTGGTGAGGGAGTGCACGACGATATCGGCGCCGAGGGCGATCGGCTGCTGGAGGTAAGGACTGGCGAAGGTGTTGTCGACCACCAGCCGGATCCCCGCGCTGCGGGCGACCTCGGCCAGCGCGGTGATGTCGGTGATGTTGAGCAGCGGATTCGACGGGGTCTCCACCCAGATCAGCTTGGTGCTGGGCGTGATCGCGGCACGCACGGCGGCCGGATCGGAGGTGTCGGCCACGGACCAGTCGACTCCCCAGCGCGCAACCACCTTCGCGAAGAGCCGAAAAGTACCGCCGTAGGCGTCGTTGGGGATCACCACATGGTCACCCGGTGACAGCAGTGCGCGCAGCAGGCAGTCCTCGGCGGCGAGACCGGAGGCGAAGGCGAGTCCGCGCCGTCCGCCCTCCAGAGCCGCGAGGTTCTCCTCCAGCGCGGTACGGGTCGGGTTGGCGCTGCGGCTGTATTCATAGCCGCCGCGCAGCCCGCCGACACCGTCCTGCTTGTACGTGGAGACCTGATAGATGGGCGGGACGACCGCGCCGGTCAGTGGATCGGCGGTGTTCCCCGCATGGATGGCGAGGGTCTCAAGGTTGTGGAAACTGTGCTGGTCGGTCATGAGGCCGAGGGTAGCTCCGTGGACGCGCCAGGCGCTTTTCCGTTCTTGCGCAGGTTACAAACCGCGTGGGCGGCGGTGGTGAGAACCGCACGGGCGAAGGGCATGGAGGCCGGTCCCCACAGGGCCGGAGCGGGTCCGGGACCCGGCCGCCGGGGCCGACCGCATGGCGGACAGTCGCCAGGGCGTGGCCCGATTGCGCCGGTGTCCGGGAGAATGGCCTCATGGAGATTCTCTGGTTCCTGATCGCGACGGCTCTGCTGGTCGCGATCGTCGGTCCTTTCGTCATGCGCCGCCGGAGTGCCGGTATCCACCAGGTCGCACCGGGGTCACCGGATGCCGCCGATCCGGATGCCTATGGGTTCGTCCGCCAGGAAGAGCTGGACATCCGCCTCCCGGGCCCCGACCAGGATCTTCTCGATGTGCTCAATGTGGTGCAGCAGACCGGGAGCTGGCGGGCGGCGGCCCAGCTGCTCGCCGGGACCCCGAAGGAGGGCGAGGTCCGCTGGCAGCGGGTCCAGGCATTCGCCGGCGCGGCCTCACTGGAGCTCCAGCAGCGGCCCGGGATCGGCGGGGCCTGGCTGCGGGACTGGCGGTCGGAGTCACCGAAGGACACCGGCGCCGCGCAGGTGCACGCGGAGTTCCTGGTGCAGCAGGCGTGGCGGTCGTCGAGCGTCGGCTCGGACGACTTCCGGATCATCCTGGAGGAGGCGCGCACCGTCTGCGAGGAGGCCGCCCTCCTCGATGCCGAGGACCCGATCCCGTACATCGTCGAGCTGGCGGTGGCGCGCGGTCTGGCCTATCCGCACGAGCGGTTCGACCAGGTGTGGGCCAAGGTGATCGACCGGGCGCCGCAGCACATGGGGGCGCATCTTGCGGCCCTGAGGTACTGGTGCGAGAGCTGGCACGGCAGCCGTGAGGAGGCGGACCACTTCGCGACCACCGCCGCGGCCCGCGCCCCGCGCGGCTCACTGCTGGCGGCGCTGCCGCTCTTCGCGGTGTACGAGCACATCCCCGACCTGGTCATGGTTCAGAATTTCCACCGCACCGAGGTGGTCTCCAAGGCCGTCGGGGGCGCGCTCCACGCGGTGCACTCGGCGCGCGCGGGCGACCCGATGCTCGCCCATGTACGGCATCTGCTGGTGATGTTCCTGGTGCGCTCGGAGCGCTGGGGCGAGGCGATGCACGAGCTGGTGCGGGTGGACGGCCATGTCGGCGCGCTGCCCTGGACCCTCAGTGACGACCCGGCGGCGGAGTACACGGTGTACCGGAATCTGGCGGTCGCCGGGTACGAGGCGAATGGCGGGAGCCCTGCCTCGCTGCCCCGGTAGTCCCTCCGTCCGGCACGGCCGCGCCCCCCGACCCGCGCCGGTCGGGGGGCGCGGCTGTCCCCCGTTCCGGGCCCGGAACCGTTTTTCATGGCTGTATCACGTACGCGGAGTTGCGGCACGGTGACACATACGGTGATACTCCGACTCCCCTACGCAGCCTTGCCCTGTTCGGGACATGCCTGAAACAGCCGGCCGCAGGGACCCCGACATGCTCACTCCTGGGGGGACAGGCACATGGGCATCATCGCGCGGCCACCGCGGCCGGCCGAGGCACCGGCCGGGAGACGCTTCCATGGAGCCGCTCGGGCGGCGCGCACGACAGCGGCGGCGGCGATGACCCGGGCGGTGCGGACGCACCGGGCCGCGCGACCGGTCCGGGAGACACGGACGACCGGGCGGCGCGGCGGGCGGGACAGGCGGCACGGACGGGGCGGCCGGGGCGGGTGAGATCCCCCGCCGCCCGCCACCGGTCCGGGGCCGCGGAGGCCCGCCGGACAGAGCCTGTTCCGTGCATCACCCGCCCGCTGAAAGGTCTGGCGCCATGGCTCATCTCTCCCGCCGCATCTCCCGCCGCTGGAAATCGGGATCCGGGCTCCGGCTGAGGCTCGGCCGCGACCCCGACCGCCCGGTCACGGCGGCGCGCCTCGCCGAGCTGGGCATGCTCCCCCGGGACCGCCAGAACGCCCGGCGCCCCGGGCCGGACCCCCGGGCGGATCTCGTCGTGGCCGCGGCCAGGTCGGGCAGATGGCGGCCCGGCGCCGAGCTGCTGGAGGCCATCGGCACCGACTGGGAGCGCCGGACGGCGGTGATCGGCGAGCTCGCCGGGGCGGCTGCGGTGGACGACGCCTGGCTGGAGCGCTGGCGCGCCGAACGGCCCGACGATCCCGGGTCGGCCGGGGTCCAGGCGATGGCGATGATCGAACTGGCCTGGCGCATCCGCGGCGGCAACCACCCCTCCCGTACGGAACAGGAGCGGTCCGAGGGCTTCTTCCGGATCCTGAACCGCTCCGGGCGGGCCATCGCCCGGGCGCGGGAGCTGGGCGAGCGGGACCCGTCGCCGGATGTCGCGGACATCTGGCGCGGTATCGGCCTCAGCCGCTCCCACGAGGACATGCACCGGCTCTGGGCGCAGACCAGCGCCCGCGACCCGTACCACCATCTGGCACACCGCGGCGCGCTGGAGTACTGGAGCGCCCACTGGCACGGCTCCCGCGAGCGGGCCGCCGCCTTCGCGGCGGAGTCGGCCGGCGCGGCGCCGCCGGGCGCGCTGCTCAGCTCGCTCCGGCTGGCCGCCTGGTGGTACCACCTCCCCGCGGAGCCGCACGACCGGGAGTTCCGCACCGGGGAGCCGGCGGAGGCCGTCGACCTCCTCCGGGAGGATGTCGCCGCCGCCCGCCCGAACCACCCGTATCTGCCGGAGGCCCGGCACATGCTGGCGTACTTCCTGATACGCCAGGGCAGGGCGGCACTCGCCCTGGAACAGTTCCGGCTGGTGGACGGCTGGGTCGGCGCGTTCCCCTGGAACGAGACCGAGCACCCCGCGGAGCTGTACGGAACGCTCCGTGACCGGGCGGTCAATCTGACCGGCGGCTGACACCCGGCTCGGCTCGCGAACCACCTGCGGACACCGGACCCGGGCCCGCTCCCGGACCGCTGACCAGCGGGTATCTCCCGCCGAGCGGGCCGGCGCCGGCCGGGCGGGCGGCCGAGAGGGGGATGGCCCGAAAGCGCCCGGCGGACGGGCCGCGGGGAATGCCCGGGCCGCCCCGTACGTTCTCCCGAGGCCGGCAATCCTGAGGAGCAACAGTATGTTTCTGTCCCGTCGCGTCCCCGAGCTCCCCACCCCCGACCAGGCGCTGAAGGGCCGCCCGGAGCCGTCCTTCACGGTCCCGGACCGCCACACCGTCCTGGGCAATCCGCTGCTCGGCCCCTATCCGGACGGCCTGGAGGTCGCGGATTTCGGCCTCGGCTGTTTCTGGGGCGCGGAGCGCAAGTTCTGGCAGATCCCGGGCGTCTGGACGACCCTGGTGGGCTACCAGGGCGGCCACACCCAGCACCCGACGTACGAAGAGGCGTGTTCCGGCATGACCGGCCACACCGAGGCGGTCCGGGTGGTGTTCGACCCGTCGGTGGTCTCCTACGAGGAGCTGCTGAAGGTGTTCTGGGAGTCCCACAACCCGACCCAGGGCTTCCGCCAGGGCAATGACGTGGGCACGCAGTACCGCTCGGCGGTCTACACCCACTCCCCGGAGCAGGAGGCCGCCGCCAAGGCGTCCCGCGACGCCTACCAGAAGGTGCTGACCGGCTCCGGCTACTCCCCGATCACCACGGAGATCCTCCCGGCGGACGGCCGCCCGTTCTATCCGGCGGAGGCGTACCACCAGCAGTATCTCGACAAGAACCCCGCCGGGTACTGCGGTATCGGGGGCACGGGAGTGAGCTGCCCGATCGGTGTCGCCAAGGCACCGCAGGCCGACGCCTGACCCTCCGGCCCTTCCGGGGACCGGCCCCGGGTGCCCGGTGTGCCCGGGCGGAGACGTCTCCCGCCACCCGCTCTACAGTCCCTCCATGGACTGGATCGAGCGGGTGGGCAATCTGCGTCAGTGGAGCGCCGGGGGCGAGCGCGCCCCGCACAAGCCGCTGTTGATGCTGTACGCCCTCGCGCGGTTCCAGCAGCGGCCCGACGGGGCCCTGCGGTATTCCGATGTCGAACAGGACCTGCGGGAACTCCTGCGCGAGTACGGTCCCCCGCGCCGCACCTCGCCCTCGTACCCCTTTCACCATCTCGTCAGTGACGGTGTCTGGGAGGTGTCCACCCGGGACGGCGCGGTGAGCCCGGGCACGGGTGTGGGGGTGCTGCGGGAGAGTCTCGCCGAGGGACGGCTGGCTCCGGGGCTGCGCGCCGCGCTCACCGCAGATCCGGCGCTGCTCGGCAGACTGGCCCAGCTGCTGCTGGAGCTGCACTTCCCGCCCTCGTTGCACTCGGACATAGCCGCCCACACCGGTCTCGACCTGGAGTCGGCCGACGGCGCCGCTCGTGTGACCCGGACCGTGCGCGAGCGCAAGCGGGCGGCCCGGCTGCGTGCCGAGGTGCTGATCGCCTATGAGTACCGCTGTGCCTTCTGCGGTTTCGACGGGGCGATCGGGCGCGTCCCGGTAGGGCTGGAGGCCGCTCATGTCCGCTGGTGGGCGCAGCGCGGGCCGGATGAGCTGAGCAATGCCCTCTGTCTCTGCTCGCTCCACCACAAACTCTTCGACCGGGGTGTGCTGGGGCTGGACGGGCGGCGGCGGATCATGGTCTCGCGGGAGTTCACCGGCCACGGCACCACCGCGCGGACCCAGGTGCTCGATCTCGTCGGCGGCACTCTCACCGGCCCGCGAAGGGGCAGTGCCCAGGTGGCGCCCGAGCACATCGACTGGCACACGGGCCAGGTGTTCCGCGGCGGGGCGCGGGTGGCCGAAGCCGTCTGAACGGCGCGAATGCCGGCGCTTCCACCGGCTCTGCCGTGAGCAGATCTGCTGAGGGGCGAGATCGGGGCCGGGGCGGCGTGCCCGGGGCAACAGTGGTGACAGCAAACGACCTTGCTCATCGAGGAGGCACCATGTCACCGCTCACCGCCCCCGGCACCCTGTGGGATCCCGGCGCCGCCCCGCGCGCCTCGGAGGGGGAGACCGTCCCGACGCGCTTCGACGACCAGCTCGCCGGACAGCTGCTGATGCAGCGGATCATCTTCCTGGGGACCCAGGTGGACGAGGTGTCCGCGAACCGGATCTGCGCACAGCTGCTGTTGCTGTCCGCGGAGGATCCGAAGACCGATATCGCGCTCTGCATCAACAGTCCGGGCGGTTCGGTGACCGCCGGGCTGGCGATCTACGACACCATGCGGCTGATCCCCAACGATGTCTCCACCCTCGCCATGGGATTCGCGGCGAGCATGGGGCAGTTCCTGCTCACCGTGGGGACGGCGGGCAAGCGGTACGCCCTGCCGAACGCGCGGATCATGATGCACCAGCCGTCGGCCGGTATCGGCGGGACGACGGCCGACATCGCGATCCAGGCGGAGAACCTGGAGTTCACCAAGCGGACCATCGAACGGATCACCGCGCTCCACACCGGCCGGACCGAGGAGACGATCTCCCGGGACGGTGACCGGGACCGGTGGTTCACGGCCGAACAGGCGAGGGAGTACGGGATGGTCGACCGGGTGGTCGAGTCGCTCACCGACATCCGCCCGGCCGGGCCGCGCCGGAAGGCGGGTCTCTGACATGGGCCAGTACACGATTCCGACGGTGGTCGAACGCACCCCGCAGGGTGAGCGCGCCTATGACATCTACAGCAAGCTGCTCTCCGAGCGGATCATCTTCCTCGGCACCGAGATCGACGACGGGGTGGCCAATGTGGTCATCGCGCAGCTCCTGCACCTGGAGTCGGCGAGCCCGGAGAGCGAGATCGCGATCTACATCAACTCACCGGGCGGATCGTTCACTTCGCTGATGGCGATCTACGACACGATGAGCTTCGTCCGCGCCCCGATCTCCACCTTCTGTGTGGGGCAGGCAGCCTCGACCGCCGCGATTCTGCTGGCCGGCGGGGACCCGGGGCGGCGTTTCGTGCTGGAGCACTCCCGGCTGCTGCTGGGACAGCCCGCGAGCCGGGGACGGCAGGGAGTGGTGACCGATCTCGCCCTGGAGGCGAAGGAGATGCTCCGGATCCGCTCCCAGGTGGAGGAGGTACTGGCCCGGCACACCCGTCACGACATCGCGACCCTGCGCGCGGACATGGACCGCGACAAGGTGTTCACGGCCCAAGAGGCGGTGGCCTACGGGCTCGCGGACGAGGTGCTCAGCCGCCGGATGGCACAGTTCTGACGGCCGGGCGTGACCCGGCCGGCCGGGCCGGCGACGGGACGGCCGGGTCGGCGGCGGGACGGCCCGTGATCCGTACGGCCGCGAGCGGTGTCGTACGGGCCACGGGCCATGGCGGAGGAGCGCGTACGCCTCAGGCCGCGAGCCGGACCTCGCTCCGGGGCGGGGCCGTGCGGTGCGGGGCGCTCAATCCGCTCAGCGCGCGGGCGGCATCCCGGACACCCGTCGTGGGGCGGTGCGGGCGCGCGGCGGGACGGGTGCGCGTCAACTCGCCTTGTACGAGGGTGAGCAGATCCACCAGTTCGAGTCCGAGGGCGTGCGCGGCTGCCGCGAGCACCTCGGAGGAGGGCTCCTTTCGGCCGCGTTCGATCTCGGACAGATAGGGCATCGAGATCCGCGCGGCGTCGGCCACGTCCTTCAGCGTCCGCTCCTGATCGAGCCGCTCACGGCGGAGTACGCCGCCGACGACATGGCGCCAGAGCGGCTCCCTGGCGGCGGGGGCGGGCCCGGAGGGCGCCGGGCGCAGGGGGATGACACGGGCTTCCTTCGGAACACGGCTGCTGCTCACTCCCCCAGCCTAGGAGGCAGGGCCGTCAGGGGAAGGGAGTTGCGTTCCGCCACCGGCGAAACCCCCGCTCCGGACGGCCGCCGATCCGATGGCCGGTTCCATGGCCGAATCCTTGTGGGACGCGGGGCGGGGTCCACATGCTCGGGCGATGGACGGGGATGCTCCGGGTGCGCGGGGCGTGGAGATGCTCATAGGGTGCGTATCCGGCGTCAGCAGTCGAGGCAGGCAGAAGGAGGCGACCCGCCGTGCTCCATGGGGTGCCGCGACGGAAGCGGACCATTCGGGTCCTGGCGGTGGCGGTGATCGCCGCCGCGCTCGTACCGGTCACGGCGACCGCCGCCACGGCGGCCTCGGCCGCTCGGGAACACTGCCGCCGACATGGGCAGGCCCTCTACGACTCCCCTCCCGGCGGCGGGAGCACCGGCACCCCGCCCACCACCGGCGGGACTCCGGCCGACCCCGCGAACGGGGACCCCGGACCGGGTACCGGTACGGGTACGGAACCGGGTGCCGCTCCGAGCCCGGAGCCGGGCACCGAGCCGGGTACGGAACCGGGTACGAGTACGGCCACCCCTGCCGCCGGACCCGCCCCCGCCACCGCACCCGAGCCGCGAGCTCCGGGAAGCCGGTCGGCGCAGCGGCACAACCTCGCCCTGCTCTGTCTGATCAACGAGGAGCGGGCACTCGCCGGCGCCCCCGAGCTCAGCTGGAACAGCGCCCTCGCCCGGGCCGCCGACGGCCACGCCCGTGCGGCCGTCGAGCAGAAGTGGTGGGGTCCCGGACAGGACTCGCACACCAATCCGAGGACGGGCTCGACCATGGCGAGCCGGGTCGACGAGGAGAACTACTGCCCGGGCCGGGCGGCCTGGAAGGCGAAAGAGGTCACCTACACCGGCTGGGGCGGCGCGGGCACGCCCCGGGAGGCGGTGCACTGGTGGCTCCATGTGAGCACGGCCGGGCATCGCGAGGTCATCCTCGACCCCGACCTCAGGGAACTGGGTTCCATGGCGCTCGGCGGCGCGGCCGACCCGGCCGGAGCCGACCGGGACGACGCGGGCACCTTCGTCGTCGATCTCGGGATCTGCGGGCAGTAGGACCGGGACCGCGCCCCGGGCGCCCGGACGTCACGCGCCGGCCCGCCGCGCCCGTATCCCGCTCCCCCGCGGATATCCGGATGCGGCGAGGCGGCGCGTCTCGTTAGACTCTCTCCCATGGGTGCACACAAGCCGTACTTCTTCATCTGATCCGGGCGCGGACCCGGCGTCGCAGTCCAGGACAGCCGTCCATGGACTCCGCCGGTGTCCCCTTCTCCCACCCGGCCCCGGGCCCACCGGCCCGCACCTTTCCCTGCCGTGCTCCGTCGCGCCGCGCTCGCCCCCTGTCCCGCGAGCGGGCGGCGCCCCCGCGCACCGGCAGGTCGTTCCCAGGGATACCGACATGCGCAAAGAAACCACGAGGGAAACCTCGCGCGAGCGCGCCCAGCTCGCCTTGAACGACGTCTCCAAGGCGTATGGCACCCGCGCCGTCCTCGACCGGGTGACCCTCACCGTCCGGCCCGGTGAGCGTGCCTGTGTCATCGGGGAGAACGGCTCCGGCAAATCCACCCTGCTGCGGCTCATCGCCCGGGCGGAGACGCCGGACACCGGCCGGATCACCGTCCAAGCCCCCGGCGGCACCGGACATCTCGCCCAGACCCTCGGTCTGACCTTCGGGCTCGGCCCCGGCCACACCGTGCGCGACACCATCGACGCCGCCCTCGCCGAGGTGCGGGAGATCGAGCGGCGGCTGCGCCTGGCCGAGCGGGAGCTGGAGACCGACTCCGGCGATAGGGCGCTCGCCGAGTACGGGCAGCTCCTGACCGCCTTCGAGGAGCGCGGCGGCTATGAGGCGGACGCCCGGGCCGATGCCGCCCTGCACGGTCTCGGACTCGGCGGCATCGGCCGGGAGCGCCCGCTCGCCACACTCTCCGGCGGGGAGCGGTCGCGCCTGGCACTCGCCGGGGTGCTGGCCTCGGCGCCCGAACTGCTGCTGCTGGACGAGCCGACCAACCATCTCGACCAGCGGGCCGTGGAGTGGCTGGAGGACCGGCTGCGCGCCCATCGCGGCACGGTGGTCGCCGTCACCCACGACCGGGCCTTTCTCGAACGTGTCGCGACCACCGTCCTCGAAGTCGACCGGGACACCCGGACGGTGGTCCGGTACGGCGACGGCTGGGCCGGATACCGCACCGCCAGGGCCGCCGCCCGCCGCCGCTGGGCGCAGGACCATCAGGAGTGGCTGGCGGATGTGGCCCGTACGGAGGAGCTGGTCGCGGCGGCCGGGCAGCGGCTCGCCGGCAGCGGCCGGGATCCGGGCGAGGGGTTCGGCAAACACCGCCGCTCGCACGAGGCCAAGCTGTCCGGGCAGGTCAGAGCCGCCAGGCTGCGGCTGGAGCGGCTGCGGCGGGAGCCGGTGACCTCGCCGCCGGAGCCGCTGCGATTCCGGGCGCCCGCGCTCACCGCGCCCACCGGAGGCACGGAGGGTGCTGAGGGCGCTGAGGGTGCTGAGGACACGATCGCCCGGCTGGCCGGGATCGCCGTCGGTGACCGGCTGCGGCTGGACGGACTGCGGGTGGCGGCCGGCCGGCGGCTCCTGGTGACCGGCCCGAACGGCGCCGGCAAGACGACCCTGCTGCGGGTGCTCGCGGGTGAGCTCCGCCCCGACCGGGGCACCGTGCACCACCGGGCCCGGGTCCGGATCGGCTATCTGCCGCAGGAACTCCCCGCCGCGCCGCCGCCCGGCACCCTGCTGGAGGCCTACGCGGCGGGCCGTCCCGGAGCGCCCGAGGAGTACACGGACGAACTCCTCGCCCTCGGGCTCTTCCGCGCCGACGATCTGGAGGCTCCGGCGGCGGCGCTGTCGATCGGTCAGCGGCGGCGGCTGGAGCTGGCCCGGCTGCTGCGTACGCCGGTGGATCTGCTCGTACTCGACGAGCCGACCAACCATGTGGCGCTGAGTCTGGTGGAGGAGCTGGAGGAGGCGCTGGCCGCGTACCGGGGGGCGATCGTGGCGGTGTCGCACGACCGCCGCTTCCGGTCCGGTTTCGCGGGTGAGCGGCTGGAGCTGCGGGCGGGCCGGGCGCTGGCCGGGCAGCCCGGCTGAGGCGCTGCGCTTCCCCGACGGGCGGGTTTCCGGCGGTCCGGGGCCTCCCGGTCCCGTACCGCCGGCCCCGCACCACCGCTCCCGTACCGTCGGCCCCGCACCGTCGCTCCCGCACCGCCGGCCCGCACCGCCGCTCACCGCACCACCGCTCCCGCACCGCCGACAGGGCCCGCGGGGAGTGCCCGGCGGCCCGCACGTAGGGTTCGGGCGTGGGGATCAGTGGACAGCGGACAGAGCGGGCCCGGGGCGGGGCGGACACCGGGCGGACGGGGGCGGCGTCACCCGTCCGGCCGTGGTGGCGCGACCCGCTCATCGCCACCGGCGCGATGGTTCCGCTCTATGTGCTGTGGGCGGGGTGGCTGGGCACCGGCGGCGGCGATCTCGCGGCGCAGGTGGCGTGGACCGGCTTCGTGGAGCGGCATCCGTCGTCCGCGTACAACCTCTCCTGGTACGGCGGAACACACACCGCCAACTACAGCGTGCTGGCCCCTCCGCTGATGGCGGTGTTCGGGGTGCGGGCGGTCTCGGTGGCCGCCGGGCTCGGCGCGACCTGGGCGCTCTCCTGCCTTCTGACGCGCGCCCTGCGGACGTCCGGCGGGGTGCGGCCGCTCTGGCCCGCGCTGCTGGGCGCGTTCGCCATCTGGTGCAACATCGCCTCCGGGCGGACCACCTTCGCCCTCGGTGTCGCGCTCGGCCTGGTCGCGCTGGTGTATCTGCGCCGGCCGCTGATCTGCGCCGGCGGTGCGGCACTGGCCACCCTGGCGAGCCCGGTCGCGGGTCTCTTCCTGGTGGTGGCGGGCGCGGCACAGCTGCTGGACCGGCGGTGGCGCCGGGCGGTGCCGCTGCTGCTGCCCCCGGCGGCCGTGGTCGCGGCGACCACCGTGCTCTTCCCCTTCGGCGGGGAGATGCCGATGCCCTCAGGGAAGCTCTGGATGCCGTTGCTGACCTGCGCGGCGCTGGTGCTCGCCGCGCCGCCGAAGTGGCGGGTGGTGCGGTACGGGGCGGCGGTGTACGCCGTCGGGGTCGTCCTGACCTATGTCATCGCCTCGCCGATAGGGACGAATGTCGAACGGCTGGTGGGCCTGGCGGGACCGCCGGTGCTGCTGGCCGCGCTGCTGGCGCGCGCCTCCCGGTCGTCTCGGCAGAAGGCGGCCCGGCTGCTGCTGGCCGCGGTGGTCGTGGTGAACACCTGGTGGCTGGTCGACAAGACCGATGACGATCTGGAGGTCTCCACCACCGTGCCGGCGTGGGCCCGGAACACCGGCGGTGTGCTGCGGGAACTGGCACGGCTGGGCGCGGACCGCACCCGGGTGGAGGTGGTCCCGGCGCGCAATCACCGGGAGGCCGCCGTGCTCTCCCCGCACATCTCCATGGCCAAGGGGTGGAACCGCCAGCTCGATGTGGAGCGGGGCCGCCTCTTCTACGACGGCTCGCTGACCGAGTCCTCCTACCGGCAGTGGCTGGACCGCTGGGCGGTCGGCCTGGTGGTGCTGCCGCACGGCAAGGAGGACGGGCCGGCAAAGGGCGAGGCGGCGATCGTGCGCGGTGAGCCCGAGTGGCTGGAGCGGGTGTGGCGGGACGCGCACTGGACCGTCTACCGGGTCCGCGACGCGGTGCCGCTGGTGTCGTCCCCGGGCGAGGTGACCGGCGGCGACTCGGCGGAGCTGGCGGTGCGCATACCGGCGGCCGGTTCGGTGACGGTGCGGGTGGCGTACTCCCCCTGGCTGCGGGCGGAGGGTGCGTGTCTGGAGCCGGCCGGGGAGTGGACCCGGCTGACGGTGAAGCGGGCCGGCGAGTACCGGATCGGCTCGCCCTGGCGGCTGCCGTGGGCGGACCGGGGCTGCTGAGCCCGTACGCACACCCCGGTCACCCGTCCCGGCCGGGACGGGTGACCCCGGGCGGCGGTCAGATGGTCGCGGTGTCGATCACGAACCGGTACCGCACATCGCTCGCCAGGACCCGCTCGTACGCCTCATTGATCCGGTCGGCCGGGATCAGCTCGATGTCGGCGGCCAGTCCGTGCTCCGCGCAGAAGTCCAGCATCTCCTGCGTCTCCCGGATTCCGCCGATGCCCGACCCCGCCAGGGTCTTGCGGCCGGCCAGCAGTGAGAAGACGTTGAGGGACACGGGCTCCTCGGGCGCGCCCACGTTCACCAGCGCGCCGTCGGTCCTCAGCAGGGCGAGATAGCGGTCCAGCGGCAGCGGCGCGGAGACCGTGGAGATGATGAGGTCGAAGCTTCCGGCGAGCTGCTTGAAGGTGTCGTCGTCGCTGGTCGCGTAGTAGTGATCGGCGCCGAGCCGGATCCCGTCGTCCCGCTTGCGCAGCGACTGGCTGAGTACGGTCACCTCGGCCCCCAGCGCATGGGCGATCTTCACGCCCATGTGGCCGAGACCGCCGAGGCCGACGACGGCGATCTTCTTCCCGGGGCCCGCCTTCCAGTGGACGAGCGGCGAGTAGAGGGTGATCCCGGCGCAGAGCAGCGGGGCGGCGGCGTCCAACGGGAGGGCGTCCGGGATGCGTACGGTGTAGGCCGCGTCGACCACGATGTGGGTGGAGTATCCGCCCAGGGTGGTCTCACCGCCGCGGTCGGTGGAGTTGTAGGTGTAGACCGGGCCGTCGGAGCAGTACTGCTCCAGCCCGGCGCGGCAGTTGTCGCAGGTGCGGCAGGAGTCGACCATGCAGCCGACGCCGACGCGGTCGCCGGCGGCGAATCCGGTGACGCCCGGTCCCACCTCGGCCACGATGCCCGCTATCTCATGGCCGGGGACCATGGGGAAGGTGCCCTCGCCCCAGCCGTCGCGGGCCTGGTGGATGTCGGAGTGGCAGATGCCCGCGTACTTGATCTCGATGAGCACATCGTGCTCGCCCACCGGGCGGCGGGAAATGGTGGTGCGCTCCAGCGGTGCCCTGGCGGCGGGGGCGGCGTAGGCGGGAACACTGGTGACGGTCTGCGTGGTCATGGGCATCACTCTCGCAACATGGATCACTCGGAGCCAGCCCTTTCCCAAGCGTACGCCCGGGGTTCGTACCACTGGCAGGGTCAGGCCGGCCGGTCCGGGCACCGCCGATACTGGGCGCATGGACCAGCGTGCCGAACTCAGCGAATTCCTCCGCTCGCGCCGCGGCCGGCTGCGGCCGGCCGATGTCGGGCTGCCCGAGCTGGGCCGCCGCCGCAGGGTTCCCGGGCTGCGGCGGGAGGAGCTGGCGCAGCTCGCCGGGGTCTCGGTCGCGTACTACACCCGGCTGGAACAGGGGAACAGCGGGAATGTGTCGGCCGAGGTCCTCGACTCGATCGCGCGGGCGCTGCGGCTGAGCGAGGCGGAGCACTCCCATCTGAGCCACCTCGCCCGGCCGAAGCCGAAGAAGTACGGCCGGACGGTCCGGTCCCAGCGGCTGCGGCCCGCGCTCCAGCAGCTGATGGACTCGATGGAGTCGGTGCCCTCGTACGTCCTGGGGCGGCGGCTGGACATCCTGGGCTGGAACCGGATGGCCCGGGTGCTCCTCGGGGATTTCGCCGCGATGGAGCCGCACGAGCGGAACATGGCGCGGATGGTCTTCCTCGATCCCCGGGCGGCCGAGATCTATGTCGACCGGGAGCGGAAGGCGGTCGATGTGGTCAGCCTGCTGCGGATGTACGCGGGGTACTGCCCGGACGACGCGAAGCTGTCCGCGCTGGTCGGGGAGTTGTCGGTGCGCAGTGCGGAATTCCGCGGGCTCTGGGCGGCGCACACGGTGCAGGAGAAGGGACACGGCAGCAAGCTGATCCGTCATCCGCTGGTGGGCGAGATGACCCTGTTCTACGAGGCGCTGCGACCGCCGGAGGATCCCGAGCTGACCCTGGTCACCTATCACGCGGAGCCGGGCAGCCGGTCGGCGGAGTCGCTGCGGCTGCTGGCGGGGTGGGGGCCGGCCGAGCCGCCGGAGCCGGGGTCCGGGCCGCGCTCCGGGGCGCCGGACCGGACCGGGGCCGGGGGTGCGGCCACCGCCTGAACGACCGCCGAGGGCGGCGCCGCGGAAACGGCGCCGCCCTCGGCGGTGTGACGGACGATCGGCGGAGACGGTTGGTCCAGGGCACGTCATCCGCGCAGGCCATGGGCGCGCGTCATCGGCGGCCGCGCCGCCTGGCCGGCTGGAGGCGGGATCGGGCGGGAAGCGGGGTCAGACGGCGGAGCCGGTCTTCCACTTCGCCCAGTCCATGTTCCAGCCGTTGAGGCCGTTGTCCGGGGCGATGGTCTTGTCCTTGGAGTTCTTGACGATGACCACATCGCCGATCAGGGAGTTGTTGTAGAACCAGGCACCGTCGGCACCGGGGTTGTTGGCGCCCTTGACGTCCCGGAGGCCGACACAGCCGTGGCTGGTGTTCCGGTTGCCGAAGGCGTCGGCTCCCCAGTAGCTGCCGTGGATGAAGGTGCCGGAGGTGGAGAGCCGCATCGCGTGCGGGACGTCCTTGATGTCGTACTCGCCCTTGCCGTCCTTGCCGACGAAGCCGACCGTGGCGCCGTTCATCCGGGTCTCCTTGTACTTCTCGGAGATCACCATCTGTCCGTTGTAGGTCGGGGTGCTCGGGGCGCCCGCCGTGATCGGGATGGTCTTGACCGTCTTGCCGTCCTGCTGGATCTTCATCGTCTTCGACGCGGCGTCGACGGTGGAGACCTGATTGCGGCCGACCTTGAAGGTGACGGTCTTCTGCTGCACGCCGAAGACTCCGTCGCGCCCCTCGACGCCGTCCAGCGCCAGCTTGAGCGTGACGGTGGAATTCTCCTGCCAGTACTGCTCGGGGCGGAAGTCCAGCCGGCGCGAGTTGAACCAGTGGCCCACGACTTCCTGGCCGCTGCTGGAGGAGACGGTGATGCCGGACTGCACGGCCTTGCGGTCGGCGATGTCCTTGTCGAAGTTGATCGACACGGGCATGCCGACACCGACGGTGGAGTTGGCCTCGGGGGTGAAGGTGCCGATGAAGCTGTCACCCTGGGCGACGGTGGTGAAGGTGACGTTCTCGTACGCCAGCAGGCCCTTGGCGTCCTTGGCGGTGGCCGCGAGCTTGTAGCCGGTGGCCCGCTCCAGCTGGGCGTCCGGCTTCCAGCTCTTGCCGTCGGCGGAGAGCGTGCCCTTGACCGGTGTGCCCTCGGCGGTGGTGAGCTTGACCTCGGTGAGCGTGCCCTCGGCCACGGTGACCTTGCCGGCGTTGTTGATGCTGGCGTTGGTGGTGCCGGTCTTGGGCTGGACGGCTATTCGGGCCTGCGACGCCTCCTTGGCGGCCGCCTTGTCGGCCTCGGCCTGCGCCTGCTTCCCGTCCGACGAGGAGGAGCCGCCGTCCTTCTTCCCGCCGTCGTCGCTGCTACACCCCGACAGCACCAGCACACCGCTGAGCACCGCGGACGCGGCCATGAGGCCCTTGCGCCGCTTGCTGTCCGTCATCACACGCTTCTCCATCGTCGCCGATTTCCCCTGGACCGAACACACTGTTGAACACCCATGCCGGGCTGCGCGGTTCCTGCCGCCCGGCCGATGTGGGGAACGCCACTCGCCCACCCTCTATGCGGCCGGCATCCCCGTGACTCACCATCTTCGCTGGCGGGCTCTGCGCAGCCGCGAGCGGGGTGGGGACCCGCCCGGCTTTCCCATGACGTGTTCCTTTCACTAGCATCAGCGCATTCGGCCAACTTCAGGACGCCTCAAGGGAGATCGTGTCCGTGTCTGTCGCACGCCGACCGCTGCTGACCGCCACCGCCGCAGGGACACTGCTGTGCGCGCTGTGGTTCGTCCCCTCGGCGAATGCCACTGCCGAGCGTGCCATGTCCGAGAGCCAACAGGCCAGTACCGATTCGGTATCGGCGCAGCCCGTGCTCGCCGAGACCGGCAGCCCGAACACCGCTCCCTATCTGGTCGGCGGCACCGCTTTCCTGGGTGTCGGCATCGGTTTCGTGACCTACGCGGTGCGCCGCCGGGGCCCGGCC
Organism: Streptomyces sp. CAU 1734; assembly: GCF_039888735.1. Lineage (NCBI taxonomy): Bacteria > Bacillati > Actinomycetota > Actinomycetes > Kitasatosporales > Streptomycetaceae > Streptomyces > Streptomyces sp. CAU 1734. The sequence continues at coordinate 387,060 of NZ_JBDQQP010000009.1, forward strand.
GGATCGTGACCCGGGGGGTACGGGGCCGGCCCGATCGGCCGGCCGCGTACCCCCGTCGCGTCAGCCCAGCGGGCCGGTGATCTGTTCCACGGCGGCGATCAGGCCGCCCTCCCGGACGAAGACGTCCGCCGCCTCCAGGTCGGGGGCGAGGAAGCGATCCGGCCCCGGCCCGCCGGCGCCGGCCGCGCGCAGGGCCCCGATGGCGGCGCGCGAGGCGGGGGCGGGGGTCAGCCCGTGCCGGAGCTCGATCGCCCGGGTGGCCGCGTACAGCTCGACGGCGATGATCCGGCCCAGCGCGGCGACGGAGATGCGGAGTTTGCGCGCGGCCGACCAGCCCATCGAGACATGGTCCTCCTGCATCGCGGACGAGGGGATGGAGTCCGCGGACGCCGGGACCGCGAGCCGCTTCATCTCGGCGACCAGCGCGGCCTGGGTGTACTGAGCGATCATCAGCCCCGAGTCGACACCCGGGTCGTCGGCGAGGAAGGGCGGCAGCCCGTGGCTGCGGTTCTTGTCGAGCAGCCGGTCGGTGCGGCGCTCGGCGATGGAGCCGAGGTCGGCGGCGACGATGGCGAGGAAGTCGAGGACATACGCGACGGGCGCGCCGTGGAAGTTGCCGTTGGACTCCACCCGGCCGCCCCCGGCGCCGTCGGGGAGGACCACGGGGTTGTCCACGGCGGCGGCGAGCTCCCGCTCGGCGACCAGCCGGGCATGGGCGAGGGTGTCCCGTCCGGCCCCCGCGACCTGCGGCGCGCACCGCACCGAGTAGGCGTCCTGGACCCGGGGGGCCTCGTCCTGCTGGAAGTGGCCGGTGAGTCCGGAGCCCTTGAGCACGGCGCTCATATTGGCCGCGGAGACGCTCTGGCCGGGGTGCGGGCGGATGGCGTGCAGTTCGGGGGCGAGCACCTTCCCGGTCCCGAGCAGGGCTTCGAGCGAGAGCGCGGCGGTGATGTCGGCCGAGACATAGAGCCGCTGGAGGTCGGCGAGCGCCATCACCAGCATGCCGAGCATGCCGTCGGTGCCGTTGAGCAGCGCCAGGCCCTCCTTCTCGCGCAGTTCGACGGGCTCGATACCGGCCTCGGCGAGGAGTTCGGCGGCGGGGCGCACCCGTCCGTCGGGGCCCTCGGCGTCCCCCTCGCCCATGAGGGTCAGGGCGCAGTGGGAGAGCGGCGCGAGGTCGCCGGAGCAGCCGAGGGAACCGTACTCGTGAACGACGGGGGTGATACCGGCGTTCAGTACCGCGGCCATGGTCAGCGCCACCTCGGGGCGCACCCCGGTATGACCGGAGCAGACCGTCTTCAGCCGCAGGAACATCAGCGCGCGGACCACCTCGCGCTCGACGTGCGGTCCCATGCCGGCGGCATGCGAGCGGACGATGTTGCGCTGGAGCTGCACACGCAGGCCGTGGTCGATGTGCCGGGTCGCGAGGGCGCCGAAGCCGGTGGAGACGCCGTAGACGGGCTCGGGCTTGGCGGCCAGCGTGTCCACGACGGCCCGGGCCGCGGCGAGGGCGGCGCGGGCGTCGGCGGAGATCTCGACCCGGGCACCCGCGCGGGCCACGGCGATGACGTCATCGGCGGTGGTACCGGACGTCCCCACCACGACTGTATGCATATCCATATTCAGCAGCGTACGGACTGAATTGCAGCATGTCACTAGGGGTCGGCCGGTGATCCTCCGCGCTCCGCGGCAGCTCAGATCCCGTCCTCCGGGGGAGATTCGCGCCCGGGCCGCACACCCCGGAAGGCCCGGCGCTCCGCATGCGGCAGCCGGGGCGGGGTGTCCGCGAGCCGGAGTACGGTGCCGTCGCGGCCCGCGACCACCGGCTTCGGGGAGCGGTCCGCCTTGGCGCGGTACTGGGCGGCGTCCGCCAGCCGGAAGAGCCGGCGGGCGGTGCGCACCTGCCCGATCGGATCGCCGGTGGAGGCGACCCCGCAGGCCACGCCCTCCCCGAGCGTCATCCGGGCGGCCCTCGCGCAGAGTTCACCGGCGACCCTGACGACATCGTCGGCGGCGGGCCCGACACAGACCAGACAGAACTCGTCCCCGCCGAGCCGGGCGGCGAGGGCGCCGGGGAGCATCGCGCCGCAGAGGGAGAGCACCGAGCCGAAGCGTTCCAGCAGCCGGTCGCCGACGGCGTGGCCATGGGTGTCATTGACCCGCTTGAGCCCGTTGAGATCGCAGACGACCAGGCTGACGACGGTGCCGTCGGCCCGGTGGCGCTCCACGGCCTCGTCGAGCCGCATGTCGACGGCGCGGCGGTTGGCGAGGCCGGTGAGGGGGTCGGTGAAGGCGAGCCGGCGGACCTCCTCCAGCCGTTCGGCCTGCGCGATCCCGGAGGCGATGACCGAGGCGAGGACGGTGGCGAAGTCGGCGTCGTCGCGCCCGAAGACGGCCGCGCCGAGCGGCCGGGCCACATAGAGCTCGCCCCAGGCCCGCCCGTGCAGCACGATCGGGGCCACCACACAGCATCCCCGCCCGCGCCGCCGGAGCGCGGCGACCCGGCCGTCGGGTGGTGCGGAGGGGTGCCGGTAGCCGCGGTGGAGGGTGTGCGCCCGGCCGCCCTCCCAGGCGACGGGGCCGTCCACCGACTCCACCCAGGCGTCCGGCTCGCCGCCCCCCGCCCACTGCTCGTGGAGAAATTCGGTGATCTCGGGGAAACGATTGACCGGATAGGTCTCGGACTCCGGGAACTCCTCCTCCCCCGGGGCGCGTTCACCCGCGTTCACCAGCACCTTGAGCCGCCCCAGCTCCCGCTCCCAGACGGAGAGCGCGGCGAAGGAGCCGGCCAGCGCCGAGCGGGCCCCTTCCGCGGCGGCCCGCCAGAACTCACGGGGAGTGTGCGCGACGGCCATCGCCTGTGCCAGCGCCACCACGGCTCGCAACTGCCGATCCTCAGCCATCATCCCAGCTTAGGGAGGTTTATGAGGTTTTGATCAGTTGACGGAAACGTGTGCCACCGGGTCGGCGGACAGCCGCCCGGGCGGCTGTCCGCGAACCGGGCGGCCGGGCGGGGACGGACGGCCGCGCCCCGGCCCGGAAGGGTCACTCGCCCGGCCACTCCGGCTTGCGCTTCTCGTTGAACGCGGCGACGCCCTCCGCCCGGTCGCCGGAGAAGGCCACCGAGCGCCAGGCCGCGTCCTCCACCTCCAGGCCCGCCCGCTGATCCAGCCCCTGCCCGAGCCGCAGCGCCCGCTTGGCGGCGCGCAGGCCGACCGGGGAGTTCTCGGCGATCCGCGCCGCCAGGGCCAGGGCCTCGGTCCGGGCGTCCTCGGCCGCCAGATCCACCAGGCCGAGCTCCCGGGCCTCCGCGGCACCCACCCGGCGCGCGGTGAAGATCAGCTCGGCGGCGCGGGCGGCGCCCACCCGGCGCGGCAGGAGCTGGGTGCCGCCGCCGCCGGGAATGACCCCGACCGAGACCTCCGGCAGCCCCACCACGGCGGTGGCGTCGGCGACGATCAGATCGCAGGCCAGGGCCAGCTCGAATCCGCCGCCGAGGGCGAAGCCGTGCACCGCGGCGATGGCGGGCATGGGCAGCTCCAGGACCCCGGTGTAGGCGGCCCGGGTGGTGGGCCGCTGCCGGAGCAGATCGGCGTCCGTGAAGGAGTTGCGCTCCTTGAGGTCGGCGCCGACACAGAAGGCGCGTTCGTGGGAGGAGGTGAGCACCGTGACCCTGACGGCCGGATCGGCGGCGAGCGCGGCACAGGCCGCGGAGAGGGCGCGGGCCATCCCGGTGGAGATGGCGTTCATCGCACCGGGGCGGTCCAGCACCAGCTCGGCGACATGGCCGTGATGGTGGACGAGTACATGTTCACCGAAGCGCTGCGACGCGGAGTCGGACATCAGGACACCCTCCCGGTTAACGACGGTTCACCGGATCATAGGACCCGGCCGGGCGCCGGGGGGGGGAGCGGGTGTCAGCGCTGCGGGCGCCGCGCGAGCAGCCAGGGCTCCACGACCCCGAGCCCGCGCACCGGCCGCTGCCACATGGGCTGGAGCGCGAACCGGTACGGCGCCGGGGCCTCGCCCTCCTTCTCCGCCGCGGCGGCTTCCTCCGCCGCCCGGGTCTCGGACTGGGGCGCGTCCCCCGTCCGTATCAGCTCCTCGGCGAAGGCACCGTCCACCAGCACCGCGTCCTTCGGCGCTATGGAGGTGAGCCGGCTGGCCAGATTGACGGTGGTGCCGAAGACATCGCCCATCCGGGTGGTGACGGTGCCGAAGGCGATGCCGACCCGGAGTGCGGGCATCATGTCGTCGTTGTTCATCGCGTCGATCAGCCGCAGGGCGATCTCGGACGCGGTGCCCGCGTCGTCGGCGGCGTACAGCACCTCGTCGCCGAGCGTCTTGATCAGCCGGCCGCCGTGCGCGGCGACCAGGTCGGCGGCGGTGGTCTCGAACGACTCGACCAGCTCGCCCAGTTCCTCCTCCTCCAGCCGGCGGGTCAGCCGGGTGAAGCCGACCAGATCGGCGAAGCCCACCGCGAGCCGCCGGTCGACCATCTCCTCGTCGTCCGCCGCCTGGACCACCCGGCCGGTAGCGGCGGCGAGCTGCCGGCGCCAGACGTAGACCAGGAACTCCTCCAGCTCCGGGAGGAGCAGCTCGATCAGGGGATAGGTGACCTCGGTACGGGTCATTCCGGGCTCGGGCGGCTCGGTCAGGCCCTCCAGGAAGGAATCGATCTGCCACTCCGCCAGCCGGGCGGTGGTCTGCCCGGTGGAGCGGGCCACCTGGATCGCCATCGGCTCGCTGAGGAGCCCGGCCTCCACCAGACCCGCGAGCCGGCGCAGGGCGAGCACATCGGCCTCGGTGAGCGCCTTCGCCTGGCCGATGTCGGCGAAGCCCATCGCCCGCCAGAAGCGGGAGGCCAGCTCCATGGAGACACCGGCGGTGCGGGCCGCCTGGAAGGGTGTGTAGCGGCGGTCGGCGCCGAGGATCAGCTGCTCCAGCCGGATCGCGAGGGGATCGTCCGTGGGCTCCGCGGTGTGGTCGACGGCGTGGTGCGGGTGCGGGTGCACGGATCCTGACGACCCAGACGCCCCAGACGACCCGGACGACCCCGACACCGCCGGCGAACCGGCCGACGGCGAGGAGATGGAGAACCGCGAGACGCCGGCCGGACCGGAATCCGCGGGCCGCGCGGCACCGGAGGCCCCGGATCCGCCGTTACCGGCGGCGGCGAGGGGTGCGGCGGGCGGATCCGAGGGCATGACGGAGCCTCCTGGCGCACCCGCGCCGGAAGTGGTGTCGTCGCCGGTCACCAGCCGCCTCCTGCCCGTTCCCTGCCCACTTCCCTGCCGATCTCGATCTATCGCTCGATCGCCTCAACGATACGGCAGGTGTGCCCTGGCTCACGTCCTCGTCGCGGTGCCGGGCTCCTCCGGGTTCGCGGCCGGCGGCCGTACGGGACCGCCGGGGCCGCCCCGGCCGGGTACGGGCCCGCTCCGGACCCCCCGCCGCGACCGCCCGCGCTCACCCCGCGGGCCGCAGATGCACGATGTCCCCCGCGCCGACGGCCTCCCGCGGCCCGCCGTCCGCCGGGGCCAGCACCAGCCGTCCGTCGCCGTCCAGCGCCACCGCCTCACCGGTGACCGAGCGTCCGCCGGGCAGCTCCGCCCGCACCGTACGGCCGAGGGTGGCGCACCCCGCCGCGTACGCCTCCTGGAGACGGGAGGCCACCGGGTCGCCGCCGACGGCGCGCCACTCCTCGTACCAATCGGCCAGCGAGCGCAGCACCGCCCGCAGCAGCGGGTCGCGGTCGGTGGAGACCGCGTTCGCCAGCAGCAGCGATCCGGCCCCGGGAACCGGCAGCTCGTCCTCACGGAGCGTGACATTGATGCCGATGCCGATCACCACGGCGTCGGCGCCCGCCCGCTCGGCGAGGATGCCGCCCGCCTTGCGCTCCCCGCCGCCCGCCCTCACCAGCAGGTCATTGGGCCATTTGAGGGACATGTCCACTCCGGCCGCCCGGCTCAGCCCGGCTGCGGCGGCCACCCCGGCGAGCAGCGGCAGCCAGCCCCAGCGCTCCTGCGGGACCCCGGGACCGGGCCTGAGCAGCACCGAGAAGAACAGACCCGACCTCGGCGGCGCTGTCCAGACCCGGTCGAGCCGGCCTCGTCCGGCGCTCTGCTCCTCGGCGACCAGCACCGCGCCCTCGGCCGAGTCCGCGGCCCGCGCGGCGAGATCGGAATTCGTGGATCCGGTGGCGGGTACAACATCGAAGGAAGTCCACAGCGCGTCCGGCCGCAGCAGGGCGCGGCGCAGCGCGGGCGCGTTGAGCGGTGGCCGGTCCAGGTCGGACCAGCGGTTACCGGGCGCATTGAGAGGCGTCATGCAAGCCAGCGTAGGTGTGGTGAACACCGCACTGCCGAACCGTATCCGCGCCGATACGCTACGGGGCAGTAGCTCGGCCCCGGGCCAAGGCAGGCCCGTCCGTGACTCGTGCCCGCCACCAGCCCAGCCCGCCCGCAGCTCCGTCCCGCAGCCGGCTCAGCCCGGCCGCCCGCGCATCCGAACCGCTGCCCCGCGTCGTCCGCGGGACCGGACCCGCCGCCTCCGCTCACCCCAGCCACCCCCCTCCTCCCCAGATCCGTCCGCCGGCCGCCCCAGAGCGGCCGGCCAGTCAGGGGAGCCCCATCCCGATGTCCGAGCCGGAACAGATCGACATACACACCACCGCGGGGAAGATCGCGGATCTTCAGCGCCGTACCGACGAGGCCGGCCACGCCGGCTCGGCACGGGCGGTGGAGAAGCAGCACGCGAAGGGCAAACTGACCGCCCGCGAGCGGGTCGATCTGCTCCTGGACGAAGGGTCCTTCGTCGAGCTGGACGAATTCGCCCGGCACCGCTCCAGCAGCTTCGGCCTGGAGAACACCCGGCCGTACGGGGACGGCGTCGTCACCGGCTACGGCACCGTCGACGGCCGCCCGGTCGCCGTCTTCTCCCAGGACTTCACGGTCTTCGGCGGCGCGCTCGGCGAGGTCTACGGCCAGAAGATCATCAAGGTGATGGACTTCGCCCTCAAGACCGGCTGTCCGGTCATCGGCATCAACGACTCCGGCGGGGCGCGGATCCAGGAGGGCGTGAGCGCGCTCGGCATGTACGGCGAGATCTTCCGCCGCAACACCCACGCCTCGGGCGTCATCCCACAGATCTCGCTGGTCGTCGGCCCGTGCGCGGGCGGCGCGGTGTACTCCCCCGCCATCACCGATTTCACCGTGATGGTGGACCGGACCTCGCACATGTTCATCACCGGACCGGATGTCATCAAGACGGTCACCGGCGAGGACGTCGGCTTCGAGGCACTGGGCGGCGCCCGCACCCACAACACCACCTCGGGGGTGGCCCACCATCTGGCGGCCGACGAGAAGGACGCCGTCGAGTACGTGAAGTCGCTGCTGTCCTATCTGCCGTCGAACAACCTCTCCGAGCCGCCCGCCTTCCCGGAGGAGGCGGAACTGGAGCGGACCCCCGCCGACCGGGAGCTGGACGCGCTCATCCCGGACAGCGCGAATCAGCCGTACGACATGCACACGGTCATCGAGCACGTGCTGGACGAGGGCGAGTTCCTGGAGACACAGACCCTCTTCGCGCCGAACATCGTCACCGGCTTCGGGCGGGTGGAGGGCTTCCCGGTCGGGGTGGTCGCCAATCAGCCGATGCAGTTCGCGGGCTGTCTGGACATCAACGCCTCGGAGAAGGCCGCCCGCTTCGTGCGCACCTGCGACGCCTTCAACATCCCGGTGCTCACCTTCGTGGACGTGCCCGGCTTCCTGCCCGGGGTGGACCAGGAGTACGGCGGCATCATCCGCCGGGGCGCCAAGCTGATCTACGCCTACGCGGAGGCGACCGTCCCGCTGATCACGGTGATCACCCGGAAGGCGTTCGGCGGCGCGTACGACGTGATGGGGTCCAAGCACCTGGGCGCCGATCTCAATCTCGCCTGGCCGACCGCGCAGATCGCGGTGATGGGCGCGCAGGGCGCGGTGAACATCCTGCACCGCCGCGCGCTCACCGCGATCGAGGACCCCGAGGAGGCGGAGGCCACCCGGGCCCGGCTGATCCAGGAGTACGAGGACGCGCTGCTCAACCCGTACACGGCGGCCGAGCGGGGGTACATCGACGCGGTGATCGCCCCCGCGGACACCAGGGCGCAGGTCGTGCGCGGACTCCGCCAGCTGCGGACGAAGCGGGAGAGCCTGCCGCCGAGGAAGCACGGCAACATCCCCCTCTGAGAGGACAGGGAAAATGATCAAGGTCGTGAGGGGTAATCCGACCCCGGAGGAGCTGGCCGCCGCACTGGCGGTGGTCCGGGCGCGCGCCGCGGCGACGGCATGGGCGCCGGAGGGGGCGGCGCCGCGGCAGCAGTGGTCGGACCCGGCCCGTATCGCCCGCGCGGACACTCCACCGCCCGGCCCCCGGGCATGGGCCCGCACCTACTGGCCGGCTTAGGGAGTACGCCCTCCGGGGTACGGGCGGCCGTACCCCGGAGTGTGGCGCGGCCCACCCCCCGTTTGAGTACTCGTACTCAGGCGTCCGCTCCGGCGCCGGAGCACTATCGAGGCATGCTGTGGTCAGACCCCGACAACGAACCGACGAAGGAACTCCGCGAGACGCAGGCCATGATGCGCCGCGCGGGTCTGCTGCTGGCGCTGGCCATGGTGATCGGGATGTTCGTGGTGGGGCTGCGCTGAGCTCCCCCTAACATGGCGGCATGACCGCCCGAACCCCCCGCCTCGTCCTCGCCTCCGCCTCGCCCGCCCGGCTCCGTCTGCTGCGGGAGGCGGGTTTCGCCCCCGAGGTGATCGTCAGCGGTGTCGACGAGGACGCCATCAGCGCCCCGTCCCCCGCCGAGCTCGCCCTGGTCCTCGCGGAGGCGAAGGCCGCGGTCGTCGCCGCCCTCCCCGAAGTCGCCGGAGCCCTGGTCATCGGCTGTGACTCGGTACTGGACCTGGACGGCGAGGCGCTGGGCAAGCCCGCGGACAGCGAGGAGGCCACGGCGCGCTGGAAGGCGATGCGGGGCCGCTCCGGGGTACTGCGCACGGGCCACTGCGTGACCGACACCGCCACCGGCCGGATCGCCTCCGCGACCGCGTCCACGACGGTGCGCTTCGGGGAGCCCACGGATGCCGAGATCGCCGCGTACGTGGCCACCGGCGAGCCTCTCCGGGTGGCGGGCGCCTTCACCCTCAGCGGTCTGTCGGCGCCCTTCATCAGGGGAATCGACGGCGACCACGGCAATGTGATCGGCATTTCGCTTCCGCTGCTCCGTGAACTCCTCGCCGAACTCGGCTACTCGGTCACCGACCTCTGGGCCTGACGGCGGGGGCCGGGCCGGCCCCCGCCGTACGCCCGCCCCGACCGGCCGGACCGCAAAGAATCATTGGACCCTTCGTAGGGACCCAACAAAGAAACACGTTCGCCCGCTGGGCTCCCGGACAGAGACCTGCACCGGGCAACAGGGCTAATGTGCGGAGAAGAAACCCGTCGTACCGTGGTGCGACAAGGGATTTCGCGACTTGCGCGAGACTCGAATCACGCTCTGTGTGGGCAAGCTCACCAATGGGGACGGGTCGTAAGGCCGTGTCGGCAGTCCCTAAACTCAGCTTGTTCCAAGGAGGGAGCCATCGTGCGCAAGGTGCTCATCGCCAACCGTGGCGAAATCGCTGTCCGCGTTGCCCGTGCCTGCCGGGACGCCGGGATCGCGAGCGTAGCCGTCTACGCCGACCCCGACCGTGACGCGCTGCACGTCCGCGCGGCGGATGAGGCGTTCGCCCTGGGCGGTGACACACCGGCCGCCAGTTATCTGGACATGGCCAAGGTACTCCAGGCCGCCGCCGACTCCGGCGCGGACGCCGTCCACCCCGGGTACGGATTCCTCTCCGAGAACGCCGAGTTCGCCCAGGCCGTCCTCGACGCGGGCCTGACCTGGATCGGCCCGCCGCCGTCCGCGATCCGCGACCTCGGCGACAAGGTCGCCGCCCGCCACATCGCCCAGCGCGCCGGCGCCCCCCTCGTCGCCGGCACCCCGGACCCGGTCTCCGGCGCCGGCGAGGTCGTCGCCTTCGCGGAGGAACACGGCCTGCCCATCGCGATCAAGGCCGCCTTCGGCGGCGGCGGCCGCGGCCTCAAGGTCGCCCGCACCCTCGAAGAGGTCCCCGAACTCTACGACTCCGCCGTCCGCGAGGCCGTCGCCGCCTTCGGCCGCGGCGAATGCTTCGTCGAGCGCTACCTCGACCGGCCCCGCCACGTCGAGACCCAGTGCCTCGCCGACAGCCACGGCAACGTCGTCGTCGTCTCCACCCGCGACTGCTCCCTCCAGCGCCGCCACCAGAAACTCGTCGAGGAAGCCCCCGCCCCCTTCCTCACCGACGCACAGAACGCCGAGCTGTACGCGGCCTCCAAAGCCATCCTCAAGGAAGCCGGCTACATCGGCGCCGGCACCGTCGAATTCCTCGTCGGCACCGACGGCACCATCTCCTTCCTCGAGGTCAACACCCGCCTCCAGGTCGAACACCCCGTCACCGAAGAAGTCAGCGGCATCGACCTGGTCCGCGAAATGTTCCGCATCGCCGACGGCGAACCCCTCGGCTACGACGACCCGCCCCTGCGCGGCCACTCCTTCGAATTCCGCATCAACGGCGAGGACCCCGGACGCGGCTTCCTCCCCGCCCCCGGCACCGTCACCACCTTCAACCCCCCCACCGGCCCCGGCATCCGCCTCGACGCCGGCGTCGAATCCGGCTCCGTCATCGGCCCCGCCTGGGACTCCCTCCTCGCCAAACTCATCGTCACCGGCGCCACCCGCGAACAGGCACTCCAGCGCGCCGCCCGCGCCCTGGACGAATTCACCGTCGAAGGCATGGCCACCGCCATCCCCTTCCACCGCGCCGTCGTCACCGACCCCGCCTTCACCAGCGACCCCTTCCGCGTCCACACCCGCTGGATCGAAACCGAGTTCACCAACGACATCAAGGCCTTCACCGCACCGGCCGAAACCGACACCGAGGACGAACCCGGCCGCGAAACCGTCGTCGTCGAAGTCGGCGGCAAACGCCTCGAAGTCTCCCTCCCCACCTCCCTCGGCATGACCCTCGCCCGCACCGGCCTCGCCGCCGGAGCCCGCCCCAAACGCCGCGCCGCCAAAAAAACCGCCTCGGCCGCCTCCGGCGACACCCTCACCTCACCCATGCAGGGCACCATCGTCAAAGTCGCCGTCGAAGAAGGCCAACACGTCCAGGAAGGCGACCTCATCGTCGTCCTCGAAGCCATGAAAATGGAACAACCCCTCAACGCACACCGCACCGGAACAGTCAAAGCACTCACCGCCGAAATCGGCACCTCCCTCTCCTCCGGCGCCCCCATCTGCGACATCAAAGACTGACACCCCACCCCCGCGCCCGGACCCCACAACCACAAGTCCGGGCGCGGCCCCCTCCAACGAGGACCGAACCCTCTGCACCCTCGCCCCGTGGGCGCGGGGACCTTCCCCGGGGCCCCGCCCCACACCCGG